>CALOBA010000019.1:0-26853 GCA_942491465.1 uncultured Gammaproteobacteria bacterium
GAAGGTAGGAAGGCGAGCGGTTTGCGGGCGACGTGCCTAGGCGAGTGAGGTGGATCAGGTGCGTTGAGGGCGCCTTCGTCGCAGATCCGGAATTTGAACCGCGAAGAACACGAAGGATCGGTCCAGGAAGAGGGAACTACGAAACACGCGAAAAGCGCGAAAAAGGGCCGTAAAGCCCGTCCATCCAACTCCCCCTGTCGTATCTTTCGCGTGTTTCGTAGTTCCAAAAAGTAGCGATCGTCCCCGACACGCCGAAAGGGCAGCCCGGACACCGAGCCTCAGCCGGCCTGCCGCAGGCAAGCGGTGTACCGGCGAGTGCTGCTTCCGGCAATCGCCCCGTAGGCGAAAAGCCAAATTCCAGGCGGAGCATGGTCGGCTGGATCAACGGATTTCGACAGGCTAGTGCTTTGCCGCGAAACTGACGAGACCGGCGGCACCTGTGGGAGCGATTTGCAATCGCGACTGCCGCGACGCGGAAGATCGCGACTGCAAGTCGCTCCCACAGCGCCGGTGGCCTCGGGACTTCCGCAGCGCTGCACTAGGGGCGCCCCCGGCAGGTGAAGAACGCGCCCCGCTCGATGCCGGCGCGGGTCAGGGGTGTATCTTGTCCGCATTCCGCGTCTCGCCGACCTGTTGCCCAACGGAGCCTGCCATGTCCAGCCCTGACCAAATCGCCGACGTCGTCATTCTCGGCGCCGGCCCCGCCGGCCTGTTCGCGGCCATGACCCTGGCCGAGGATCTCGACGTGCTCGTTGTCGACCGCCGCTCCCACGCCGGCGGCGCCGGCGGCTACACCGACGGCAAGCTCAACCTGTCGCCCCACATCGGCCTGGATCTGGGCGAGCTGCGGCTTACCGAGGCGCAGGCGGCGGCGCTGATCGACCAGGTCGACGCCGCCTTCCTCGACCACGGTGCCGACCCCACCGTATACGGCGAGGACGAGGCCGCGGTCCGTGCCTGGCTGGAGCGGGTCTCCTGGGTGCGCCAACGCACGCCCAAGGGCGACTGGGACATCACCCTGGTGCCGGTCAAGCAGCGCCACATGGGCACCGACTTTGCCCACCGGGTCACCGGGGCCATGGCCGATACCATCCGCACGCGGGGCGGGCGGGTCGACCTCGGCACCGAGGTGACCGCTATCCATCGCACCGATGAGGGCGGCTTCCGGCTGACCACCGCCGCCGGCGCCATTCAGGCCCGCTGCCTGCTCGCCTGCCCCGGTCGCGAGGGCGCGCACTGGATGCGCGAGCAGGCGCGCAGCCTCGGCGGCGCCAACACCGGCTGGGGCGCCATCGACATCGGCTGCCAGGTCGAGGTCGCCGCCGCCGTCTACGACGAGATCACCGTCCCCCTCTACGACCCCAAGCTGGTCTTCGTCACCCCCCACCTACCAGGACCGCACCCGCACCTTCTGCACCAACCCCGGCGGTCGGGTGCTCTTCGAGGATCATAAGGTCTTCCGCGTGGTGAACGGCGTAGCGCTGAAGGCGCGCAAGACCGCCAACACCAACTTTGCCAGTCTCAACACCGTCACCATGACCGAGCCCCTGCAGGACCTGCAGAGATGGGTCGGCAGGTCGCCCGCTTCGCCAACTTCTGGGGCGGCGGCGACAACCTGGTGGTGCAACGCCGCGGAGATCTGCTCGCCGGGCGACGCTCACGGCTGGAGACCTTCTTCGACGCCACCACCGGCTTCGACAAGATGACACCGACGCTGCCGCCGGAACCGGGCGTCACCCCGGGGGACATCGCCTTCGCCTATCCCGGACGCATCGTCCGCAACCTGGAAGAAGGCATCGCGCTGCTCACGCGGGTGCTGCCCGGGGTTGCCCACCCATCGACCACCATCTACATCCCCGAGGTCAAGTTCTACGACGTGCGCTACCCCACCAGCGACGACCTGGAGACCAAGGTCCAGGGTCTGTTCGTGGCCGGCGACGGGGCGGGCAAGTCCCGCGGCATCATCGGCGCCGCCGTCAACGGACTGATGGCCGCCGACGGCATCCGCCGACGCCTGAGCTGACCGGAGGCCGTTGTCGTGGTCGAGCATGCGTTCACCGCGCTGACGACGGCAATGAGCCCAACCTCGGCGGCGTTCGCCGCCAACGGCATCCGGGTCTGCGCTCTTGTGCCCCGGTCGGACTGTAAGATGGACGCTTATGCCCCCAATCCCCCTCGACCATGGGTTCTTTAAGGGGCGCCGCAGCGACAGCCTCAGGCCGGGCCACGGCTCTCCGGATGGTCTCGCACATGTTCCCAACCCCAATCAACATCGACGAAGGAGTCACCATGCGGCCTTGGCCCCTGTTTGCCCTGCTCATACCCCTCAACCTGCTACCGGCATCCCTGACAGCCGACGAGTCGTCCGCCCCGGAGGCACTGACCACCGTCGACCCGCAAATACCGGTTGAGGAGCTGGAGGTGATCCTCAAGCCCCTGACCAGGGGCCAGCTCGTTGTCGAGACCAACGCCTGGCAGGGGCTGGTCCAGACCAAGGCCGAGCAGATCGCCGCCGCCGAGGTCATCGTCCGGCGCCAGAACAACGAGATCGCCGAGGCGGCGGCCGTGCGCGAGCAGGCCGAACTGGCCAAGGAGCGGCTTGAGGCGGTGCGCACCCAAGCCGAGGAGGCCAGCGCCAGTGGCGACCCGGATGCCATCGCCGATGTGCAGGAGGCCGCGCGCGAGGCCAAGGAGCAGATGACCGAGGTCCAGGCCCATGTCGACGCGGCGGCCGGCGCCGCCGAGCGCACGGCCGCCATGCGCGAGCGCATCGGCGAGCTGCGGCAGGATGGCGCCGACGCCGGCGCCGAGGACCTGGCGCAGACCGCCGAGGACGCCGCCGGCAGGGTCGCCGACGCCCAAGATGCGATCGACCAGGCCATCGAGCAGGTCGGCAGCGACGAGTTGGTGGACGCGGTGCGCGAGGCACGCAGCGCCACCGATCAGGCCGCTGCCGCCACCGCTGCGGTCAGCGCCCAGGCCGATGCCGCCGCCGAGGCGGCGACCGAGGCGGAGGCAGGCGCCGAGGCGCTGGTGGCCGACGGCGAGGCCAGCCCCGAGCTGCTCGCCCGCGCCGAGGCCCTGGCCGCCGCCGAGGAGGCCAAGCGCCAAGAAAAGCGCATCCTATTGGAGACCGTCGCGAACATGCGCGAGGAGCGCAAGGTGCTGGTCGATCGTCTCAAGGCGGCGCTCGCGGCGCTGGAGGCCAAGACCGCCGACAGCGATGCCGACACGCTCGCCCTGATCACCGACCACCGGCTCTACATCCGCGCCATCTCCGGTGTCGATGTAGATGTCCAGGACACCACCTCGGCCTGGATCGCCATCAGGGGCTGGGTCACCTCCGAGGAGGGCGGCATCCGACTGGGCCTGAATCTGCTGCGCTTCTTCGGCGTGCTGATCGCCGCCTGGGTGCTGTCGCGGCTGCTCAGCGCCGGTATCCACCGCGGCTTGCGCAGGGTGCGCGGCACCTCGCGGCTGCTGGAGGATTTCCTGGTCAAGATGACGCGCTGGGTGGTCATGGCCGTCGGCGTCATCATGGCCCTGGCCGCGCTGGAGGTCAGCGTCGGCCCGTTGCTCGCCGTCGTCGGCGCCGCCGGCTTCGTCATCGCCTTCGCCCTGCAGGACTCGCTGAGCAACTTCGCCAGCGGCATCATGATCCTCCTGTTCCGGCCGTTCGACGTCGGTGACGTCGTCGATGCCGGCGGCGCCTCAGGCTCGGTCAAGTCGATGAACCTGATCTCCACCACCATCAAGACCTTCGACAACAAGATCATGGTGGTGCCCAACAACAAGATCTTCGGCGACGTGATCACCAACGCCACCGGGGTGGGCGAGCGCCGCGTCGATATGGAATTCGGCATCGCCTACGACGCCGACATCGACCAGGCCCAGGCGATCTTGGAGGAAGTCATCGGCGCGCACCCGCAGGTCCTCAAAGACCCGGCCCCGACCATCGCCCTGCATACCCTTGGCGACAGCTCGGTCAACTTCATCGTCCGCCCCTGGACGCGCACCGCCGACTACTGGGGTGTCTACTGGGACATCACCAAGACGGTGAAGAAGCGCTTCGACGCCGCCGGCATCGGCATCCCCTTCCCGCAGCGCGACGTTCACCTGTATCTGCATGGCAGCGCCGAGCAGCTGGTGGCCAAGCAGGGCGGCTGAGCCGGCCCCGCCTCGGCGGCCGATCCGCCGCGATCGGTCCGTGGGGCGGGGCCCCCGCTATTGCCCTGCCGGACGCCAGCCCTCCTCATGGATCAAGGCGTCCAGGTCCAGCCTGGGCAGCCAGCCCCGTGCTTCGAGTTCGGGCTGGTCATGAAAGAAGGCGACATAGCCGACGCAGAGGTAGGCGATGGGAATCACATGCTCGGGGATTGCCAAGATCCCGCGCAGGGCGTCGTTGTGGATGATGCTGACCCAACCGACACCGAGATTCTCGGCCCGTGCCGCCAGCCAGAGGTTCTGCACGGCGCAAACGGCGCTGTACAGGTCCATCTCCGGGGTTGCGGTGCGGCCGATGACAACGGGCCCGGTGCGGGTGCGGTCGCAGGTCACGCAGATGCCGAGCGGCGCCTCCAGGATGCCCTCCAGCTTGAGGGCGCGATAGCGTTGCGCCCGCGCGTCATCGAACAGCTCCGCCGCCTGCTCGTGGGCGATGGTGAAGGCGTCCTTGATGCGCTGCTTGGTCTCCCGCTTGCGCACCAACACGAAATCCCAGGGCTGCATGAAGCCGACGCTCGGGGCATGGTGAGCCGCCGTCAGGACACGCCGCAGCACATCATCGGGGATCGGGTCGGATTGGAATTCGCCGCGGACATCGCGGCGGGAGAAGATCGTTTTATAGACCGCGTCGCGTTCTTCGGGGGTGATAATCAATCGATACTCCAAGGCGCCGAAACCGCAGAGACCCGAGCAATTACGGCATGGACGGGCATCCCCGATGTGGGGAAATGCCGTGGTCGCCGCTGGGCGATCTCTGCGGCTCGGCGGCGCAGGCGAAGCGCCGTACGCGCCAGTCTACAGCCCGGTCTCGCCGACGGTCTTCTTGACCGAGGCGATGGTGGAGTCGAGCATCGCGCGCTCGTCGTCGCTCAGCGGGAAGTCGATGACGCGCTCGATGCCGCCGGCACCGATGACCGTGGGCACGCCGATAAACAGCCCGTCGACGCCGAACTCGCCCTCGCAGAGCGCGGCGGCGGAGATGACCCGCTTCTTGTCCTTGAGGTAGGCATCAACCATCTCGAAGCAGGACTGGGCAGGGCTGATATAGGCGCTGCCGATGCCGTAGAGATTGACCAGCTCGGTACCGGCGTCGCGGGTGCGCTGGACGATGGACGCGATCTGCTCGGCGCTCAGCAGATCGGTGATGGGCACGCCGGCAACGGTGGCGGTACGCACCAGCGGGACCATGCTGGGGCCGTGGCCGCCGAGGACGGTGGCGCAGACGTCCTTGTTGGACAGCCCGGTCTCCATGGCGATGAACGCGCGGAAGCGCCCGCCGTCCAGGGCCCCGGCCATGCCGCAGACGCGCTGCTTGGGCAGGCCGGAGAGCTTGTGGAAGGCGTAGACCATGGCATCCAGCGGGTTGGTGGTCAGGATGACGAAGGCATCGGGGGCATGGGCCTTGACCGCCTCGGCAACGCCGCGGGTGATCTTGAGGTTGACGTTGAGCAGGTCGTCGCGGGACATGCCGGGCTTGCGCGGCACGCCGGCGGTGACCACGACGACATCGCAGCCCTCGAGGGCTGCGAAGTCGCCGGCGCCCACCAGCTTGGCGTCCTGACCACCGTGGGGCAGACCCTCGGCGATGTCCAGTGCCTTGCCGGCGACGAAATCGCCCTTTTCCGGGATATCGACGATGGTCACGTCGCCCAGCTCATGCTCGGCGAGCAGCAGCGCCAGGATGCCGCCGATCTGGCCGCCGCCGACGACGGCAATCTTGTTCCGTTTCATGACTTGATAAGACCCCTTGGTCGTTCGTTTTGGTTAGAGCCGGACGCTGACCGGCACCGTATGGAAATCGAGCTTCATGTCCTCGGCGCTCATGCCGCAGGCCAGTCCCACCAGCTCGGGCAGGTAGAGCACGGGCATCTGGAAGTCCTTGCCGGCGGCGGCGACGGCCTTGGGCTGGACGCCGTCGAGGTTCTTGAAGCAGAGCGGACAGGAGGTGACCATCAGGTCCACGTCCTGCTTGTGCGCACCCTCGAGCACGTTGCCGGTCATGGTCTTGGAGATCTCCGGGTTGGGCCAGGCGCCATGATAGCCGCAGCAGGCGTTGCGGGTCTCGTAGTCGACGATGTCGGCGCCGAGCACGCGCAGCACGTCCTCCAGCGAGGTCGGGTTGTCGGAGGACTCGTAGCCCTGGATGTCCGCCGGGTTGCGGGTATGGCAGCCGTAGAACGAGGCCACGCGCAGCCCGTGCAGGGGATGGGTGACGCGGTCGGCGAGCTTCTGCAGGCCGACGTCCTGGGCCAGGATGTACAGGGTGTGGGTGAGCTTGGCCTCGCCCTTGTACTCGATGTCGTCGACGGCCAGGATCTCGTTGACCTGGTCCAACAGCTTGGTGTCTTCGTCCAGGCGCTTCTGCACGTTGGAGATGACGTTGAAGCAGGTCGAGCAGGGGGTGAAGAACGGCAGCCCCATGCGCTCGGCGGCGGCCATGTTGCGGGCGTTGATGGCGAGCGAGGCCAGCTCGGAGCGCTCCTCGATGACGCCGGCGCCGCAGCAGACCGCATCCGGGATCAGGTGCAGGTCCACGTCGACCTTGTCGAACACCTGGCAGAGGATGTCGAAGAAGCGGGCATCGGCGCCCTGGAAGCAGCAGCCCGAGTAGAAGGCGTAGTGCAGGCGTCCGTCATCGGTGGGGATGGCCACCGGGCCATCCGGGGCGGCCTCCGGCGACAGGTCGCCGACCAGATTGCGGGCATCGATCGTGGCGCTGCTCATGGCTTGACCTCCTGCGACTTGGCTTGACGGGCCTGTTCGGCCTCGACCTCTCGGACCTTCTCCAGCACCTTGGCGGCGCCGTCCTTGCCGTCGAGGGTGCAGACGCGGCGGGTCGGCTCGATGCCGTGCTTCTCCAGTCCCTTCTCGGCCGCCTCGATGGCATCCCAACCGCGGGTGCCGAAGACCACCACCGGCAGCATCGGCTTATTGACCTGACCGAACTTCTCGATGTCGGCCACATAGGCCTTGGCGCGGCGGGACCCGGGGTGTCCTGGATGCCGTCGTCGATGGTCAGCTTGCGGGCGCGGCGGATGGTATCCGCCGGGCGGGTGTCCTTGGGGCAGACGCGGATGCACTTGCGGCACTGCACGCAGGACCAGAGCCCTTGGTCGATGGCCGCCTGGTCGCGGGTACCTCTGAAGTTGTCGCGGGTGTCCACCGAGAAGCGGTAGGCCTTGGCAAAGGTCAGCGGACCGGCGTAGCCCTTGTCGGCCTTGACCGACGAGCAGGCCGAGTAACAGGCGCCGCAGAGGATACAGTCGGTCATGTAGTCGAACTGGTTGAGCTCGTCCTGGCTCATCAGCGATTCACGGTCCAGGGCCTCGGGCACCCGTTCCGGGTTCTCGATGAGATACGGGTGCATCTTCGCCAGGCGGTCGATGATCGGGTCGATATCCACCACCAGGTCGCGCAGCACCGGCAGGCTGGCCATCGGCGTGATGGTTACCGAGCCGGCGCGAAAGTCCTTGAGGATGGGCAGCAGCTGGGTGGAGCAGGCGAGCACCGAGCGGCCGTTCACGCGCACCGTGCAGGAGCCGCAGATGGCCGAGCGGCAGAAGGCGCGGAAGGTCAGGCTGCTGTCTTGGGTGTCCTTGATCCGGCGCAGGGCCGAGAGGACGGTCATGCCGGTGTCGACCTCGAGCTTGAAGTTGTCGTAGTACGGCGAGCGGTCTTTGCCCGGGGTGAAGCGCTGGATGCGGATGTTCGCCAGCATGCTCTCCCGGACGGGAGTGATCTTAGCGGGTGCCATGGATTGCCTCCCGGAGTCTCCTCCGGCACAGGTGGGTACAGCGTGGTCTTGTTGTGATGCGATTGCGTTTGGGCTCGGCGCCCTGGTCAGTGCCAACCGCAGCGCCGCGAAGACACGGCGTCAGCGCGGGCCCGGTCTTCAAATACTGTCGGGGCGAGGCGGCCCCTGCGATGGCTCTGCGGTTGGGCGACCCGTGAACCATCCCTGCCCCGGGCCGCAACGGGCTCAATAGGTCCGGGCCTGGGGCTCGAACTCGGTGATGGTCACCGGGTCGAAGCTCAGCTCGGCGTGTCCGTCCGCGCCGAGCTTGACCACCGAATGCTTGAGCCATTGCGCGTCGTCGCGCTTGGGGAAGTCCTCGCGAAAGTGGGCGCCGCGGGACTCCTCGCGCTTGAGCGCGCCGAGGGTCGTCACCTCCGCCAGCATCAGCATGTTGCGCAGTTCCAGGGCCGCGAACATCTCGGTGTTGAAGACGGTGCAGCGATCGCCGACGGCCAGGTTGCTGAAGCGGTGGTTGAGCTCCTCAATCGTGGCCATGGCCTGCTCGAGCCCCTTGGCGTCACGGTAGATGCCGGCCTGGTCCGACATGGTGCGGCCCAAGTCGCGGCGGATGTCGGCGACCGACTCCTTGCCTTTGCCCTCCATCAGCTCTTTGATGCAGGTCTCGGCCTCTACCATGGCCGAGTCGGACAGGGCGCCGAGCTTGATGCGGCGGGCATATTCCATCGCGTGACGACCGGCGCGGCGACCGAACACCAGAATGTCGAGCAGCGAGTTGCCGCCCAGGCGGTTGGCCCCGTGTACCGAGACACAGCCGGTCTCGCCGGCGGCATAGACGCCCTCAAGCGGGGTCAGGCCGTTGATGTCGGTGTGCACGCCGCCCATCGAGTAGTGCGCGGTGGGCTTGATCGGGATCGGCTCCTCCACTGGGTCGATGCCCTCGAAGTCGATGCAGAGCTGGCGGATCTGTGGCAGGCGCTCGCTGATCTGCTCGGCGCCCAGATGGGAGATGTCGAGGAATACCTCCTCGTCGGGGCCGCCGCGGCCCTCGCGCACCTCGGTCTCGATGGCGCGCGAGACCAGGTCGCGGGGACCCAGCTCCATCTTGTCCGGGGCATAGCGCGTCATGAAGCGCTCGCCCTCGACGTTGAGCAGGTAGCCGCCCTCGCCGCGGGCACCCTCGGTGACCAGGATGCCGCTGCGGCGAAGCCCCGTGGGGTGGAACTGGATGAACTCCATATCCTTCAACGGCAGCCCGGCCCGGTAGGCGATGGCCGAGCCGTCGCCGGTGTTGCCGTAGGCGTTCGAGGTGCGGGTCCAGTACAACCGCCCATGACCGCCGGTGGCCAGGATCACGGCCTTGGCCTGGATGGTGTAGATGCGCCCGGTGCGGATGCTGAACGCGTTGACGCCCATGCAGCGCTGGCCGTCGTGGATCAGGTTCAGCGCGAACCATTCGTTGAAATAGTCCACGCCGTGCCGCAGGCCCTGCTCGTAGAGGGTGTGCAGCATGATATGACCGACCTTGTCGGCGGCATAGCAGGCGCGGGGCTTGGAGGCGCCGCCGAACGGTCGCTGGGCGATCAGACCCTCGTCGGTGCGATAGAAGGGCGCACCCCAATGCTCCATCTCGCGGATGACCGTTGGTGCCTCGCGGCACATCAGCTCGGCGGCGTCCTGGTCGGCCAGGTAGTCCGAACCCTTGACGGTATCGAACCAGTGCTGCTCCCAGGAGTCGCTCGGGTCGCGATTGCCGAGGGCGGCATTGACGCCGCCCTGGGCCGCACCGGTGTGCGAGCGGGTCGGATAGACCTTCGTCAGCACCGCGACATGCAGGTCTTCTTCCATTCGGGACTCCAGCGCGGCATACAGGCCAGCGCCGCCGGAGCCAACGATCAGAACATCGTAGGTCAACATGGGCGGAGTGCTCCTCCTTTCCCGGGTTTGGCATCCCAACCAGAGGCCACCCGCCGTCAGCGGCGCGCAGCGCAGGTTGGAACACGACGATTTCGGGGCGTATCCGTCCGAATAATCATTGTTGTGCTGACGGCCGCCTGCCCGGCATACCGGAGAGGCGAGGGACTGAGACGCCCGGTCTCTTTTGGTGAGCCCGTCGGGGCGCTATGGCGTCTCGGCCATCCCCCGGGGACGGCTTATACTTCCCCAAAAGATACAAATTGGCAATACTTAGTATTGATCTGAAGCAACCCATAGACGATCCTGCATCGGTTCCCGCCATGCGATGCGATGGCTTGCGGTGGCTGGGGGCCGGGCCGTCTGCGTCTGGTCAAGACTAGTCTAAAGCCTGGGGAATACCAGCTAAACCACTGAATCAATAAGCTTATTGCCCGTGCGCCCCGATGCCGTTGCGAGCGCCTGCGGTGGCCGGCGGCGGCGCAGCGACCGCGGCCCGGACAGGGTTTCGGCCCGCCGGGGCCTGCACCCCTATCTTTCGTTGGGGACATAGCTGCACCATCCCCGTGCGTCACCTACGAAGGAGTGCGACCCCTTTGCAAAATTGTCCTCGACGGTGCATGTTTCAGTCGCGTTGCCTGCCCCGCCGGGGTATCTTTGCAGCCGGGAATCGGGGTGTGGCCCAACTCGCGCCGCATCACCCGCTCCTGTAACCCTCCCTCCGACCGCGACCCGCCTGGACCCGAGTGCATGTCTCCGTTCCAAGATCTCAACGAAAGCCAACCCAACGCCAGCCTGTTCGACCTTGCCCCTCTGTCGATGGACAAGGACGGACTGAGTGACTCCTTCCAGCACTATTACGCCCACACCCTGGGCCGCGACCGCAACTGCAAGAACACCTACTACCCATACAAGGCCCTGGCCATCACCCTGCGTGATCGGCTGATGGAGCGCTGGAAGCGTACCCGCCAGGCCCAGGATCAGGCCAACTGCAAGCGCACCTATTACCTGTCGCTGGAGTTCCTGATGGGGCGTACACTGAGCAACGCCGTGCTCAACCTGGGCCTGGATGAGTCCGTGCGCGCCGCCCTCTACGACCTCGGGCTCCGCTACGAGGAGATCGCCGCCGCCGAGATGGACGCGGGCCTGGGCAACGGCGGCCTCGGTCGGCTCGCCGCCTGCTTCCTCGACAGCTGTGCGACCCTGCAGCTGCCGGTGAAGGGCTACGGACTGCGCTACGAGTACGGCATGTTCCGCCAGCTGATCGAGCGCGGCCATCAGGTCGAGGAGCCCGACCACTGGCTGCGCGACAGCAACCCCTGGGAGCTGGAGCGACCGGAATACACCCAGCGCATCCGCTTCTTCGGTCGCACCGAGGACTTCGTCGACGAGCAGGGCCGCACCCACCGGCGTTGGGTCGACACCCACGACGTGCTGGCCGTGCCCTACGATATCCCGATCCCGGGCTACCAAAACGACACCATCAACACGCTGCGGCTCTGGCACGCGGCGGCTACCGACGAGTTCGACCTGGGCGAATTCAACGCCGGCAGTTACCCCGAGTCGGTGGCGCAGAAAAACCACGCCGAGCACATCACCATGGTGCTCTACCCGAACGACGCCAACGAGAACGGCAAGGAGCTTCGGCTGCGCCAGCAGTACTTCCTGGCCAGCGCCAGCATCAAGGACGTGATCCGCGAGTGGATTAGGCTCAACGGGCGCGACTTCAGCAAGTTCGCCGAGCGCAACTGCTTCCAGCTCAACGACACCCACCCGGCCATCTCGGTGCCGGAGCTGATGCGCCAACTCCTCGACGACCACCACATGGAATGGGAGGAGGCCTGGTCCATCACCACCCGCACCATGGCCTACACCAACCACACCCTGCTGCCCGAGGCCCTGGAGCGCTGGCCGGTGGGCCTGTTCGAGCACCTGCTGCCGCGGGTGTTGGAGGTCATCTACGAGATCAATGCGCGCTTCCTGTCGACGGTGGCCTCGCGCTGGCCCGGCGACATGGACCGCCAGGCGCGCATGTCGCTGATCGAAGAGGGCTACGAGAAGCAGGTGCGCATGGCCTATCTGGCCATCGTCGGCAGCTTCTCGGTCAACGGCGTCGCCGCGCTGCACTCCAAGCTGCTGCAGGAGGGCCTGTTCCGCGACTTCTTCGAGCTCTGGCCCGAGAAGTTCAACAACAAGACCAACGGCGTCACCCCGCGGCGCTGGCTGGCCATGTGCAACCCGGGCCTGCGCGAACTGCTCAACGAGACCATCGGCGACAACTGGGTCAATGATCTGCCGCAGCTTCGCAAGATCGCGCCGATGGCCGACGATGCGGGCTTTCAGCAGCGCTGGGACGCGATCAAGCGCGAGAACAAGGAGCGCCTGGCCGCCATGGTCGCGCGCACCTGCCGCATCGAGTTCCCGGTGGACTTCATGTTCGACGTGCAGGTCAAGCGCATCCACGAGTACAAGCGCCAGCTGCTCAACGTGCTGCACGTCATCCACCTCTACAACCGCATCAAGGCCGGTGATACCAAGGTCGGCGCGCCGCGCTGCGTGCTCATCGGCGGCAAGGCGGCGCCGGGCTACGACATGGCCAAGCGCATCATCAAGTTGGTCAACAACGTCGCCAGCGTCATCAACGCCGACGCTGCGGTGACGCCGTACCTGCGCATGGCCTTCATCCCGGACTATCGGGTCTCGGTCATGGAGGTCCTGGCCCCCGGCACGGACCTCTCCGAGCAGATCTCCACCGCCGGCAAGGAGGCCTCGGGCACCGGCAATATGAAGTTCATGATGAACGGGGCCGTGACCATCGGTACGCTCGACGGCGCCAACATCGAGATCCGCGAGCAGGTCGGCGAGGACAACTTCTTCCTGTTTGGACTGACCGCCGACGAGGTCGCCCGCGAGCGCGGCCACTACGACCCCAACGGCATCATCGCCGCCGATCCCGGCCTGCGCGCGGTCATGGAGCTGCTCGAATCCGGCCACTTCAACCAGTTCGAGCCCGGCGTCTTCGACCCGCTGATCATGGCCATCCGCAACCCCCACGACCCCTGGATGACCGCGGCGGACTTCGCCGGCTTCTGCGTCGCGCAGCAGCGCGCCGCCGATGCCTACCTGGACCGCCCGCGCTGGCTGCGCATGAGCATCCTCAACAGCGCCCACAGCGGCTTCTTCTCCTCCGACCGCACCATCGCGTCGTACAACGAAGAGGTTTGGAAGTTGGAGCAGGTCGTCCCGCTGCCGATCGGCTGATCCAGGCCGACAGCCCGGTCGACAGGAATGCGACCGGGTAGCGGCTGGTCATGTCCGCCAGTTTCCCAACTGGTCGCGAAGCTCCGGCTTCGCGACCTGAGCGCCAATATTGAGTATTGATCCAGCGCAATCATCAGCCCTTCTGACGGGCCGAAAGGCCAGGGAAACGGTACGATTTTCGGCTTCCGCCAACCTCTAGCGTATCCGGCCAACCCGGATCAGGGAGCCCAAGTTGACGACAACAACGACGCCAACCCGCCCGGGGACTGCGACCCCGGCGCCTATTCCCGCCACCGGCGACCGCCCGGCCGAGACCATTCCAGAGCACATCGTCGAGATCGTCAGCGATTCCGGCGAGGGTGCGCAGAAGTGCGGCCAGACCTTCGGCACCATCAGCGCCAAGATGAACAACGGCGTCTGGACCGTCGAGATCATCCCCGCCGAGATCCAGCCCCCGGCGCGCTCGCCGGCCGGCGCCAGCGGCATCCGCATCCGCCTGGCCTCCAAGATCGTCACCAACATGGGTGACGAGGCCGACATCGTCGTCGCCTTCAACGAGCAGGTGCTCTACTCGCGCATCGTCAACGGCGCCTACCGCAAGGGCACCGTCGTGCTGCTCGAAGACAAATGGCGCGAGGACCCCAGCCCCGAGATCCGCGCCCAATACGAGAAGGCCGTCGGCGAGTTCCGCGCCAACGGGCTCATCGTCCATGAGCTGCCGATCGAAAAGGCCTGCCTGGAGATCACCCCCACCCCCCGCCGCGGCAAGAACATGTTCGTCCTCGGCATGCTCTGCTGGCTCTACAACCGCGACGTGCAAAAGGCCAAGGACGAGATCGCCATCACCTTCAAGCGCAAGGGCGACAAGGTGATCGGTCTCAACCACCAACTGTTCGACGCAGGCTTTGCCTTCGCCGGACAGCATCTGGACATGCGCTACGCCATCCCGCCGCAGCCCGAGGAGTCCATCAAGGACAAGCGCTTCATCGTCACCAACGGCAACACCGCCGTGGGCTTGGGCGTCATGGCCTCGGGCATGGAGCTGGTGTCCATGTACCCGATCACCCCGGCCACCTCGGCCTCGCACTATCTGGCCGACGTCTACCACGAGTCCGGCGGCTTCGTGCACCAGGCCGAGGACGAGATCGCCGCCATCGGCTTCGCCATCGGCGCATCCTTCGCCGGCAAGACCGCCTGCACCATCACCTCCGGCCCCGGCATCGCGCTCAAGACCGAGATGATCGCGCTCGCCGTCATGGCCGAGGTGCCGCTGGTGATTGTCGACGTGCAGCGCGGCGGCCCCTCCACCGGCCTGCCCACCAAGGTCGAGCAGGGCGATCTCTTGGCCGTGCTCTACGGCGAGCCCGGCGACGCCCCCAAGCCCGTCATCGCCGCCGCCACCATCGAAGAGTGCCTGACCTTCACCGTCATGGCCCGGCGCCTGGCCGAGGCCTTCCGCACCCCGGTGGTGCTGCTCACCGATGCCAATCTGGCCACCGGCGTGCAGCCCTTCCCGCGCCCGGACCCGCAGCCCGACTGGTTCGCCCCGCCACTGGACCAATCCGACTGGAACGAAGACGTCCCGCCGTTCAACTGGGACCCGCAGACCGGCCTCTCGCCGCGCCCCGTGCCCGGCATGAAGGGCGGCCAGTACATCCTCACCGGCCTGGCCCACACCAGCCGCAGCAAGGTCGCCTACGACTCCGACTCCAACCAGCACAGCAGCAACATGCGCAGCCGCAAGCTCGCCGCGCTGGCCAGCACGCTGAAGCCGCCGCAGGTCCACGGCGATGACGACGGCGACCTGCTCATCGTCGGCTGGGGCTCCACCCTCGGCGCCATCGAAGAGGCCGTCGACCGCGCCCGTGCCGACGGCCTGCGGGTCTCCTCGCTGCATCTGCGTTTCATCTCGCCCATGGAGCCCGGGCTCAAGGCGATCTTCCAGCGCTTCAGCAAGGTCATGACCATCGAGATCAACTACAGCGACGACCCCAACGCCCCGCTGACCACCAGCGAGAACCGCCGCTACGCCCAGCTCGCGTTGCTGCTGCGCAGCCACACCCTGCTGGACATCGACTGCTGGTCCGCCGTCTACGGTGCCCCGCTGCAGCCGGGCATGATCCACGGCGTCATCCGCGAGCACCTGGCCGCCCTCGACGGCGCGCCCGCCACCACCACCATCGGGGGTAACCGCTAATGTTCGGACTCAAGGCAGACTGGTCCCTCGAAGTCTTCGACCGCTACTTCACCATCGGCGACTACGCCGGCGGCGAGGCCCGTTGGTGCCCCGGCTGCGGCGACCACGCCGTGCTCAGCGCCGCCCAGCGCGTGCTGCGCGACGAGCAGCAAAAGCCCGAGATGTCGGTATGCGTCTCCGGCATCGGCTGCTCCAGCCGCATGCCCCACTACCTGGGCACCTACGGCTTCCACGGCCTGCACGGGCGCGCCCTGCCCGTCGCCTGCGGCGTCAAATCCCGCCGCCCCGACCTCGACGTCTGGGTCGCCACCGGCGACGGCGACTGCTTCTCCATCGGCGCCGGTCACTGGGTGCATGCCCTGCGCTACAACATGAACATGGTCGTCATGGTCTTCGACAACGCCATCTACGGGCTCACCAAGGCGCAGACCTCGCCCACCAGCCCCATCGGCATGAAGACCAACACCCACCCCTTCGGCGCCATTATCGAGCCCCACAACCCGCTCACCGTCACGCTGGGCATCACCAACATCTCCTTCGTCGCCCAAGTCGTCGACTGGAACCCGCCGATGCTCTACGAGACCCTGAAGGCCGCCTACCGCCACCGCGGCACCAGCTTCGTGCGCATCATCCAGCGCTGCCCGGTCTACGCCGACAAGTTCATCAAAGAACTCCAGAACGACCCCTCGCGCTTCCTGCTGCTCGACACCCCCGCCCTGCCCATGGACGCCTCGGCCAAGCGCGCCTTCCCCGAGCAGCAGGCCCACGACCCCGGCGACCTCCCCCAGGCCTTCGCGCTCGCCCACGACACCAGCCGCATCCCGCTGGGCCTGCTCTACCACAACCCCGAGGCCCCCTGCTACGAAGACCTCTCCAGCCAAGGCATGGAGATGACCGCCCAGCAGCGCATCAATGGACTGAATCGGGTGTTGGACGGATTGACCATCTAAGCCCCCCGCCGCCGCAGCGCGCGGCGGCGAGCGCAAAGGCGCAACGGGACGCGAAGGCGCAAACGGACTTGCCCATAGACAACGCCACGCGGTGTCCTACGGGTTCCGGCGCACGCCACGGGGATCGCCAGCAGCCGGGACGATGATCCAGTCCTTCAACATTACTGGAAAAACAGATACTTGAGTTTGCCTCAGAGCGGTCAACTGCTCTTTCTAGGTTTTTGAAGCCGGCCTCGACGAGCGGAAAGCCGACCTCGCTGTCCGCGGCGAAAATTTGTCGCCCCGGAGGACGAAACTCCCAGGGCAACGCTCCCCGGGGCTATACCCCCGGCCGCTCCGTCCACTGCGGTCCATGGCGGGAGTGTCGGCCTCCGCGCCGACATTGATCGGCACGCGAAGTGAGGTTGAAAACGGTCTCGATACTTGCCCAGCATTGCTCCAGGTCGCCTCAGTCGATCGGCGGGTAGTAGGTCCGGTCGAGGATGTCGGCGCTCGGGTAGGGGCAATCGGCGGGGAAAGTGCCGATGGGCAGTCCGGTTTCCGCGGCGGCAAGGTCGGCGGCCTGGGGGTAGGTTTCGGCGACGGCGTCCGCGAGGGTGGACTTGAGCCCGGGATTCTTACGGATCAGATAGTCGAGGGCGACGCGCTGCTCGATGATGGTGTTGCGCCAGCTCTTGCCTTCGAATTCCGCCCACCGCTCCGAGAGTTGCCGGTATTGGAAATGCCACTTGAGCAGGTGGGCGAGTAGGACGCGGAGCTGGTTGACCAGCTCGTGGCGTTGACTCTCTCCCATATCCGTCAGCTCCTCGATCAGATGCTCGATGTCCAGCTCGCCGAAGCGTCCCTGGCGCAGCAGCTCGGCGGTGCGCATGGTCCATGCGCCGTAGTCTCGATCATAGAGTTGGGTCAGGTTCGACATCCTGTGCGTACCCGCAGCCTGGTTGAAGGTAGTGATCGGGTCGCATTCGGGGGACCGCTGCCGGCATCGGGGCTTGCGCTTGATCGGTGTCGGCGGGGCGGCGCGCGCGATTCGCCGCTTCAGCTCAACGGGAGGACGGATGGCGACCGTGCTCATGCGGAGTCCTGGGCTCGCGAAAGGTTCGAAGTCTAGCACCCCGGGCGCGCATGATCGCGCCGGCTGCCGCGCCGGCCCAACCTTCGCGCTCGAACGTCTGGAACTGCTCCGGGATACGGCCCTACCCTACTGGACAGGATCGCAACGACGCTCCAGCGTCGTCGCGCATCTCCGGGCGCTCCCGCGCCCCGTCGGCAAGTGTGGCGCCGGGGCATTGTGGAACCACGCGCCGCTGGAGCGGCGGCGGATGCGTAACGACCCGAGATCGAAAAATAAAGGTTGAAGAGAGGGGACTCGATTTGATTCGTGGCATCGGCGCAGAGTTTGGGGGGGGGAGGGGGGGGAGGAGCAGGGGGGGGGGGGGGGGGGGGAGGAGGGAGAGGGGGGCGAGCGGCGGAGCGGGCGGTGGATGGTGTGGATGGGGGGATGGAAGGGGGGGGGGGGGGGGGGGGGGGGGGGGGGGGGAGGGGGGGGGGGGGGGGGGGGGGGGGGGGGGGGGGGGCGGCGAATCGAGCTGACCGACGAGCACCTGATCGGAGGGTTGGCGGCGCCTGAAACCGGCGACGCCCCGGAGGGCTGGATGACCCTGAAGGCCGCGGCCCTGGCCTTGGGCGTCAGCCAGCAGACCGTGGTCAAGAAGCTCAACACCGGCGAACTCGAAGGCATCCGCGTGCAGGCAGGAGCCCGCACCGCCTGGAGAATCAAAGTCGATTCAAACGGTTGCGACGGACAGCAGACCTTGTTCGACTGATAAAGCCCATTCCTTCTGCGAGATGACTTAGTATGCGACACACATCCCCAATTGCGGCGCAGACATGCGCCTGATTGCATTCATCACCGAGGCCGCGCCCGTCGAGCGGATTCTTACCCACATCGGTGAGCCGCCGCGTCCGCCGCCGATCACGTCCGCCCGCGGCTCGCCCGCCTGGGACGAGGCACCCGAGCCGATGCCGGACTGGGACCTCCTCCAGCAGCCCGAGCCCGACTTCGAGCTCGATCAGCGCGTTTCCTGGTAGCCGCCGCCTCTCTCACAGGGAACGGTGCAGCCCCTCTCGTCTGCCGGTGTCACCCTGCCCCGAAGATGCACGCGCCAGCACCCCGGAACGCGCGCGCCTGCACCGCCCCGACGCCCGTCAGCCCCGCAGTTGGGCATTGACCCCGCACCCCACCCCCGCTAACCTCCTTCCTCGGGCCAACCTGGACGCTCAGGGTGGCTTGGATTTCCTATCCGTTCCCGTAGCTGCCTTCGTACCTACGCATCGACGCGGCTGTTACCACCCGCGCCGCAAGGCTCGATACTGGGCTCGCGGCTCACGATTACCCAGGCGGGACTTCCACCCGCTAGAACACGCGGCCTTGCCAGGCCGCACTGTCACCGCAATTTGTCGCCGCATTTTCTAGCGAGACCGCCTGAAGATAAGCAGAGCCTTGCAAACGAACGGAACAAACGGGCTTAGACAGTAAGGAAGTCGTCTTGGCGTAGATGGGCTGGAGCCCGCACAAACAAAGGCCCGCTGGCGCGGGCCGAAGTCGTCGGGACGGAGGAGCCGACCATGGCCACCCTCCTGCTGCTCCGACGAGCTACATGGTGTCGGGATCGGGGATGAGCCCTGCTTCGATCAGTTCTTTCACCTGAGGCGTTGCGGCGATGAGGCGCAAGAAGTACTGTTCAAAAGCGGCTACGTCCTCAACGTAGATGTCGCCGCCTTTCTGCCCTGAGACCCGAGCCACGCCGTTCTTGGTCCTGACAGTGATCGAACCTTCTGCGCTGTCAAGTGAATCGCGCGAGATGATAAGACCGCGATAGCCGAGTTGCTCGAATCCCTCCCTCTCGGCTTCGTAGATCACGACCGACGGAGATCGACTCAATCCCTCCTCAAGGTAGGCAACTGCCTCGTCGCTCGTAACCAGTACCGACGGGTTCGGGCGACCTGAGTAGATATCGACGGTCACATTTAGTGTCTCCGCCTGCGTGACCGAAGCGCCGAGTGCGCAAAGAAGTAGGAATCCCGCGCTGATCGGCGAGAACCCTCGCTTTGAGTGCATGAGTCGAGAGTAGGTGCTCTTCATGTCGATTCCTCCACTAATCCGCCCGTTGAATGGTCGCCGAATCGCCACCGCAGGCGCACATGTAACCGCAGCGCTCGCTGTAGGGAGAGATGTCTGCAGTACCCGGGTCATAAATAGTAGAGCCCGACGAATCGGTGTCATTTACGGCCGTCGAGCCGGGCTTGTGAGACCACTTACCACCCGCCCCTTCATCGAGCCGGTACCAGTGGTAGTCGCGATCGGGCCAAACGACCAGATAGACCTTGTGCATGCCGTCGGGACAGCTACCCGTCTTCGTGCTCGGGAGCAAGCCGTCACACTGTGCGGCGGGATAAACCGCGTCACAGGACATGGGGTTGGGGTAGTCGCCGCAGTAGCGACCCGGCTGCGCGAACGTATAGGTGATTTTGTCGTTCGCGTAGTTGTAACAGTTGTTATTCTGTTGTACGGAGCCGCCGTCGTTCCACACCCAGGGCTCATAGGGAGGTGCGTCGCATTGCGCCAGCTCGTCGACTACGCGAATATCGACGGAATCAAAGAACGATGGGTCGCCAATGCTGCCATTCGGGTTGGTATCGACGCCGAAGTAGCAGGTGGTTTCGCCCAGCGGCAGCGGGCGCGGTCGAACCCGTAGACCTTGCCGTGGCAACAGTCGGCGCTGAAGGGAGACATGCATGCCAAGCCGCCATCTCTTTCTCGGGATGATGTAGGAGATGGTGCGCCTCGGCGTGTCGCAATACACAAACCAATCGCCCCTAATCCCTGTGTATTGACCTGGGTCGAGCCAAAGCCGAAGACGGACGGGCGTTCCTCGCGTTACCACGATCGGCCCGTCGGAGCCGTTTGCCTTGATGTCGGGCACCGGGTCATCGGTAGGCGCTGCCCCATCGAGACAGAACTCGATCTCGTTGGTCGCGACTCTCACGCCTTCGGAATGATTCGCGAACGTATCGCTAAGAAAGCCGTTGATGAGCGTTCTTCCGTCATTACCCTCGACCACCGCATTTCCGATGAATGGGAACGAGCCGGTCGGAATGCCCGTCGTCGCACTCAGTCCCATCGAAAAGATGCCCCACCCTGGGTTGGACAGCGAGACGTCAGCAGGAAGGCCAGCCCAAACGGGGTGACCATCCGTCGCGATCAAGGTCTCATTGCTGCCACCGGTGTAAGAGGCGCCGAACGACGAGGCGAGCCCCGCGTCTAGCGTCCAATCCGTCAGGATTGCGTGGCCACCGCCCTCAACATAGCTGGACAACTGGGAAGCGAACATCGACGTATCGGACCAGTTCTGCTGAGCGGCAATGATGCAGTCCCAAGATTGGCTACCGATCAACTGCGCGAAAGACGCTGGATCGGAGGTGAAAGTCGGCGAAATCCCGAGTCCTGACAGGGCGTCGTCGAAGACGTCGTCACCCACCTCGTGGTCTTTGTAAAAGAGAACTGCGCCTGACGTCGCTTCGCCTTCGATCAGCACTGAGGTTTGAGGGGGAGCGGGGGCGATGGCGTTCTGGCTGTCCGCGATTGCGGCACAGCTAAGCGTTGCCGCAGCCAAAGCGGCTGTGGTGTGAGCAATACATGAGTGTCGTCGTCTTTGCATAGGTCAACTCCTATCTCCTTCGCGTGAACCAACCGAAAAAGAATTCTCCAGATACCGCCCCAAGCGCTCGGAACGTCAGAACTCTCTTTTGCTCAAGTATCGCGACGCAAAATGGTGTCACCGCTTCCTAACCAGCTTGAGGGGCTGGGGCTGAACGACTTATCGAGGATGTGCTGGTCGAGCGATCTCAGTCATTCAGGCAGGCGCTATGCCGAGCAGAAAACTGCGGATCCGGCACGAATCCGACAAACCCTTTCTATTTAATAAAAATGTAGCTCCGAATTGCGGCGCTGTCAAGGCGAGAGCAACGGTGTCCGTCTCGTATTTGCCGGTAGGCGAAAAAGCCGCCGCGTTGGCGGCCTCAGCGGGCCACTGCACGGTGAGCAGAGACATTTCGGTGCGATGTCGACTGAGCATGGCGCCGACGTAGGAGGCGGCCTGTGATTCGGCCATTTATTTTGCGTTTTCAGCAAATAAACGCTTGACAGGGTTTGGCAAAAATGGTCGCGATATGTTGTTGATAAACAACAACTTATTGAGGCCCTACGATGATCCGCGATCGCTTGACACAGCTGATGGTCCACCTGACCGACAACACCGTGCTCGGGGAGCTGCTGACGCCAATGCGCCACGCGCTGGCCGCGGTGCGCGGGGCTGCCTCGCTCGGGCGGGTGTTGAGCATGGAGGATTTCATTGCGTTGGGGGTGCTGCGCCACCTGCGCGGCATGACGACGCTGCGCGAGCAGGTGCAGGCGTTGCTGCATCTGGACCCGGCGCAGGCGGCGCACGTGCCCCTGCCGCGCTCGACCTGGTCGGATGCGCTCTCGGCAGGCTCGCGCCTGATGGTCCTGAAGGAGACGCTGACGGTGCTCAACGCCGAGGCCAGTGCGACGCTGCCCGATCGCTTGGCTGGCATCCGGGTTGGGTGCGCGCGCGGTGGGTGCCATCGACGGAACTTACCAGCGCGAGAGCGCGCACTTTCGCCGCCGCACGTCCAAGCAGGGCGGCGAGGACAACGCCAAGGGCCACGCTTTGCTGACCTTCTACAACCTGCGCACGGGCCTGCCCCAGGATGTCTTCGTGGAGACGCGCTCGCGCCACGAGACGCGCCTGCTGCGCGACTATGATCGCGATGCGCAGGCCATGACCCGCACCAAGGGCATGCTGTGGCTGGTCGATCGCGCCTTCATCGATGCCTCCTTCCGGGACGCGAAGAAGGCGAAACTCGCGAGCACGATGATCACGCGCATGAAGTCGAGCCTGCGCATCGACTCCACCGAAGGGTTGCCGATTGCCGATGACCCAGCGAATGCCGGGGTGGTCAAGGATCTCCGTATCACGCTCTCCAGTTCCCCGGAGCCGTGGCGCTTGATCACCTATCGCACCCGACGTGGTCATCAGGTGGAGTTTCTCACCAACGACTTCGATCTGCTGCCCGGCGTGATCGCCTTCCTGTATGCGCGGCGCTGGGACGAGGAGAAGTGTTTTGACACCTGGAAAAATGACTTTAGCCAAGCCAAGGCGTGGGGCAAGGGGCCGGTGGCCATCGAGAATCAGACGCGCCTGGCCATCGTGACCAGTGTCCTGGTCGCCCTGGCGCTGCACGCGACCCTTGGGCTTGATGGCTTCAACGACGAGAAGGCGTTGCGCAAACAGGACAAGCGTCAAGTCGCACCCACCGATCGACCCGATGCTACCGACCGACCCGACTGGACCGTGCCGGTGTTTCGCTACACCTCCAAGGTGAGCCGCCAGGTGCTGCGCTTCTTTAAGCACTGTTTTCTTAAACCGGCGTCACCAGCGCTCTATGAACGCGAGCTACGGCCTATGTTGACAGCGTATCTGTGAAATGGACCGGACACCGTTGGGCGAGAGGAAACGGCACAGCCCTGAAGCATGAGCAGCCGCCGACGCAGCCGGCGGCGCCGTCCCGGCGACGTCCATACGAGCGGAAAAGGGGTCCGAGCGGAAAAGGGGTCAGAGCCTGAGGTATCCCCACAGCGGAAAAGGGGTCCGGAAAAGGGGTCAGACCCTGAGGTATCCCCAGAAAATTTCCACCTCGCCGGTTTCACTCTGCAAGCAGTGCGTCGTGGTCACTCGCGACCCATTGATCCAGTGGCCCGATGACGTCGGCCAGCACGGCGATCGCTGTCTTGCCGTCCTCCAGCGTGAGCAGCAGGCGGGCCAGGAACACCCGCGAGTAGGCGCGGCGCTTGCGGCTGCCGGGGCGTAGCTGCTCATGCAATCCGCAGCACTCTGCGGCGGTGCCAATCAGCCAGAGCAGGATCGCGGCCAGCGAGGCGATGAGCAGCCGGCGAAGCGCCCAGTACCGCGCGAGGCGCTGCATTCGAGGCCGGTGCCGAAGTGCTGGCTCTTCATGTCTCGGAAGCTCAATTCGATCTGCATTCTTTGCCGATAGACCTTGACCAGCCGCTTCGCCGACCAGTCGGCCAGCCGTGTCGAGGCCACCAGCAGCCACGCCTACGCGCGCCCGCGGGCGCTCTGCCGGCTCTTCTTCGAGCGCGAGCGCTTGCCCGAGGCGGTCTTGTCCGTACGCCCTCGGTCGGGCTGGCGCACCAGCACGAAGACGGCCCGCAACGGGTTGCTGCGCACCCATTCGCCAATGCCGAGCATCCGTGCCGTGGTGGTCGCCTCGGCAAACACCCGCTTGCAGCAGGCGCCGGCGAACGGGCCCCGGCCGACCCCGAGGCGCCGAGGGGGGGTGGCGGTCGGCAGATGTTCGAACAGGTACGTCAGGTAGGCGTGGGGCTCCAGGCCATTGGCCTTGGCGGTCTCGACCAAGCTGTAGAGCAGCGCGCTGGTCTCGGCACCGGCGGGGCTGCCGGCGAACAGCCACGCCTTTCTTCCGACCACGAACGGACGGATGGCGTTCTCGGTGCGGTTGTTGTCGATCGCGATGTGCCCGTCGTCGAGGAAGGTGATCAGGGTCGGCCACTGATTGAGGGCATAGCCGATGGCCTTGCCGAGCAGGCTTTTGGGCAGGACGCGCTCGGCGGCCTTGTCGAGCCACTGGCGGATGCGGGTGAGGATTGGGGCGCTGCGCTCGGCGCGAGCGCACGTTCGCGTGGCCGCCGCCTCGCCGCGGATGCTGCGCTCGACGGCGTAGAGCTCGCCGATGAGGGCGACCATCTGTTGCGCGGCGGCACCGTTGCGCCCGGTGGCGGCCTCGACGAACTTGCGCCGGACATGCGCCCAGCAGCCGGCGTGGCCGATCACCTCGGGGGTCTCGGCGAGGACGTGATAGGCGCTGTAGCCATCGGATTGCAGATAGACGCGCGACGGCGGATCGGCACCGGGCGGGGCGCGGGTCTGTGCGGGGAACAAGACCTGCTGCGGCACTTGTGCGGCACGGCTTTCGGCGTATTCGAACCAACGCACGGGCGCTTCGGGCGGGCCGCCGCAGAACACCCACATGAACGATTGCTGCGTATTCTCGCGTCCCGGCTCGTCCATGACTTGGAGCCGAGTCTCGTCGATCTGCACCACCGGTCCTTGGCACAGCAGTGCCTTGAGCGCGGCGGCGATGGGCTTGAGCGGGGTGGTCAGCTGCATCAGCAGCCCGGCCATGGTCTGGCGGCTGAGCTCGATGCCCTCGCGTGCGAACAGCTTCTCTTGGCGATACAGGGGCAGGCCGTCGATGAATTTGCCGGTCACGATGGCGGCAATCAGCGAGCTGTGGGCGATGGACTTGGGGATGATCTGTGCCGCACGTGGGGCGATCTTCACACCGACCTCGGCGCCGGGCACATCCTCATTGATGGGGACGTACTTGGCGCGCTTGGTCACGACCACGTAGTACTGGCGCGGGATCACGGCCAGCTGCTCGGCGCTGTCGTAGCCGATGAAGGTCCAGTCCCCGCCCATCGCGGCCTTCACCGCCGCAGGCAGATCGATGACGCGCTCCACGCGCGGCAGGTGGGCGGGCAACGGGCGGCGGATCGGCTTGCGCTTGGGGGTGTCGGTCTCGGCGGGCTTCGGCGCCGGTGGCTCACTCGGTGTCGGCAACGCGGCCTCCAACTCGCCGATCAGCGCTTCGAGCTCGGCCTCGTCGAACAGCGGCAGTTGGTTCTCGGGAATGCGGTCGGCACTCGCCCCGAAGCGTTTACGCCGCAGCAGCTCGATGGCTTCGAGCAATTGCTCGATACGTGTCGTTTGCGCCGCCCGTTCGCGCTCGGATTCAACCAATTTCTCATTCAATTGCAGGATGATTCGCTGCAATTCAGCCGGGTCTTCGGGCAGTGGGCATACGCTGTCGAGCATGCGCGGCATTATAATTCAATAGCGGCAATCGCACACGATGAATTTGATCAAAACAGGTCGAATTCAGCCCGTTTGTGGCCGTGCACACGCTTGGGATCGAGCCCTTCCAATAGCCAGCTCAATTCCCGAACCGAGAGCACGACCGGATCGCGTTCACGTGCAGTCGGCCACCAGAAGCGCTGCCGCTCCAGGCGCCGATACCATAGCCAAAAGCCGTTGTTGTGCCAGAACAGCACCTTGAGCTTGTCGCGCCCGCGATTGCAGAAGACGAACAGATGACTGGAGAACGGATCGGCCTCCAGGACATCGACCACCAGCGCCGCCAGCCCGTCGATCTGTTTGCGCATATCCGTTGCCCCGGCCATCAGGTAGACCCGCGTATGGGCGCCGAAGCCGATCATGGCGCAACCGGACCGCGCAGCAGCTCGACGACACGACGCAACGTCGCGGCGTCGAAGCCGGGGGCAACCTCCAAGCGCAGGTCTTCGCCAAGCACCAAGCGCAACGGTGCCTCGCCTGCGAGACCGGGGCGCTGATCAGCCAGCAGCGCCACCGGCAGCAGCCGCGCCGGCTGCGCCGCTCCCGGCGCGGCATCGACTGTTCGATCCCCTCGCAGACGCTCGCGCCAGCGATGCAGGCTCGCGACCGAGATGCCGTGGTGCCGGCAATACTGCGCCTGAGTCAGCCCGCTGGCGGGGCAGCCCTCAACCAGTTGCCGCCATTGCCCGCGCGTGCGCCGTTGTTGTGCCATGTCGTTTGTCCCCGGTGGGTTGAACATGGCGACATGGTCCACCCGTGGCGGGCCGCGGGGAAGAAGCGTTGGCCGGACGCCACCTTGCGGCTGCGCCAACGGTGCTTGGGCTTGACGTAGTCGCGCCCGCGCACGCGCCCCACCAACGCCAGCCCAGACGCTCGACCTCGCGATAGAACGGCACCTTGAAGCCGGAGTCGGCCACAATGATCGGATCGCCCGTCCTCGGTATCATCTGCGCGAGGCGGCGAAGGAACCGATGCTGCACCTGCCGATTGCCCAGACTGCCCTGCGGATGCACCTCCTCGTATAGCGTCAGGCTGCGCCCGCCCACCGGCACCGAGGCGCGCAGCAGATGCATGGATTGATCCTTCTTCAGATCGCTCCAGTCGATCACGATCAGCGGCTCGTCCACGCCGGCGAGCAGCATCCGGGCCAAGGCCCCGTAGATGTGTCGGCTGTCGTGCTGGAGGTGGTGGTTGCCCAGCAGCCGATCCGCTCGCTTGATGCGGTGGCGAACCGCCGCTGCGCCGCCGAAGCGCCGGCCGATCTCGGGTAAGGTCAGCCGCGGGCCGCGCACCGTGGCGGCCCCCGCTTCGAACGGTCCGGCCAAGCGCCGACGGTGGATGCCGGTAAGCACCGGGCCGACGCAGCGCTGTAGAATCGTCAGGGCATGCATGGGGGTCCTCCACAGGTTTGGTCGCCCGTTGTGGACCGTCAAACCCCATGCATGCTCATTTCTCCTCTAGGGCTCGCTCCTAAGCGTTTGTCTTATAATGTTTTTATCTGGGGATACCTCA
>CALOBA010000020.1:0-16117 GCA_942491465.1 uncultured Gammaproteobacteria bacterium
TGCCGGCGAGCCCGGCGGACCCGGAGGGCCTGCTGAGGGGGCTGCGCGAGCGCCGGGACAGGGCGCTGGGTCGGGGCGTGCCGCTGTTGCTGTTGAGCGCCGACGCCGAGACCCAGCGCGAGCTGCAACGCCGCATGGCCGAGCGCCGCGACCGGCTCATCGCACCCGCGCCCGAGGTGCTGACCCGGCTGCTGCTGGACCCGGAGCCGGCCCAGGTGCTGGCACGGACCCTGGCGGGGCGCATCCCGCGCACCGAGCTCTCGCCCTACCAGACCGGCGGCGGGGTGCGCGACCCGCGCATGTTCTTCGGCCGCGCCGGGCTGCTGGACCACATGGTGAACCGCGACCCCGGCAATTACCTGATCGTCGGCGGTCGCCAAGTGGGCAAGTCCAGCCTGCTGCAGGCGGTGGAGCGGGCGCTGGCGGGTTCTGCTCGGTTGCGGGCGGCCTATGTGCCCTGGGCGGCGGCGACCTGATCGGCCCCCTCGCCGCTGCCTTGGGCCTGGCGGTCGGCGCCGACCTGGCCGCCATCGAGGCGCGGTTGCAGGCCGCGGGCACCGGGGAGCCCTCGGTGTACCTCATCGACGAGGCGGACGCCTTCATCGCGGCGGACGCGGCGCGGGACTATGCGGTGCTCAAGCGCCTGCGGGCCCTGTCCGAGGCGCGGCTCGCCTTCTTCAGCTTCGCCGGTTACTGGACCCTGTTCGAGCGCACGGCGCTGGACTTCCACTCGCCGCTGAAGAACTTCGGCGAGCTGATCTCGGTGGAGGAGCTGGAGTGGGACGCCTGCCTGGCCCTGGTGCGCGAGCCCCTGGGCTGGCTCGGCCTGTCGCTGGCCTCCGATGCGCTGGCCGAGCGGCTGGTGCGCGCCTGCGGCCAGCGCGCCAACCTCATCGCCATGGCCTGTCACGGGCTCATCGCCGGCGTGCGCCCCGAGCAGCGCCGCATCGAGCCCGCCGACCTGGACGCGGCCCTGGCCGGCGACGCCATCCGCGACGAGCCGGATCAGACCCGAGCCACCGCGGAGGCCCCCATGAACCTGCCAGCCCAAGTCCAGCCGCTGAGCGTTGCCGACTACCTGCAAGGAGAGCAACACAGCGATGTCCGCCACGAGTATGTCGCCGGCCAGGTGTTCGCCATGGCCGGGGCCGGCGAGGCCCATAACCGCATTGCCGGCAATCTGTTCTTTCATCTGCGCGCGGCCACCCGCGGCACCCCCTGCGGCGTCTTCATCAGCGATATGAAGGTGCGCGTGGCGGCCCACGACGCCTTCTATTATCCCGACGTGGTCCTGGGCTGCGACCCCGCGGATAACGCATCGCTGTACAAGTCCGCCCCCTGCCTGATCGGCGAGGTGCTCTCCCCGTCCACCGAGGTCATCGATCGCCGGGAAAAGCTGCTCGCCTATCGCGCCCTGGCGTCGCTGCGCTACTACCTGCTGGTGTCCCAAGACCGCCGGCTGGTCGAGGTCTACCGTCGCGAGCCCCAGGTCGGCTGGTGCTACCAGGTCATGGAGGCGCCGGACGGCGCATTGGCGTTCGACTGCGGCGGGCTGGACATTCGCTTCCGGCTTGCGGACCTGTATGAGGATGTTGCGCTTTAATACCAGTACGCCTTAATCAGATCAAAAGGTTGCGTTCGTAGTCGTTGCCGTTGTCGTTGTCGTTGTCGTTGTCGTTGTCGTTGTCGTTGTCGTTGTCGTTGTCGTTGTCGTAATCGAGCCCACGTCGATTACGACACCGACTACCACAACGAGCACCCCCTGTTGGCCGCATCGAGGTGCAGTTGGACCGGATGGCCTGGTGCATTGCCGCCGTAGGTCATGTACAGGCTGGGGTGACGGCCGTTCCGTCGAGCCATCGCTGGCCCAGATCCTTGACCCCCTGCGTGCTTCCTATCATCCTGCATGCCGCGCGGCTGGGGCAGCCCATGCTGCGCTGACCGTCGGGCCGTTCCGCGGCTGGCACCGGCGCCTTCTTCTCATCGACGTCGATTAGCTCGGCACAGTTGGTACAAGCGCATGTTCCTAGAACCCTATCTGAGCGGCAACGAGCAAGCGCCGCGCGTCTCTGCGGCCCGGGGCAACGCCTTTGCAAAGGACGTCGCCGGTGATTTCAATCCGCTCCACAACGCCGACAACCCGCGCTTCTGTGTGCCCGGCGACCTGTTGTTCGCGTTGGTGCTGACCCGGTTCGGCCTAAGCAATCGGATGCAGTTTCATTTCAGCGGCATGGTCGGCGCCGATGTCGCGCTCCAGATCGACAGCTCGGACGAGCAACTGGTGGTGCGCGGCGATGCCGGTAAGACCTGCCTCACCGTCACCCGCGCCGGCGCATCGACCAGGGACCCCGCGCTGATCGAGTCGTTGGTGCGCCGCTATGTGGCCTTCTCCGGCCACAACTTTCCCCACATCCTGGTGCCGCTGATGGAACGCCACGGCGTGATGATCAACACCGATCGGCCCCTGGTCATCTACGAGCGCATGTCCTTCGATCTGTCCCATCTGGACCGCCCCCTGGATGGCATCCACCTCGTCGACAGCACGCTCGATGTCTCCGGGCGGCGCGGCGATGCGCGGCTGAGCTTCGACCTGACCGCCAACGGTGAGCGCATCGGGCAAGGCACCAAGAAGCTGTTGCTCAGCGGTCTGCGACCGCTGGACCAAGCTGCCCTGGACGGCCTGGTCGCTCGCTACAACGGCTGGGCGGCGGCGCACCAGGGCGAAGCCGGTGGCTGATGCAGGGGGGGGTTGTCCACAGCTCGCGGGCGTGTTCGGTGATCTGCGTCTAGGAGCCGGGCTGGCCCGATTGGCGGGCATTTACCGTGCCCTTGTACCTCGGCAAGCATGGCACCTCGGACTGCCCGTACTCGTGCGCTACGCCGCCGCGACCCCGGACCCAGGGCGTCGCGAGGACGCGATCAAGGCACTGCAGTCGATCGGCGGCCCGCAGCTCAAACCGAGCCTCGAGGCCGAGCACGCCTGGCAGCCGGGATGTCCTGGCCCGGCGAGTTGGAAAACCCGTACACAGCAGCACCTTGACGGACAAAAGCCCGCGAATCAGTCGTCCCCGGACCAGGAGCTTGGCCGGATGCGCTCGCGGGTGCGATGCACGATGACCGCGGGGCTGGGGGCGGGGCTTTCCGTCGCCATGTCAGCGCAGGACGTAGCTCAGCCAGGCGTTGACGCCGAACAGGCCGAACAGCAGCAGGCTGACCCAGCCGCCGATGCGCAGTACGCGCTGCTGCGGTCGCAGGTAGAGGGCGACGACGACGATCCCGGTCATGGTTATGGCGGTGATGGCGGACACCAGATGGGTCGGCGAGATGGCGGCCAGCAGCGGGCCCTCGGCGTAGAACAGGTCGTCGATGCCCAGCACCAGCATGTTGAACAGGTTGCTGCCGAAGATGTTGCCGATCGCCAGGTTGATGGCGCCGATGCGCAGCGCGGCCAAGGTGACCACCAGCTCGGGGATGGAGGTGCTCGCGGCGGTGAACATGGTGCCGGTGAAGGATTGCTCCCAGCCCATGGCCGAGGACAGGTCTTCGGAGACGTACGGGAGCCAGATGCCGGCGGCGATGACGACCGCGGCGGCGAGGGCGTAGCGAACGCCCACCGAGCGCAGCGACAGGTGTGCCAGCCGGTGGGGTTGCTGATCGATAAAGGCCTCGACCTCATCCTCCTGGAAGTGATGCAGGGTATGGATGGCGACCAGATAGAACAGGATCAGCAGCGGCGTGGTCCAGCCGATATGCAGGATCAGCCCGCCGTGTCCGCCCTGGGCCGCGATCAGGCCGATGCCGGCCGTACCCATCAGCAGGATGCCGAGCCCCCCCGAGAGCACGTGTTCGCGCTTGGCCAACGACAGCACCGGTCGGTTGCGCGTGAACAGGTCCAGGATGGCCAGGATGAGGAGGTTGTAGACACAGCTGCCCAAGGCGTCGCCGGCGGCGATGTCCGGCAGCAGGGCCACGGCGGAGGCGGTGATGCCGGCGGCCAGCTCCGGCAGCGAGGTGACGGTGGCGATGAGGATCAGCCCGACCCAGGTGCCGCCCATGCCGGTCTTGTCGGCGATGGCATCGCCGTAGTCGGTCAACTTGACGCCGGCAATACCGATCACTACAACGCAGGCGGCAAACTGCAGCCAGACCTGGATAACGGCTTCGTTCATGGGTATTTCTTAGGATCGATTCAAAAACAAGTGGTGCAGACGCCCGCTCGCTGAGCCTTTGGATTGGCCGTTTCGCCGTTGCGTCTGCACCACTTGTTTCTGAACCTTGACTTAGGCGTATCTGGTGGGCGCGGCGGTGGCCGCGCCTATGGGCGGCTTGCGGGTGCTTGTAGCGGGCGTGCAGCGGTCTCAGGCCGCGGACTCGCTGTCGGCCCCGGTGGGGAGCTCTTGGACATCGTCCTCGGCACGGGGCTCCGGGTAGGCCGGCGGCTTGTCCGGCAGTGCCGGCGCATCGACCTGGAACCAGTAGAACTCCGCGGTGACGTCCTGCGCCTCGCCGAGCTTGCCCAGGGTGACGCGGCGTCCGGTCTGAATGCCCACCGGGGTGTTCTCCCAGAAGCCCTCCTGGGGTGGGGTGATGACGTTCCAGCCACGCGTCGGGTGATGGATCAGCAGCGACGCCAGCGGCTTGCCGATGACCTTGATCTTGCCCTTCTCGGCGTGCTGCTGCGGCGAGCGCCGATACAGCTTCACCGGCGAGGCATAGTTCGCCAGGTATTCCACGTCGATGACGACGACGCCCGGCACCGGCCGAAAGATGCGGTTGACCTTGCCGATGCGGGGCTTGAAGACCTCGGTGACGCCGAAGCCGTAGGCGAGCAGGTTGCCGATGAACAACCGGTTGGTGAAGCGGGTCTCCTGGGTCTTGATCCGCATCCGCTCTTCGGTCTCGTAGAGGACATACCAGAGACTCTCGACGGTGGCGGAATCGTCTTCACCGATGACCGCCGAGCGCTGGGCGAAGATGTTCGACAGCTGCCGTGACTGCTGGGCCCGCTCATGGGGCGTGAAGATGGCGATCAGATGGGCGCGCACCTCGTCATAGCCGGTGTAGATGCGCAGATCGCGATGGCGCTGGCGGGCGCTGCTGAGGTCGCCCCACTGCGATGGGGCGCTGATGTTTCGGTAGAGGAGATAGCCGATGGCGGTCTGCAGGACCGGCTCGCACTGGCGCAGCCGCGCCGGCATGGCGAACTGGTTGCGGTCGGCGCGGGCCTTGGCCAGCTCTGCATAGTCGAGCCGGATCGAGTCGGCCAGTATCTTGTAGTCGATGAGCATGGTCGGTCCGAGATCGCCGTCCAACACGCGCTCATCCGGCGGCGTTTCCTGATAACAGCGCGCGACCAGGCAGTCCTTGCGCCCGACGATGCCTTCCGGGGGTATGTCGACCACGCTGATGCCCTGATCCACGGACCCGCAGTAGTGGTAGATGTACCACTGCGCCTGCTCGGGCCAAGCCGAGTAGTCGAGGATGTGGAAGGCCTGCAGCGCCGAGAACAGGTCGAGCAGGGATGCGTTGCGCCGGTCGCCCAGGGCATTGCTGCGCACGGCCAGGGTCATCATCGGCAGGTCCACGGGCTCGTAGGCGCGCATGATCGTGAACACCGTGTTCGCGATCTGCCAGGAGGCCGGCGGCAACGGCATGTAGCGCAGCCCGCGAATGCGATGCTCGAGCCGGATCAGCTCCAGGATACGGCTGGCGGCATGATAGATGCGCTCGCGCGAGCGCGCGTAGCCGAAGCGACTGCGTTTGTAGTCGTCTTGGAAGACCTGCTGCTGTCCTTCCACCAGCGCGGCGACCGTGCGCTCGCAGCGGTCGAGCATCTCGCGGCGCCCTTCCGCCTCCGGGATGCCGCCGACCTCGGCTGCAATCTCCGCCAGCTTGGGGGCGACCTCGAAGTAGAAGACCTGCGCGAGCAACTCATTGAGCCGATGGCGCTTCGGGGTCTTGAGCGGATAGCGATTGATGGCACGACTGATGGACAGCAGTGCATCCATATACGCCTTCGGCGTCGAGCGGCTGCCCTTCAGCCGTTCGGTCAGCTTGGCCTCGGTGAGGGGCGGCTTCTTGCCGCCACGGGTCTTCGGCAGGAGTTGGAATCGCAGCTCAATGTCCCGATCGGGCAGGTCAAGCCCGAAGTAGCGCCTGATAGCTGCCGTCCAGCGGCGAATGAGCGGTGCGTCGTTGATGGCCATCGTTCGGGCTCCGGATGCAGTGACACGGGGTGGTATCCGTGGAAGAGCGAATATCCGGGACCTCGCGTCGCTGTCGCCCGTAATACCACCAGCCGGCGGCGGGGAAACGGGCAACTTCTGCGCGAAAGTCTACACCATTTGTCGGGACGTTCGGATGCTTCAATGCAACCGGGGCATTGCGCGGTAGCCACGCGCTGGGGGCGGTGGGCCGCAGCCACCGGAGAACGGAGCGCCCGGCCGGAATACGGCCGGGCGCGGCAGCCTATTGGACGCTGCCGTAGGACTTGTCGACGGCGCCGGCGGGCGCCTCGAGCCCGGCGAGGCGGCAGCCCTGGGCCACCGGTCCCCCGGGCAGGATCTCATACAGGTGCTTGAGGCCGCCTTGGGCGTGGAAGCGCTCATCGAGGGCGTCGTGCAGCAGGCGGATGTTGGGCTGCTCGTGCGCGTCGAAGAAGCCCTGCAGGGCACGGATCAACTCCCAATGATCGTCGCCGAGCGACAGCCCCTCGCCGCTCGCAGCGGCGGCGGCCTCATCCCGGCTCCATCCCGGTGGGGCGTGGGGGAAGTTCGGGTCATGCATCCGCGCGCCGGGGTTCATGATGTCGGCCATGGTCTCGGGCATGCTTGGGTCTCCTCTTTATCCTCGATTGTTGGTGTGGGCGCAGTTGATACTGGAGCCGGGCGCCTACGTCAACCCTTAGAGCAGCAGTCCGATCCCGACCCCCGCCAGGGTCAGGCCCAAGGCGGCCAGGAGCAGCCACAGGCCACGGCGGCTCGGCAGGCTGTCATGGCGCGGCAGCGCGGGTCGCCCGGCAGGTGCCGCCATGGACGTGGCGACGCCCGGCGCCTTGGCGCCTTGGTGCGCGGTCGGGTCCACAGCGGGGCCCGCGGCAGGGCTGGCTGCGCAGGCCTCGCGCAGCGCCGCGGCCAGGGCGGTGGGCAGCCGGTCCTTGCGCAGCACGGCAACGCCGCAATAACGGTTCAGGATGGCCGTCAGCGCCGGGTCGTCGCGGCCCGTGCAGAGGACAACCGGCAGTGCGCGCGTCGCCACGTTGGCGCGCAGCCGCTCCAGTACCTCGATGACCCCCATCCCCGGGAGTCGATCACCGAGCAGCAGCAGGTCGGGCAGGGCGTTGTTGGCAGGATCGAGCAGGTCGTGCAGTGCCGGCCCGGCACCCGCGCGGGTCTCCACGTCATGACCCTGTGCGCGCAAGGCCAGCCGCAGTCGATAGCGACTGGCGATATCGCCGTCGACCAGCAAGATTCGGTAGCTCATGTAACAGCGGACTCGTACACTGGCGCGCTGTCGACAACGACCGGCGCGCGCCCATTCGGGCCGGCGATAGTACGCAACCAGGGGGCAAACATCCATGTCTGAAGGCTTTCTGCTGCCCGGGGCCGAGTCTCGGCTCCTGGCCACCAAAGACGACGTGGCGCAGGCCGCGGCCGAGTTGATCCTTGCGGCGTCGCGACAGGCCATCGACGAGCGCGGGCGGTTCCGCTTGGTGCTCGCCGGCGGGACCACACCGGAGGCGGCCTACCGTCGGCTCGCGCGGGAGGCCGCGGACTGGGGACGCTGGGAGCTCTTCTTCGGCGACGAGCGCTGCCGACCGGTCGACCACCCCGAGCGCAACAGCCGCGCGGCGAGCGCGGCCCTGCTCGCGCACGTGCCCATCCCGTCGCGGCAAGTGCATCCCATCCCGGCGGAGCGCGGCGCGGAGGCGGGCGCTGCGGCCTACGCGGAGACGGTTGCCCCCGCCCTCCCCTTCGACCTGGTCCTGCTGGGCATCGGGGAAGACGGCCACACCGCGAGCCTGTTCCCCGGACAGGTCTTCGATGAGACCCTACCGGTGATGCCGGTGCACGACGCACCGAAGCCGCCGCCCGATCGCGTCTCCCTGACGCCGAGCGCGCTGGTCCAGTGCCGGCAGATGCTCATCCTGGTCACCGGCGCGGGCAAGCGTGCTGCCGTGGATGCCTGGCGCGCCGGCGAACCGCTGCCGGTGGCGCAGGTGGCCGCGAAGGGGCCGGCGCTGGTCCTGCTCGATCGGGATGCCGTCGGCGGTTGATCGCCCGGGGGCCGGCGCGTTCAACGCCCTTCAGGGCCGGATCTCGATCGGCGTCCCGGTCGGCACCGCTCGCCAGACCACTTCCATCGGCACGTTGCGCAGGGCGATGCAGCCGTGGGTGTGGTCGATATACTGCATCAGCCAGCCGAGCCAGCCCCAGCCGTTGACCTGGCCGTGGATCATGATCAGGCCGCCGGGGTCGTCGCCACGCTTCGCGGCCAGTGCCCGGTCGGTCGCGTTGGGATAAGAGACGTGCAGCGACTTGTAGCAGCAGCTGTTTGGGTTGCGCCAGTCGAGCAGGTAGCGCCCCTCGGGGGTGCGCTGATCGCCTTCACGTTGCTTGTGGCCCTGCGGGTTGCCGCCGAGGCTGATGCGCCACTGCCTCAACACCTCGCCATCGCCGATCAGCGACAGGCGGCGGGCGGACTTCTCCACCAGCACCAGATCGGCTTGGGGCGGCTCATCCGCCAGCAGTGGCGGTAGCTGCTGCTCGAAACGCCGCAGCGCCAGGACGGCGACTGCGGCGATGACGACGGCGGCCAAGGCCGCCACCAACATGCCGCGCAGGGCCACCGTTGCCGGCTAGGGCAGCGCGGCGAGTCGCTGCGCGCTCGCCTGCGGTCCACCGGTGGCCGCGCTGGCCTGGATGGTCTTCTGCAAGCGGGCCGCGCGGGCGGCGGGCTCTGGATGGGTAGAGACCATCTGCGCAACCAGGTTGGATCCCGACCGACTCTTTGCCGCCAGCTTGTTCAGCGCGGAGACCGCACCGTTCGGGTCCTTGCCGGCGCTCTTGACGGTCGCCAGGCCGAAATCGTCGGCCTCGCGCTCGTTGGCCTGGGAGAACTGGGCGTTGACGACCTGCTCGAGGAACGCCCCGGCCTGGGAGCCGGCAATGGCGCCGGCCTGGGCACCGCCCCAGGTACTGACGGCCTGACGACCGGCACTGGTCAGCATCGCGGCGCGATAGCGCTGCTTGGAATGGCCCTTGGTGATGTGACCGACCTCGTGGCCGATGACGAACAGCAGTTCGTCATCGTCCATCATGTCCATCAGTCCGCTGAACACGCGGATGCTGCCATCCGGTGATGCGAAGGCATTGATGTCATCGGTGAGATAGACCTTGTAGTTGAGCGGGCGCCCATTGGCGCTGCGCAGGCCGCTGGTCAGTCGGTTCAGCCGCTTCTGATAGCTGCTGTTGGATGCCGCGACGCGGTTTTGCCGGTCGCTGTCCTCGATACCGGCGCGGGCCATGTCGGCCATCTGCTGGTCGCTGAGGGTCATGGCCGGCACGACCTTGCCGCCGATGCTGAGCGCGTCATTGACGCCGACGGTCTGGCAGCCGCCGGCGAGCACCAGCGCAAGGGTCAGTACAGGGGTCCAGAGATAACGAACGGTAGAGCGTTGCATAGGGGTCCTCCAAGATACGGTTTCCGAGCATCGGCCGGCGACCTGTCATCGGCGCCGGCCGATGCCGCGCAAAAATAGAGCGAATGGCCGCGCTCGGCATCCCCCGCGGCGCCCGGAGTTGATCTGGAGCAATTCGGCCCCGCCTACGCGACCGATCGGGATCTCGATCCCGGTCTAGGTCCGATCCCGATCCGATCCCGATCCCGATCCCGATCCCGGCTCAGTTGACCTCGCCGATGATGGTGTTGCGGAAGCGGGCGGTGACGGCATCGCCGACGCGCACCTCGTCAAGCACGCTCGGGTCCTCCACGTCGAAGGTCTGTACGCCGTCCGGACCCTCGATGCTGACGCTGCCGACGGCCTTGTCGACGGCGGTCACGCGGCCGTTCAGCGTCAGCGTGTCGGTAATGCTGCCACCGGGCTTGGTGCCCGGGTTGCGGTCCACGTCGGTGCTGACCTCGCTGGAGATCGGACCGGCGGCGACGCCGGGCTGCAGCTCGATCAGCGCCGAGCTGATCTCGGTGATGGTGATCTGATCGCCGATCCGGATCTGATCCAACCGGCTGACCTCGGGCGGGATATGCAGGACATGGAACTGCCCGTCCGCGTCCTTCAGGGTCATCAGGCGGGTCTCGGTGTTGACCACCATCACCTCGCCCTGGAGCTGGGCGCCCACGGCGCCGGCGACGCCGAGGTCGTCGGCCTGTGCGCGGGCGGTGGCGGGCAGGGCGGCAGCGATGAGCAGGGCGGCGCCGACGGCGGCGCCGATTGCAGGATTGGACATGGTGCAGGTCTCCTCGATGATGTCTGTTCGCGGGCCGCGGCACGGTAGCGTCCGCCTGCGCTCGGCGCAAGCGCCGGGGCAAGCAGCGGCTCGCGCAGAGGCACCAACAAGAGAAAAGGCCCGCGCGCAGATGCAAAGGCGCGCGCGGCTTGCACGAAGCGGCAAGATCGGGAAGTATTCCGCGCAACGCTCGCCCCCCAATCGCTCAACCGCAGGAACCACCCGATGGCCAGCAGTCTGCTTGCCCTGATCGATGACATCGCCACCGTGCTGGATGATGTCGCCCTCCTCTCCAAGGTCGCCGCGCGCAAGACCGCCGCCGTGCTCGGCGACGACCTGGCGCTGAACGCCCAGCAGGTCACCGGCGTGCGCGCCGAGCGCGAGCTGCCGGTGGTCTGGGGGGTGTTCAAGGGCTCGCTGGTCAACAAGCTGATCCTGGTGCCGGCGGCGCTGTTGATCAGCGCCGTCGCGCCCTGGGCGATCATGCCGCTGATGATGGTCGGCGGCCTGTATCTGTGCTTCGAGGGCGCCGAGAAGCTCGCCCACAAGTACCTGCACGACGCCGATACCGAGCAGGCGCATCAGGCCGAGATCGCCGCCGCCCTGGCAGACCCCGCCGTCGACTTGGCCAAGCTGGAGCGCAACAAGGTCCGCGGCGCCATCCGCACCGACTTCATCCTGTCCGCCGAGATCATCGTCATCACCCTGGGCACGGTGGAGGGGGCCGCCTTCGCCACCCAGATCGTGGTGCTGGCCGGCATCGCGCTGGCCATGACCGTCGGCGTCTACGGCCTGGTCGCCGGCATCGTCAAGCTCGACGACCTGGGCCTGTATCTGACCAAGACCGAGGGCGATGGCGGCTCCGCCGAGCTGCGCCGCGCCCTCGGCGCCCGCATCCTGCGTGCGGCCCCCTACCTGATGAAGGGCCTGTCCGTCGCCGGCATGATCGCCATGTTCCTGGTCGGCGGCGGCATCCTGGTGCACGGCATCCCCTGGCTGCACCACGGCGTCGAGCACCTGGCGCAGGTCATCGCCGGCTGGCCTGCCGTCGGCACCTTGCTCGGCACCCTGGCACCGCTGCTCGCCAACGGCCTGATCGGCATCGTCGCCGGCGCGCTGGTGCTGGCGCTGGTCGAGGGCGTTCAGCGCGCCCGCGCCCTGCTCGGCTGAGCCGACATGGTCCGTCCGACCCCGCCACAGACGACACAGGCCCTGCTCCTGGCCGCGCGTTTCCTCACCCGCGTGCCGCTGCCCGATATCGGCCCGGCAGGCCCCGCGGTGCAGGGCCGGGCGGCCCTGTTCTACCCGCTGATCGGCCTGCTGCTCGGCGCCGTGCTGGCGGGTGTGCTGGCGCTGCTCGGCGCCATCGACGCCCCGGCGGCGGCGAGCGCCGCCCTACTGCTCGGGCTCTGGGTCTGGGCCACCGGGGCGCTGCACCTCGACGGCCTGGCCGACTGCGCCGACGCCTGGGTCGGCGGGCTGGGCAGCCGCGAGCGCACCTTCGCCATCCTCAAAGACCCCCATGCGGGCTCCATGGCCCTGGTCGCACTGCTGGTGGTGCTGCTCGGCAAATGGGCCGCGCTGGCCTCGCTGCCGGCGGGCGGCGATGCCCTCCTGCTGCTCGCCTGCATCCCGGCCCTGGCCCGGGCCCAGGTGCTGCTGCTGGCCCTGACCACACCGCCGGCACGCCCGAGCGGCCTCGGCGCCGCGCTCAGCGAGCAACTGCCGCGGCGGGCCGCCTGGCTGGTGCTGGCGCTCACCGGGCTCGGCGCGCTGCTGTTGCTCGGTGCCGCCGGCCTGGTCGCCCTGGCCCTGGCGCTGGCCCTGCTCTGGACCTGGCGCCGGGCCATGCTGCACCGCCTGGGCGGCTTCACCGGCGACACCGCCGGCGCCCTGGTCGAGTTCACCGAGGCCGGCCTGCTGCTGGCGCTGACGCTGCTTTGGCCCCTGCTGGGCTGATCCCGCGGCGGTCGCCCCGCTGCGAGCCCACCCGAGGAGACCAGGCAAGATCACGGATACCGGCCCGCGCGAGATCGTCACCCCGTCTCGCCCCAGCGCAGCCTCGCCGGCGAGGCCAGCCTCGACGCCACCCGGCCGCTCAGCTCCCCCCGCGTGTCCCACATCGCCATCCGCTGGGAGCCGGCCTTCAAGCCCGGACATGTCCTGAATCTCACGCAAAGACGCGAAGACGCGAAGGAAACCAAGGATCCCGGGGAACGGCGGATGCAACTTCTCATTCATCCAGGGTCAGCGGCGAGACGCCGCTGCTCCCAGTCCCCGGAGCGGGGGCGTCCCGCCCCCGACCCGCCGCAGGCTGCCGCCACAGCCAATCAGCGGCGAGACGCCGCCGCTCCCATAGTCCCCGGAGCGGGGGCGTCCCGCCCCCGACCCGCCGCAGGCTGCCGCCGCAGCCAATCAGCGGCGAGACGCCGCTGCGCCCCAGCCCCCGGAGCGGGGGCGTCCCCCCCCCGAGCCGCCGCAGGCTGCCGCCGCGGCCAATCAGCGGCGAGACGCCGCTGCTCCCAGTCCCCGGAGCGGGGGCGTCCCGCCCCCGACCCGCCGCAGGCTGCCGCCGCGGCCAATCAGCGGCGAGACGCCGCTGCTCCCAGTCCCCGGAGCGGGGGCGTCCCGCCCCCGAGCCGCCGCAGGCTGCCGCCGCGGCCAATCAGCGGCGAGACGCCGCCGCTCCCAGTCCCCGGAGCGGGGGCGTCCCGCCCCCGAGCCGCCGCAGGCTGCCGCCGCGGCCAATCAGCGGCGAGACGCCGCCGCTCCCAGTCCCCGGAGCGGGGGCGTCCCGCCCCCGAGCCGCCGCAGGCTGCCGCCGCGGCCAATCAGCGGCGAGACGCCGCTGCTCCCAGTCCCCGGAGCGGGGGCGTCCCGCCCCCGAGCCCCCGCAGGCTGCCGCCCGCGGCCAATCAGCGGCGAGACGCCGCCGCTCCCAGTCCCCGGAGCGGGGGCGTCCCGCCCCCGAGCCCCCGCAGGCTGCCGCCGCGGCCGATCGGCGGCGAGACGCCGCTGCTCAAGCCGCAACCCGGCCCCGACTTTTTGAGAAGTTACCGGCGGATGTGCAATCGCACTGAGACATCGTTATTCCGGTGCCAACGCAGCAGCACAAGACGGAGGATCGCTTCGGTCGCGGTAAGAGTGTCGGCCTTCGGGCCGATATGGATCGGCTTGAAGCCTTGGTCTGCCTCGGGATCGTCGTCGTGTGGGGGCTCGATCACGATCACGATCACAAGGTCGAACGGAAACCGAATCTCCGAGTTCTTTAGGTTGATTTGGGCGCCGTCGGCGGGTGCGCTATCGCTTACCCGCCCCACAACACAACGCGTGACCAGACCCTTCGCGACGGCGAGCGGGGCGGTCTTGCCCCATCGTGCGGCACGTCTGCGAACAAGACCGGGTAGACTGCGCCTATCCCGCGGGCGGTGCGGTGCGCAGGGGTCGGATACCCGCGCGCCCCGTGTTGATGAAGTTCCCGGCCAAGTTGGGCAGGATAGCGGTCATGTCCGGCGGCGGCAGCCTTGCGGCCGTATCCATCGGGCCGCCATGGCGTCGATTTTGCTTAAGCTGGATCAGCCAGGCGCCGTGCATCGCCCCACTGCCGCCGTTGTCGGTCGGCGCCGCTGCCCGCAGCGGCCCCTGCCCCCGGCAACGACCCGCCCTATCCGGTTCCCTTTCCCGATCCAACCCTCGAGGAGACCTTCGATCATGACCATGACCCACGACGGTGCAAGCCGAACCAGCCACCGCAAGCTGCTGGCTTGGGTGGACGAGATGGCCGCCCTGTGCAAGCCCGACCGGATCTACTGGTGCGACGGCTCCCAAGAAGAATACGACCGCCTCTGCAACGAGATGGTCGAGAGCGGCGCCTACATCCGGCTGAACCCCGAGAAGCGCCCGAACAGCTTCCTGGCCCGCTCCCACCCCAGCGATGTGGCGCGGGTGGAGAACCGCACCTTCATCTGCTCCGAGCGTGAGGAGGACGCCGGTCCGACCAACAACTGGATGGCCCCGAAGGAGATGCGCGCGCGCCTGAACGAGCGCTTCGACGGCTGCATGCGCGGACGGACCATGTACGTCATCCCGTTCAGCATGGGGCCGATCGGCTCGCCGATCGCGCAGGTAGGCATGGAGATCACCGACTCGGCCTACGTCGTCACCAATCAGCGCATCATGACCCGCATGGGTCAGGCGGTGCTGGACGTCCTCGGTACCGATGGCGAGTTCGTGCCGTGCATGCACAGTGTTGGTGCACCCCTCGCCCCCGGCGAGGAGGACGTGCCCTGGCCCTGTGCGCCGAACGTCGAAGACAAGTACATCACCCACTTCCCGGAGACCCGCGAGATCTGGTCCTTCGGCAGCGGCTACGGCGGCAATGCCCTACTCGGCAAGAAGTGCTTTGCGCTGCGCATCGCGTCCGTCATGGCCCGCGACGAGGGCTGGCTGGCCGAGCATATGCTGATCCTCGGCGTGAAGCCGCCCCAGGGCAAGAAGCACTATGTGGCCGCCGCCTTCCCGAGCGCCTGCGGCAAGACCAACTTCGCCATGCTGATCCCGCCCAAGGAGTTTGCGGACTGGGAGGTGACCACGGTCGGCGACGACATCGCCTGGATCAAGCCCAACGAAGACGGCAAGTTCTACGCCATCAACCCGGAGTTCGGCTTCTTCGGCGTCGCCCCCGGCACCAACGAGCAGTCCAACCCCAACGCGCTCGCCTCGCTGCACGCCAACTGCATCTACACCAACACGGCGCTCACCGACGACGGCGACGTCTGGTGGGAGGGCCTCACCGACGAGCCGCCTAAGCACCTGATCGACTGGCAGGCCAACGACTGGACCCCGGGCTGCGGTCGCCCGGCGGCGCACCCCAACTCGCGCTTCACGGCCCCGGCCAGTCAGTGCCCGTCCATCGATCCGGAGTGGGAGAACCCCGCGGGCGTGCCGATCTCGGCCTTCCTGTTCGGCGGGCGCGTCAGCAAGAACTTCCCGCTCGCCTTCCAGAGCTACAACTGGGAGCACGGCGTCTACATGGCCGCCACCATGGGCTCGGAGGCCACCGCGGCGGCCATCGGTCAGGCCGCGGTGCGCCGCGACCCCATGGCGATGCTGCCGTTCTGCGGCTACAACATGGCCGACTACTGGATGCACTGGCTGCGCGTGGGCCGCAACCATGTGGCCACCCCGCCGCGGATCTTCCGCGTCAACTGGTTCCGCAAGGACGAGCACGGCAAGTTCATCTGGCCCGGCTTCGGCGAGAACATGCGCGTGCTGAAATGGGTGGTGGAGCGCGTCGAGGGCACCGCCTCGGCCATCGAGGGACCGATCGGCTGGCTCCCGGCCTACGCCGATATCGACATGACCGGCCTGGACTTCTCGCCGCAGACCTTCGCCTCGATCATGAACATCGACAAGGAGACCGCCCGCCAGGAGACGGTCGAGCAGGATGAGCTGTTCACCCGCTTCGGCGACCACCTGCCGCGCGAGATGGAACTGGAGCGCGAACTCCAGCTCGCCCGCCTGTACCACTCGCCGGACGTCTGGGACCTGTCCCGAGCCGTCTGAGCCCACCCGGCCCCGCGGCGCCCTGCCGCGGGGCCTTTGAGCCTGCAAGGCGCAGAGCGCGCGACGGCAAAACCAGTGGCTGGGGT
>CALOBA010000021.1:0-43248 GCA_942491465.1 uncultured Gammaproteobacteria bacterium
GGTCGTAGATGCGCGCGGCCTGGCCCTTGGGGAAGCGGGTGTGCAGGGCGTCGCGGAACTTGGCCTCGAGCACCGGGATGCCCTCGGCGCGGCGGCGGCGGTGGCCGATGGGGTAGTCGATGGCGATCTGCTCGGTGCTGCTGGCGTCGGTGGTCAGCACCTGGATGGCGTTGCCGATGGCGCGCTTGTCCGGGTCGTAGTATTCGGCGGACCTGGAGCCCTCAAGCAATCCAGTCGTGCTGGAGTTGTTTAACTTGTTAGTGAACCATTACTTGGGATCCTGCGCGGCCAGGGCGGGCGCTCAGTTGGGCGGAACGATGCTCAAGACCTGCCGCCTTAATCGGCGCGTGCGCGCCAGCCCCTCCCCGGCGCCCGCTCAGCCCGCCATCGCGTTCCGCCCTGCGCGAGGTCGACCCAGCCAGCGCCATGTCCCTTTCCGGGTCATGGCGCCAGTGTCTCCACCTCGAACCCCACCAGCGTGCGCTCGAGGCGGCTGAATTCGATGCCGACCAAGTGCATCGGCAGGCCCTCGGCGCGGTACTTGTCGGCGTAGCCGCGGTCCTTGATCTGTTGCAGCGCGGCGCCCTCGGGGGCCAGCTCGACCACCTTGAATTCGAACAGCCAGAGCCGGCCGTTGAAGCGCAGGCGCAGGTCCAGGCGGCCATGGCTGCTGGCGTCTTCGCAGGCCAGGTCGAGCCCGAGGGTGGCCAGGTGGCTGTAGAAGACGCTGGCGTAGAAGCCCTCGAAGCGGGCGATCTCGTTGCCGTCGTGCCACTGGTGCGGGATGGCGGCGAACAGGCTGACGATGTGCTGGCGCAGCGCCTCAAGATCCGCGGCGACGAGGATGTCGTAGAGGCGGCTGACGGCGCGCTCCGCCTGCATGGGATCGCCCATCAGGCCCTTGAGCAGGGCATCGTTGAGCGCGGACTCCACTTCGAGATTCGGATAGCCCAGGCTGTACTCCAGGCGGGCGCCGATCCGGCGCGAGCCAGTGAAGGTCAGATAGCCGGTCTGCCAGAGCAGCGCCTCGGGGGCGAGATGGTCCACATCGAAGGCGGAGAGCAGCGCCTCCGAGGCCCGCACCCCGGCCAACTCCGGCGTGAAGTACCCGCGCTCGGTGAGCACATCGACCAGAAAGGTCGGCGTGCCGGTCTCGAACCACCAGGGACGGAATTCGCGGGCATCGAACAGCAGCAGGACGTCGAAGGGGTTGTAGACGGCCTCGCCGAGCCAGTTGTAGCCGTTGTACCAGGCGCGGATCTGTTCGCGATCCAGCCCTTCCAGCTCCGGCGCGAAGACCCGGTCGAGGTCCGCCTCGGTATAGCCGCAGAGCGCCGAGTAGCGCGCATCGACGGTGATGTCCTTGAGGTTGTTCAGCCCCGAGAACAGGCTGACCTTGCTGAATTTCGACACCCCGGTGAGGAAGGCGAAGCGGATGTGCGCGTCCTGGCCCTTGATCACCGAGTACAGGTTGCGCAGCCCGTCGCGCATCTGCCGCGCCCTGTCCGGGTCGGTGATGTTGTCCAGGATCGGCTTGTCGTATTCGTCCACCAGCACCACCACGCGCTCGCCGGCGGCGGCGCCGGCCTGACGGATCAGCTCGCCGAATCGCCCGGACAGGCTGCGATGCCCGCCGCCGACGCCGAGCCGCGCCTCGTTGTCCGCCAACAGCTCGGCGATCTTCTCATCGAGCTCTTGGCGGTCGCGCAGCACGCCGTCGCCGAAGCTCAGCCGAATCACCGGAAAGCGCCGCGACCAGTCCCAGCCGCGCTCGGCCTCCAGGCCCTTGAACAGGGCCGCGTTGCCCTCGAACAGCTCGGCGAGCGTGTCGAGGAACAGCGACTTGCCGAAGCGCCGCGGGCGCGAGAGGAAATAGTGCTTGCCCTCGGCGATCAGCCGCAGCGCAAGGCCGGTCTTGTCCACATAGTAGAAATCGCCCTCGCGGATCTCGCGGAAGGTCTGGATGCCGATGGGCAGGGCGCGTCGGTTCATGGCGATGGATCGGCTCGGCAGGTCGGAATCGGTACCCGAGACTCTAGCACGGCTGCGCTTTACCTCGATTCCAGGGTCGGACGGGCAGGCAGTTCAAGGTTGCGGTGCAAGAGCATCAGCGCATTGAACGAGCCGCCCCGCTGTCGCCGGCTCGGCGCTGGAGCGCCGGGGGATGCGCAACGACGCCGGAGCGTCGGTGCGATCAGACCTTAGTTGCGATCAGACCCGGGCGCGACGCGCCCCGCGCTCAGGGCGCCATCGCCGCCTTCATCTCCGCCGCATACTGATCGGCGTTGAGCCCGACGATCAGGTGCAGCACGCCATCTTGCAGGCGCTGAATGCCCTGCACGCCGGCGGCGCCCATGGCCTTGAGCTTGTCGGGGTTGGCCTTGCCGATGTCGGCGACCTCGACGCGCAGGCGGGTGATGCAGGCGTCGAGTCCGGCGATGTTGCGCTTGCCACCGAAGGCCAGCACCAGCTCGCGGGCGAAGTCGTCGGCGATGACGTCCTTGTAGCTGTCGGCCTCGGCGCTGGCCTGCTCGCGGCCCGGGGTCTGCAGGTTGAAGCGCAGGATCAGGGTGCGGAAGACGACGTAGTAGACCAGCGCGAAGATCGGCCCCAGTGCCAGGATCACCCAGGGCTTGATGTTGTTGACCCAGTACAGGGCGTAGTCGATGAAGCCGTGGCTGAAGCTGTAGCCCAGGCGCGCGTCGAGCAGGTAGGTGACCAGATAGGCGATGCCCACCAGCACGGCGTGGACGACATAGAGCAGCGGGGCGACGAACAGGAAGGCGAACTCCAGCGGCTCGGTGATGCCGGTGAGGAACGAGGTCAGCGCCGCCGAGCCCATGATGCCGGCCACCCGCGCCTTGTTCTCGGGCTTGGCGGTGTGGTAGATGGCCAGCGCCGCGGCGGGCAGGCCGAACATCTTGAACACGAAGCCGCCGCCGAGGATGGCGGCCTCGAAGTCGCCGGCGAAATACCGGCTGATCACACCGTGCACGGCCTCGCCGGTGTCCGGGTCGATGTAGGTGCCGACCTCGAAGAAGAAGGGCACGTTCCAGATGTGGTGCAGGCCGAAGGGCAGCAGCATGCGCTCGACCACACCGTAGATGGTCACCGCCGCGGCCGGGTTGCCGTAGGCGGCCCAGTCGCCGAAGCTGCGGATGGCCCCGCCGATGGGCGGCCAGATCAGGGCCAGCACCGCCGCCAGGCCGATGGCGGCGAAGGAGACGACGATGGGCACGAAGCGCTTGCCGGCGAAGAAGCCCAGGTACGCGGGCAGCTGGATGCGGTAGTAGCGATTGAACAGCCCCGCGGCGATCAGGCCGATGAGGATGCCGCCGCAGACGCCGACCCATTTGCCCTCGGCATGGGCGCCGTCGACGGTCTGCCGGATCAGCCGCAGCACCGCCGGATTCATGCCGTCGGCCTTGGCGCCGAGCTTGGGGTGGCCGCGGTCCATGGCCAGGGCGTATTGGGTCAGGTCGTTGGTGCCGATGGAGAAGAAGTCGACCTCGCGGGCGAACTGCCGGGCCATGACGGCCGCCGAGGGCACCTCCACCATGATGCCCAGCTCCACGGCGTCGACCGCCTGCGCCGCGGCCTCCAGCCGGGCCCGCTCCTCGTCCACCAGGCCCTTCACCGAGCGGATCTCATCGAGGGTGGCGATCATCGGGAACATCATCTTGAGCCGCCGACCGTGCCCGGCGCGCAGGATGGCGCGCACCTGGGTGCGCAGCAGCTCGGGGCGCTCCAGGCCGATGCGCACGCCGCGGATGCCGAGGAAGGGGTTCTCCTCCCGCGGCATCGGCAGGTAGGGCAGCGGCTTGTCGCCGCCCACATCGAGGGTGCGGATGATCATCGGCCGGCCGTCCAGCGCATCGGCGATGTCGGCGTAGATCTGGACCTGCTCGTCCTCGCTCGGGGCGGTCTGCCGCTCCAGGTACAGGAACTCCGAGCGCAGCAGGCCGACGCCCTCCCCGCCCAGGGGCACGCAGCGGCGCGCATCATCCAGCCCGCCGATGTTGGCCACCACCTCCACGCGATGGCCGTCGGTGGTGGTGGCCGGCGCATGGGCCGCGGCCAGGTCGGCCTGGCGCTTCTCGGCCAGGCGATGCTTCAGCGTCAGGATGCGATCGACCTCGGTGGGGTCCGGGTCGATGCGCAGCTGGCCCTTGCCGCCGTCGAGGATCACCTGGCCCCCGTCGGCAAGCTCCAGCGCCCGCGGCTCGATGCCGGCCACCGCCGGGATGTCCAGCGAGCGGGCGAGGATGGCGACATGGGAGGTGGCGCCGCCGCCGACGGTGGCGAAGCCGAGCACCCGCTTGGGGTCGAGCTTGGCGGTGTCCGACGGCGACAGGTCTTCGGCGATGAGGATGCTGTCGGCCGGGATCTCGGGCTCTTCCAGGGGCTGATCGGTGAGGATGGCGAGCACGCGCCGGCCCACATCGCGCAGGTCCGCGGCGCGCCCGGCGAGGATGGCGTTCTTGAGCTTGGCCAGGCGCTCGGCGTGGGTGGCTGTCGATCTGAACTACAGTCAACAGCGGCAGGGGCATCGGGCAACGGCATTTCCCTCGGTGAGTTTGCACTTCCAAGGGTACGCCCACTCGGCGCTCCTGCCTCTCCTTACTGGGTGGTTGATCGCCTACCGAAATACTCGGTTTTGGGCCAACCGATGGTCAAGGCCCGCGCCTTCAGACCGAGGTCGACGACATCGAGCTGGAAGACCGAAGCCTGCGCGGCGTCGCATTCGCCGGCGCCGGGCTCAGGCCCACCATGCTGATCAACAACCGTCATCCGACGGGCCAAAGCCGGGCCGGTCGTCGCTTCACCATGGCCCACGCGCTGTGCCATCTGCTGTACGACCGCGGTTATGGTTGCCGTCTGGCACTGATCAGCGGCCCCTGGGCACCGGCTGCGGTGGAGCGCCGCGCCAGCGCATTCGCGGCGATGCTGCTGATGCCGCTGGCACTGATCAACCGCCACATCAGCCGCCTCGGCGCCGCAGACCTGGCCAGCATCGACGCGATCAAGACCCTTGCCGCCGGGATGCAGACCAGCTTCATCGCCACGTTGGAGCATCTGACCAACCTGGGCAAGCTCGACCCCGGCGAGCGCGATCAACTGCGCGAGTGGGCCTGGAGCCGCCTTGCGCTTGATAGCTGAAGGCCCTGCTGGAAGATCGCTCGCCCGACTAAGGCGATTGCCGGAAACTTTCATACCAGATGACGCAGGATTGATGTTCGCCTTCAAGGAGGGCTAGCGGGAGCATAGCACGCTCTGTGACCGCCAGCCCAACGCCGAAGGCGGGCGTCAAGACAAGTCAGATGGTATGAAAGTTGACAGAAATCGCCTAAGCCCGACCCGACTCCAAGCTCAGCTACCCGCGTCTGAGGCTCAACGTCCGCCCCGACCAACAAGGACAGCCACGGATTCATCGCCTGGTGCCGGGGCCCTGCCCCGGAATCGTCTATTGACGGCTCTGCCGTCAACGCCGTCGCCGCATGACCGCGCTGCGCCAACGGCGTGCCGGGGCAGAGCCACAATCTGACGCGAAGTCACCTGCCGACGCCACAGATTCGTCTACGACAGCGCCAACCCGGGCGAAGCGCAACGACATCCGCGGCCCGGATTTCGTCTCATGTCCACGGCTGGGAGCCGCCGGGCCCCGCTGCCGGCTGGAAGCCGGCGCTCCCGCTCAGCCGGACAACAGTGCCCGATAGCTGCGCCAGGTGGCGTAGCCGAGCAGCGGGAAGACGACGATCAGGCCGAGCATCCAGGTGGCGATGCCGATGGCGCTGAGCACGACGATCAGCGCTGCCCAGACCAGCATGGCCGGCCAGTTGGCGGTCACGGCGCGGGCGCTGGCATGGACCGCGGTCAGCGGGCCGACGCCGCGGTCCAGGATCATCGGGATGGCCACCGCACTGGTGACGAAAACGGTGACCGCCAGCAGCGCACCGATGCCGATGAAGAAGGCGAGCAGCGTCGGGTCCAGGCTGCCGCCGAGCAGGCCCTGGTCGCTGCCGACGGCGGGCCGCAGCAGGCTGTCCTGGAACGCGAACAGCAGCGCCGAGAAGCGCACCCAGGCGGCCATGATCAGGCCCAGGAAGATGGCGAACAGGCCCAGGTCGGTGCTGCGCTGCCACAGCAGCCGCAGGCCGGCGATGATGGAGACCTTGTCACCGGCCTCCTGCTGTCGGGCAGCGGTGTAGAGGCCGGCGGCCAGGAACGGCCCGATCAGCATCAGCCCGGTCACCAGCGCGATGGGGAACCACGGCAGCACCCGGGAGACGGCGAGCGCGCCGAGGCAGACCGCCGTGAACAGCGAGCCGTAGAGCAGGCTCGGCACCGGGGCCGCGCGCAGCACCTGAAAGCCCTCGTCGAGCCAGTGCAGCGCCGCCAGGGGCGGGACCTTGTTGACCTGCGGCAGCGGCGTCGACGCGGGCTCGGCGTCGTCATGGGCCGAGTGGATGGCATGGGTGGTCATTGGTTTCTTCTCCCGCTTCGATGGAAGCGCTTTGGTGGCTGGCGGAACGGGACCTTGGTTGGTCCTCTTCGTGATCGGTTAGAAACCAAGTCTAGCAGTTGGTTTCTGATCCGCCAGGGTGCCTGCGCTCGGATCGATAGGCTGACCACTTACCGAAACCGGCATGCCCCGGACCCGCACCAGGTCGGTGAGCTTGGGATTGAGCTGGGGCTTGCGGCCCCGTGCCGACCGCTTCACCGCTGCGGCAGCCCGACGAAACCTGAGCTGCCGGCGCCACCAAGACCGCTACGGACGGGGCGAAAGTCCCGTCCGGCCAGGTGGGACGCGCCATCAGGGCCGGCGGCGGCTCCCACAGCGGCTTGCAGCGCCTCCCCGCCCGCCCTAGACTCGGCGCATGCGCCACCCGATTGATCCCAAGGTCGATTGCGTCTTCAAGGCCCTGCTCGGGGCCGAGGCCAACAGCGCGCTGCTGATTCACTTCCTGAACGCCGTGCTCGGCCCCGATCTGCCCCGGCCGATCACCGCGGTGCGGATCATGAACCCCTACAACGAAAAGGAGTTCCTCGACGACAAGCTGAGCATCGTCGATGTCAAGGCCACCGACGACGCCGGCTGTCTGTATCAGGTCGAGCTTCAGCTGACCTTCGCGGATCTCGGCGCGCGCATCGTCTACGGCTGGGCCGACCTCTACAGCAGCCAGCTCAAGGAGGGCCAGGACTACGACAGGCTGCGGCCGACATACTCGATCTGGCTGCTCGGCAGCAGCCTAATCGATAACGATCCGGCCTACGCCCACAGCATCCGCTTGCGCAACAGCACCGGCCAGGTCTTCGGCGATCACGGCGGCATCTGGCTGCTGGAGATCCCCAAGTTCGCCGCCGAGATCGTGGAGACCGAGCAGGAGCGCTGGATTAGATTCTTCAAGGAGGGCGCAATGCTCGACCCGGACAACCTCCCGTCGTGGATGAATACCCCCGAGATGAGGCAAGCCATGAGCACAGTAACCGACTTCTCCGAGAAGGAGCGCGAATACCATCTCTACCAGGCCCGGCTCAACTATCAGCGCCAGCAGCGCTCGATCCAGCACCAGCTCGAAGCGCGCGACCGCGCACTGGCGCGAACCAGTGCCGAGCTGGAGCAGGCAAGGGCCGCGGAGATCCGCGAGCGCGAGGCCAAAGAGCACGAGCGCGAGGCGAAAGAGCGCGCCCTCGCCGAGATCGAGACCCTACGCCGCCAGCTGAAGGGCCAACAACCGTCCTGAACGCCCACGCGAATCACCCCGCCACTCGCGCACGGGGTCGAACGAGGCCGACGCCGAGCCGATTTCCCGTGCTCGTACGTGTCGACCTGGAGGCCGACACCCCCGGCCGACGCTTGGGCGCCGTTGTGCTAGATCGTGAACAGGTCCATGAACTTGTTCACCGGGGTGGCGGCGAGGGCGTCGGCGTCCATGCACAGGTCGTAGATGCGCGCGGCCTGGCCCTTGGGGAAGCGGGTGTGCAGGGCGTCGCGGAACTTGGCCTCGAGCACCGGGATGCCCTCGGCGCGGCGGCGGCGGTGGCCGATGGGGTAGTCGATGGCGATCTGCTCGGTGCTGCTGGCGTCGGTGAAGAACACCTGGATGGCGTTGCCGATGGCGCGCTTGTCCGGGTCGTAGTATTCGGCGGTGTAGCGCGGGTCTTCGGTGACCACCATCCGCTCGCGCAGGGCGTCGATGCGCGGGTCGGCGGCGACGGCGTCCTCGTAGTGCTCGGCGGTCAGGGCGCCGTGGATGAGGCCGATGGCAACCATGTATTGCAGGCAGTGGTCGCGGTCCGCCGGGTTGTAGAGGGGGCCTTGCTTGTTGATGATGCGCACGGCGGGCTCTTGGGTCTTGAGTTCGATGCGGTCGATCTCGTGCAGCCGGTCCTTGACCTTGGGGTGCAGCGCCAGGGCACACTCCACCGCGGTCTGGGCGTGGAACTCCGCCGGGAAGCTGATCTTGAACAGGATCTGCTCCATCACGTAGCTGCCGTAGGGGCGTTGGAACTGGAACGGCTTGCCGTTGAACAGCACGTCGTAGAAGCCCCAGTTGGGCGCGGTCAGCACGGAGGGCAGCCCCATCTCGCCCTTCTGCACCATCATCGCCAGGCGCACGCCGCGGGCGCTGGCGTCGCCCGCCGCCCAGGACTTGCGCGAGCCGGTGTTGGGGGCGTGGCGGTAGGTGCGCAGGCTCTGGCCGTCCACCCAGGCCTGGGACAGGGCATCGATGACCTGGTCCTTGTTCAGCCCCAGCATGTGCGCGGCCACCGCGGTGGAGGCGACCTTGACCAGCACGACGTGGTCGAGCCCGACGCGGTTGAAGCTGTTCTCCAGCGCCAGCACGCCCTGGATCTCGTGGGCCTTGATCATGTAGCGCAGCACCTCGCCCATGCTCATGGGCTGGCCGCCCTCGGCCAGGGCGGCGCGGCTGAGGTAGTCGGCCAGGCCGAGGATGCCCCCCAGGTTGTCGGAGGGGTGGCCCCACTCGGCGGCGAGCCAGGTGTCGTTGAAGTCGAGCCAGCGCACCAGGGCGCCGATGTCGAAGGCGGCCTGGATCGGATCGAGCTGGAACTGGGTGCCAGGCACCCGCGCACCGTTGGGCACCAGGGTACCGGGGACGATGGGGCCCAGGTGCTTGGTGCATTCCGGGTATTGCAGGGCGAGCATGGCGCAGCCGAGGCTGTCCATCAGGCAGTTGCGGGCGGTGTCCAAGGCCTCGTCGGAGCTGATCTCAACGTCGCAGATGTAGTCGGCGATGGCGGTCAGTTCGCTGTCGGGGTCGGGACGCAGATTGGTCTCGGCGATGTGGCTGCTCATGGGGTCTGACTCCTCACGGTTCTGAGTGAAGGTGAAAAAATATGCGGATCGGATGCTTGGGCCGGGTGTCGTTAGCCAGCTAATTCGGTATCGGGGTCGCTATCGGGATCGCTACCGGAATCGAGAGAGAAAACGCCGTTACCGGGTCGGTCAGTTCGATAGCGATCCCGATCCCGATAGCGACCCGGCCCCGACCCCGACCCCGACCCCGATCCCGATTGCGCCCCGCCAACGCTGCGTGCAGGCCTTGGCGGCTCGCACGCGCTTCAGCGCTGGTCGATCGGCACCCAGCCGCGGTTCTCGGGGCCGACGTAGTTGGCGCTCGGGCGGATGATCTTGTTGTCCTGGCGCTGTTCGATGATGTGCGCGACCCAGCCTGTGGTGCGCGAGATGACGAACAGCGGCGTGAACATGGCCGTGGGTACGCCCAGCATTCGGTAGCTGACGGCGGAGAACCAGTCCAGGTTCGGGAACATCTTCTTCAGCTCCCACATGACCGTCTCCAGGCGCGCGGCGACGTCGAACATCAGCATGTCGCCCCGGTCCTCGGACAGGCCGCGGGCCACGGCCTTGATGATCTCGTTGCGCGGGTCGCCGATGGTGTAGACCGGGTGGCCGAAGCCGATGATGATCTCCTTGCGACCGACGCGCTCACGGATGTCGGCCTCGGCCTCGTCGGCGCTGGCGTAGCGGCACTGGATGTCGCAGGCGACCTCGTTGGCGCCGCCGTGCTTGGGGCCGCGCAGGGCGCCGATGGCGCCGGTGATGGCGGAGTAGATGTCGGAGTTGGTGCCGGCGACGACCCGGGCGGCGAAGGTCGAGGCGTTGAATTCGTGCTCGGCGTAGAGGTTCAGCGAGGTGTGCATGGCGCGCACGGCAAGCTCGGAGGGCTCGCGCCCGTGCAGCAGGCGCAGGAAGTGACCGCCGATGGTGTCGTCGTCGGTCTCCACATCGATGCGCTTGCCGTGGTGGCTGTAGTGGTACCAGTACAGCAGCATGGAGCCGAAGCTGGCCATCAGTCGGTCGCCGATCTCGCGGGCGGCGGCCAGAGGCATGGTCTCCTTCTCCGGCTCCAGCGTGCCGAGCACCGAGGCGCCGGTGCGCATCACGTCCATCGGGTGGGCCGACGGAGGCAGCTGCTCCAGCGCGGTCAGCAGGGCCGACGGCAGGCCGCGCATGGCCGCCAGCCGCGCCTTGTAGGCGGCGAGCTGGGGTCGGGTGGGCAGCTCACCGTGGATCAGCAGGTGGGCGATCTCCTCGAATTCGGCCTTGTCGGAAAAGTCCAGGATGTCATAGCCGCGATAGTGCAGATCATTGCCGGTGCGGCCGACGGTACAGACCGCGGTATTGCCGGCGATGGTGCCGGACAGGGCGACCGACTTCTTGGCCTTGGGCGCCTTCGCCTCGGGTTGCTCGCTCATGGGTGCTGATCTCCGGTGGTCGTTTTGGTCGAGATGGGGTGTCGCTTCAATGGGTCCTGGCGACCCTGATCGGATGGAACATCCGTCGACGCAGGATGGATAGATGCGCAGGGCATGCACCGACGCGGCGTGGTGGATGCGCTGCGCTTATCCACCCTGCAAGCGTTCACAGGGTTTCGTCGTCGCCGCTATTGGTCGCCGTCGCGCGCGAACAGGGCATCGAGCTTCTGTTCGAAGTCGTGGTAGCCGAGAAAGTCGTAGAGCTCCATGCGTGTCTGCATGTGCTCGATGACCGCCTGTTGGCTGCCGTCGCGGCGCACGGCCTGGTAGACGTCCAGGGCCGCCTTGTTCATGGCCCGGAAGGCCGTCAGCGGGTAGAGCACCAGCGCGACGCCCACGGCGCCGAGCTCGGTGGTGGTGAACAGGGGCGTGGCGCCGAACTCGGTGATGTTGGCCAGCACGGGCACATCCACCGCCTGCGTGAACCGGGCGTATTGGTCCAGCTCGGTTATGGCCTCGGGGAAGATCATGTCGGCGCCGGCCTCGACGCAGGCCTGGGCGCGCTCGATGGCGGAGTCCATGCCCTCCACGGCCAAGGCATCGGTCCGGGCCATGATGACGAAGTCGTCGGCGCGGGCATCGACGGCGGCCTTGATGCGGTCGACCATCTCGTCTTTGGAGACGATGGCCTTGCCGGGCCGGTGGCCGCAGCGCTTGGCCTGGACCTGGTCCTCGATGTGGCAGCCGGCGGCACCGGCGCGGATCAACTCGCGCACCGTGCGGGCGATGCTGAAGGCGCTGGAGCCGAAGCCGGTGTCGGCATCCACCAGCAGCGGCGCCGCGGTCACGTAGGTGATGCGACGCACGTCCTCGAGCACGTCGTGCAGGTTGCTGATGCCCAGGTCGGGCAGCCCGAGAGAGCCGGCGGCCACACCGCCGCCGGAGAGGTACAGCGCACGATAGCCGACCTGCTCCGCCATGATGGCGTGGTAGGCATTGATGGCGCCCATCACCTGCAGCGGGTGCTCCTCGGTCAGGGCCTGGCGCAGTTGGGCGCCGGGGGTGTTTGTCTCGGTCATTGGCGTAGCTCGGTAGGTAGGATCGGAATGAGTCATGACGGTGGCCCGCTGGCGGCACCTTCCAAGCGCTGCTGCACATTGCGTCGGGACGCCCGGATATGCCGGCGCATCAGGATCTCGGCCAGTTCGCCGTCGCGCTCGGCGATGGCCTCGACGATGCGCCCGTGCTCGCGCAGGGCCGCCGGTGCCCGCGGACTGACCATGCCGAACTGGACCCGGTACATGCGCACCAGGTGGTAGAGGTCGTTGCAGAGCAGGGCCTTTAGGCGCGCGTTGTGGCTGCCGCGGACGATTTGGTAGTGAAAGTCCAGGTCCCCCTCGCGCTGGAAGTAGGCCTGGCCCTGCTCGCGGGCGACCTGCTGCTGGTGACGATCGATCAGCGCCTGCAGCTCGGCGATCTCAGCGTCGGTCATCTGCTCGGCGGCCAGCAGCGCGGCCATGCCCTCCAGGGCCTCGCGGACCTGGTAGACCTCAACCAGCTGCTTGCCGGAGAGCGAGATCACCCGCGCGCCGACGTTCGCCCGCCGGGTCACCAGGCTGGTGGACTCCAACCGGCGCATGGCCTCGCGCAGCGGCCCGCGGCTGCTGCCGAAGCGCCGCGCCAGCTCGGGCTCGCTGAGTTTGCTGCCGGCGGGGATGCGGCCCTCGACGATGTCTTGGCGCATCCGGGCGAAGAGCTGGTCGGCCAGGGTGACCACGGCGTCGCCGTCGCGGCCGGCAAAGACTGGTGCGCATTCCGGCATGGGCTAGGGGACCTGCTCTCGGCTCAACCGTTGGCGTAGCCGATGGTCTTCAGCACATCTTCGATCTCGGCCAGGATGGCCGGGTCGTCGATGGTCGCCGGCATGCGGTAGTCCCGACCCTCGGCGATGTGCTTCATGGTGCCGCGCAGGATCTTGCCGGAGCGGGTCTTCGGCAGCCGCTCGACCACGGCCACATGCTTGAACGCCGCCACCGGGCCGATCTGCTGGCGCACCAGGGCGATCAGCTCGGCGGTGAGCACATCGAGGGGACGGTGGACGCCGGCCTTGAGCACCGCCAGCCCCAGCGGCAGCTCGCCCTTGAGCTGGTCGGCGACGCCGATGACCGCGCACTCGGCCACATCCGGGTGGGCGGCCAATACCTCCTCGATCCCGCCGGTGGACAGCCGATGCCCGGCGACGTTGATGATGTCGTCGATGCGGCTCATGATGAACAGATAGCCGTCGGCATCCTTGATGCCGGCATCGCCGGTGAGGTAATAGCCCGGCTCGGCCGCCAGATAGGAATCCAGGAAGCGCTGGTCGTCCTGCCACAACGTCGGCAGACAGCTCGGCGGCAGCGGCAGCCGGATCATGATGCGGCCGATCTCGCCCGCGGGCTGCTCGTGGCCGTCGTCGTCGAGGACGCGCACGTCATAGCCCGGCACCGGCTTGGTCGGCGAACCGGCCTTCACCGGCAAGGGCTCGATGCCCATGCAATTCGCGGCGATGGCCCAGCCGGTCTCGGTCTGCCACCAATGGTCGATCACCGGCACATGCAGCAGCTTCTGCGCCCAGATCAGGGTGTCCGGGTCGCAGCGCTCGCCGGCCAGGAATAGGGCGCGGAAGCCGCTGAGATCGTAGCCCTTGAGGAATTCCCCGGCGGAGTCCACCCGCTTGATGGCGCGAAACGCCGTCGGCGCCGTGAACATCACCGCGACCCGGTGCTCGCTGATCACCCGCCAAAAGGCCCCGGCATCCGGCGTGCCCACCGGCTTGCCCTCGTAGAGCACCGTGGTGCAGCCGTAGAGCAGCGGCGCATAGACGATGTAGGAGTGACCCACCACCCAGCCCACATCGGAGGCGGCCCAGAACACCTCCCCCGGCTGCATGTTGTAGACGTGGCGCATGCTCCAGGCCATGGCCACGGCATGGCCGCCGTTGTCGCGCACCACGCCCTTGGGCACGCCGGTGGTGCCGGAGGTGTAGAGGATGTACAGCGGGTCGGTGGCCTCGACGCTGACGCAACCGTGGGGCTCGGCATCGGCCAGGGCCTCGTCCCAGGTCAGGTCGCGCCCCGCGGTCAGCGCCCCGGTTGCTTGCGGCCGCTGCAGGATGATGCAGCGCTCGGGCTTGTGGGCGGCGGCGGCGATGGCGTCGTCGAGCAGCGGCTTGTAGTGCACGATGCGGCTCGGCTCGATGCCGCAGGAGCCGGCAACGATGACCTTGGGCCTGGCGTCGTCGATGCGGGTGGCCAGCTCGCGGGCCGAGAACCCCCCGAAGACCACCGAGTGGATCGCGCCCAGGCGGGCGCAGGCGAGCATCGCGATCACCGCCTCCGGCACCATGGGCATGTAGACGATCACCCGGTCGCCCTTGCCCACCCCAAGCCTTGCCAATGCCCCGGCGAACAGCGCCACCCGATCGCGGAGATCCCGGTAACTGATGGTCTGCTTGGTCTCGGTGACCGGGCTGTCGTAGATCAGCGCCGCCTGCTCGCCGCGACCGCCCTCGACGTGGCGGTCGAGGGCATTGTGGCAGGTGTTGAGCCGGCCGCCGGCGAACCAGCGGTAGAAGGGTGCGCTGCTGTCGTCCAAGACCTTGGCGAAGGGCTGATCCCAGTGGATCATCGCCGCCGCCTCGCCCCAGAAGCCTTCGGGGTCGTCAAGCGAGCGCTGGTAGAGCTGATCGTAGGACATGGGCAACTCCTCGAGAGTGGTGGATCTGTTGTCGTGGCTGGTGCCCGTCCCGGCGACCATGCAGATTGTCGACAATCTTTGAGGTTTTCGCAAAAATAGACGAATTTACGCCGATGTCAAGCCAATTCTGTCGACAATTTGAGGCGCTGCTGTTTCAGACCGGTTACCGGAGCATCCACCGAGCCGGCGCCGATCGTCCGCGGGATCGGGATCGGGATCGGGATCGGGGATTGAACCTGGCAGGATCGACACCGCCCAGGCGCCCGCGCATGATTAGGAGAGATAGCTGATCCGAGCCCGCCGGGCGCGGGTCGACAGGGCGGCATCGGCGCACTAGCATCGGCGACATCACCAATCACCCGGAGGCATCCAACGTGGAGGCACTGAAGCTCAACACCGTGGCCGACCTCATGGCCAGCCCCGAGGAGCGCGTCGAGCTGATCGACGGCGAGATCGTCCGCCGACCAATGCCGCGCGCCGAGCACGGCATGGCCCAGACCCACACCGCCGTGGAGCTCGGCGACTTGACCCGCCGCAGCGGTCCCGGCGGCTGGTGGATCGCCACCGAGGTCGGCGTCGCCTACGAGACCCACCAATGCCCGAACCACGACCTCGCCGGCTGGCGCAAGGAACGCCTGCCCGAGCGCCCGAGCGGCATCATGGAGCTGACCCCGGACTGGGTCTGCGAGATCGTCTCCCCGGGCCACGAGCGCAAGGACACACTGACCCTATTGCTGCTGCTGCAACGCCACCGGGCGCCCTTCTACTGGCTGCTCTGGCCCGAGAACCGCACGCTCATCGCCTATGCGCTCGAAGACGGCCAGTACCGCATCTGCGCCAGCGTCAGCGAGCCGGTGCGGGTGCGGGTGCCGCCGTTCGATACGATCGAGCTGGATCTGGGCTACATCCTTGGGGCATGAGCCGGCGGCGCGAACTCGCCGTCGTAAAAAGGCGGCAGCGGAAAGCGCAGCCGCACCTCGACGCCGGGCTGGCGCTCCACCAGATCCACGTCGCCGCCCATGGCGCGGGTGAGCTGGCGCACCAGGGCGAGGCCGATGCCGGTGCCCTTGACGGCGTTGGTCGTCGCATTCTCCAGCCGATAGAAGAGCTGGAACACACGCTTGCGCTGCCCGCGGGGGATGCCGGGGCCGTAGTCGCGCACACCGATCAGCAATGTTCCAACCGGGTCTTCGGTGCAGTCGATGTCGACCTGGCGCTGCTCGGCATCGGCGCTGAACTTGACGGCGTTGTCGGTGAGGTTGATCAGGATCTGGACGAAGGCGTCCGGGTCCAGGTTGAGCTGCCGCTGGGCCAGCGCCGGGCTCGGGGTCGGCAGGTCGAGCCTGAAGCCGGCCTGCGCGACGCTGGAGGCGATGCGCTCCCCGGCCAGGTCGAGCAGGTCGCCGACGGCGACCGGGCGCAGGTCGACGCGGGTCTCGTTGCGGCTCATGCGGGCGAGCTGCAGCACGTTGGCGATGAGCCTGGAGAGGCGCTCGCTCTCGTCGTGGATAAAGCGGTAGTAGTCGGCCCGGCGGGTCTCGGTGACCCAGCCCTCGCGCAGCATCTCGCTGTACATGCGGATCGAGGTCAGCGGCGTCTTCAGCTCGTGACTGACGGCGGAGACGAAGGCTTGCTGCTGGCGCACCAGGGCGATCTGCCGGGCCCCCAGTCGGTACAGCAACCAGGTGCCGAGGCAGAGCACCAGCGCCAGCGCGGCGGCCAGCCAGTGGATCAGTGCCGCCCCCGGGGGCGTCGGTAGCTGGGCGACGCTGAAGATCAGCCGCAGGGCACCGAAGGGGTCTTGGGGCCGGCCGCGGTAGAGCAGCGTGCCGCGGGGGATGCGGGCATTGCTGGCGTAGCTGCGGGCGCCCCGGTCGACGCCGGGTCCGGCATAGGCGGCGAGCACGTCGACGCCCCAGGCGACGGTCAGGTCGGCCCCGCGGCCCAGGGCCGAGCGGCGGAAGCCGTCGCCGATCAGGGCGCTCAAGAAGGCGTCGCGGTCGATCAGCGCGCCTTGGATGAAGCGGGCGCCGTCGCGCCAGGCGTTGCGGAACAGGACGAAGTGCCCGCTGTCGAGCAGACTGAAGCGGAACGGGTCGATCTCGCTCTCGAAGGTGCGGATCGGCCGGCTGCCCTGCCCTGCCCCGGCGGTTGCGGATTGGCGCCTGCGCGGCGCCTGCGGCTCAAGCGCGGTGGCCGCTCCCCAGCCGGGGCCGGCCATCTGATCCGGCACGGCCGAGCGCAGGCCGTCGTCGGCCAGGTCCTCCATCGGCGCCTCGGAGGCGCTGAAGCGCTTTGGTGCCCGGGTCAGTCCCTGCGCGCTGGGGACTGCGGCGCCGTCGCGATCCACCGCCGCCTTTGCCTTCAGCGCGGCAGCCCCGAGCGCATCGCCGGCCCCGACATCGGCCTTGAACCGCGGCACCGGCTCCGGCAGGGCGGCCAGCTCTTTGCGGCTGCGCCGCGGCGCGAGCCCGCCGAGGCCCTGCTCGGCCTGGTCGGCGCCGACCTCGGCCTTGACCGCCGCGCTCGCCTTGTCCCGGGCGCGGCGGGCGCTGTAGACATCGTCCAGCTCCAGCTCGTCCAGGCTGGCGATGGCGCCGGCCACCTGGCGTCGGCCCTGGCGCGGCGCCTCGTCGGAGCGCGCGAGCCGGTCGAAGGCGACCTGGGACTGGATGGAGGCGGGCTCGGCCTGCGCCGCGTACGGTCCCGTAGATCGCGTGGCGACCGGTTGATCCGCGGGCCGCGGGGCAACGGATTCCTCGATGACGGGTGCGGGCGAGGCGAACGCGGCGGCAGGTGCCATCTCCAAGGCCGCCGCCTCGCGTCCCGCCGACGCCAGCTTGCGCTCGGCGTCCTCGTCGGCGCTTGCGGCAATCTGCTCCTCCATCGGTGGCGGCAGCACCCGCGGCACCAGGGCGTTCTGATCGAGGATGGTGCTGATGCGCTCCTCCAGCGCCTGTCGGCCTGGCAATTCCTCGGCCGGGATGCCGTAGCGGCCCACGTCGGTGCCGTCGCGCGGCAGCAGCGGCGTGCTCAACCGACCCCGGTCGTCGACCTGGAACCAACCGATCAGCCCGGGGATGGGCACCGCGGGCTCATCGCTCGGCGGGAAGGCCGACAGCGGCGAGCGGGCGACGAAACCGGCGCTGGGGTCGCCGGCCAGGGTCAGGAACGCGAAGTCGGTGAACGACCGGGCATCGGCGGCGCGGATCAGCGCCCCGAGACGGCCGTCGATGCCGGCCACCAGTTCCTCGGCGGCGAGCTGGGACTGGCGCAGGGCCTCCCACTTGAGCTGGTCGTAAGCCTTCAGCGTCAGCAGGCCCGCCGGCAGCGCCAGCGCGCAAAAGAACAGCGCCAACCACAGCCGCAGCCGACGCAGGTCGCGCCGGCGGGGGGAGGCGGCCATCAGCCCTGCACCAGCAGCCGATAGCCCACGCCGCGCACCGTCAGCAGCAGTCGGGGCTCGGCCCGGTCGGGCTCCAGCTTCTTGCGCAGCTTGGCGATGTGGATGGCCACGGTGCGGGTCTCGATGTTGGCCCGCTTCGGATAGCCCCAGACCGCGTGCAGCAGCTCATCGGCCGGCACCGGGCGATCGGCGTGGCCGGCCAGGTATTGCAACAGCTCCATCTCGCGGCGGGTGAAGGCGATCTCGTCCCCGCCGCGGCGGGCGCGGAGGTTGTCCGCATCGATCTCGGTGCCGTCGCTGAGCCGAAACCGCGTCGGTGCCGCCGCCGTCGGCCGGGTGCGCCGCAGCACCGCCTGCACCCGCAGCACCAGCTGGGCCACCGAGAACGGCTTGGCGACGTAGTCATCGGCCCCCAGGCGCAGGCCGCGGATGATGTCCTCGTCGGCGGTGCGGGCGGTGAGCATGATGATCGGCTGCTCCGGGTCCCGGCGGCGGATGCGCTCACAGACCTCGAAGCCGTCCATCCCGGGCAGCATCAGGTCGAGCAGGATCAGGTCGAAGCTGCCGGTCAGGGCCTGGTGCAGGCCGGTCGGCCCCTCGGCGGCGGAGACCACATCAAAGCCGTGGTAGATGAAGACGTCCTCCAGCCCGATGCGGATCGGCTCCTCGTCTTCGACGATCAGTAGGCGTGGCTTGTTCATGTCGCTTCTCGGCGGTGCCCCTGCTGGGTCGGCGTTGCTGAAGACCGCATGGGCGCAAAGGCGCTGAATCATGCGCCCGGCAATACACAGCCTATCACCACCCACCGGCGGCAATGTAAACCCCCGGTAAATCGACGCCCAAAGCGTTTACCTGTAGCTGCCTATAAGCCCCGCGGGAACCTCCCTAGACTGAAGTCATCCGCACTTCAACCCCGAACGGAGGACACCCGATGGCATTGATCACCCGACTCGGCCGCCTGCTGCGGGCGGATCTTAACGCGGTCATGGACCGGCTCGAAGAGCCCGGCATCCTGCTCGCCCAGTCGGTGCGCGAGATGGAGGCCGGTCTGGCCGATGACGAGGCGGCGCTGGCCAAGCTGCGCCGACAACGCGAGCGCACCCGCCCACGCCAGGCGCAGCTGGACCAGGCCCTGGCCGGCATCGGCGACGAGCTGGCCGTCTGCCTGGACACCGACGCCGAAGACCTGGCCCGCGGCCTGCTGCGCCGACGGCTGGAGACGACTCGTGCCCGCGATCAGCTCGGCAGGCAAGGCGACGAACTCGACGCTCGCATCCGCGCCCTGGACGAGCGCGTGCGCAGCCGTCGCGAGCAGCTCGCCGCAACCCGTGCCCGCGCCGAGACGGCGCTGGCGGATGATCCCTCCACCCCTGCGACCACCGGCCCGCAAGGCGGCTGGGCCGATCCGGCCCCGATCGTCACCGACGCCGACGTCGAGATCGCCCTGCTGGCGGAGAAGCGGCGCAGGGGGTCGGCATGAACGGCGCCCGGCCCATCGGCTTTCTCGAAGGCGTCGCCGTGGCGCTGCTCGCGGCCTTGGCCGCCGGCGCCGGCTGGGTGCTGCTTCGGCTGCTGTTCAGCCCGGCGCAGACGCTGCCCCTGCTGATCACCGGGCTCGGCCTCGGCTACCTACTGTATCTGCTGGCGCGGACCGATGACCGCACCGGGCGCATCAGTGCGGTCGTCGCCTGGGCGCTGATCAGCAGCGCCACGCTGATCCTGGCCCCGACGCTGGCCCTGCCGGTGCAGCTCGGGCTGCTCTGGCTGGTCCGCTCGCTGTACCACCAGCAGGGGCTGATCGGTGCCGGTCTCGACCTCGGGCTCTGGCTGTTCGGCCTCGGCGGTGCGCTTTGGGCCATGGACGCCGGCGCCGGCATCGCCCTGGCGGTGTGGACGGCTCTGCTGATCCAGGCCCTGTTCCCGATGATCCCGAGCCGGCCCCACCGGCAACGCCTCGACCCCGACGCCGGACCGGACCGCTTCGAGCGCGCCCTGCGCGACGCCGAGGCCAGCCTGCGCCGGCTCGACGCCTGAGCCCAGCCACCCAGCCACCCAGCCACCCAGCCACCCAGCCACCACCACCCAGCCACCAGCCACCACCAAGCAGACAGGAGCATCTCCCATGAAGACCCACCGTTTCCAGCTCACCGGCTCGCGATTCCCGCGCATCGGCCGCACCGCCACGCGCCTGATCGGCGCCACCTTGTTCGTTGCCACCGCCGCGGCACTGACCTGGTTACCCGCCCTGGAGCGGGCCGTCGCCGATGCGCCCCGGAACGCCAACCCGCCCATCCCCGGCCTGCCCGGCGCGCAACAGCCCGCCGAGCAGGCCCCGGTCATCGAGGCCGTCTTTGTCCTCGACACCACCGGCAGCATGGGCGGGCTGATCCAGGCCGCGAAGGACAAGATCTGGTCCATCGCCTCCACCATGGCCGCCGCCGACCCGGCGCCGATCATCCGCATGGGCCTGGTCGCCTACCGCGACCGAGGCGATGACTACGTGACACGCGTAGTCGACCTCTCCCCGGATCTGGACGCCATCCACGCCGAGCTGTTCCAGCTCCAGGCCAACGGCGGCGGTGACGGCCCCGAGAGCGTCAATCAGGCCCTGCACGAGGCCCTACATCAGATCTCCTGGGGCCAGGAGGCGCAGACCTACCGGGTCATCTTCCTGGTCGGCGACGCCCCGCCGCACATGGACTATGCGGACGACGTGAAGTACCCGAAGACCCTGACCCTGGCCGAGCAGCGCGGCATCCGCGTCAACGCCATCCAGTGCGGCAGCTCCAGCGACACCACGCGGCGCTGGCAGCAGATCGCCCAGCTCGGCAACGGCGCCTACTTCCAGGTCGACCAGGACGGCGGCGCGGTCGCCGCGGCCAGCCCCTACGACGACGAGCTGGCCGAGCTGTCCGCCGAGCTCGACGCCACCCGTATCTACTACGGCAGCAAGGCCGAACGCACGGAGCGCAAGGCCAAGCGCGACGCCAGCGCGAGGGTGCTTGCCGAGGCCCCGGCCCCGGTGCTCGCCCGCCGCGCCGCCTTCGCCGCCAGCAAGAGCGGCGACAGCGCCATCTTCGGCGACAAGGAGCTGGTGGAAGAGGTCGCCGCCGGTCGCCTCGCCGTCGACGACATCCCCGCCGACGAGCTGCCCGAGCCGCTGCAGGCCCTCTCCCCCGAGGAGCAGCGCCAAACCCTGGCCGAAACGTCCGAGCGGCGGGATCGGATCAAGTCACGCATGACCGAGGTCGCCGAGGAGCGGGCGCGCTGGATGCGTGAAAAGGTCGCCGCCGACGGCGGTGCCGAGGACTCCCTGGACCACAAGCTGTTCGACGCCGTGCGCACCCAGGCCGGCGCAGCCGGACTCGACTACGACGGCGCGGCGGCCCTCGGCCTATTGAAGCGACCTCGGTATCGGAAATTTCCGATGTCGAGCACGGCGGATTCCGAAACCTGGAGGGTTGAATTCCCCTAGAAGACGCAGGGATCAACGCGTAACCTTATTCACGAACGGAACAGCACGGCGCGGCGCAGCGGAGGGCCACCGAGCAACGGATCGCCAGGGAAGCAAAGCAGGGAAGGATCGCCAGGGAAGCCACGGATCACCAGGGAAGCAATGGATCACCAGGGAAGCAATGGATCGCCAGGGAATGGCCAGGAGCACGCCGACAAGGACCGGACAGGGATTCGCCCGCAACGGAGCAACGTCGGCAGCGGAGCCACAGGGACCGGCAGGACCCGGCACGGAGCAAGCCGGCAAGGACCGGCACGGAAACGGGGCGAAGCCACGGCGGCAGGGATCGGCGCCGGCACAACGGAGCGGTGCAAGGGACCAGGAGTCTCCGGGACGAGACAAACAGGATCGGGAACATGCATGGAGCCCGCGGCCGGATGCCGCCGCAACGTCGGGATGACGGTCGACAGGGAATGCCGACAAACAGGGATGGTCAAGCCGGGAAGCCCAGGCACAAGGGATGCGCCATTGCTACGACGAAGCAACCGCGACGGAACGCGCAACTGCAAAGGGAGCGTGGTGACGGGGGTCACCGACCGCGCGCAGGGAGCGCCGCAGGGAGCGATCACTTCAACAACGGAGCCAGCACCACCGGTCACGCGGTATCGCAGCAGGACGCCCATTCTACTCAGGCTTAGGCGGGCCGCGGGAGGCGGCAGTCGAGCGGCCAGGGACGGTGCCACCAGGGACGACGCTCAGGCAATGGGACAGGGACCTGACGGATCAACAGCAGTGCGGCACCAAGGACGTGCTCCGGCATCGCCGCAACGGCATGGCCCGATTCTACGGCAAGACATTGATCCGGCCGGGTGACCCAAGGTCCCCGGCCTTCTTGTTGTTGGAGCCTGCGACGATCAGCCCGTCAGCTTGAAGGCGCCGTCGCGCGGGTCAACGATAGATCGCGCTGGCCACGCCGTTGGTGACTGAGACCGAGATGAAGCCGACGCCCGGATCGCGACAGAGGTAGGACAGGCTGACGATGGTGGTCACGCGCCGGTCACCGAGGGAGTCGGAGATGACCCCGGCGCTGGACGCCCGCGGCTGCTGCGGACGACAGCCGCAGGCCACCAGTTCGCCGCTGCTCATGCCCACCTCCGGCAAGCAGCCGGAGGTGCGCTGGGCCGAGCCGGCGCCGCAGCCGGCGAGCAACAGCAGGGCGCACGGCAGGATCAGCCGAATCAGGGTCGGCACGCGCCTAGTCGTGCTCCACTTCTTCGAGCGCTCGCTTCAAGGTATCGAAGATCAGCCGACGGGCCTCGGCCTCGTCGAGCTCGGGGACCTCCCAAGCCATAATGCGACAGTATTTCTTGACCAAGTGGCGCACGTCGTGCACCAACTCGCCCTGATAGCGGGTAATCTCAATCTGCTCCAAGTCGGTCATGGCGGGCCTCCGCGCGTGGCGCTGGTGATATGACATCGAAGCCGAGGCCGACCGACTCGAACAAAGCCGGCGGCTGGCGTCGCGCACGTTAAGTCGGACGCGCGCGCTTGGCAACAAAAAACCACGACGAGCGACGCATTACCGATCGTTAACCCGGCTGCAACGGCGGGGTAACGGCTCGACCACCAGTATGATCGGGAACGAAGACACCCGAAATCGAGGTCCGATCACGATGGTTTCCAAGCTCCCTTCAAGCCGTGCCCCACAGGCGCCGGCGCAGCACCAGACCCGCGGTGCGCTGCTGGCCGCGGCCATCGCCCTGTCGCTGACCGGGCTCGCATCCGCACCTGCAATGGCCGAGGCCGAGGCCGTCAACCAGCCCCTGCCATCGGTGGTAATGCCGTCCGGGCTGCCGAGCTTCGCCGATGTGGTCGAGCGCGTCACCCCGGCCGTGGTCAACGTCACCGTCGCCCAGGACCTTGCCGAGCGCCTGGGCTCCGCCCATGGCGGGCGGATGCCGAACCTGCCCGAGGGCACGCCGCTTAGGGAATTCTTCGAGCAGTTCGCCGAGCAGTTCGGTGCCGAGCGCGAAGGTGCCGTGCCCGGCTTCTCCGTACCCCGTGAAGGCGAGGGCTCGGGCTTCATCGTCGACCCCGACGGTTATGTGGTCACCAACAATCACGTCATTGAGCGGGCCGATCGCATCGAGGTCACACTCAACGACGGTACCGCGTTTGACGCGGAGATCGTGGGCCGCGATCCGAAGACCGACTTGGCCCTACTCAAGATCGATACCGATCAGCCCCTGCCCCACGTCGCCCTCGGCAGCGCCGAGCATGCCAGGGTCGGCGACTGGGTGCTGGCGGTGGGCAATCCCTTCGGCCTCGGCGGCACCGTCAACGCCGGCATCATCTCGGCGCGCGGCCGCGACATCCAGTCCGGCCCCTACGACGACTACCTGCAGATCGACGCGCCGATCAACCGCGGCAACTCCGGCGGACCACTGTTCGATGCCAATGGCAACGTGATCGGCGTCAACACCGCCATCTACTCCCCCACCGGCGGCAATATCGGCATCGGCTTCGCGATCCCCGCCGAGACCGTCGCCACGGTTGTCGACGACCTGCGCACCAAGGGCCGGGTGGATCGCGGCTGGCTCGGCGTGCAGATCCAGGCCGTGACCGAGGAGGTGGCCGCCAGCCTGGGCCTTGCCGACACCCGCGGGGTCCTGGTCGCCGATGTCCTGCCCGGCACCCCCGCCGAGGCCGCCGGCGTGCGCAGCGGCGACGTCATCCTGTTGGTCGACGACGAGCCCATGGACGACTATCGCGAGTTGACCCGGATGATCGCCGGCATCGACGCCGGCGCCAAGGTCAATCTGACCATCATGCGCGGCGGCGAGACCAAGCGCCTGGGCGTCGTCATCGGCAGCATGCCCACGCAGGACCTGGCCGCGGCCGGCCCCATGCCCGCCAACAGCCCCCGCGACGAACCGCGCATCGGTCTCTACCTGTCGCCGCTGACCCCGGCGCTGCGCAGCGAGCGCGGCCTGCCGTCGGATGCGGCGGGCGTGGTCGTCTCCCGCGTCCAGCCCGGCAGTCCCGCGGCCCGCTCCGGCATCCAGCCCGGCAGCCTGATCTCGATTGTCGGCCAGGAGCCCGTCCACAGCCCGGATCGGGTCGCCGAGCTGGTCCGCGAGGCCATCGAGCAGGGCCGTCCCTCGGTGCTGCTGCGCGTCGAGCAGGACGGCGAACAGCGTTTCGTCGCCGTCCCGCTTTCCTGACAGGTTGCGCTCCAGGGACGGTTTAGGCGATTGCCGGAAACTTTCATACCAGATGACGCAGGATTGACGTTCGCCTTCAAGGAGGGCTGGCGAGAGCATGGCGAGCTATGTGACCGCCAGCCCGACGCCGAAGGCGGGCGTCAAGACAAGTCAGATGGTATGAAAGTTGACAGAAATCGCCTTAGCTTGTCGCTGCCAGACCCCGAGCCAACAACACCGAGCGGTCCATGAAAATCCTGGTCATCGAAGACGATCGACAGCAGGCCGACTATCTGCACAAGGCCCTCGGCGAGACCGGCGCGGTGGTCGACCAGGCCGCCGACGGTCGCGAGGGGCTGTTCCTGGCCGCCGGCAACCGCTACGACCTGCTCATCATCGACCGCATGCTGCCGAGCCTCGACGGCTTGGCCATCGTGCGCACCCTGCGCGCCAGCGGCGAGAAGACCCCGGTGCTGATCCTCAGCGCCCTCGGCGAGGTGGACGACCGCGTGGAGGGGCTGCGCGCCGGTGGTGACGACTATCTGGTCAAGCCCTTCGCCTTCTCGGAGCTGCATGCGCGGGTCGAGGCCCTGCTGCGGCGGGCACAGCCCACCGACGCCCCCGAGACGCGACTGCGGGTGGCCGACCTGGAGATGGACCTGCTCACGCGGCAGGTGACCCGCGCCGGCCAGGTCATCGCACTGCAGCCGCGGGAGTTTCGACTGCTGGAGTATCTACTGCGCCACGCCGGCCAGGTGGTCACCCGCACCATGCTGCTGGAGCATGTCTGGGACTACCACTTCGACCCGCAGACCAACGTCATCGATGTCCACATCAGCCGCCTGCGCGCCAAGCTCGACAAGGGCTTCGACCGCGCCCTGCTGGCCACCGTGCGCGGGGCGGGGTATATGCTGCGTGACCCGAAAGACGGGTGAAGCTTGGAGGGTGGGGTTACCGTGGCGGACTGCGGTGAAACCCGAGACTGCCGGGTCGCGCGGGGGTCGCTCCGCCCTGGGCTTGCGTGCACGCCGGGTGCTTGCCAGCTCCACCTTCCGGCTCGCGCTCCTGTACATGCTGTTGCTCGGCGGCTCGGTGGCCATCCTGCTCGGCTACATCTATTGGTCCACCGCCGGCTACATCGCCCGTCAGACCGATGCCACCATCGGCGCCGAGGCCCAGGGGCTGGCGGAACAATACCGCCGCCGCGGGCTGACCGGACTCACCGCCCTGGTGGCCGAGCGCAGCGCCCGCGACCCGGCGGGCGCGGCGCTCTACCTGCTGGCCGATGAGGACCGCAGCCCCCTGGTAGGCAACCTCGACCGCTGGCCGCTGATCGAGCACGGCGCGGATGGCTGGCTCGATTTCCGTGTGCGCGCCCGCGGCGACCTGGAGCACATCGCCCGCGCCAAGGTGTTTCGGCTGCGCGGCGGACTGTGGCTGCTGGTGGGCCGCGACGTGCGCGAGCTGACCGCCACCCGTGCCCTGATCCTCGACGCCCTCACCTGGGGCCTGGCCATCACCGCGGCCCTGGCCCTGCTCGGCGGCTGGCTGATGAGCGCCGGTGTGGTGCGCCGGCTGGAGACCATCAATCAGGTGGCGCGCGAGATCATGCAGGGCGATCTCGCCCGGCGCGTGCCCAGCGACGACAGCGGCGACGACTTCGACCAGCTCGCCGACAACCTCAACCGCATGCTCGACCGCATCGAGGCGCTGATGGCCGGCATCCGCCAGGTCTCCGACAACATCGCCCACGACCTGCGCACGCCGCTCTCCAGGCTCCGCACCCGCCTGGAGCTGATCCGCGGCGAGCCGCCCGCCCATGCCGACCCGACCGAGATCGACGCCGCCATTGCCGACGCCGAGGAGCTGCTCGCCACCTTCAACGCCCTGCTGCGCATCGCCCGCATCGAATCCGGCAGCCGCCGCGCCGGCTTCGCCGCCACCGACCTGGGCCCGCTGCTCGCCGACCTCGCGGAGCTGTACGAGCCGCTGGCCACCGACAAGGGCCAGTCCCTGCTCCTGTCGTCGGCGGCAAGCAGCGCCGACGATCAGGTGCCGACCCCGCTGTGGGTCAACGGCGACCGCGACCTGCTGTTCCAAGCCGTCGCCAACCTGGTCGACAACGCCATCAAGCACGGCCCGAAGCAAGGACGCATCAGCATCGGCGCCCGCCGCTGCGGCACGCAGGTCGAGATCCAAGTCGCCGATACCGGCCCCGGCATCCCGCCCGAGCAGCGCGCCCGGGTCTTCCAGCGCTTCTACCGCCTGGAGGACAGCCGCACCACCCCCGGCAACGGCCTCGGCCTAAGCCTGGTCCAGGCCGTCGCCCAGCTCCACGATGCCGAGATCCGCCTCGACGACAACGCCCCCGGTCTGCGCGTCACGCTGAGCCTGCCGGCCGTGGCGGATCGAGGCACACTGCGAACACCGTCAGAGACGACGCAAACATCACCGACACAGCGCTAAGGATCGATTCAAAAACAAGTGGTGCAGACGCCCGCTCGCTGAGCCTTTGGATTGGCCGTTTCGTCGTTGCGTCTGCACCACTTGTTTCTGAACCTTGACTAACGTCGCGAACGACCTGGCCCGAGGCGTTGTGATTTGAGCCCGTTCATTCAATCACGCGCCCCAGGCTGCTCAGCGCCGCGAAGTCTCCGACGCATCCGCCAACCCTTGGCGCAGGACCGTCGGCGTCAACGTCAGCGGGACCTCGGCCTGATCGGCAATGATCTGCAGGACCCGTGCGAAGGGCGCGTCTGCGACAGCCGTCGGTGGCTGGTCCAGACATTGGCTGTAGACCCGGGCGACTTGGCGCACGAACGCGAGGGTTGCCGCCTCCGCCGCCGGCGGGCGTTTCACCGGCGTTGATCTCCGACGCGACTTCGACGCATCCCCGGCCCGTGCCGGCCCGGTCGTCTTGCACGCTTCGTTGGCGGCGGTGACCAGGTGCATCAGCTCGGCGTCGAGGGCGCTCAGATAGCCCGGACCGTGGTCGCGGGCAAGGCGGTCGGTGCGCGTCAGCGCCGACGCCAGCCGCTTGCGACCGCCGTCATCGAGGGCGCTCAGCCGCTGCTGCAGGGAACGAGCCGCATCAGCCAGGGCGCCGATGGCCTTGGTGTCGGTGGCTGCGCCGGCGGATGCCGACGCGGCTGTGCCGGGGCCTTCCGCCGCCGCTGCGGCCTGCACCTCGGTCGCGGCGGATCGGCCGACTCGGGACCCTGTCCCGAGCGCCTGCAGCAGGTTGGCGAGGTCATACCCCAGCGCGCCGACAAAGATCTCGCGCCCGGAGGCGTCACCGATGCCGGCGGCGTCCAGGGTGGCCATGATCGCCTCGCGCGCGGCACCATCCAGACGGACCGGCGCGACGAAGCGCCTGCCGGCGCGCTTGCCGCCGGCCTTGCTCGCCGGCTTGCCGCCGCCGGCGCTTTTTGCCTGCGGCGGTCGCGTGCGCGCGCCGTCGGCACTGGATTGCCTCTTGCGCCCGGTACTGGATTGAATCTTGAGCATCGTTGTCTCCCGTCGTCTACTGGCTTTGAGTATACCCGTCGGCGATCGTTTCCTTGACCGAGAGGACCATGCGCCGGGGCGGGCCGCTGATATACTCGCGGGCCCAAGACCTGGAGCGCGGTCGATCGTGCGCGCCGGTCTCGACCCTGGAGATCCCGATGCCCAAGCCCGATCCCGCCGATACCGCTGGTGCGGTCCCCTCGGCACCCGCTGGTGATGACCCCTCGGCGGCGCGGCGCGTCCTGATCCTGTTCGCCCATCCTTCGCTGGACCGCTCCGAGGTCAACCGCCCGCTGGCCGAGGCGGCGGCCGACGTCGATGGCGTGACCCTGGTGGACCTCTACGCCCGCTACCCCCGCGGCGAGATCGACGTCGAGCGCGAGCAGGCGGCCCTGCGCGGGCACGACGTGATCTGCTTCCAGCACCCGCTTTACTGGTACTCGACGCCGGCGCTGCTGAAGGAGTGGCAGGATCTGGTGCTGGAACACGGCTTTGCCTATGGCTCCGGTGCCGATGCCCTGCATGGCAAGTGCTTCTTCTGCGCGCTGACCGCCGGCGGCCCGGAGGCGACCTATTGCGCCGCCGGCTACAACCACTTCAGCATCCGCGAGCTGCTGCGCCCGCTGGAGCAGACGGCCATGCTCTGCGGCATGATCTATCTACCGCCGTTTGCGCTGTTCAGTGCCCGCACGGCGGTGGAGGACGGCCGGCTCGCGCGCCACCGGCGGGACTGGGTACGACTGCTCGAGGCCCTGCGCGATCGCCGGCTGCGCATCCCCGCCGCGCAGGCGCTGCCGCGGCTGAACGCGGACCTGGACGCCATCATCGACGCGGACGCGGCCGAGGGGCCCTGAGCGATGGACGGCATCCTGTTCTCCACCTTCATCTACCTCTGCGCCGCCGTGGTCGCGGTGCCGATCGCCAAGCGGCTGGGGCTGGGCTCGGTGCTCGGTTACCTGATCGCCGGCATCGTCATCGGTCCGGTCGTCCATCTGGTGGGCAGCGAGACGCAGGAGGTGCAGCACTTCGCCGAATTCGGCGTGGTCATGATGCTGTTCCTGGTCGGGCTGGAACTGCAGCCGCGCAAGCTCTGGCAGATGCGCACGCTGCTGGTGGGGCTCGGCGGGCTGCAGGTGCTCCTCACCGCCATCGCCATCGCCGCCGGCGGCCGGCTGCTCGGCCTGGACTGGGGCGTGGCCCTGACGGTGGGCATGATCTTCGCGCTGTCGTCCACCGCCATCGTGCTGCAGACCCTGGGCGAGAAGGGCCTGACCCGCACCAACGGCGGTGGCTCCACCATCGCCGTGCTGCTGTTCCAGGACATGGCGGTGATCCCCATGCTGGCCCTGATCCCGCTGCTGGCCCTGCCGGAGCTGGCGGCGGACGTCCACGCCGGTACCGCAGGCACCGACCATGGCGATATCAGCCTGGTGGCCGGGCTGCCGGGGTGGGCCTATGCGCTGGTGGTGTTGGGCGCCGTCGCCACCGTGGTCCTCGGCGGCCATTTCCTGACCCGACCGCTGTTTCGATTCATCGCCGCGGCGCGGCTGCGGGAGATCTTCACCGCCACCGCACTGCTGTTGGTCATCGGCATCGCGCTGTTGATGTCGCTGGTGGATCTGTCGCCGGCGCTGGGCACCTTTCTCGCCGGTGTCGTACTCGCCGACAGCGAGTTCCGCCATGAACTGGAAACCGACATCGAGCCGTTCAAGGGGCTCCTGCTGGGGCTGTTCTTCATCACCGTCGGCGCCGGCATGGACTTCGGCGTGCTCGCCGCCCAACCCTGGACCATCGTCGGCCTGACGCTGGCGGTGGTGACGACCAAGGCCCTGGTGCTGTTCGCCCTCGGCGGGCTGTTTCGGCTCGGCAGCGGCGACCGCTGGCTGTTCGCCCTGGGCCTGGCCCAGGCCGGCGAGTTCGGCTTCGTGCTGCTGGCGTTTTCGGCCCAGAACGGGGTCATCCCGCCGCAGCTGTCCCAGACCCTGATGCTGGTGGTCGCCCTGTCGATGCTGCTGACGCCGGCCCTGTTCATCATCCACGAACGCCTCATCTCGCCGCGGCTGCGCCAGGGCGAGGCCCGGCCGGCGGACCGCATCGACGAGCGCGGCACCGTCATCATCGCCGGCATCGGCCGATTCGGGCAGATCGTCAACCGGCTGCTGCTGGCGGCCGGCGTGCGCACCGTGGTCCTCGACCACGAGGCGTCCCAGATCGAGCGCATGCGCCGGCTCGGCATCCAGAGCTGGTACGGCGACACCACCCGGCTGGACCTGCTCGAGGCCGCCGGCATCGACGAGGCCGATGCCCTGGTGATCGCCATCGATGAGCGCGACCGCGCGGTGCAGATGGTCGCCGCGGTGCGCCGCGCCTATCCCGAGTTGCGCATCCTGGCCCGCGCCTTCGACGTCAATCACCTCTATCTGCTCAAGAAGGCCGGCGCCGATCTGGCCGTGCGCGAACTCTTCGAGGCGTCGCTGGACATCGCCGGCGAGGTGCTGCGGGGCCAGGGCTGGCACCCGTTCAAGGTCGAGAAGATGACCCGCGCCTTCCGCCGCCACGAGGCCGAGGGCCTGGACCAGCTCTACGAACTCTGGGACGAGGACCTGGAGACGTCGCGCAACCACGCCCTGATGGCCGGCGTGCGCGCGCGCACCGAATCCCTGCCCGACGCCCTGTTCGCCGACCGCCTGCAGCTGCACGACCGCAGCGAGCGCGGTTGGACACCGCCGCCGAAGGGCTACGACCAAGCCATCACCGACGACCCAACCGATGCGCCTTAGGCCGCAACAACCACCGAGCCGCCCATGACCACCATCGAGGCCGGCCCCGCAGCACGCTGGCTGCTCAAGCTGCAAAAGACGTGCAACGTGGAGTCGGCGGAGCTCCCACCCTTGGTCCTGCTGTTGATCTGCGGCTTTGCCAAGGGCCTGACCTTCGTCTACTTCGAGACCACCGCCAACGCGAGCTTCCTGGCCGCCTACGGACCACAGCTGCTGCCCTACGTCTATGTCACCGTGGCCCTGGTGTCGACGCTGATGGGATTCGCCATCACCCGTCTGGAGTCCCGGCTGAGCCCGCCGCGCTTCCTGTCGCTGACCGTGCTGTTCTTGTTCGGCTCCATCGTCGCCGCCTACCTGCTGCTGAAGCTGGTGCCGGCACGCTGGCCGGCATTCGTGCTGATGGTCTGGAAGGACGTGGTCTTCATCATCGTCGAGCTGGCGTTTTGGGCGCTGGCCGGCTACCTGTTCAACGTGCGCCAGGGCAAGCGCCTGTTCGGCCTCGCCGGTACCGGCGCGATCGTTGCCGGCATCGTCGGCGGGCTCTGCGCGCCGCTGATCATCGCCCTGCTCGGCAAGACCCAGCTGCTGGTGGTGGCGGCCGCCGGCGCGCTGGTCATGCTGGTCACGTTGCGCCTGATCACGCGGCGCTTCCCGACCCGGTTCATGGTCGACGAGGATGAGCACCCGGATGCCGATTGGAGCCTGCGCGCCCTGGCCGGGCGGCCCTATGTGGTGCTGTTGGCCGCGTTCTCGGTGCTGTCGTTCTTCTGCTACTACACCGTCGACCTCGCCTTTTACGGCGAGGTGGAGCGTCGCTGGCAGGACCCCGCGGCGCTGGCGAGCTTCTTCGGCATCTTCTACGCCGCCCTGAATACGGTCATGCTGCTGACCAGCAGCTTCGTGGTCGGTCGGCTGATCCTGCGCTTCGGCCTGCCCATCGCGCTGCTGCTGGTGCCGTTCCTGGAGATCGGCGGCACCCTGACCGCCGTGGTCGCGATGGTCTACGCCGGCGGCGCCATGCTCGCGATCATGATCGTCGTCAAGCTGCTCGACGAGGTCACCCGCGCGACCTTCGAGGGTACCGGCTACCGGGTGCTCTACCAAGCCATGCCCAGTGGCGTGCGCCTGCGCGTGCAGACGATTCGCGAATCCATCGTCGAGCCGATCGCCGTCGGCGTCTCCGGCCTGATCTTCCTGGCCGCCACCGAGATCATCGGCCTCGACAGCCGCGAGTTGCTGCTCTCGCTGCTGGTGGTGGTGCCGCTGTGGATCGGCGTCGCGGTACTGCTGCGGCGCCACTACACCACCGAGCTCGGCAAGACCCTGGCAGAGCGCAACCTCGACCGCGGGGACCTGGACCTGGAGGACAAGTCCACCCGCAGCGCGCTGGAAAAGGCGCTCGCCGGCCACCCCCACGAGGCCCTCTACGCGATCGACCTGCTCGCGGAGATCCCCGACCAGGAGCTGCCGCCTTACCTTGGCATCGCCATGGAAAACGCCAGTGCGAAGGTCCGTGCCGCGGCGCTGCGCCAGGCCGCCGAACACGATGTCAGTACCCTGGCCGAGCGGGCGGAGCGGCATGCGGTCACGGACCCGGAGCCCTCGGTCCGTGGCGCCGCGCTGGAGGTCTTGGGCATCCTCGGCCCGGGCCGAGCCGAGGCATTGGCGCCGAGGCACATCGACGCCCCCGAGCCCGAGATCCGCGCCGGCGCCCTGGCGGGCATGCTCAAGACCAGCCCCCGCTGCGCCGCCGAGGCGCGGCAGCGACTGGCGCGGTTGGCGGGCGCCGATGATCCATCGCAGCGCCTGTTCGCGGCGGCCGTGATGGCGACGGCGGCAGTCCGCACCACCACCGCCCTGCTCAAGCCGTTGCTGGCCGATCCCGATCTGGAGGTACGCCGCACGGCACTGCGCGCCGCCACCACGCTCCGCGATCCGAGCCTGCTGCCGGCGCTGATGAAGGGGCTCTGCGATCCGCAGACCTACGACGACAGCCAGAGCGCCCTGATCGCCTACCGCAAGACCGCCGTGCCCATCCTTGAGCGGACGTTGACCGAGCTCTACGCGAGCCCCGTCGATCGTGGCGCCGCGCTGTTGCGCCACGGCGCGCTGCTGCGCATTGCCAGCCGCATCGGCGCACCGGCAGTGAGCTTGATCTATCCCTACCTGGATCTGTACGGCGCCGACCGGCGGGGCCAGATCATCGCCGCCCTCGCCTACTGCAAACACAGCGCGCGGGGCGCCGAGCGCGATCGGCTGTTCCGCCAGATCCTGCTCGAGGCCAACGCCATCGCCTGGTCCCGGGCCGCGCTCGATGACCTCTCCGCTCCGATCGCGCAGATGCAGACAGGCGGCGAAACGGCGGCAACAGCGGATGACGCGGCCCGCAGCGTACTCAAACCCGTGCTGCAGGCCATCGAGACCGACATCGCCGTCCACCGCAGCAACCTGATCCTGCTGCTCGCGCCCCTGGTGGAGCGTGAGCGCATCATCTCCACCCACCAGCGCTTCCATTCCAGCTCCACCGACCTCCAGGCCGCCGCACTGGAGCTGCTGGAGAATCTGCTGCCCACCGAACTCAAGATCGTCGTCATGCCGGTGCTCGACAACAGTGGCGAGATCCCGCCACCACCCAGCCAGCGCCTGCTGCGCCAGCCGCTGTCGGCACCGCAGCGCCTGGCGGCCCTGGCGCCCGGATCCTTGTTCTCCTCCCCATGGACCCGGGCCGTGGTCTTGTTCACCATGGGCCGGCTGCGACGGCCTGAAGCCAAGCCTCTGGTCTGGGAGGCGGTCCTGGACCGCGCACCGATCGTCCGCGAGGCCGCACTCTGGTGCGCGGCCCGCATCGGCCTGTCCGACGAGGCGCTGCATGCGCTGACCGTCCCGCTGCGCGACGAGCAGAACCCGGCGCTGCGCAAGCTCATCGACACCCTGCTGAATGGCCACACCCCGGAGAGCCAAGCCATGTACTTGACCATCGAGAAGGTGCTGATGCTGAAATCCGTGGAGATCTTCTCCGGCATCGGCGAGCAGCAGCTCATTGAGCTGGCCACCCTGATCGAGGAACGACGCTTCGCCCCGGGGCAGAGCATCTTTCACAAGGACGAGGAAGGCGACAGCATGTACGTCATCGTACGGGGGCGTGTACGCATCCACATCGGCGACGTGGAGCTTCGGGTCATGGAACAAGGCGAGGTGTTCGGCGAGATGGCGGTGTTGGACCCGGAGCCGCGCTCGGCCAGCGTGACCGCCCTCGACGAGACGCAAACCTTCCGCATCACCGGATCGAGCATCAGCCGGCTGATGGAGCAGCACCCTCCGGTCGCCCGCGCCATCATCCGCGTCCTCTGCCGCCGTCAGCGCGCCAACGAGGCACGGCGGTTCAACCCGAAGCCGGCATAGATGCCGGAGACGACTGCTTCGTCGACTACACTTGGCCGATCAAAGACGACGAGCCCTAGCCCATGACGACCGACGATCTCCCGAGCATTACCCGGCTCTATCAGGCCTGCGAGCCGCTGCAAGCGCTGCACCCGGATGACCCACGCTGGGTGGTGGTCTTCTGCGATCGGATGCCCGTGCGATGCAGATACCTGAAGCGACACAAGCGCGGGCGCTGCTCACCGATTTCGACCTAGGGTGCGACTAGCCGCAGCGCAGTCGGCGGCAACTCGGCGTTGGATGTCGCTACTTGACCGACCCCGCCAACAACCCCCGTACCAGATAGCGCTGCATCAAGAAGAACACCAACAGCGGCAGGGCAATGGAGACAAAGGCGGCCGTGGCCAGGATCTCCCAGTTGCCGCCGCGGGTGCCCATCAGTTCGACGATCTGGTTGGTCATCACCGTGGTCTCGCCGGTGGCGTCGATCAGGAACACCCGGGCGATGAGCAGGTCGTTCCAGGTCCACAGGAACTGGAAGATCGCAAAGGAGGCCAGCGCCGGATAGGACAGCGGCAAGACGATGCGGGTGAAGATCTGGAATTCCGTGGCGCCGTCAACGCGGGCATTCTCGATGATATCCCGCGGCAGCCCGGCCATGTAGTTGCGCAGCAGATAGATCGCCAACGGCATGCCGAAGGCGGTGTGCGCGAGCCAGGTGCCCAGATAGCCCTTGCCGATGCCCATGGCCAGATGCAGCTTGAGCAGCGGGATCAGCGCCAGATGCAGCGGCACCACCAGCAGGCCGACCACCGCCGCGAGCAACAGCGCCCGGCCGGGAAACGCCATCCAGGCCAGCGCATAGGCGGCGAAGGCGGCGATGACGATGGGAATGATGGTCGCCGGGATGGTCACCGTCAGCGTATTGAAGAAGGCCCGGCTCATGCCCTCGGCGTTGCTCGGGTCGCGCAGCATCCGCTCGTAGTTGGCGGTGGTGAAGCGCGGTGGCGTGGCGGCGGTCACGAAGATGCGCTGGCCGTGGCCGGTCATCCGCGCCGCCGGCCCCCACCAACGATAGCGCCCGTCCGCGGCGACCGTCATCGTCTCGCCGCCGCCGAGATCGGCGACCTCCCCCGGCGCATAGACACCGATGGCCCGCGATGAGGTCCCCCAAGCGCGGACCTCGGCGCCATCCCCCGGGGCGAACAGCCGCCCCGCGACGAGCCGGCGCCCGTCGCGCTCGACGCCATGCTCCTCGGGGTCTGCGGCCCGCTTGATGAGGTTCTGCTCCACCGGTCCAAGCGCCTGCCACCAACCGCTGGTGGCGATCTGGTCGCCGCTGCGGAACGACGAGACCAACAGCCCGACGGTCGGGAACAGCCACAGCAACACCAGCAGCAGCACCGACAGGTGGACCGCCCAGTTCAAAGGCGCCCTTGTTCCAGCGAGCAGGTGCATGGTCTCAGTCCATCTCCTTGCGGGCGCTGACGACGTTCCAGACCAGGATCGGCAGCACCAGCAGCATCAAGACCATGGCGCCGGCCGAGCCGACGCCCCAGTCGTTGGCGCGGAACAGCTTGTCGTACATATAGTTGGCCAAGACCTGCGTCTGCCACTGGCCGTTGGTCATGACAAAGACGACATCGAAGACCTTGAGCACGGTCAGCGTGATGGTGGTCCAGACGACGACGATGCTGCCCATGATCTGCGGCACCTTGATGCGGAAGAAGACCTGCAGCGGGTTGGCGCCGTCGACGATGGCCGCTTCGATGGTCTCCTCGGGGATACCGCGCAGGGCCGCGGACAGGATGACCATGGCAAAGCCGGTCTGGATCCAGATCAGCACCGCCATCAGGAAGAAACTGTTCCAGAACGGCAGCGTCAGCCAGCGCTGCGGTTGGCCATAGGGGATCTCTGCGGTCAACACGCCGAGTAGGTTCAACAGGGCCAGCCCCCCGAGGCACAGGCCAAGGCCCGAGAGCGCCAGCCGCCCCGGCAGCGAGGCGGCAGACCACCCGGCAACCATCGGCCGCAGCACGACCCAAGCGGCGTAGCAGGCGATGGCGGCAACACCGAGCAGCACCACCGCAGGCAGCAGCCGCAGCAGCAGAAACGACCCGATGCCGCCGTCAAACTGCATCCAGAGCGCATTGAGCACGCCGATCTGCGGCTGGCCTGCGGGGCGCGCGTCGTAGATCAGCTTGAAGATCACCGACGCACCGACGAACGAGATCGCCATCGGCATGAAGATCAGCGACTTGGCGACACTGCCCCAGCCAATCCGATCGGTCAGCTGCGCCGCCAGCAGCCCGAACGCGGTGGACATGGCCGGCACCACGATCAGCCACAGCAGGTTGTTTCGCATCGCCTCCCAGAACTTCGGCTCGCCGAGCATCTGCCGGTAGTTGGCGAGCCCGACGAAGGCGCCGTCGAGCGTGCGGTCGGTCAGCGACAGGCGCAGGGTCTCGAACACCGGATAGGCCAGATAGAGCCCGAGCACCAGCAGCGCCGGGAACAGAAACAGCCAGGGGCGCAGGAGATTGGCCCGATTGATATTGCGCCCGGCATCCCCGCCCCGCGGCGGAAAGATGACCTTATCCAAGACCACGTTGGCCAGATAGAAGTAGGCCAGACAGCCGCCGACGCCGACGGCGATGGTCAGCAGACCTTGCAGTGCCGGATGCATCCGCGCGTTCCTCCCGAAGTCGACCCTGCTGGTTGCGCTGATGGGGGCATCACTTCACCGCCTCCCATGCATGCCGGATCTCGCGCGCCACTTCGGCCGCCGGCCGACCACCGGCATAGTCGACCATCCCGGTCCAGAAGGCACCGGAGCCGATGGCGCTCGGCATCCGATCCGAGCCGTCGAAGCGGAAGGTTGTCGCATCGAGCAGGATCTGGTTCATCTTGCGCAGGGTCGGGTCGCTGAACCGGGCGGGATCGACGCCCTTGTGCGGGGTCAGGAAGCCTTCCCGCGCCATCCAGATCTCGTGCGCCCGTGGGTCCTGCAGGAAGCGGATCAGGTCGTGGGCGCCCTGGCTGGGCCTGGTGATCGCCCACAGCGTGCCGGCGCCGAGCACCGGGCGGCCCAAGTCCTTGCGCGCATAGGGTGGAAAGTAGAAGACGTCCGCATCCCGGCCGACGACGGCCCAGGTCGGGAAGAAGCTGGGGATGAAGCTGCCCTGGTGGTGCATGTAACACTGCGGCGGTGCGCTGAACAGGGCCTTTGGGCTGTCGCGAAAGTCGGTGGTGGCCACGGCGGCTACCCCGCCGGAGACAAAGGCGTCGTTGCGGGCGAAGGCGCCGAAGGCCTCGATGGCGGCGATGATGCGCGGATCATCGAACGGGATCGCGTTGTCGACCCAGCCGTCGTAGACCTCCGGCGGCTCCAGGCGCAGCAGCAGGTCTTCGACCCAATCGGTCGCCGGCCAGCCGGTCGCGCTGCCGGAACCGAGACCGATGCACCAGGGCGTATAGCCCTCGGCGACGATGCGCTCGGACAGGGCGATGAGCGCCTCCATGGTCCGCGGCACCGCGTAGCCGGCATCGGCGAAGTTCTCCGGCGAGTACCAGACCAGCGACTTGACGTCGACCTTGAAGAAAAAGCCGAACAGGCGCTCGACGCCATGCTCGTCGGGAAAGCTGCCGAGATCCACCCAGGACTCGCCGGCGGCATAATGCGCGCGCACCCAGTCAGCGGTGCCCTCGGCCAGCGGTGTCAGGAAGCCCCGTTTCGCCATGCCGGCGGCCAGTCCGGGCTGCGGGAACACCGCCAGGTTCGGCGACGCGCCCGCCTCCGCATCGACCATGATCTGCTGCTCGAAGGAATCCGAGCCGACGTAGCGCACGTCGTGCCCGGAGGTCTCGGCAAAGGCCGCCAGCACGGCCTGCACATGCCCCTGGTCTTCGCCGAGCCAGGGGCCCGACACCGTCACCTGCTCGGCCTGGACCGCCCCGAGGGCAAGCATCAGCCCTGCTGACGCCGCGTTCACCCATCGTTTCATGCGCGCACACCCCGCTGGATCTCGCACCTATCATACCCCCTCGGCAACGGCGAACCGCATTTCCACGACCCGGTGGGCGGTGGCACCCCGCTCACCGACATTCACCTAAAGCTGCCGAACAGCGCCCGCGCAGGCAACAGTCGACGCAGGCCGGGCGCCGAGCGCGACAAACGTCCTTGCCGTGCTCGACGATCAGGGCGTGGTATTGATTGAACAAGGCCGCGTCCGGCCCGAGGGCCTGCTCGAAGGCGGCGCGGATGGCGTCATAGGTCTCGCCGCCGGCGAGCAGGCCCAGGCGCTCGAAGATGCGTCGGGTGTAGGCGTCGACGACGAACACCGGGCGCTCGAAGGCGTAGAGCAGGATGTCGTCGGCGGTCTCGGGACCGACGCCGTTGATGGCCAGCAGGGTCCGGCGCAGCTCGGGGGTGGTCAGCGCCGACCAGCCGTCGAGGCCGCCGGCGGCCTCGAAGGCGGCGCAGAAGGCCCGCAGCCGACGCGCCTTGACGTTGTAGTAACCCGCCGGGCGGATGGTCTCGGCCAGCTCGGCCTCGGGCAGGTCCAGGATGGCGCGGGCATCAAGGGCGGCGCGCGCGCGCAGCCGCACGATGGCCCGCTCGACGTTGGTCCAGGCGGTGTTCTGGGTCAGGACGGCACCGATCATGACCTCGAACGGGGTCTCGGCCGGCCACCATTGCTGCACGCCGTGACTCGCCCGCAGCCGCGCATAGACGTCGTTCAGGTCCGCCGATTGCATATCGAAGCCCCTCGAATCACCGGTTGCAGGTGTCTTCATCGCCGATTCTTCAAGCGCCCCGGCAGACAGGCCCGAGGCGCTGTGGCACCATACCCGGCCCACGCGCCCATGTCTCGACGGCGACGCCGATGCGCTCCCATATTCGGCATGGCGGATCCCGAAACGCATGCTCGTTAGAGCAGTTTGCATCAGGACGGCAATGAAGCTCCTGTATATCTCCAACGGCAATATCCCGTCGCAATGGGCACATACCGTACAGATCATGAAGATGAGCGAGGCTTATGCCCGGCTCGTGCCGTCGTTCGCGCTGCTGATACCCGGAGATTTCCGCGACCTGCTGCGCCGCTGGGTCCACGCAGATCAGGAGGTCTTCAAGTGGTATGGCATAGAGCGGCCCTTTACCCTGCGGCGTCTACCCATGGCCTGGCGGCTGTCGCCGGGGACCTCGCGCGCTCCAATTCCCAGGCGTTCGCGGCGCGGGCGAGCCGGTTCATCCGGCGCAGATGCCCCCGGCTGGTGATCACCCGCTCGCCGGAGAGCGCGAAGCACGCCACGGAGCTCGGCATCCCGACCATCTTCGAGACCCATGATGGGCCGGGAAACCCAAAGACCATGCGCTACATGGCGCTGCTCGCCCGGGCCCCCGCCCTGGTCGGCGTGGTCACGACCTCGCCGATCTTGAAGGACGCGTTCTGCACCGCCGGGATCGACCCGGAGCGGATCATCGTCAGACCGAACGCGGTGGACCTGAGCCGTTTCCGACCGACCGCGAACGAGCGTGCGCAGGTGCGCCGGATGCTGGGGCTGGAAGAGGATGCGCCGCTCGTGCTGTACACCGGTTCGTTCAAGGAATACAAAGGGATTGGAACCGTTCTGGAGGCGGCCCGCAGGCTGCCGGCGACCCGCTTCCTGCTCATCGGCGGGGATGACGAATCGCTTCGCGTCTGGGGCGAGCGTGCGCGGACGCTGACCAATGTCCATCTGATGCCCTTCGTCGCCAACAGCGAGCTGCCCCGCTATATGTTCGCGGCCGACGTCTGCCTGGTGCCTAATTGTGCAAGCGATCGCACCGCACGTTGGACCTTCTCGCTGAAGCTCTATGAGTATCTCGCCGCGCGACGCCCCGTGGTCGCCAGCGCCATCCCCTCGCTGGCCGGTATCCTCACCGACGGCAAGGATGCGCTGCTGGTGCCGCCGGACGATGCCGACGCCCTCGCCGGCGCCATCGAACACCTGCTGAATCATCCGAGCATCGCTCGCGCACTGGGCGATGCCGGCTACGCGCTGGTCGCCGACAACACCTGGGAGGCGCGCGCGCGGGGCATCCTGTCGACGCTGGCGCCGGACCTGATCTCCCATTAGGCGCATGGACATCCGAGCCGCTCGACGACTGAGCAGACATCTGCGCCGGCTGTCGAGTGCATTGCGGGCCGGCGCGCACCGGTTGACCTCGGATCGTCGGGGTCATCGCGGATTGGCCGAGAACGCCGAATCGTCCGATCATCGCGGGTCGGCCCGCGGCGAGCGGGCCTGCGTCACGGCCCATCGTTGGTGGCGCATGCCGGTGTGCGTGCTCATCCCCGTCTACAACGCGCCGAAGGAGGTCCGGCGATGCCTGGAGAGCGTTGTCGCCTATACGCCGAGTTCGGTCTCGATCCTGATCATCGACGACGCGAGCACGGACCCGCAGGTCGATGACGTGCTCGCAACGGTGCGCGAGCGCGCCAACCTGACGCTGGTGCGCAACGAGGCCAATCTGGGTTTCACCGCCACCGTGAACCGCGGTCTTGAATTGGCCGGTGAGCACGATGTGGTGCTGCTCAATTCCGATACTCGGGTAACCCCGCGCTGGCTGGCCTATCTGGCGGCGGCCGCCTATGAGCGCGACGATATCGCCACCGCCACGGCGGTCTCGAACAGCGCAAGCCAGTTCTCGGTCCCGCTGCGTTTTCACAACGCCATCCCATACTGGCTCGACCCCGCCGGCTATGCGCGGGCGATCGCGCAGTGCGACCGCACGCTGTCGCTGCAGGCCCCGTTCGGCCACGGGTTCTGCCTCTATGTGAAGCGCCGCTATCTCGACTCGGTCGGCGTGCTCGACGTCGCTGCATTTCCGCGCGGCTACGGCGAAGAGGTCGATCTGTGTCTGCGCGGCAGACGCGCGGGCTGGCGGCATGTGCTGGCCACCAAGTGCTTCGTATTCCACGTCAACGCCGCCAGCTTCGGCGCGTCCAAGGTCGCGCGCAAGGCCGCCGCGCGGGTCGTGCTCGACCGTCGCTACCCGGAGTACGGCTCGCTGCTCAAGGGCTTCAGCCGCGACCCGGCGATGGTCGCGTTCCGCTCCCGCGTCGAAACCGTCTGGCGAAGGCTGGGCGCCGCCGCGCCCCGGGGCTTGCGGGTGCTCGGGGATGGGTCGGCATTGGCGTCGGAGTGGCGAAGGATCGCCGCCGCCGGCGCAGATCGACAATGGCTGCTGCTCTCGGCCCGCGGTCGCGACCTTCGCCTCCATGGGGTCGGACGCAAGGGTTTGGAGCTGATCGAGCAGCGGCGGATCAACGGCGCCGTCGGTCCGTTCGCGCCCTATGGCGACGGGTACGATGACCTGGTCGCCCGTTGGCTGCTGGAATTCGCCATCGAGGCGATCGAGATCCGCGACCTGGAGGGCCATGGGGCGGGGCTCGCCAAGCTCGCCGAGGATATGGACATACCGGTCAGCGTCCACTTGGACGACGCCTACCCCATCTGCCCCACCCGGGGGCTCGTCGATGAGCGCGGGCGCCACTGCCATGGCCGCTGCACCAACTCGGGCGGCGAGTGCCTTGGGCAGCAGGACCCCCTCGGACGGGTGCTGAAGCATCAACACATCCACGCCTGGCAGGCTGCCTACGGCGACGCACTCAAGCGCGTGGAGCGCGTGCATGTGGCCTCGGTCGCGCTGCGCGATCAGCTGACCGACCTGTATCCGCGCATCGATCCACGCCGGATCACGCCGGGGCAGGCCGATTCCAGCGGCGCGCCGAGCGCGCATCTGTCGGCCGCGCCGACCAGGGTCCGCGTCGGTGTGCTCTGCGCGCGAGCGCGGGCGTTCGCCGAAGCCGGGCTGCACAATCGGATTTTGGCCCCGTTGACCCATCCCGATCTGCGCCGGCACCTCGGGACGGATGTCGAGGTCGTGATGCTCGAAGACCTGGGCGGCGGCGACGTCGACATCGTCATCATCCCCTGTCTTGGAGAGGACAAGTCCAGGCAGACCAAGCGGCTGCTTGATCGTCTCGGCGGCGGTCGCCCGCGGCTGATCGTCGCCATTGACGACGACCACTGCGGCGGCAAGCCCGGCCGGGCATCGGCGACGGCGGCGCTGTTGCAGGCGGCCTCGCAGGTCTGGACGGACGACGCCCGAACGGGGCAATCCGCCCCGGCCGTCGCGCACCGATGCCATCCGATTCCGACCACCCTCGACTTGCGCCTATGGCCAGGCAGCCGACAGCCATCGATGCGGGCGCCGGACACGCCGCTGAGACTGCTGCTCAGACCGCTTGGAGACGATGCCTCGGCCACGGGCATGGTGCTCGGCGCGCTCGATCGGGTGGTGGCCGAGAGCGGCATCCCGCTGCGGCTCGTCGTCGTCGGCGGACCCGCGCGGGCCATGGCGAAACGCCCGTGGCTGAAATGGATCGGCGTGCCGAACGGCGTCGCCGCGAGCTACCCGTTGTACGCGAACTGGCTCGCCGGGCAGGGGCCCTTCGACGTCGCGATCCTGTCCCGATCTGCACGGCCCATCCCTGCTGGGTGCGATACTGGAGCATGCGGCGCTGGGGGCCGTCTCCGTGATCGCTGCCCACGCCGGTACCGAGGGTCTGCCCAACGATTTGGGGCCGACGCGAACGGCGGCGTGGACATCGGCCGAGGCCCTTGCGGATGCCCAGACCGAGGCCCTGGAGGTCTCGACACCGGGGTGCCGGACCCGGGCCCGGTCGCGCTCGACTTGGCCGGACCGCTGGATAGACACGACGGCTCCCGCGCTACGCGCATCATCGCGTCTCGACTGGCGGAGCTGATCGCCCCAATCGGCGGTCGATGAGATCGAGGATCGCGGCGTTGATGCGCACGTCAGCGAATCGGGCCTCGGCATCGGCACGCGCTGCCCGACCCAGCCGCAACCGCAGCGGGCGGTCCAGCACCAAGCGCTCGATGGCGTCGGCCAACGCCGCCGGATCGCGCGCCGGGACCAGCAGCCCGGTCTCGTCGGGGATGATGGTGTCGCGACAGCCGGGTTGG
>CALOBA010000022.1:0-41910 GCA_942491465.1 uncultured Gammaproteobacteria bacterium
ATCAGATATTGGATGTCGTCCTCGGTGACCTCGTCCAACGCGGTGCCGGCCAGCATTGGTTCGATCACCCGGCGCACCCGCTCCTCGCGCAGCTTGTCGGCCAGCTGGTCCAGGTGGGTGACGCGGCGCAGGATGAGATTTTCCTTGGCCTGATCGATCAGCTCAATGCCGACCGGACGGCTGCGATCGCGCCCCGCGGGCATCCGAAAACAGCTCTCGTAGGCCAGGGCGTTGACCAGCCAGGGTTGGCCTTGGGTCAGTTCCCAGACCTGCTCCAGTGCCTGCGTGGTGAAGGGCTGCCCGGTCTCGGCGGTATGCTCACCGAGCAGCGTCACCACCTCGGTCTGATCGAAATCCCCCAGTCGCAGCGATTCGGCCTTGATGTTGAAGGCGCTGCCGCCGGTGATGGGCGCGGCCTCCGAGCTGGCATGGATGCGGTAGTCGCGCAGGTCGCGGACCCCGCACAGGATGATGGTGTGCGGGAAGTGATGCGGGCGTTGTGTGTAGCCGGCCCGGAGCTGGCGCAGCAGCGAGATCAGCGTGTCGCCCACCAGGGCGTCCACCTCGTCGAGCAACAGAACGATCGGCTGCGGGGACTGCTCGCACCAGTGGGTCAGGAAGGACTCCAGCCCCGTCAACGAGCCCTGGCGAAGCACTTGGTGCGCCAGGTCCTCGGCCTCGGCATCGCGCAACCGCCAACGCGCGCTGTTGGCAATCGAGTGCACCACGGCCGCAATGCCGAGTGCGACGTCCTCGCGGGCCGCCTGCGCGGACTCGATGTTGACGTACAGCGCCCGATAGCGTCCCTGCTGGTTCAGAGACTCCGCGAGCGCGAGCAGACAGGTGGTCTTGCCGGTCTGGCGCGGGGCATGGAGCAGGAAGTATTTCTTTTGCTCGATCAGCCCCAGCACCTCCGCCAGATCCCAGCGCTGCAAGGGTGGCAAGCAATAATTGTCCTCGGACCTGACCGGGCCCTCGGTGGTGAAGAATCGCATCGGCTTGCTCCTGAGATCCGCGGCCAGCGGGATGGTGAAGGCGTCCATTGTAGGCCGGGCCGAGGTACAAGGCCCACCGCGACGGGTACCCTCCGGGTAGCGGTTAAAGCCGCAGCAGCCGAATCCGCCGCCCGCCGGGACTGGTCTGCTCGCGCTCTGCGATGCGCTCGGCCAGCGGCGGTTGACCGCTGCGCCGATCGAAGATCACCAACCAGCCGCTGTCCAGGCCGAGACCGGCCAGATAGCCATCGAGTTGCACCAGCCCCTCGGCCAGCGGGTCCGGTTTGCCGTCGCGCCAGACCTTGAGTTCGATGCCCAGGGTCAGGTCCCGATAGCGCAGACAGAGGTCCATGCGCCCGCGCTGAATGGCATATTCACGCTCCAGCGTGCCTTCACCGTTGACCACGCGCTGTAGGAAGGCCATCAGCACCAGGTGCGGGGCGATCTCGTGGTACGGCGCGCTGCCCAGCAGCGGCTCGCCATGTTGGCGCCAAAAGTCGAGAAAGGCGCTGAGGAGTTGCTCCGGGTTCAGGCTGCCGTCGGCGTTGAGCCAGGTGGGGCTGATCTGGGGCAGCGAATCCTGCGGGCCGCTGGCCAAGGCGCGCGGCAAGACCTCGCGATAGATCGGATTGGCCACCACCAGCCCGCCGCCGTTGGCACGGCGCAGCAGGCCTAAGTCGACCAGATATTGCCGGTCGTCCTCCGACACGTCGCCCAATGCGGTGCCGGCCAGCATTGGTTCGATCACCCGGCGCACCCGCTGCTCGCGCAGCTTGTCGGCCAGCTGGTCCAGGTGGGTGACGCGGCGCAGGATGAGGTTCTCCTTGGCCTGATCGATCAACTCGATGCCGACCGGACGGCTGCGATCGCGCCCCGCGGGCATCCGAAAACAGCTCTCGTAGGCCAGCGCATTGACCAGCCAGGGTTGGCCTTGGGTCAGTTCCCAGACCCGCTCCAGTGCCTGCGTGGTGAAGGGCTGTCCGGTCTCGGCGGTATGCTCGCCGAGCAGCGTCACCACCTCGGTCTGATCGAAATCCCCCAGTCGCAGCGACTCGGCCTTGATGTTGAAGGCGCTGCCACCGGTGATGGGCGCGGCCTCCGAGCTGGCATGGATGCGGTAGTCGCGCAGGTCGCGGACCCCGCACAGGATGATGGTGTGCGGGAAGTGATGCGGGCGTTGCGTATAGCCGGCCCGGAGCTGGCGCAGCAGCGAGATCAGCGTGTCGCCCACCAGGGCGTCCACCTCGTCGAGCAACAGAACGATCGGCTGCGGGGACTGCTCGCACCAGTGGGTCAGGAAGGACTCCAGCCCCGTCAGCGAGCCCTGGCGAAGCACTTGGTGCGCCAGGTCCTCGGCCTCGGCATCGCGCAACCGCCAACGCGCACTGTTGGCAATCGAGTGCACCACCGCCGCCATGCCCAGTGCGACGTCCTCGCGGGCCGCCTGCGCGGACTCGATGTTGACGTACAGCGCCCGATAGCGTCCCTGCTGGTTCAGAGACTCCGCGAGCGCCAGCAGGCAGGTGGTCTTGCCGGTCTGGCGCGGGGCATGCAGCAGGAAGTACTTCTTTTGCTCAATCAGCCCCAGCACCTCCGCCAAATCCCAGCGCTGCAAGGGTGGCAAGCAATAATTGTCCTCGGACCTGACCGGCCCCTCGGTGGTGAAGAATCGCATCGGCTTGCTCCTGAGATCCGCGGCCAGCGGGATGGTGAAGGCGTCCATTGTAGGCCGGGCCGAGGTACAAGGCCCACCGCAACGGGTACCCTCCGGGCAGCGGCTAAAGCCGCAGCAGCCGAATCCGCCGCCCGCCGGGGCTGTGTTGCTCGCGCTCTGCGATGCGCTCGGCCAGGGGCGGTTGACCGCTGCGCCGATCGAAGATCACCAACCAGCCGCTGTCCAGGCCGAGACCGGCCAGATAGCCGTCGAGTTGCACCAGCCCCTCGGTCAGCGGGTCCGGTTTGCCGTCGCGCCAGACCTTGAGTTCGATGCCCAGGGTCAGCTCCCGGTAGCGCAGACAGAGGTCCATGCGCCCGCGCTGAATGGCATATTCGCGCTCCAGCGTGCCTTCACCATTGACCACCCGTTGCAGGAAGGCCATCAGCACCAGATGCGGGGCGATCTCGTGGTACGGGGCACTGCCCAGCAGCGGCTCGCCATGCTGGCGCCAGAAGTCGAGAAAGGCGCTGAGCAGTTGCTCCGGGTTCAGGCTGCCGTCGGCGTTGAGCCAGGTGGGGCTGATCTGGGGCAGGGATGCCTGGGGGGTGAAGGTCAGCGCGCGCGGCAGCACCTCGCGGTAGATCGGATTGGCGATGGTCAATCCCTCGCCTTGTGCCATGCGGCACAGTCCCAAATCGATCAGGTACTGGATGTCATCCTCGGTGACCTCGTCCAGCGCGGTGCCGGCCAGCATCGGCTCGATGACCCGCCGCACCCGCGCCTCGCGCAGCTTGTCGGCCAGCTGGTCCAGGTGGGTGACGCGGCGCAGGATGAGGTTCTCCTTGGCCTGATCGATCAGCGCGATGCCGACCGGACGGCTGCGATCGCGCCCGGCGGGCATCCGAAAACAGCTCTCGTAGGCCAGGGCATTGACCAGCCAGGGTTGGCCTTGGGTCAGCTCCCAGACCCGCTCCAGCGCCTGCGCGGTGAACGCCTGCCCGGTCTCGGCGGTATGCTCGCCGAGCAGCGTCACCACCTCGGTCTGATCGAAATCCCCCAGTCGCAGCGACTCGGCCTTGATGTTGAAGGCGCTGCCGCCGGTGATGGGCGCGGCCTCCGAGCTGGCATGGATGCGGTAGTCACGCAGATCACGCACGCCGCACAGGATGACCGTGTGCGGGAAGTGATGCGGGCGTTGCGTATAGCCGGCCCGCAATTGGCGCAGCAGCGAGATCAGCGTGTCGCCCACCAGGGCGTCCACCTCGTCGAGCAACAGAACGATCGGCTGCGGGGACTGCTCGCACCAGTGGGTCAGGAAGGACTCCAGCCCCGTCAGCGAGCCCTGGCGAAGCACTTGGTGCGCCAGGTCCTCGGCCTCGGCATCGCGCAGCCGCCAACGAGCGCTGTTGGCAATCGAGTGCACCACCGCCGCCATGCCCAGTGCGACGTCCTCGCGGGCCGCCTGCGCGGACTCGATGTTGACGTACAGCGCCCGATAGCGTCCCTGCTGGTTCAGAGACTCCGCGAGCGCCAGCAGGCAGGTGGTCTTGCCGGTCTGGCGCGGGGCATGCAGCAGGAAGTACTTCTTTTGCTCGATCAGCCCCAGCACCTCCGCCAAATCCCAGCGCTGCAAGGGTGGCAAGCAATAATTGTCCTCCGCGGACCTGACCGGCCCTCGGTGGTGAAGAATCGCATCGGCTTGCTCCTGAGATCCGCGGCCAGCGGGATGGTGAAGGCGTCCATTGTAGGCCGGGCCGAGGTATTCAAGGCCCACCGCGGACGCGGGGTCGTAGCGGCCTTCACCCAATGGGTGAGCTCCGGTAATGGTAGTCATTACTTGAAAAACAGATACTTGAGTTTGCCTCAGAGCGGTCAACTGCTCTTTCTAGGTTAAAGCCGCAGCAGCCGAATCCGCCGCCCGCCAGGACTGGTCTGCTCGCGCTCTGCGATGCGCTCGGCCAGGGGCGGTTGACCGCTGCGTCGATCGAAGATCACCAACCAGCCGCTGTCCAGGCCGAGACCGGCCAGATAGCCATCGAGCTGCACCAGCCCCTCGGCCAGCGGGTCCGGTTTGCCGTCGCGCCAAACCTTGAGTTCAATGCCCATGGTCAGCTCCCGGTAGCGCAGGCAGAGGTCCATGCGCCCGCGGCGAATGGCATATTCTCGCTCCAGCGTACCTTCACCGTTGACCACGCGCTGTAGAAAGGCCATCAGCACCAGATGTGGGGCAATCTCGTGGTACGGGGCACTGCCCAGCAGCGGCTCGCCATGCTGGCGCCAAAAGTCGAGAAAGGCGCTGAGGAGTTGCTCCGGGTTCAGGCTGCCGTCGGCGTTGAGCCAGGTGGGGCTGATCTGGGGCAGGGATGCCTGGGGGGTGAAGGTCAGTGCGCGCGGCAGCACCTCGCGGTAGATCGGATTGGCGATGGTCAATCCCTCGCCTTGTGCCATGCGGCACAGTCCCAAATCGATCAGGTACTGGATGTCATCCTCGGTGACCTCGCCCAGCGCGGTGCCGGCCAGCATCGGCTCGATGACCCTGCGCACCCGCGCCTCGCGCAGCTTGTCGGCCAGCTGGTCCAGATGGGTGACGCGGCGCAGGATGAGGTTCTCCTTGGCCTGATCGATCAGGTCGACGTCGACCGGACGGCTGCGATCGCGCCCCGCGGGCATCCGAAAACAGCTCTCGTAGGCCAGCGCATTGACCAGCCAGGGTTGGCCTTGGGTCAATGCCCAGACCCGCTCCAGCGCCTGCGCGGTGAACGCCTGGCCGGTCTCGGCGGTATGCTCGCCGAGCAGCGTCACCACCTCAGTCTGATCGAAATCCCCCAGACGCAGCGATTCGGCCTTGATGTTGAAGGCGCTGCCGCCGGTGATGGGCGCGGCCTCCGAGCTGGCATGGATGCGGTAGTCGCGCAGGTCGCGGACCCCGCACAGGATGACCGTGTGCGGGAAGTGATGCGGGCGTTGCGTGTAGCCGGCCCGGAGCTGGCGCAGCAGCGAGATCAGCGTGTCGCCCACCAGGGCGTCCACCTCGTCGAGCAACACAACGACGGGGCGGGGCGCTGCCGCGCACCAACGGTTGAGGAACTCGCCAACGGCCGTCCCGCCGCTGGAGCCTTGAATCACCTGATGTGCCAATTCGGTGGCTTGCGCATCGCCCAACTGGTCGCGCGCGCCGCGTGCCATCTGCTCCACCACGACCCCCATGCCCGCATCGACCTGTTCGCGGTAGGCTTGCGCGACCTCGATGTTGGCATACAGCGCCCGATAGCGTCCCTGCCGGTTCAGAGACTCCGCGAGCGCCAGCAGGCAGGTGGTCTTACCGGTCTGGCGCGGGGCATGCAGCAGGAAGTATTTCTCCTGCTCGACGAGGCCGAGCACTTCCTCCAGGTTCCAACGTTGCAGGGGCGCCAGGCAATAGTGTTTCTCAGGCCTGACCGGCCCCTCGGTGGTGAAGAATCGCATCGGCTTGCTCCTGAGATCCGCGGCCAGCGGGATGGTGAAGGCGTCCATTGTAGGCCGGGCCGAGGTACAAGGCCCACCGCAACGGGTACGCTCCGGGTAGCGGTTAAACCTAGAAAGAGCAGTTGAACGGCCTCGAGGGTGCGTCCCGCGTGGGTCCTGGCGAGGCACAACGAGGCGGAATGGTCATTCCATTCCAACGAGTTGTAACGAAGCCAGGGGCCGCGCGGGGCGTGCACTCGGGGTCGTAGCGGCCTTCACCCAATGGGTGAGCTCCGGTAATGGTAGTCATTACTGGAAAAACAGACACTTGAGTTTGCCTCAGAGCGGTCAACTGCTCTTTCTAGTAGCCCGTCCCGAAGTTCTGGCACCGGATATGGCAATTCTTGATCATCGTTACTTGCTAGAAACAAACCCGTTATTAGGCTATTATTAACCTGAAAGCCCCGCCATAAAAGGGCTTTTGCAAATTTCTTGGGTTAGTTGTCAGCCGAGGGCGCCGATCATGGATTGCAGGGACATCACCTTCTCCGCCGACAAATCACGCGACAGGATCGATCATGCCTTGCTGGTCTTCCCCGCGTTGCTGATGCGTGTTCTGGCGTTTGCGCTGCATCTGTTGGGCGCCAGGCGCTAGGATGTTGCGGCGTTGGTGGACATGCCGGAGGAGTCGGTGAAGACGTTGCTGCGCCTGGTCATGCACGACGGCTTCCCGGCGTTGCGTGATCGTCGCTGCAGCGCGACCTCCCCGGCGCCCGTAGCCGCATCGGCTGCGACGCCGACGGCGGCGTCCGCGCGCGACGGCGATGGCTGGAGCATCGATTTGGGCACCTGCGGCGGTGCTCTGAGCATCCCGATCACCCATCCGCTGCAGGCGCGCACGCTGATGTTGTCGCTGTTGAATGCGCAATTGCTCCCGGCGCAACAGTGCGCGGCGGCATTGCTGTCGCCGGCGCATTGCCGGGCCTTGGCCCGAGAGCTGGCGGCCCGAGACGTGGCGGAAGCGCTGTTCGACAAGCGCGTCGGCCAGCAGGGCGATTATCGGGTCGGCCCCGAGCAGAAGGCGCAGTCGATTCAACAATGGACGGCGCGCACGGTGACCGGACAGAGCACATCCAGCGAGGTGTTGGCGCGAGAGGTCAATGCGCTGACCGACGCGTGCTTGTCGGCCCGAACCGTGCGCTGGCATCTGCAGCTCTGGGCTTGAGCGCGATCCGCGACACCCTGCCGGAACTGGTGGAGACACTAAAACCCAGCAGATCGTCGTTGATGCGCGGCAGCGTCTGCCGTCGCCGGCTCGACACGGCGGCGCTCGCCGCCGGTGTCGCGATGCAGGCCATCAGGATGCGCTGCCTGGCGCGCAGAGCGCAAGCCTGTCGTGCCGAGCCGCAATCCTCGCCTTGGCCGATGCGGGCGTTGCGCGCAAGTGCATTGTCAGGACGCTCGGATGTTCGCTCACGACCGTGCGCCGCTGGCTTCGGCGTGCCGAAGACCCGCAAGGGATGCGCGACCGAGCCCGTTCGGGACGCCCGTGCCTGTATTCGCAGGAGGTGCAGCTGCGCATCGTGGCGTTCTATTGCCAAACCCGCCCGTTGCCGGGCTGCGGACGGTGGACGCTGCGCTGGGCCGAGCGCCGGCTGCGCGCCGATCCGGGCGAGGTCGGCGCGACACCGGGAAAGTCCACGCTGCATCGGATTCTGCAACGCAATCGGTTGAAGCCGCACCAGTCGCGCTATTTTCTCCAGATCACCGATCCGGACTTCTTCCCCAAGATGGAGCGCCTCCTTGCGCTCTACCGCGATCCGCCCGCCAACTTGTTCTTCTTCGACGAGTGTCCGGGGATCCAAGTCCTCAATCGCTTGACCCCGGACCTGCAAACCGAGGCGATGCAAAAGCGCCTCGAGGAGTTCGAGTACATCCGCCATGGAACCTTGGACGTACTGGCGTTTCTCCACCATGGCGACGGCGAAGTGTTCATGCAGTGCTGCGCCGACCACAAGACCGACACATTCTTGGCGGTCTTCAGGAGCCATGTCGCGCGATGCCCCGAGGACGAACCGCTGCACTACGTGATGGACAACCTCTCGTCTCTCGCGGCTATCCCTTCTGCCGGCTGGTGGCCGAACTCAGTGCCGTGGCCTGCCCGACGCAGCAGCAGTTGCATTGCGTCGAAAAGCGCGTCGACTGGCTCGCCCGCGAAGACAAGCGCATCGTCGTGCACTTCACCCCCTTCCGGCTCCTGGCTGAACTGGATCGAGTTTGGTTCGGCATCATGGGCCGCAAGGTGCTCGGCGAATCGTTCGCCTCGCCCGAGGCATTCAAGGCGGCTCTGGAAGCCTTCGTCGCGGACTGGAACACCCTGCTGTCCCATCCGTTTCGCTGGACCTATGATGGCGAGGGTCTGCACCAGAAGGCCGTGCAGCGGTTCACGCAAATGCTTCGCCACCCCGTCGCGGACATCGATCTGCGCATCCTCACCAAGCAGCTCTTGCTGGCGACCAATTTGCTGCGCGACTACCTCCCGCAGGTCTCCAGAGCAACCTGGGCGGAACTCGACGCCGCGCTCGCCTCGCAGCACGATGCGCTCACCGAGCACGTCCAAGGCGAGCCGGGGCCGAAACGCAAGCTCAAGGCTCAGCAGGCTTTGGCGGGCCTGAGGAAGGCACTCGACGCATTCTTCTCTCCTCGGCGGTCAGCCACGGCGTGAGGAAGTCAAATTGCCGAAACTGGGTTCAGAACTTGTGGGACGGGCTACTAGGTTAAAGCCGCAGCAGCCGAATCCGCCGCCCGCCGGGGCTGTGTTGCTCGCGCTCTGCGATCCGCTCGGCCAGTGGCCGTTGACCGCTGCGTCGATCGAAGATCACCAACCAGCCGCTGTCCAGGCCGAGACCGGCCAGGTAACCATCGAGCTGCACCAGCCCCTCGGTCAGCGGGTCCGGTTCACGGTCGCGCCAGACCTTGAGTTCAATGCCCATGGTCAGCTCCCGGTAGCGCAGGCAGAGGTCCATGCGCCCGCGCTGAATGGCGTATTCGCGCTCCAGCGTACCTTCGCCGTTGACCACGCGCTGTAGAAAGGCCATCAGCACCAGATGTGGGGCGATCTCGTGGTACGGGGCACTGCCCAGCAGCGGCTCGCCATGCTGGCGCCAAAAGTCGAGAAAGGCGATGAGGAGTTGGTCCGGGTTCAGGCTGCCGTCTGCGTTGAGCCAGGTGGGGCTGATCTGGGGCAGCGAATCCTGTGGGCCGCCGGCCAAGGCCCGCGGCAAGACCTCGCGATAGATCGGATTGGCCACCACCAGCCCGCCGCCGTTGGCGCGGCGCAGCAGGCCCAAGTCGACCAGATATTGCCGGTCGTCCTCCGACACGTCGCCCAACGCGGTGCCGGCCAGCATCGGCTCGATGACCCGCCGTACCCGTTCCTCGCGCAGCTTGTCGGCCAGCTGGTCCAGGTGGGTGACGCGGCGCAGGATGAGGTTCTCCTTGGCCTGATCGATCAGCTCGATGCCCACCGGACGGCTGCGATCGCGCCCCGCGGGCATCCGAAAACAGCTCTCGTAGGCCAGGGCGTTGACCAGCCAGGGTTGGCCTTGGGTCAGTTCCCAGACCCGCTCCAGCGCCTCGGCGGTGAACGCCTGCCCGGTCTCGGCGGTATGCTCGCCAAGCAGCGTCACCACCTCGGCCTGAGTGAAATCCCCCAGACGCAGCGACTCGGCCTTGATGTTGAAGGCGCTGCCGCCGGTGATGGGCGCGGCCTCCGAGCTGGCATGGATGCGGTAGTCGCGCAGGTCGCGGACCCCGCACAGGATGATGGTGTGCGGGAAGTGATGCGGGCGTTGCGTATAGCCGGCCCGGAGCTGGCGCAGCAGCGAGATCAGCGTGTCGCCCACCAGGGCGTCCACCTCGTCGAGCAACAGAACGATCGGCTGCGGGGACTGCTCGCACCAGTGGGTCAGGAAGGACTCCAGCCCCGTCAGCGAGCCCTGGCGAAGCACTTGGTGCGCCAGGTCCTCGGCCTCGGCATCCCGCAACCGCCAACGCGCACTGTTGGCAATCGAGTGCACCACCGCCGCCATGCCCAGTGCGACGTCCTCGCGGGCCGCCTGCGCGGACTCGATGTTGACGTACAGCGCCCGATAGCGCCCCTGCCGGTTCAGAGACTCCGCGAGCGCGAGCAGGCAGGTGGTCTTGCCGGTCTGGCGCGGGGCATGCAGCAGGAAGTACTTCTTTTGCTCGATCAGCCCCAGTACCTCCGCCAAATCCCAGCGCTGCAAGGGTGGCAAGCAATAATTGTCCGCGGACCTGACCGGCCCCTCGGTGGTGAAGAATCGCATCGGCTTGCTCCTGAGATCCGCGGCCAGCGGGATGGTGAAGGCGTCCATTGTAGGCCGGGCCGAGGTACAAGACCCACCGCGACGGGTACCCTCCGGGCAGCGGCTAAAGCCGCAGCAGCCGAATCCGCCGCCCGCCAGGACTGGTCTGCTCGCGCTCTGCGATGCGCTCGGCCAGGGGCGGTTGACCGCTGCGTCGATCGAAGATCACCAACCAGCCGCTGTCCAGGCCGAGACCGGCCAGATAGCCATCGAGTTGCACCAACCCCTCGGTCAGCGGGTCCGGTTTGCCGTCGCGCCAAACCTTGAGTTCAATGCCCAGGGTCAGCTCCCGGTAGCGCAGACAGAGGTCCATGCGCCCGCGGCGAATGGCATATTCTCGCTCCAGCGTACCTTCACCGTTGACCACGCGCTGTAGGAAGGCCATCAGCACCAGATGTGGGGCGATCTCGTGGTACGGGGCACTGCCCAGCAGCGGCTCGCCATGCTGGCGCCAAAAGTCGAGAAAGGCGCTGAGGAGTTGCTCCGGGTTCAGGCTGCCGTCGGCGTTGAGCCAGGTGGGGGTGATCTGGGGCAGCGATGCCTGGGGGGTGAAGGTCAGTGCGCGCGGCAGCACCTCGCGGTAGATCGGATTGGCGATGGTCAATCCCTCGCCTTGTGCCATGCGGCACAGTCCCAAATCGATCAGGTACTGGATGTCATCCTCGGTGACCTCGTCCAGCGCGGTGCCGGCCAGCATCGGCTCGATGACCCGGCGTACCCGTTCCTCGCGCAGCTTGTCGGCCAGCTGGTCCAGGTGGGTGACGCGGCGCAGGATGAGGTTCTCCTTGGCCTGATCGATCAGCTCGATGCCGACCGGACGGCTGCGATCGCGCCCGGCGGGCATCCGAAAACAGCTCTCGTAGGCCAGGGCATTGACCAGCCAGGGTTGGCCTTGGGTCAATGCCCAGACCCGCTCCAGCGCCTCGGCGGTGAACGCCTGCCCGGTCTCGGCGGTATGCTCGCCGAGCAGCGTCACCACCTCGGTCTGAGTGAAATCCCCCAGACGCAGCGACTCGGCCTTGATGTTGAAGGCGCTGCCGCCGGTGATGGGCGCGGCCTCCGAGCTGGCATGGATGCGGTAGTCGCGCAGGTCGCGGACCCCGCACAGGATGATCGTGTGCGGGAAGTGATGCGGGCGTTGCGTATAGCCGGCCCGGAGCTGGCGCAGCAGCGAGATCAGCGTATCGCCCACCAGGGCGTCCACCTCGTCGAGCAACACAACGACGGGGCGAGGCGCTGCCGCGCACCAACGGTTGAGGAACTCGCCAACGGCCGTCCCGCCGCTGGAGCCTTGAATCACCTGATGTGCCAATTCGGTGGCTTGCGCATCGCCCAACTGGTCGCGCGCGCCGCGTGCCATCTGCTCCACCACGACCCCCATGCCCGCATCGACCTGTTCGCGGTAGGCTTGCGCGACCTCGATGTTGGCATACAGCGCCCGGTAGCGTCCCTGCCGGTTCAGAGACTCCGCGAGTGCCAGCAGGCAGGTGGTCTTGCCGGTCTGGCGTGGGGCATGCAGCAGGAAGTACTTCTTTTGCTCGATCAGCCCCAGTACCTCCGCCAAATCCCAGCGCTGCAAGGGTGGCAAGCAATAATTGTCCTCGGGTCGGACCGGCCCCTCGGTGGTGAAGAATCGCATCGGCTTGCTCCTGAGATCCGCGGCCAGCGGGATGGTGAAGGCGTCCATTGTAGGCCGGGCCGAGGTACAAGACCCACCGCGACGGGTACCCTCCGGGCAGCGGCTAAAGCCGCAGCAGCCGAATCCGCCGCCCGCCGGGACTGGTCTGCTCGCTGTCTACGATCCGCTCGGCCAGCGGCGGTTGCGCGCTGGCCGAGCGGAGCAGGCTACGAACAGCTCACCACACAAACCGCACCAGCCCGATGCAGACCAGGGCGTGGGTGCGCAGCTTGAGCTTGTCCCCGTAGACGCCTTGCAGCGTCTTGCGGTAGCCGGCGAGCTGGCCCTGCGCATCGGTCAGTAGCCGCGTCACCTCGGGTCTTGCGCGCAGCTCGTCGCGCGGCATGGCGGCCAGTGCCGCGCTGTCGAGGCCCGGCAGGTCGCTGAGCTTCAGGTGTTTGAATTCGATCACATGGTCCAGCAGGGCGTATTGGCGCCGGTCCGGGCGCACGATCAGCGACAGGTCGCAGTAGCCGCGTGCGATGGCGGTCTCGGAATCCATGATGTAGGCGAGGTCGTTGAACAGCGTGATCAGGAACGCGGTCTTCACCACCAGTTCGTTGGACCAGCGCAGATCGCGGTTGTCGAACACCGGCAGATAGCGTTGCTCGATGAAGTCGCACAGCGGTGCCAACTCGCCCGCGGTGTAGAAACGCTCGCTGACGGCGCGTCGTTCGCGGTCCAGGTCGTAGCCCGGCAGCAGTGCTTCCTGGATGCGCTCGATGTAGAGCTTGCGCACCACCAGGTTGGGAATGCTCAGTTGCAGATTGCCTAAAGCGTCGCGCCCGCTGTAGGTGAGCACGCCGAAGTAATAGAGCAGGGAGGCGAGGAAGCCCTCGGTCTGCGGGGCATGCAGCATGCGCTCGACGCCGAAGCGCTGCTCCAGCCGATCGACGCTGAGCGGATGGGCGGTATCCAGCGCGGCGCTCACCAGCGCCTCGCCGTGGGGCTGGTGGGCGATGTATTCGATGCGGTTGCGGTCCATGGCCAGGTTGTTGTCGAGCATCTCCTCGGGGTACTCGCATTGATCGGCTAGGTGTTCGAAGAAATACAGGGCCAGGGTCGGGTTGTAGATCTGCCCGCCCTCGGGCTTGAGGGAGAAGTTGTAGCCGTTGTAGAAGGTGCGCATCAGGTCCAGCGCCTCCTCGGCCCGCTCCGCGGGCAGATCGCAATCAGCAATGATCTGATTGAGCACGGTGCGGCACTCTGCCTCATGGAACCCGCACAGATCGGCGTAGTCGGGCTCCCTGGAGATGTCCTTGACCACGTTGTAGCCGCTGGTGATGTCCGCCAGCACCACCGGCGACACCCCGGTGATGAACACCCGATCCAGGCCGCGTCCCTCGGCGGCGTCCTTGACTGCCTTGAACAGGGTCTTGATCGCCCCTTCGCCACCGACCAGCTCCTGATAGCGGCCTTCCCCTTGGTGGTGGCTGACCAGCACCTCGTTGGCGAAGTTGTCGTATTCGTCGATCAGCAGGTAGAGCCGGTGAGGGGTGCGGGAGATGGCGGCCAGCAGCGATCGAAAAGAGGTGATTGCGTTGTCTTCTCGAATCTGGACGTTTCCTGGGATCCAATCCCGATATTTCCCAACGGTGGCCTGGATCTCGGTATTGATGTGCTGGTGCAGGGCGAGGCGGATGGCCTCGGCATCCCCCATCGGGTCCACCAGAGAGAAGTTCCATTTCATGATGACGTAGCTGTTGTGCCGCGCGGTGGGGGCCTGGCCGATCTTCAGGTGGCCGAACAACTGCTCGAATTGCTCGGCCTTGGCCAGATCGTAGTAGTTCTCCAGCGTGGACAGCCATAGGGACTTGCCGAAACGGCGCGGGCGCAGCAGCAGGAGCTGCTTACCGACCTCCTCGATGGCGCCGATACGATCGGTGCGGTCGATGTAGAGATAGCCTTCTTCGGCGATGGCCTGGAAGTTGGCGAGACCGTAGGGAAAACGCATGCTGCTGACTCGTTCGGGTGGAGAGGCTGCTCGCATTGTCCGACCGTCGGCACGCGCACCGCAACACCGCACTGTCGTCCTCGGGGTTGCCGTTCCAAGACAGGCTCTGCAGCTTGCTGCGCGCATCGCCATCGGCTCACCTATGCCGCACTCGGCCACCCGATCATCCGCCGATGGCTCAACCGGTCGCAGGGACCCCCGGCGGGATGGCCTCACCGCGCTCGTAGCGTTGCCACTGCCGCCCGTCCCAGGCCTCGATGGGGCGGAACTGGTCCTTGTAGACCATCTTGCGGCTGTCGCCGATCCAGTAGCCGAGGTAGAGATAGTCGAGCCCCAGGCGGGCGGCCTCGCGGATCTGGGTCAGCACGGCGTAGGTGCCCAGGCTGCGCTCGGCGTGATCGGGGTCGAAGTAGGTGTAGACGGCGGACAGGGCGTTGCCGAGGACGTCGGTGACGGCCACGGCCAGCAGCGGGCCTTGCCGGGCCTGTTGGACCTGATGGCCATCGGCGCCCAGGCGCAGCTCCAGGAAGCGGGTGCTGCCGCCCCAGGGGGCGAGCAGGAAGCGCATGTAGGTCTCCACCGAGACCTCATCGGCCATGTCGCCGTCACCGTGTCGAGACAGGACATAGCGCTCGTAGAGGGCATAGTGCTCAGGCTCGAGGATGGCGGGACGCGCGATGAGCCGCAGCTCGGCATCGTTGCGCCGCGCGGTGCGGCGCTGCGAGCGGTTGGGGGCGAAGTCGGCCACGGGTACGCGCACCGGCACGCAGCGGCGGCAGCCGCGGCAGGCGGGGCGATAGAAGTGCGGACCGCTGCGGCGAAAGCCGACCTGTTGCAGCCATTGCGCCCGCGCGGCGTCGATCCGTGCCAGGGGATCGACGAACAGCGTGCGCGCCTCACGCGTCGACAGGTAGGAACAGGGGTGTTCGCCGGTCAGATAGAGCTGCAGGCGCTCGCCGCCCCCTTGCGGATCATTGCGCATCTTCGGCTCCGTCGCAGTCGCTGGAGAGGGGCTCCACCTCGCCGTCGAGTGTCGCTGCCGGCCAGAGCATCCGCCCATCGTCCCAGCTACCCGGGACGCCGGGCCGGTCGCGCAGCCGGGCCAGCTGCTCCACAAAACGTTCCCGCGGCATCTCGTCGGCGCCCATGCGCAGCAGGTGCTCGGTCAGCACCTGACAATCGACCATACCGAAGCCCCAGCGCAGCAGCCGCTGGCACAGCGCCACCAGGGCCACCTTGGAGGCGTTGTCGCGGCGGCTGAACATGGACTCGCCGAAGAAGGCCTGGCCGATGGCCACGCCGTAGAGCCCGCCGACCAGCTGGCCGGCTTCCCAGACCTCCACCGAATGGGCCACGCCGCGCACATGCAGGGCGCGATAGGCCTCGATCATCTCCGGCAGCAGCCAGGTGCCGCCATGGGCGTCGCGGGGCGCGGCACAGGCGTTGATGACGGCGGGGAAGTCGCGGTCCATGGTCACGGCCAGTGCGCGCTTGCGCAACAGCTTGCGCAGGCTGCGGGAGATGCGCAGCTGTGCGGGGACCAGCACGGTGCGCGGGTTCGGCGACCACCAGAGGATCGGGTCGCCTTCGCTGAACCAGGGGAAGATGCCTTGGCGGTAGGCGCTGATCAGCCGACGGGTGCCCAGATCGCCACCGACGGCGAGCAGGCCGTCGGGCTCGGTCAACGCCTCACTGACGTCCGGGAAGGCCCCCGGGGGGTCGTGCGGCGCCAGCAGGTAGGGCATGGACTTGGCGTAGCGGATCAAGGGAGGAGGCGCCGATAGGTGGGGTGGACGTGGGTAAGGTGGAGGTGCCCGATGGGGGGCGGCGGTCTGTTGGATCGCGGGCGCTGTCGGTGCCGCCGTCGGACCGGCGGATATCCCGAGGCCGATCGTTGTCGTTGTCGTTGTCGTTGTCGTTGTCGTTGTCGTTGTCGTTGTCGTTGTCGTTGTTGTCGTTGTCGTTGTCGTTGTCGTTGTCGTGGTCGTGGTCGTGGTCGTGGTCGTGGTCGTGGTGGTCGTGGTCGTAATCGAGTCCGACCACGACCACGACCACGACGATGCCAACAACGATCAGGGACGCTCTCGGAACAGCTGCACTGTTGCCCTAAGGCGATTGCCGGAAACTTTCATACCAGATGACGCAGGATTGACGTTCGCCTTCAAGGAGGGCTGGCGGGAGCATAGCTCGCTATGTGACCGCCAGCCCGACGCCGAAGGCGGGCGTCAAGACAAGTCAGATGGTATGAAAGTTGACAGAAATCGCCTAAGCAGCCCGCCGATACGGGCTGTGCTGCTCCATCTCGGCGATGTAGTCTTCCACACCATCGATCTCATGGTCCAGGAAATTGGCAATCGGGGTGCGGAATGCCGGATCGGCGATCCAGTGCGCCGACCAGGTGCGCACGGGCAGAAATCCTCGGCTGATCTTGTGCTCGCCGCCGGCGCCGGGCTCGAATCGGCTCAGACCATTGACGATGCAGTGCTCCTGACCCTGGTAGTAGCAGGCCTCGAAGTGGAGGCTGTGGAACGCCTTGGAGCACCCCCAGTGGCGACCGTAGAGGGTCTGCGCACCCACCAGGCAGAAGGCGGCGGCGACGATCTCGGCGTCGTGCTCGGCCAGGACCAGCAGCAGCTGATCGCCCATGGTCCGGCCGATCTCGCGGAAGAACGGCAGCGTCAGCGTCGGTACGCCGCCGCGCTTGTCGAAGGTGTCTTCGTAGAGGCGGTGGAAGACGGCCCACTCGGCTTCGCTGACCTGCGCGCCGGAGACCCGCCGGATGGTCACGCCGGCCTCGGCCACCCGGCGGCGCTCCCGCCGGATCTTCTTGCGCTTCTCGGCGGAATAGGTCCCGAGCAGGTCGTCGAAGCTGCCGTAGCCCGGGTTGTGCCAGTGGAACTGGCAGCCCAGCCGACGCATGAGTCCGGCCCCGCGCATCCAGTCGGTCTCCGCGTCGGTGGTGAACAGCCAGTGCAGTCCGGAGACGCCCAGCCGCTCGGCGACCTGGACCGAGCCGGCGATGAGCGCCGAGGCCAGCTCGGCCCGGCGGGGGGAATCGCCGGTCAGGATGCGCGCGCCGGTGGTGGGCGTGTAGGGGGAGGCGATGACCAGCTTGGGGTAGTAGCGCTCACCGGCTCGGCGGTAGGCGTCGGCCCAGGCCCAGTCGAAGACGAATTCGCCGTAGGAGTTGAGCTTGATGTAGCAGGGCGCCGCCGCGACCAGGTTGCCGTCGCCGTCGCGCAGTGCCAGGTGCCGCGGCAGCCAGCCGAACTGCTCGCCGACGCAGCCGTGGTGCTCCATCGCGGCGAGAAAGGCATGGCGCATGAACGGGGCATCGGCGTCCACGAGCTGATCCCAGTCGGCGGCGGGGATCGCGTCGATGCTGTCGTGTGTGCTGAGCTGAAACATCGGGGCGGGGGGCTCCTGCGGACCTGGGTTTCGCCCGGCGAGGTCCGGGCGGCGTTTCGTCTCGAACAGGATGGGGGCGCATCGCAGGCGAGCAACGCCAAGGTGGTACGACCCGCCGAGCAGGCTTGCCGCCGCAAGCCCGTTTGCATCATGGCGCCGCTGCCGTTGTCATTCGCGGCCCCGCCCAGCCAAGACCGAGGACCGGACCATGCGCCAGGCGGCGTCGCGCGGACCCATCTCTACCGCATCTTCATCGCCTTCTCCGAAGATGAAGCCGAAAAATGCAGCGTGCGCATTCGGGGAAGCCTGCTCTGGCCCCGGGCATTGCCTGCTGGCTACGCCAGCACACCGGCCTGTCTTGCGGGGCAAGATTCGTTATCCTAGTGGCCTGCCGCGGAAGTGGGGAGACCGTTCCCAACCTCAGCTTCGCGCGCTGATCCGTGTCGGAACTTCCGCATCGATGCACTCGTCGCCCGCACCGGTCCCTTGAAAAGCCATGTTCAGATCGCGCCTAAGGCGATTGCCGGAAACTTTCATACCAGATGACGCAGGATTGACGTTCGCCTTCAAGGAGGGCTGGCGGGAACATAGCCCGCTATTTGACCGCCAGCCCGACGCCGAAGGCGGGCGTCAAGACAAGTCAGATGGTATGAAAGTTGACAGAAATCGCCTAACCCTGCTGTTGAGCTTGCCTATCCTGCTTTGCGCCTGCGCAGGCGGGGGACCGTCCGGGTTCAACCAGCACGACGAGCATCGGCACGACGGCGAGGGGCCGGTCGTCTACGGGCGCATCTCGGTCTCGGTCGACGCCATCGACGCCGACTGACCGGCCGCGGCCTGCTCGCGACTACAGCCCCAGCTCCCGCCAGCGTCGATCGAGACGCTTGAGCGATATGGGATAGGCGGTGCCGAGCTGCTGGGCAAACAGCGAGACGCGCAGCTCCTCGAGCATCCAGCGGATCTCGGTCAGGCGGGGATCATCGCGGCCCTCGCGCAGCGCGGCGGCCTGGCGCTCACGCCAGCGCTCCAGCAGCGGGCCGAGCTCGCGCAGCCGCTCCTGGTCGCGGCCGGCGGCGTGGGCGAGCTTTTCGGCGCGCTGGTCGGCGGCCTTCAGATAGCGCGGATAGTGCCGCAGCTGCCGGACCGGCACCTGCTGCAGGAAGCCGCGATAGACCAGGCCGTCGAGCTGGGCGCGCAGATCCAGCACCGCGTGCATCCAGTTGACCTGGGTGATGCCGGCGAGGCGCCGACGCAGCCGCTGATAGGCGTCGAGGATGTCGGCGGCCAGCTCGCAGACGCCGTTGGCGGTCTCGATCAGGCGGCCCTTGTTGGCGCTGAGGCGTTGCTCGAAGCCGGCCTGATCGCGGATCGGCGGCTGCCCCTCGGTAAAGGTCAGGTCGATGGCCAGGGCGATCAGCTCGTCGCTGAGGTCCGGGGCCTTTGTCGTCCGCTTGCCGCCGCCCTTGCCGGCCGCGGCGGGCGCACCGGTGCCCACATCCGCAACCGGCGCCTTTGCATACTGCAGCCGCATCCGGTCCAGTCCCGGGAGGTTGCGGCGCAGATAGCGCAGATCGGCGCCCAGGCCGAGCATGATCAGCCGACGGATGCCCGCCCGGCTCGCCTCGGCGGCGCGGCCCTCGGCATCGAGCACCCGGATCGCGACGCTATCGCCCTGATCCTGCAGCGCCGGAAAGCCCCGCAGCCGGATGCCGCCGCGGTCCAGATCGATCTGCTCCGGCAGCTCGCCGAAGTCCCAGCGGGTGATGCCGTCGCGCTCCAGGGTCGCGGCAGTGCCGCCCATGGGCAGATCGGCAAACCGTTGACCGCCCTCCCCGCCCCAGCGGCGCTTGAGCGCGACCAGATCGGCGCCCTCGGCGACGGCCTTGCCGCGCTCGTCCACCAGCCGGACCTTCATACGCAGGTGCTCGGGCACCACGTCCGCATCCCAGGCATCCTCGGGCACGCGCTCGCCGGTGAGCGCGTAGAGGACCTCGCCCAGGGCCTGCAACAACGGCCGGTCCGAAGGCTGAAGGCGCTTGACGACCCGGGCGGCGGTGTCGGGGATGGGCACGAAGCGCTTGCGCTGCTGCTTGGGCAGCCCGCGCAGCAGGGCGGCGACGCGCTCCTCCAGCAGCCCGGGCACCAGCCATTCCAGTCGCTGCGGGCTGACCTGATTGACCAGCGGCAGCGGCACCACCAGGGTCACGCCGTCGGCGCCATGGCCGGGATCGAAGTGATAGTCCAACGGCAGCGCGCTCGCGCCGATGTGCAGCTGGTCGGGGAAGGCGTCGGCGCTGACGGCGTGGGCGTCGGCGTGCATGACCCGGGCCAGGTCCATATGCAGCAGCTTCGGCTGCTCGCCGCTCGCCTTGCGCAGCCACTTTTCGAATTGGGGCTTGGAGAAGATGCCGCTGGGGATGCGCTCGGCGTAGAAGGCATAGATCGACTCCTCGTCGACGAGGATGTCGCGTCGCCGGGACTTGGCCTCCAAGTCATGAACATGGGCGATCAGGTCGGCATTGTGGCGCCAGAACGGGGCGCGGGTCTCGAAGTCGCCATCCACCAGCGCCGAGCGGATGAACACCTCCCGCGCCTCCGCCGGATTGATCGGCCCGTAGTTCACCCGGCGGCGCGGCACCAGCACGACGCCGAACAGCGTGACCTTCTCGAACGCCGCGACCTGACCCGAATTCGCCTGCCAGTGCGGCTCCGACCAGGAACGCTTGATCAGATGCGCGCCGGCCTGCTCGATCCAACCGGGCTGGACGCGCCCGACGATGCGCCCGTACTGGCGGGTCGTCTCCACCCGCTCGGCACAGACGATCCACTTGGGCGTGCGCCCGAACAGCGCCGAACTCGGGTGGATGTAGAAGCGGCCGTTGCGCGCGCCCTGGTATTCGCGTTGCTCGTCCTTGCGGCCGATGTTGCTGAGCAGCCCCGTCAGCAGGGCGCGGTGAATCTCCTCGAAGCTGCCCTCGGCCTCGCCCTCGCGGTGGCCCATGGCCTGCATCTGCTCGCGCAGCTGGGTGTGGATGTCGCGCCATTCCTGGACCCGGTTCCAGGACAGGAAGTGCTGCCGACACAGCTGCTGGAACTTGCGCCGGGACAGGGCCTTTTGCTCCTGCTCCAGGAAGCGCCAGAGGTTGATCAGGGCCAGAAAGTCCGACTCCTCATGGCGGAAGGTCGCGTGGATCTCGTCGGCGGCCTGCTGCTTGTCGAGCGGGCGCTCGCGAGGGTCCTGCACGCTGAGCGCGGCGGCGATGATCAGCATCTCGCGCAGGCAGTGATGGTCGGCGGAGGCCAGCAGCATGCGCCCGATGCGCGGGTCCACCGGCAGCCGCCCCAGCGCCCGGCCCAGCGGCGTGAGACGGCCTTGGCGATCGATCGCGCCCAGCTCCTCCAGGGTCCGGTAGCCGTCGCTGACCAGCCTGGAGTCCGGCGGCTCGACGAACGGGAACTGCTCGATGGCGCCGAAGCCGAGCAGCTTCATCTGCAGGATGACGGCGGCCAGGTTGGTGCGCTGGATCTCGGGCTCGGTGAAGGTGGCCCGCGCCGCGAAGTTGTCCTCGCTGTACAGCCGGATGCAGACGCCGGCGGCGACACGACCGCAGCGGCCCTTGCGCTGATCGGCCGAGGCCCGGGAGATGCGCTCCACCGGCAGTCGCTGCACCTTGCTGCGATGGCTGTAGCGGCTGATGCGCGCAAAGCCCGGATCGACAACGTAGTGGATGCCGGGCACGGTGAGCGAGGTCTCGGCGACATTGGTCGCCAGCACCACGCGGCGCGTCCCGTGGGGCTGGAACACCCGCGCCTGATCCGCCGGCCCCTGCCGGGCATAGAGCGGCAGCACTTCGGTGGACGGCGGGTGGTGCTTGCGCAGGGTCTCGGCGGTCTCGCGGATCTCGCGCTCGCCGGAGAGAAACACCAGCACATCGCCGGGGCCGACCCGGGCCAGCTCGGCGACGGCATCGGAGATCGCCTGCTGCATGGCGTCGTCGCGCTCGCCGGCGTGCTCGTCCTCGGGCGGGCGGTGGCGCACCTCCACCGGGTAGGTGCGACCGGAGACCTCGATCACCGGCGCCGCGTCGAAGAAGCGCGAGAAGCGCTGCGGGTCGATGGTCGCCGAGGTGACGATCAGCTTCAGCTCCGGGCGCTTGGGCAGGAGCTGCTTCAGATAGCCGAGCAGGAAATCGATGTTGAGGCTGCGCTCATGCGCCTCGTCGATGATCAGGGTGTCGTATTCGTTCAGGAAACGATCGTGCTGGACCTCCGCCAGCAGGATGCCGTCGGTCATCAGCTTGACCGAGGTCTCGGGTCGCACCCGGTCGTGAAAGCGGACCTTATAGCCCACCGTCTGCCCCGTCTCGGTGCCCAACTCACGGGCTACCCGACCGGCCAGACTGCGGGCGGCGATCCGCCGGGGCTGGGTATGACCGATGCGGCCATAGATCCCGCGACCGAGTTCGAGACAGATCTTCGGCAGCTGGGTGGACTTGCCGGAGCCGGTCTCGCCGCAGAGCACGATGACTTGATGACGCCCGATCAGCTCGCCGATCTCGCCGTGGCGCTGGCTGACCGGGAGCTCAGGGGGGTAGGTGATTGCCGGCATGGCCGCCCGGCGGCGCTGCACCAGCGCCTCGGACTCGCGTAAGGTCCGCCGGATGCGGGCCATCCCCTCATCCGTTGGCTGGCCGTCGCGGGCGCGACGGCGCAGGCTATCCAGCTGCCGACGCAGCCGCCGACGATCTGCAATCAGGCAGTGGTCGAGATCGGGCTCGACGCGAACGGGCGTCGGCGCGACCTTGGGTTCAACTTCCAATCCCGGCCGATCCAGCATTGACGCCAGCGACCCGGGGCCTCAACGCGTCGACGCTCATGGCGCAGGCCCGTCGTCCTTGGGGATGCGCACGGCGAGCAGGTCGCAGGGCTCCCGGGCGAGGAGCGTACGCGACGTGGAGCCGAACAGCCGAGACAGCCAGTTGTGGTCGTGGGCGCCGACAACGATCAGGTCCACCTTCAGGTCCTGCGCCACATTCAGGATGCTCCGACCGGTCGGGCCGGACTCGACGATTCGATCGCCGGGCGGGATGCCCAGGCGCTCTCCGAGAAGGTCCATCTGCTGCGCCGCCGCTGCGAGTAGCTCATGCTCGACCTCCATGTCCTCCGGCAGCACCGGATCGGCAATGAATGCCCCGCCGGTGTATTCGGCACCGGAAGAGACATAGTCGACGACGTTGACCAGCGTCAAACGCGCCCCGAAGCGCTCGCGCAGCGCGACCGCACGGGCGAGCACCGGTTCGGACTCCGGTGCGAAGTCCACCGCAACGAGCAGATGACGATACGGATCGGAGGTCATGGACGCTTCCTCCACCTCGAAAAGGCGCGATTCAGGCGATTAGCAAGTTGCCGACGAGCCAGCCGTCAAGCCTTGCCTGGGAGATCGCCGCGCCCGGTCAACCGATCGGGCAGGCGAATGACCGGCTAGACCTCAGCGCCGTGCTGCGGGGAGGGGAGCGAAGTGCGGCTGCCAATTGTAGTGCCGCGACGGCGCGGGGGTCGCCACGGTGCCCGGGGCTGCCGGGGCCGAAACCGTCGACGGCGCAGCGGGCTCGGCCGCGACAGGCGCCTCGGCGGGTGCGGACTCCTCGGCGGCAGCAGCGGGCTCCTCGGTGGCAGCGGGCTCGGCGGCGGCAGCAGCGGGCTCCTCGGTCGCAGCGGGCTCGGCGGCGGCAGGTGCGGGCTCTTCGGTGGCAGCCGGCTCGGCGGCGGCAGGTGCGGGCTCCTCGGCAGCAGCAGACTCGGCTGCGGCAGGTGCGGCCTCCTCGGCCGCAGCAGGCGCGGGCTCTTCGGCAGCGGCAGGCTCAGGGGCCGGCGGCGTGTCAAGCTGCACCTGCCCGATCGGCGCGAGGTTCTCCTCGATCGCTGCTTGGGGCACCGGCGTGCTGTCGCCCGGGGCGAAGACAAAGAGATACACGAAGCCGACCACCAACAGGACACCCACGCCTCGGACCATGAAGGTTCCGATGTCGACACCCTCGGTCAGGTTGCGGACGATTCTCATCAGTTCACTGTACACAAGCGTTTCCTCGTCGAAAAAATTTGTTTGGTCGCAGGCGCTGCGGTTGTATTCCGGCTTCAGGCTGCCTGAACCTTGCGTCCGGTTCAAGGCCGATCGGCATTGGCGACGGGCGGCTGTCGACCGCGCCGGCTCCCGCGACACGCAGTCGGCAACCGAATCCTGAACCATTCGGGCTAGGTAATTGCCCGAACTCCGATGATCAAGGGCGCACATACCCGTCGTGTCGCCTCAACGTAGCGCAGACGCGGGGCTACACCCCCAGCCGACGCCACGACAACCAACCGGAAAGTGTAACACGGAGCATGCCGAGCACACAGAACCCTACCGGCAGGATGATCCGAATCCTCGGCTCTTGGCACGATACCGCTCGCAGCGCGCCGACCGCGGGCTTTCGTCGACACCGCAATCGCTGTAGCATCCTCACCGATGGCCTCGCCAAGTCGCCTTGTCGACCAGCCCCAAGCCACCCGTCAACGCCGAGCCGAGACTGACCTTGGGTATCCAATCGCGGGTCGCCGCTTTTCTGCTTCGGGTACGGTGCCCGTCTCGGGTCCACCCGCGCGAGCGGCTTCCTCATCGGCCCCGGCACCGCATCCACCACCGAGCCCCGACCTCGACCGAGGACATGATGGACAGGCGTCTCTGCATCGCGCCGATGATGGATTGGACCGATCGTCACTATCGCTATCTGGCGCGGCTGATCAGCCGACGGACGGTCCTCTACTCCGAAATGGTCACCACCGGCGCCTTGATCCACGGCGATACGGCCCGCTTCCTGCGCTTTCATCCCGCCGAGCACCCGGTGGCGCTGCAGCTCGGCGGCTCGGAGCCGGAAGCACTGGCACATTGCGCCCGCGTCGGGGCCGATTGGGGATATGACGAGATCAACCTCAACGTGGGCTGTCCGTCCGATCGGGTCCAGTCCGGCCGCTTCGGCGCCTGCCTGATGGCGGAGCCGGCGCTGGTCGGTGAATGCGTCGCGGCGATGAAGGCGGCGGTTTCAGTCCCGATCAGCGTCAAGACCCGGATCGGGATCGACGAGCGCGACAGCTACGGGGAGTTGCTCGATTTCGCGCAACAGGTCGCCGGGGCGGGGTGCGACCTGTTGATCGTCCATGCCCGCAAGGCCTGGCTCAAGGGTCTGAGCCCGAAAGAGAATCGAGATGTCCCGCCGCTGCGCTACGAGGTCGTGCACCGGCTCAAGGCAGACCTGCCCGAGCTGCCGATGGTCATCAACGGCGGCGTCAAGACGCTGGCGCAGGCGCGGGATCAGCTTGAGCATGTCGATGGCGTCATGATCGGCCGCGCCGCCTACCAAAACCCCTGGCTGTTGGCCGCCGCGGATGCGAGCATCTTCGACGACGACCATCCGCCACCGAATCAGCACGCGGTCGTCGATGCCTTCGCCGCCTACGCGAGGGGACAGCTCGCAGAGGGCGTGCCGCTGAATGCGATGACCCGCCATCTGCTCGGACTCTTTCAGGGCTGCACGGGCGCCCGCGCCTGGCGCCGCCACCTCAGCGAGCACGCGCATCGCAGCGGCGCGGGCATCGAGGTCCTGTTGACGGCGGCAAGGCAGGTCGCCGCCTGAGCACGAGAGCGCCCTAAGGTTGAACGACGAGCTTCCGACCCGCAACGACTTGGCCTCGCGCCTCGGCAAGGCCATGCTGTTCGGCGCCTGGATCGCCGGCCTGGCACTGTTGGTGCTGTTCTTTCAGGATCTTTTGGAGGGACAGCACAACCCGAACCGCGCCCCGGTGCAGCTGGCGGATGACGAAGGCCTGGGCGGGGTCCTGCTGCAGCGCAACCGCATGGGACACTACGTCGCCAGCGGCACCATCAATGGCGAGCCGGTGACCTTCCTGATCGATACCGGGGCCACCGCTGTTGCGTTGCCGTTGGCGCTGGCCCGCCGCTTGGGGCTGCGACTGGTGCCGGGAGGCATGAGCAAGACCGCCAACGGGATGGTGGAGACCTGGGGTACACGCCTGGATTCCGTCGAGCTCGGGGGACTCGGGGTGCGCAATGTACGCGCGGCGGTGATGCCGAACATGCCGGGGGACGACGTGCTGCTCGGCATGAGTTACTTGAAGCACTTCGAGCTCATTCAGCGCGGCGACACCCTGACCCTGCGCCGTCCGCGTTGAGGAGCGGGGCCTGCCGGATGCATCAGGGCGCGCACAGCGATGCCGCAGGCCCTGATTCATCCCGACCCGAATCAGAGTCCCTGCAGGTTGGCGCCGTGCTGTGCCAGCCAGGCGGTATCCAGCTCCCAGGCGACATTGACCACATCGGGCTGCGCCAACATCAGGCCCTGGGCGCGCTTCTGGTGATCGATCAGCCCCTGTTGGGCCGCGATCATGGCCGGATCATCCTGGGCCTTGTCCGCCAGCTCCGGATGGATGATCGGCAGGAACATGATGGCCGGGAACGCCGGCGAGCGTGGCGACGACAGGGTTACGACGCCATTGTCGAAGCCGCGCACGCGAAACCGGTAGGGATAGTCGGAGACGATTGGGTCTGCTGCGAGCAGACTGTCGAGCTCCCCGACCCTGGGCTCGTGGCCGCTGCTGGCCCAAAAGAACAGACCGGCGGCGACTGCGACGCCGATGATGATGGTGTAGATGCGGGTGAAATTGTCCATCTGGATGACCTCGTTGCTGGGCACGAATGCGGAACCGATTGAGAGACTTGGCTGGCGTGAGGTCCCGCAGCTTGCCCGCCGCGGGGGCAAAGATCCATGAAAATAGTCAAGAATTAGCCCGGCGCGGACCGATCCGCGGCGCCTTGGGGACCGGCGGATCAGTCGGCCCCGACCTGCGGCTGCGTCTGGGCCTGGAGCGTGGCCAACAACGCAAGCACGGGCTGCCGCGGCCAGGCGTCGTCGGCGGCCTCTTGCAGCAGCGCCTGCAGCGTACCGATGGCATCGCGCTCCCGTCCGAGCCTTGCCAACAGTCCGGCCCGACGCAGGACCAGCCCCCGATGGGAGGGATTGGCGCCCAGGGCGCGCCCGAGGATGCGCTCGGCCATCACCGGCTTGCCGTCGAGTTCGAGCAGCCGGGCGTAGGTATCGGCGATCGCCGCCGAGCGCGGCGCCGCCGCATAGGCTCGGGCGGCGTAACCCATCGCCAGCTCAGGCTCGGTGTCGCGCAGCATCCAGGCAAGGTTGTTCAGCGCCGTCGGATGCTCCGGAACACTGACCAGCACCCGTTCCCACTCGGCCCGTGCCAGGTCCTGCCGCCCGAGCTGGAACAGCAGCTCGGCCCGCAGCAGCCGGGCCTCCATATCCTCGCCCTGGCCCGCCAGCCAGACCTCGAGCCGAGCCTGTCCCCGCTCGGCCTCGCCGAGACGTCGTTCGACGCGGACCAACGTGAGCAGTGCACGCCGCCCGCGACCCTGCGCCAGCGCCCGGGTCAGTCGATCGCGCGCGCCGACCAGATCGCCTTGGGCCAATGCCAACCGTCCGGCCAGCTCCAATACCTCGGCGTCCTCGGGGCGTCGCTGCGCGAGCACGGTGAGATTCGCCGCGGCGCTGGCCAGCCGGCCATCACGCAGGTGCAGGTCGACCACATCCTTGCGTGCCCGATCCAACGTCGGGTCCAGACGCAGCGCCCGGTCCAGCGCCGCAACCGCCCGGCGCGGTCGATCGATGGCAAGGTTCACACAGGCGTTGAGATAGGCGACCCGAGCACTGGTGGGCTGAAGCATCGCACCGCGCTCGGCCACGGGGCGGGCCTGCTCCGGCTCTCCGGCCGCCGTCAGGGCCGTGGCGTAGACAGCAAGCGCGCTTACGTTGTCGACGAAGTCGGGCGCGTGTTTGTGGAGCAGATCCACGGCGTCTTGCGCACGCCCCTCCCGCAGTTCCAAGTAGGCCAACGCGGTGCGAAAATCCAATCGCTCCGGGGCCAGCTCCAGAGCGGTCGACAACTGCCTCAGCACAGGGCGGGCCAGACCCTGGGCCTCAAGCAGGATGACCAAGGCCGCGCGTGTCCCGAGGTCGTCGGGCCTGCGCGTGAGCTGCTGCTCCAAGATGTCGACGGCGCCCGCCGTATCCCCTTGCTGCAAGGCCGCCGCGGCCAAGCCCCGCGCCGCCCCGCTCGACTGCGGCTCAAGCCGAGCCGCAGCCTCGAAGGCGCCGCGCGCGGCCGGGGTACGACCCGCGGCCAGGTCCACCCACCCGGCCTGCAGGAAGGGCTCCGGTCGGTCCGGAAGCCGCTGGACGAGCCGCTCCACACGCTCCCTCGCGGCGGCAAGCTCAGCGTGCCGCCGGTAGGCCCTGAGGAGAAGCAGGTCGCCGGCCAACAGCTGCGGGCGTTGGACATTGGCGGCGTCGATGGCGGCTGCGGCCGCGGCCACCTGGCCATCGGCCAACAGCGCCAGGCCGAGTTGCAGCTCGGACCTGAAGTCCGCGCGCTGCCCTTGCGAGCCGAGCCGCAGCAACGCGACGGCGACGTCGGGGCGGTCGAGGTCCAGCATGGCGCCGGCCATGAGGCCCAGCCCGTCGCGATCGATCTGCCCGCTGTCGATGGTCGGCGACAGCAGCTCCAGCACTCGCCGCGGACTGCCCGCGCCGAACTCGATGTCGGCCAGCGCAAGACGCGGCAGATAGGCCTCCGGCAATCCCACCACGGCGGTGCGAAGATAGGCCGTCGCGGTATGTTCCGATCCGATCCGGGCCAGGGCGACGGCCGCGTGATACAGGGCACCGACGTGAACCGGTTTCTGCTCCAGGGTAAGCTGGTAGTAGGACAGGGCCGCAGTCGTATCGCCCTGAGCCGAGAGCAGGCGTCCGCGCGCATACAGCGTGACCGCCGAGCGCGGCAAGAGGTGTTCCAGACGCTCGACCTGCGCCTCGGCCCGCGCGAGCTGTCCGTCGTCGATCAGGCGCAGGGCAAGGTTGTAGCGCCAGCGCGGGCGCCACGGATTGACCTGGATGGCGTGCCGGTAGGCCACCGTTGCGGCTCCCTTGTCCCCGAGCGCCTGCTCGGTATCGCCGAGCATCGCCCAGCCCCAGTCGTTGTTGGGCCAGCGCTCGACCAGCTCGCGCAACAGCGAGCGGGCCTGAAACAGGTGGCCTTGATACAGCGCGATCTGGGCATTGGCGAGGCTCCCGAGCTCGGCGCCGACGCGATCGCGCTGCGTCTTGCGCGCCAGCGACAACGCCAATTGCGGATCATCTGCGACCAGGGCCGCCATCGACATCACGGCATGGAACGGTGCCAGCCCCTCCCGGGTCAGACCCCTGGGCACACGCTGATCCACCAGCGTCCGACCATGGCCCATCATCAATAGGGCCAGCGCCAAGTCTGTCGCAATGGTATCGCGGGACATGCCCAGGGCCTGCGCGAAATCCAACTGCTGGGCCGCCGATTGCCAGTCGCCCAGCTGCTGATGCACCTGTCCGAACAGCCAGCGCGCGTAGGCATCGGCCGGGTCCGCCAGCAGCGCCTCCCGCAAATGGCCCGCAGCGCCCACCAAGTCACGACGATCGAGCGCGCGCTCCGCCTCGTAGACGCTCGCGTCGATCTCGGCTTCGTCCTTGGCGCAGCCGCCGCCGAGCAGCACGAGTAGCAGCACCGCAATGCCGCTCAGCCACCAGATGGCGGGATGCCCCAACCAAGGCCGCGAGCGATGCCGACGGCGCCCCGGCAGACAGCAGAAGGTCGGATGCACCCCAGGAGGCCCCGCCGTCACGGCATCGGCTCCGGGCGCTGATGCTCGATATCCAGCAATCGAAACACGATCGGTGTGGCGGCAACGAAATCCGCCGGACCGAATACCGGGGATTGGGCGTCGTTGGCGTTGTCCAGCGGGAGTGTCGGCACACGCAGCGCGCGGGGTGCCAGCGCCGCCAAGCTCAGATCCTCGGCGGCCGGTCCCGCGGGCTCACCGCCGATCAGGCCGTGATAGCCCCAGGTCGGCGCCTGGCCGCTGGGTAACCGAAACCAGCCGAGTTCGACCGCGCCGAGCGCATCAGGCTCGACATCATTACCCATGCGCGAAGGGCCGAGCGCCCCACGCGAGGTCAGGTCAAAGGTTTTCCGATCAGGCAAAAACCGATCTTCGACGCGCCAAATCTCCATCGCCGTGCGCGCATCGATCCAATGCGTGCGCACGGCGGGCAACCGGCGCGCGCTCGGCAGCTCCGCCAGGGCCGCGATCCCGGGGGCGAGCCCCGGATCGATGCCGTCGGCAAAGAAGGCATCCAGGCCATTGCCGAGGATGGCCAGGATGCGTTCGATGCCGAGCCGATCGGACCCGGCCCGGGCAGGAGCGGCACAATCGCCGACGTCAGCCCGGATGTGATCCGTCGCATCGGGGAGGCAGCCCCTCGCGAGCCGCAAGTCGAGTGCCGTCGGCTGCCATAGACGCTCCCCGCTGCCGTGGGCCGGCTCGTCGAGCAGCATCTCCGCGTGCGCCGGGACGCCGTTGCCGGGGCCGCAAACCAGCATCGCCACCGCCAGCAGCATCGACCGGACAAGCCGACCAGGCTCGCAGCGTCCCCGTTCGCGCCATCGCTTCAGCGCCATCGCATTCCAAGACATGGTCAACCCCTCAAAATACAGTCCGGTTCAAACCGTCGGCGCGCGCCCCGCTGTTGCGTTAGGCCCGCACTCGGCTATCATCCCGCGCTGGTCCGAACAGCGGGCCCGGCATGCCGGGCCCAATCCATTAGAGCACAGCCCAACCTTGTATTTTATCGACGACATCGACTTCGACCTATTGCGCCTGCTGCTGCAGCCGTTCGGCCTCGAGCCGATGCGACTGCCGGCGTCGTCATCGATCCCTGGAAGCTTCTGGGGCGAGCCGGAGGCCGGACTGATCGGCAATCGTCTTTATGTCCGCGGGGACACCCCGGTTCATTCGGCCTTGCACGAGGCCTGTCACTACATCTGCATGGACGCCGCGCGCCGACGCCAACTGCACACCAACGCCGGCGGCAGCACGGCCGAGGAGGACGCCGTCTGCCGGCTCCAGGTCCTGCTGTCGGATCATCTGTCCGGCATCGGGCGCGATACGATGTTCCGCGACATGGACAGCTGGGGCTACAGCTTCCGCCTCGGCTCCGCGCGGGCCTGGTTCGACCAGGACGCCGACGACGCCAAAGCCTGGCTGCTCGACCACGGACTGATCACGCATGACGACACACCGACCTGGCGGCTGCGCCAGTGAGGGCTGCCCGATGGATCGCCAGCGCCGGATAACCTTGCCGCACTTGTCTCATCATTACCGATGCAGCTCATAACGATCATGATCACCACCATCGACCCGACACGACTCTTCGGCGCCATGCTGCTGCTCGTCTCCGGTGCCGCCGCCGCCTGGACCCCCTACGTCGGCGCCCCAGCCTACGGCGACGGCCCGCAGCCGGCAGACGCCGAGACCCAACCTTCGGCGGAGGGCCGGCAGCAAGTCCCGCCACCACCCTACCCCGCCCCGACGCTCGGTCCCTATGCACGCCCCGCTTGGTCGGGCACTCGGCCGATCCCCCAAGCGCCTGACGCCGCCCAGCTCCCGGCGTATCCGGGACAGCCGGGCGGAGCCGGCCCCCAAGCGCCCGGACGGCTGCGATTGTCGCCCGAGATCCGCGACGATGCCTATGTCCTGATCATCGACTTGGACGGCCGGGACCCTGCCGAGATCGACGTCAGCGCCCGCCCCAACACCTTGCTGATCACCAGCCGTCGCAGCGCCGAGACCAGCAATGCGGAGCGCTTCGACGACGGCCGCGGCTATCGGCGTGGTTGGAGCTGGTCCAGCGGCCAGAGCAGCCGTCGCCTGCCGGTGCCGCCCGACGCCGACCTGAGCAGGATGCGCCGCGAGCAGGGCGACCAACAGGTGCGCATCATCATCCCCAGGCGTCAGGCCCCGGGCAGCGACGCACAATGACCACCACCAGAAGCCATCGGAGCCCCGCCCAATGCTGACCTTCCCGACCCCCCAAGAGGCCGAGGACGCCTTCTACGATGCCTTGGAAGAGCGCGATCAGACCAAGATGATGGCCGTCTGGGACGACTCGCCGGACATCGCCCTGCTGCTGCCGATGCAGCCGCTCATCACCGGCACCGAGGTCCGCAACGTGCTCCGCGACCTGCTGCGATCGAACTTGGAGCTGAGGCTCCAGATCAAGCACCTGCACTGGGTCGAGATCGGCGAGTTGGCCATTCACTATGTCCAGGAGCAGCCGGAGGGACCCGCAGGCGCCGGCGCACTGCCGCTGTATGCGGTGAACATCTACCGCCGCCGCAGCGATGCCGAGTGGAGCATGATCCTGCATCAGAACGCGCCGGCCCCGCCGCCGCCCGGTGCCATGCCGCCGGGCTTGGGCTAGGCGGTCGCAACCCGGCATCCGCCGATGCGTATCCGCTTGGAGACCCTGGGCTGTCGCCTGAACGAGGCGGAGTTGGAGACCTGGGCGCGGCAGTTTCAGGCCCGCGGGCTTCAGCTCGCCGGCCCGGACGACGGCGCCGACCTGGTTATCGTCAACACCTGCGCCGTCACCGGCGAGGCGGTGCGCAAGTCACGCAAGCTGCTGCGGCGCAGCCAGCGCGAGAACCCCCGCGCCCGCCTTGTGGTCAGCGGCTGCGCCGTCTCCGCCGGTGGCGAGGCCAATCTCGATACCAGCGGCATCGACCTGCTGGTCGACAACCGCGACAAGGACCGGCTGGTGGCCATCGCCGCCGACGCCCTATCCCTGCCGCTGATGCCCGACAGCGCCACCGAGCCCGGCACCACCGCCCTATTTCCGCGCCGCCGCCAACGCGCCTTCGTCAAGATCCAGGACGGCTGCCGCTATCAATGCACCTTTTGCATCGTCACTCGGGCCCGCGGCGACGAGCGCAGCCGCCCCGCCGCCGAGGTCTGCGACGAGATCAACCATCTCCTCGGGCAAGGCGTGCGCGAGGTCGTGCTGACCGGCGTACAGGCCGGCGGTTGGGGCAGCGATACGGGCGATGACCTCACCGGACTGCTGACCCGCGTGCTGCGCGAGACCGACTGCCCGCGCATCCGCCTCGGCTCCGTAGAGCCCTGGGACCTGGGAGAGCGGTTCTGGCGCCTGTTTGAGGACCCGCGGCTGTTGCCACACCTGCACCTGCCGCTGCAAAGCGGGTCTGATCGGATCCTGCGCCGCATGGCCCGCCGCTGCAAGGCGGCGGAATTCGAGCGATTGATCGCCGAGGCCCGCGCGGCCATCCCCGACTTCAACTGCACCACCGACATCATCGTCGGTTTCCCCGGCGAGACCGAGGCCGACTTTCAGGCCACCCGCGAGGTCTGCGAGCGGGTCGGCTTCGGCCACATCCACATCTTCGCCTTCTCGCCGCGGGCCGGCACCCGGGCCGCCCACATGCCCGATCAGGTCGCCGCCGAGATCAAGCGCGCACGCAGCCGCAGGCTCCATCAGGTCGCCGTCCAAGGCCGGGCGGCGACCCAGCGCCGCTGCCTCGGACGGGTCATGCCGGTACTGATCGAGGGGCCTTGCGGCGACGGCGACGACCTATGTGGCTACACGCCGAACTATCTGACGACCCGCGTGCGCGGTCCGCTGCCCGATGCCGCCGCGAACCGCATCGTTCAGGTCCGCCTGAGCCATATCGACGACGACGGCGAGGCGCTTGTGGGCAGCGTGCTGCGCGACGGGGCAGCTTCTAGAGAAACGCTGAATTATTCAGCATCTCCCTAGGTGCCGGTCGCCGTGTCGGTCAAGCGGGTCTTAGGATCGGTTCAAAAACAAGTGGTTCAGACGCCCGCTCGTGGTGCCTTTGGATTGGCCGTTTCATGGTTGCGTCTGCACCACTCGTTTCTGAACCTTGACTTACCCTTCGCTCACTCGTTGATATGCAGGCCAAGCGCGTGATACTGGGTGCGCATCACCATCCGGAAGCTATTGGCACCGGCGAGGAAGATGAAGCCGGCGATGTCGATCGGTGAGATCAGACCGCGGGTATCGACGGTAAACGAGATCGCACCGACCATGAGCGCCGCGAAGAACAGCGCCATGGCGAACAGCGGCGTAATGCCGGCGGCCATGGCCGAGGCCGGGTGCTGCGGCTCCGGGATCTCCTTGCCCTCGGCCTCGAACCGCTGCCGGGCCTCGATCACGGCGCGGCGATCTCTCAAGGTCGCGTAGATGATCCAGATGCCGAGCAGGGTGCAGGCGGCACCGATGTACCAAGACATGACAGAATTCTCCGACGAATAACGTAGACGAACGGCCCCCGCGACCTCAGCCGCTGACCGTCCCCAAGGCCGGCTGCTCGCTGGCCGGGGTGTAGCGGGCCGCCTCGCGCTTGCGCGCCTCCAAAGCATCGAACAGGTCGAAGACGAAGTTGACCTTGTCCTCCATCTTGCGCTTGCGCACCGGCAGCGGGTGCAACTCATCCAGCGACGGTGCCGCAGCGGCGGCCTCCACCAGGAAGCGGTTCTCCGGCAGCGGCGGCGCATTGCCCGGCCGCATCAGCGGTAACGGGGTCACGGCCATGGCGCGGCCGAGCAGGGTGAGCTTGCGCTGCCCCGAGACCACGGCGCGTTGCGAGACCGAGTCGTAGCCGTTGCGGGCGACCTCTTTGCCGATCTCGGCATACAGCAGCCGGGCGGCATAGATGCCGGGCCGGGCGGCCACCGGCAGCCGGGCGATGCCGGCCTCGGCGCGCTGATAGAGCACCTCGGCAAAGCCCAGCAGGCGCTCCACCGTCTCGCCGATCGCGTCGTTGAAGGTCGGGTTTTCAAGCCACGTCTGCGGGTCCAGCCCGGCCTCGCGCAGCCACTCCAGCGGCAGGTAGATGCGCCCGTTGCGGGCATCCTCGCCGACGTCGCGGCAGATATTGCTGATCTGCATCGCCGTGCCCAGATCGCAGGCCCGGGCCAGGACGTGCGTATCGCGAACCCCCATCAGCGAGGACATCATGGCGCCAACGGCGGCGGCGACCCGGGCGGAGTAGGCGTAGACCCCGGACAGGTCCTCGTAGATGCGCCCCTGGGCGTCCCACTCGAAGCCCTCCAGCAGGGCCTCCGGCAGCTCCCGCGGGACACCGTAGTAGGCGACGGCGCCGGCGAAGGCGCGGTCGGCCGGGATCGGCAGCGGATCACCGCGATAGGCCCGGTCGAGCCGATCGTAGAGCCGCTCCATGGCCGCGCGCCGATCGCCGGTCTCCATGTCGATGGCGTCGTCGGTCAGCCGGCAGAAGGCATACAGCGCCGTGGCCGAGTCGCGCAGGTGGCGCGGCAGGAAGAACGAGGCGGCATAAAAGGAGCGCGAGCCGTCGGCGAGCAGCTCGCGACAGGCCGCTAGATCCGCCGCACGGGCGAACGCTGGTTCATGCGATAACAGAGGCATCGGGGACCACCCTATCGAGTACGCGTGCCGTGGAGATGACGCCAGGAACCCCTGCTCCGGGGTGCGTGCCAGCTCCGACGATGTAGAGGCGTTCAACCTCTTCGCTTAGGTTGTGGGGACGAAGCCAGGCGCTCTGCATGAGCACGGGCTCCAGGCTGAAGGCAGCGCCCTTATACGAAAGCAGGCGTTGCTCGAAATCTATTGGCGTGGTGACGCGCGAGACGGTGAGGTTTGCACCCAGATCAGGCAGGACCGTCTCGCTGAGATAGTCTTCGATGGCCTGGCGATAGGACTCGGCGCGGGTCGACCAGTCCACATCGCCGTCCAGGTGCGGCACCGGCGACAGGGCATAGTAGGTATCGCAGCCGTCGGGGGCCAGGGACGGGTCGGTGGCCGTCGGCCGGTGCAGATATAGGCTGAAGTCGTCGGAGAGGTGCTTGTTCTTGAAGATGTCGTGGAGCAGGCCGCGATAGCGCGGGCCGAGCAGGATGCTGTGATGCGGGACGTCTTCGTAGCGCTTCTTGGTGCCGAAGTACCAGACGAACAGGCCGTTGGAATGCTTGGAATGCTTAAGCCGCCAATCGGTCCAAGTCTTGCGCTTGATCGACGGCAGCAGGTTGCGGTAGGTCCAAGCCAGATCGGCGTTGGAGACCACCACATCGGCGGGGATCTGCTCGCCGGAGGCCAGCCGCACGCCGTTGGCCCGCCGGCCGCTGGTGGTGATCTCCGCCACCTCGGCATCGCAGCGCACCTCGCTGCCCTGGCCCTCGATCAGGCTCACCAGCCCCTGCACGATGGCGCCGGTGCCGCCCATGGCCGAGTGCACGCCCCAGTGCCGTTCCAGGTAGGAGATCAAGGCATAGATGGACGTGACCGAGAACGGATTGCCGCCGATCAGCAGCGGATGGAAGCTCAGCGCAACCCGCAGGCGCTCGTCCTTCACATGGCTCGCGACCATGGACCAGACGCTGCGATAGGACTGCAGCGCGACCATCTTCGGGATGATCTTGGCCATGTCCTGCCAGTGCGTGAACGGCACATGGCCCAGTTCCAGGAAACCGACGTTGAAGATCTTCTCGCTGTCGGCGATGTACTTGTCGTAGCCTGCGACATCCGACGGCGAGAACCGGCGCACCTGCTCGCGCATGAACGCGGCATCGCCGTTGGTATCGAAGGTCTCGCCGCTGTGGAAGCGGATGCGATAGAACGGGTCCATCGGCCGCAGATCGATGTCGTCGGCGAACCGCCGCCCGCACATCTCCCAGAGTTCCTCCAACAGAAACGGGGCCGTGATGATGGTCGGCCCCGCGTCGAACTTGTAGCCGTCGATCTCGTGCACATAGGCGCGACCGCCGGGCTTGTCGAGCTTCTCCAGTACCGTCACCCGATAGCCTCGCGCCCCGAGCCGCACCGCGGCGGCGAGCCCGCCGAAGCCGCTGCCGATAACGACGGCGTGGGGTTGACGCTTGCCTGAAGGGGCCTGATCGGTGCGCGGAGGGGACGTGGTCAAAGGTGTCAACTCATCTGTATGTCAAGGTTGGTTGACAGTATAGCAGCTTGAATCCCAATGCAACCAGGGATCGGGGATGGTTTGATCCCCCCGGGTTGAGGCCCGTCAACCGCAACGGGGGCGCGTCGGTGCCAACCACCATGGCCCATACGGTGCGTGTCGCCGGCCTGCCGTTCCATCACCGCACCCGTTCGACCGGCTGCCGATCGACCAGGCGCTTGTCGAGGACGTGCCGCTGCTCAGCGCCGACGCCGTCTTCTCCGCCTAGGGCATGCGCAGGCTTTGGTAGCCTGAACAGCCCGCGCTAAGGCAGCAGATCGGCACCGCGGACAGTTGATCTCGGCGCCGCCAGCGCGGCGATGGTGCCGGCTCGGTCGATCGCCTGCTTGGAGAGGAAACAGGTGCTGTAGTACAGTCATACGTCAGCCAATCGAGGGGGTTTCCATGTTGTCGGTAAGACTCGATGAGCAGACCGAGGACCGTTTGCAGGCCACCTGCCGCCGTCTCGGCGTGAGCAGGAGCGAGGCGGTCAAACGCAGTCTTGAACAATGGCTCGACAGTTTCGAGCCGGCCACCGATGCCTTCGACTTGGGGGCCGACCTCTTCGATCAAGGCGCTGCGGCCGATCCGCCGAGCGATCCCAAGCGCCGCCAGATCTGGGAGCGCCTGCGTGCGAAGCACCGTCCTGGTTGACACCGGGTTCCTCGTCGCCCTATTCGACCGTAGCGACGATCTGCGCGCCAGCGCCAAGGAGATGCTGGCGCGCCTGGTGCGTGATCGCCGCAGGACGCTCGTCAGCGTGTGGCCAACCATCGTGGAGACCTGCTTCTTTCTCGATCCGCGGGGTATGCGCGCGCTGCTCGAGTGGATCGAGCGCGGCGCCTTAAGACTGCGCCCGATCGAGGCCGGCGACTTGGCGGCGATCGGCGACGCGATCATGCGATTCGCCGAGCACAACATCGATCTTGCCGACGCCACGTTGGTCTGGCTCGCCGAAGCAGAGGGCACCCAGCGCGTACTGACGACGGACCGACGCGATTTCGACATGCTGCGCACCGCGAACGGTCGATCCTTCGAACGCTTAGTCAAGGTTCAGAAACAAGTGGTGCAGACGCAACGACGAAACGGCCAATCCAAAGTCTCAGCGAGCGGGCGTCTGCACCACTTGTTTTTGAATCGATCCTTATGGGTACGTCCCTGACGAATGAGTGCATAAGCGACTGGCGGCCTCTGCACGACCGTGAAATCCTCACTGGAGATGCCCAAGACCGAGACTGAGCTTGTGGCGCGCGATGCCGAGCGTGACATCGGCGCCGAACTGCTGCAATCGATCCGCGAGATGAAGGCAGGCGAGACCGGCGCGGTTCACGGCCCCGTGACTATTGTGCGGTATCGAGTCAAGATGTCCCAGAGCGAGTTTGCCAAGCTTCCAGGCGTCTCCATGCGCACCCTTCAGGAGTGGGAACAGGGTCGACGAGAGCCGAGTGGGGCCGCACCGTCAATGATCCGGGTTGTCGGCGGAACTGCGGCGCGAGTTCCGGCCATGACCTCGCTTCCCCCTTGCCGACCCCACCAAAACCATTGCCGGCCCACGATGACCGCGCTATGGTCCGCTGGTACCTCCAAGAGGTCCGCAAAACTATCGACACGATCTAGCAAAGGGCGAACGGTGACTAAACCATCGTCTTGGCGCCGGACATGTGCTGGCGTGCTGGACCAAGGCCAATCGGCAGCCGTCGCAGCCAGCTTCGCCTCAACGAGATTCAACGCCACGTAGCGGAAAGCGGCCATCAAGTGCGGTTCATCCATTGCTACACAGCCGAACCGCCCTTGAAAAAATGGCCAGTTACCCGCAGTCGTGCGTCGATGTACCCGCTGTATCGACGATGCGTTTCGCCGACGGCGCGGGACAGCCCGGTCTCGTCAGAGGGCGCGAGAATCAAGTGAACATGGTTTAGCATCAGGCAGTAGGACCAGACTTCCACGCCGTTTGATCGACACGCCTGCGCTAGCCAATCTCTGTAACTCCATGAATATTCCTTGGCGCCTGTTCCCACGTTGCGTCACATGGCGGGGAATGCCGGGTACGATGATTCGTGGGCACACGACCGGGATCAAGTCTTTTTTTTGTAAAAAACCCAAGACTTTACCCCAGGCATTAGAGCGCGTCCTCGCCGCCGACAGCGACACGCTGCTGGAGTGGCTCGACCGCATCCTCGTCGCCGAATCCGTAGGTGCTGCACTGAGCGCGGCGGGGCGCTTGGTCCGAGGGGCTCGCGGTGGGTGGCCCCATGTTCGTATGGCGAATCCATCAGGCCCTCGGAGCGAAAGTCAAAAACAGGGCGGGGACAGCAACTGACCCGTTGCACGAACTGCGAGAATCCAAAGCGGCCTACGAGTGGTTTTCCGCCGCAGAAATCGGGCGTCTAAGCGCCGAGAACAGCTTTGAATGGGCGGGATAGCTATAGAAATCAGATGGGTATTTTGGTCCGACCCGGTTCTCCCTGATCTTGTTGTTGCAGGTATTTTGGTCCGGGGTTAAGCACCGGGCGCGTCGACCGCGCCTCTCGCTCCCTTAGAGCCGCAACGATCCGCCCAAGATCATGCCCATATTCCGAGGCATGTTCCTCGCGATGCCTTCGAAGTTCTTTGATAATTGGGTCTTCAATCATTAGATGCACCTCCAAGTTCTTCCGGGGAGCAAAGTGTAGGGCACACGTAGCCGAGGGACTCAACGATTTTGGCGATTGAATTCTTGGTTTCGGCGTTATTGATGTGCTTAAAGCTCCAAGTCAACAGATAGTCGACGCCTTGAGTTGACGCTATGGCAATGTGAAGAGCGTCATCCTCACTGCCCGCGGGGATCACTTTTTCTGCGATCAACCGTTCAGATAGGTGTCGAGCATCCTCCGTAGCTGCAAGGATTGGAATTTCTTCGACGATGGCCAGTCTTCTTTCAGCCGCCGAAGGATCGCCGCGCGACACCTCGTCTTCTACGAGAGCAGAAACCCTCAAATCAAAGCGTGTTCGCTCATTCTCCCACCAGTCCTGCGTTAACGCTTGTCTGCCCGCAACAACAACATCACGACTCAATCGAGCAACCAAGTAGCTGACCACGGAAGACTCAATGTAGACAACTGGCTTCATTTGTGTGGACTTGGTTACTGTTTTCGAAGCTAACGTCAACCGCAGCCCGCGGCAAACTGCGGCCTTCGCTGTCGCTCAGGCCGCAGTTTGGCGTCGGGCTGGCGGACTCGTTAGGCGGATTGCCTAAGTTCGGCGGCTTGGTGAACGATACCAAGCAACCCATCAACTGAAATATCTTCGTCAATGAGGGGCCAATGTATGCCGTATCCTGACGGAGATACCTCAAAGACTTCGAGGTGCAGATCGGGGGCTGCCTTCAGTAGTGGCGACAACTCGCGTAGATTGGCAGAAAGGTCTTGTCCATCGACAACAGCAGAAAGCATACCCCGCGAAACAACCACGTGCTCGACCTTGTGATACTTGCTCATGACTTGCGCCTCATCTGAAATTCTTGCCACTGCTCCACAATATAGTCAAAATGCTGAAATACGATTCTTCTGATCTCTCTCGTGGAACGAGGCGACATGTTGAAAGCGTACGCGAGGGATACATCAAATGTTTCGGTATTAAGCCAAAACTTGCATTCCATGTCGCCCTTTTTGCAATGAATGTGGATCGGTTCGTTTCCTTCGTTTGCATAGAAGAAAAGTCGCCATCCAAGCAAAAGCAGAATTGTAGGCATGCTGTTACCGGGCTGAGTGTCGGAGAAACGCTCGACGCCTAACGTCTAGCCTGGCCCGTTGCCCGTTGCCGCGTCGGAGCGCAGCGACGGCGCGGCAATGGGCGGCGGGCCGAGCCGCTAGTTAGCCGGTTTGTGGCTGTGCTTGGCGATTAGCTCGCGAATCTGCGGCACCAGTTCGGATGGCACCTCCATGAAGGTTTGTCCGCTTTCAGCGAGGGCTTTCTCATCTTCTGCTACAGCGTCTTCCTCTGACTGTGACTCGTAGTGCTGCAGGACTCGATCAACGCGTTCTTGATCCCAGTCAGCGGGAAGTCTGGCATTCTTCATCGTCTTGACCTCTGTCTCCTTCGGAAAGCGCCGAGAGGCTTTCCGGTCAGATCGTATGCCGTGACTACGAAGACACTACTGGGTTCGGGGTCCGGCACATAGATGATCCGAAGGCACCGTCCGGAGAAGGTGCGACCAATTGCAACCCGAGATCCTTCTCTGCCTGCCCGATCCTCGTCGGGTTGCGACAACGCTTCTTCAACTTCCTCTTCCGAAACATAATGCCCGTAAATGTGGGGCAGCGATGTCACGGGGTCGATGTGGTAGCGAACATTCAACGATTAGTGGCAGATGCCTTCTCTTAGGCTAACGTCAACCGCAGCCCACGCCAAAATGCGGCCACGCGCGGAGCGCGGGCCGCAGTTTGGCGTCGGGCTGGCGGGCCTTTTAATCAGGTTAACGGATGACGGTGCATGCTGCCAAGCCTTGGCTCGGTGTTACACTTGAGACTCCCTCTTCTTTACAGCTTTTCGCTACCTTCGCGGGTCTCTCCGTCAGATGGCGTCGCTGGAATCCGTCCACGGCTCCAGATCATCCAAGTCCACCCGCAACGCGCTGGCGATTGCGCGCAACGTGCCGATGGCTCCGGTCTTGGTGCCGGCCTCGAGCTGGGAGATGTAAGACTTGCCGACGCCGGCCGCGTCGGCCAAGGCCTGCTGGGTCAGACCGCGGTGTTCGCGCCAGACGCGCAGCGGGCTTTCGCCCTTCACAAGGCGCTCGACTAGGGCTTGGGGCACGGTGTCATCTTCGCCGGCAGCAAGTTCGTGCTTTGCCTGGTCGAAGGCGCGGATGTCTGCTAGTTCTTCGAGTTGTTCCAGCATGTTTTTATAGTCCGCGTATGGGATCACGGCCCATTCCGGTTGGCCGGAGTTCTCGATGATCTGCACCTTCATTTGTAGACATCCCCGCGTGAGCCGATCTGCAGGACTAGGATGACCAGGCGAGCACCTTGCACCTCGTAGATGACCCGCCAGTCGCCCACTCTTAAGCGGCAGCCGTCGCGGCCTTGCAGGCGCTTGGTATCCAGGCCGGCGCCGTCCGGTGCCAGCGCCAGTTTCTCCAATGCGCCCAAGATGCGCCGCCGGTCGACTGCCGACATGCGCGCAAGCACCTTGATGGCTTGTCGCTTGTAGGCAATCTGGAACATGGTCGCAGTTTACTCTGCGTAATCTTGGGTTGCAAAGGCTTGCCGTGGTCCCTGAACATGGCATGGCGACCTTGCCCGCATATTCAGCGCATGTAACCTCTTGGCGTTGAGGGTTCAGCATGGACCACAAGACTCCAGTGACGACCCCAGGGTCATGGACGACTCCAGCGACTCCAGGGTCTTGACTGTTGACTTATGTAAAGGCACGAGTCAAGA
>CALOBA010000023.1:0-46158 GCA_942491465.1 uncultured Gammaproteobacteria bacterium
ACCAGCATGATCCAGGCCCGATTGCGCAACGGGCCGATTCTCGGGTTAGGCTATCGTCAACCCGACCTGCCCTACCTGCCTGCCCCACCCATGACCGACCAATCCCCCGCCCGCCCGACCCCGGCCATCGACCGGCTGCGGGCCCGCCACGCCCTGCCGCTGGGGGCCCTGGCCGGGCTGCTGCTCGCCGTCGGCCTCTGGCAGCTGCCGACCCTGCCGGCGGCGCTGCTGTTCGTCGCCGCCGGGGTCGCCGGGCTCGCGCTGGTCTGGCGCGCAGAGCCGGTGCTGGAGGACGTGCCCGCCCGGTCCGCGGCCCGCGGCAAGCGGCGCGGGCCGGTGCCGGAGGATTGGTGGGTGCCGATCCCGGCCGGGCGGTATCGGATGGGCAGCCCGGCGGGTGAGTCGGGGCGGTTCGACCGCGAGGGGCCGGTGCACGAGGTCGCGATCTCGGCGTTCGAGTGCCTGCGCTATCCGGTCACCGTTGGCATGCTCCGCCGGCTGGATCGGCGCCTGCTCGGGCGCTGGAGCCGGCTGCCGCTGGTCGATGTTAGCTGGTGGGATGCGGTCCGGCTCTGCAACCGGCTCTCCATCGCCGACGGGCGCCGGCCCTGCTATCGGATCGACGAGGCGGGCCAACAGGTGGAATGGGACCGCGACGCCGACGGCTGGCGGCTGCTGACGGAGGCGGAATGGGAATATGCCTGCCGGGCCGGCACCAAGACCCGGTGGTCCTTCGGCGATGACGAGACACAGCTCGGCGCCTATGCGTGGTACGCCGAGAACTCGGGCGGCAAGCTGCATCGGGTCGGCACCCGTCGGCCAAATCCCTGGAGGCTCTACGACATGCATGGCCTGGTCTGGGAGTGGTGCTGGGACTGGTCCGGCGACTACGGCGTAGACCCGCAGACCGACCCGACCGGACCTGCCTCGGGTGTCTCCCGCGTGCTGCGGGGCGGCGCCTTCAACTTCAGGGCCGGGGACCTGCGCTCCGCGGTCCGGGGCAGGGGCAGGCCCGAGTTCCGGTTCAGGTTCATCGGGTTCCGCTGTGCGCGTGTCCCCGCCGCCAGCATTGATCGTTGATCCGTTGTCCGTTGTTCTTCATATCGACGACCGCGCGCAGCGCGGTCGCGCGCATTTTTTGTCATGACAATGACAGATGACAAATGTCATTTGTCCTTTGACAACCGGCAGTTCGTCAATCGACGGCGCCGAACTCCGCCGCGCGACCAAGCCAGCCCGGCCTTCGCCCAAAGCCCCGACCCCCGACCGATCAAACGGCGCCAGCGCGCCCCGATAGGCCGCCAGCCCCCGCGCCAGCCGCGCCGGGCCGAGCGCCCCGGCGTCGTGCAGGCGGTGAGAGGGGGGGGGGGGGAGGGGGGGGGGGGGGGGGGGGGGGGGGGGGGGGAGGGGGGGGGGGGGGGGGGGGGGGGGGGGGGGGGGGGGGGGGGGGGGGGGGGGGGGGTCGGGATAGCGCAGCCGTGGTCGAACAGGGCCGACAACGTCAATCACGCGGCTACGGACTCGCATCCTCGGGTTAGGCTTCGCTAGCCCGACCTACGGCTCAGGCGCATGGATGGGCGGCAATGCCATTCGGTTAGCGAGGGATGGGAGCGCTTTGTGGGAGCGGCTTCCAGCCGCGACTCGGCTCGCGCGGCGACCCGCTCGCGGCTGGAAGCCGCTCCACCGCCAACTTTACGGCGTGCGGGGATCGAGGACGTAGCGCAACCCGCGACCGCAACAAACTGCGGACTCGCATCCTCGAGGTCGTATGCTCGCGATGCCCGACCTACGACCTAGCCGCGCACCTACGGCATCGAGGCAGGCATGCAAGGAGCGCAGCGAGGATGCCATTCGGTTAGCGAGGAGGATCGAGGCGCTGGGGGAGGCGGCTTGGGAGCCAGCCGCGACTCGGCTCCGCGCGGCGACCGTCGCGGCTGGAAGCCGCTCCCACCGGCTTAACTTTTTACGGCATTGGGGTCGGGATAGCGATACTAGCGCAACTCCGACAATCAACGAGCTACGGCTCCTCCTCGGCGCTGAGGCTTCGCTAGCTTTTGCCGACCTACGGCTCCAGGCGCATGGATGACGGCGGCAATGTCATCGAGTTCGGACAGCGAGAGGTATGAGGAGCGCTTTGGCTGGGAGCGGCTCCAGCCGCGACTCGGCTCGCGCGGCGGCCGTCGCGGCTGGAGGAAGCCGCTCCCCCCACACAGCAACACGCATGGGTCAAGGATAGCGCTAGCGCAACCCGACAATCACGGGGCCGGACTCGTCAGCATCCATCGCGTTAGGGGAGGTGGGGGGCTTCGCTGGCGCCGACCCACGGCTCAGGCAGGATGGAGGGCGGCCATTAGGTTGCCGATGGTCGATCGGGGCGCGGCGTTGGGGGAGCAGCAGTAGGTAGAACAGGCGCCAGCCGCGACTCGGCGGCGCGGGGCGGCTTGTCGCGGCTGGAAGCGGGGGGGGGGGGGGGGGGGGGGGGGGGGGGGGGGGGGGGGGGGGGGGGCGCCACCGCGCTCCTGGCGCTCGACCGCCTCCTGCTGCCGGTCACCCAGCGGCGGAGTCAGGTCCAGCGCCGCCGATGGCTGCAGCCGGCCGGTCTGGATCAGGTAGCGGACCGGCGGGTGTGAGCCGCTCCCGCGGTCTCTTGCAGGCTCAGGCGCATGGGCGGACAGCGGATCGGGTCAGGCGATGTGGCAGGGCTGTCAGATGGTTGTCAATGGGTGACGCAGGCTTACATTTTGCTGTCCGATTGTCATTAGGGTGACAACATTTTGCGCGCGACCGCGCTGCGCGCGGTCGTCGCCTTCGAACAACAACAGTCAACGGATCAAGGGTCATTGCTGGCGGCGGGGACACGCGCACAGCGGAACCCGATGTCTGAACCGGTCCCGGAACCGGCCTGTACCTGGCCCGGAACGCGGAGGCGCGAGAACCCGGCCCCGATGAAGAAGGCGCCGCCCCGCAGCACGCGGGAGACACCCGAGGCAGGTCCCGTCGGATCGACCTGGACCTCGCCGCTGTCCTCGTAGGGGCCGTACCAGTCGGCGACCCATTCCCAGGCGTTGCCGTGCATGTGGGCGAGGCCCCAAGGGTTCGACCGCTTCGTATCGACGTCATGCGCCTCATCCCCGGAGTTTTCGCTGTACCAGGCATAGTCCCCAAGCCGCGCTTCATCGTCGCCAAAGGACCAGCGGGTGCTGGTGCCGGCGCGGGCGGCGTATTCCCATTCGGCCTCGGTGGGCAGCCGGCCGCCCACCTCGCGACAGAAGGCCGCGGCCTCGCCCCAGCTCACCTCGACCACCGGCAGCGCGTCTTCGCCCTCGTGGTCCGGGTAGACGGTTCGGTATTGGGCATTGGTGGTCTCGGTGCGGGCCAGCGCGAATGGGCTGACCCGGACCGGGTGCTGGGTCTCATCGTTATCCCGGTCGGGCTCGTCCTCCGGCGAGCCCATCAGGAATTCGCCGCCGCAGAGGTCGATGTAGTCGATGCCGTGGGCGCTGTCGGTCCATTGCATCGGGCGGCAGTCGGCGGTGCCGATGCCGGCCAGGTCGACGGCGGCGCGCTCGCCGAAGACGACGGGCAGCCCGGGCCAGCGCTCAGCGGCGCTTTGCCAGTCGCCGGCGGGCAACTCGGCGAGCTGCCGGGTCAGCGCGCCCCAGTCCGCCACCTTTAGCCAGAGGCCGACGGCGTCGCCGAGCCGGTCGCGCAGCTGCGCGGATTGGCCGGCGCACCGGCGGGGCTGAGCAGCAGCAGCCTGGTCGTCCAGGGTGCAGCTCGGGCGTGTGGCCGGCGAGCACCGGCCAGCGTTGCAGGGCCAGTCCGGGTCGATCAGCACCTGGTGGGCGCTGCCGCCGCGCAGCAGGGCGGCGGCCAGCTCGGCGACGCCGGGGCTGTCGGGGGCGGCGGCGAGCACGGCGAGGGGGCGGCGATACGGGAGGGCCTCGGCGCGCGGGGCGGTGCCGGCGCAGCGGTGCAGCTCGGCGCCGTCGGCGAGGCGGGCGATGCAGGGGGCGGCGCTCCGCCTGCCAGGCGACGGTGACGCGGCAGCCGGCGCTGAGCTCGGGGGCGTCGGCGGCGGCGGTGTGCACGAGCTGGTCGCGGCTGAAGGCGGTGAGCTGCCAGCGCCCGGCGGCGTCGCGGCTCAGCCGGTGGCGCGGGTCGAGGCCGGCGGGGGCCTGGTGGACGATGCGCGGCGCGCCCAGTTGCGGCGCCGTGGGGGGCCGGGCCAGGGCGATGAGCAGGGCGCCGCCGCCCAAGCCGGCGAGCAGGCCGAGGCCGAGCCAGCCCCGACCCGCCAGCCGCGGGCGCTGGGGCCGCAGCCGGCCGCAGCCGAAGCCGAGCTGGGCGAGCAGTAGCTGGGCATCCACGCCGAGGGCGTTCCAGCGCCAGGGCAGGCGGATGCAGTTGGGGTCGTCGGCGGGGCTGTCGGCGCTGTGCAGGCCGCGCAGCTGGGCGCGGACGAAGGCGGCGGTGCTGCCCCGGCGGTCGCCGCCGGCCAGGCGGTGCAGCTCGGCGGCGGCCTCGGCCGGGCGCTGCCAGAGCCAGAGCAGGGCGCGCTCGGCGCGGCTGCGGCGGCGCGCCTCGGTGTCGGGCCCCGGCTCGGCGAGCAGCGCCGCGTAGCGCCGGTCCCAGTAGTCGAGGGCGCGGCGCAGCGGGTCGCTGTCGGCGCCGTCGGGCGCGGCCAGGGCGCCGAGCCAGCCGAGCAGCGCGGCGCGGCGCGCCGGCGGCCAGTGCAGCCGCCCGCCGGGGCCGGGGCCTCGGCCTGCAGCCGCGGCAGCTCCCAGGGCGGGCAGTCGGCCGCCAGCTGCCGGCGCAGGGCCAGGGCGTCGGCGGGCTCGATGGGGGCGAACGGCAGCGCGCAGGCGGCGGCCCAGCGTTGGTGAGCACGCGCCGGGCCGCTCGCCGCCGGGCGCGGCGGCGGCGGTGCGGCGTCCGGCGGGCTGGCGAGCCGGTCGACGAGCTGGTCCGGGCCGATGCAGACCAGGCCATGCTCCTGCAGCAGCGCGGCCAGGGCGCCGTCGCCCAGGTCCACCCAGGTCAGCCGCGGCCAGTGGCCGAGCAGGCGCAGCAGGGCGGCGATGCGCGGGCGCTCGGCGGGGCTGCGCCAGCGCCGCAGCAGCCGGCGGCCGTCGCTGAAGATGCAGATGAGCGCGCCGGCGCGGCGCGCTTCGACCTCGCGCGGGCCGAAGGGCTCGCCGTCGGCGTCGGCGAGGGCGTCGGGCAGCATGCGAAAGCGCGCCCGCTCGACGGCCAGGCCGTGGGCGCCGAGCACCGCGGCCAGGCCGTCGGCGAGCTGCTCGGCCAGCACCGGGGCGGTGGTGTCGGTCCACAGCCAGACCGCGCGATGGCGCCGGGCGGGCAGGAAGCGCGGCACCGCCAGCCCGCCCTGCCGGGCGCTGGCGCGCACCGTGGCCGGCAGGTCGAGCCGGTCGGTGGGCTGGTCGGTGACGTAGCGGCCGATGCCCCAGACCAGCCGGCCCTGCTCGGCGGGGTCGAGCAGCAGGCCGGGGTTGCTCGGCGGCCCCGGCAGGAAGCGCTGGGGTGGGCCGCCGGGCTGCGGCGGACCGTCCACCGGGGCCGACAGTCGGCTGCGGTGCATAACCCAATACCCCGCGAGCACGCCCGCGAGCGAGCGTGAGCGCGCCAAGCAGGGCCGGCGGCCAGCCCGGCCAGCGCCGCCATTCGGACGGCGCGGGCTCCACCAGGATGCTGGGGCGGTGGGTGCCGTAGTCGGCGGGGGGCGCGGACGGGCCGGGGGTGGGCTCGGGCGGGACGTCCTGGTCCGGCTCGACGATGGGGATGGGTGCTGCCGGCGCCGGCGGCTGCGGCGGCCAGATGCGCAGCCCGGCGCCGAGCAGCAGCTCGACGGCGAGCAGCGCGAGCAGCCAGCGCAGGTGGCGGCGGGGCTTGGCGGCGGGCGGGGCTGTGCTCGGCGCCGCGGTTGGTGTTGCTGCCGGCGTGGCCGCGGGCGTGGTCGCCCGGGCTTGGCGGCTCGGCCTTGCGACCGGCGCCGGCCTTGGCGCCGGGGCGCCGGCATTCAGCTCGGCGATGGCCTGGTCATACCAGGCGTCGAACACCTGCGCGAAGGGCTGCCGGTCTTCGGGCCGGGTGATGAGCGCGGCGCCGACGATGGCGCGCAGCTGGCGGCGGTGGGCGTCGTCGCCCGGCTGCGGCCCCGGGCGCAGCTGCGGTCCGGCGCGGAATACGGCCTGCAGCCGCAGCAGCTCCCGCGGACCGACGCCGACCTCGGCCAGGCGCAGGGCGGCGAGGAGCTGGTCGAGGGCGGCGGGGGTGGGGCTCATGGCGGGGGTGGGGGGCTGGTTGGGCGGCGGGATGGGTCGTAGGGCAGGTCGGGGTCGCTCGTTCGCTGGTTCCCAAGCTCCGTGGCTTTGAAGCCAATCGCCGGCATCGCTATCGCTATCGGGATGATCATTCCCACGCTCCAGAGACCGGGCAAGTATTCGCCGTAGGCTGGGTTGAGGAACGAAACCCAGCGATGACCGCGCGTAAGCCGTTGCAAGCTGGGTTTCGCAAGCTCAACCCAGCCTACGCCGGAGTGGCTTTTCGCAGATTCGAGGAATACTTGCCCAGTATCGAAGCATGGGAGCCAGCGCTGGATGCGCGACGACGCTGGAGCGTCGTCGCGATCCCGACGCGCCTACTCAGCGCCAGCACTCGATTCCACCTCCCAGTCGACCCAGCGAAGCCCGGCGACACGGCTGAATTCGCCGCTGTTGTGGGTCACCAAGACCGCGTCGTTGGCGCGCGCGGTCGCAGCGATCAGCAGGTCGTTCGGACCGATGGGCGTGCCCGAGGCCGCGAGGTCGGCGCGAATGCAGGCCGCCTCCTCGGCACAGGCGTCGGTAAAGGGAAGGCTTGCGAGCGGCGCGAAGAATGCCTCCAGCAGTCGCAGATTGTCATCGATGCGTTGACTATGCCGCGCACCGTAGAGCAGCTCCGCCTTCACGACGCTGCACAGTGAGATGTCTTTAGGCGCGTGCGCCCGAAAATGGCGCTCGATGGTTGCCGAGCCCTGGTTGAGTATCTTGATGCAGACGTTGGTGTCGAGCAGGAACATCAGGCGAGCCCTTCGCGATCTTCGAATGCCCCTTGCTCGGCACGCGCCAGCGGCTTGCCGCGCCAGGCGCCGAAGCAATTGAAGTAGTCGTCCGGCCAGGCGTTGGCGAGATCGCGTTGCACCAGGGTGGCCAGGTATTGGGAAACGGGCATCCGCGCGGCCTCGGCACGGCGCGCGAGCTGCTCGGCGATCTCATCGGCGACATCGCAATGGAGTCGGGACATGGCGGTTCCTCAAGGTCGATCTGGGCATTCTCGACAGTGTAGCGGTGGGTCTCGAATCGTGGCGCCGCGGCAGACGCCGTGCAAGTATTCAGCCTGGGCCGGGTTGGGTTGGGTTGGGGCTGGACAGGGGGCGGCGTTACGCCGCCCCCGGCTCGGGCTTGCCGAGGATAAGCTCGTCGTCGTGGTCCTTGACCAGCGTCGACAGGGCCGGCAGGGCGTGGAGCTCGCCGTCGAGGTCGCGGGCGGACAGGTCGGCGCGGGCGGCGAGCACGGCGAGCCAGACCAGCAGCTCGGCGGTGGCCGGGGGCTTGCGCAGGGGCTGGTCGCGCAGCTCCCAGAAGCGCTGGAGGGCGCGCTCGCGCACGCCGGCGTCGAGCCGCGGGAAGGCGGTGGCGGTGTGGGCGGCGACGGCGTCGCGCACCAGCTGGGGGGTGAGCGGGATGTGGTGGAAGACGCAGCGGCGCAGGAAGGGCTCGGGCAGGCGGCTCTCGCGGTTGCTGGTGATGACGACGATGGGCGGCGGGCGCTGGCCGCGGTCGATGCGCCGGTCGGTCTCGCGGCAGTGGAAGGCGTGCTGGTCGAGGACGTTGAGCAGGTCGTTGGGGAAGTCGCGATGGGCCTTGTCGATCTCGTCGATGAGCACGACGCTGGTTCTTTCGTGCTCATAGGCCTGCCACAGCGGGCCGCGCTCGATGAACGCCTGTTTGTCGATGGGCGCGCCGCGCCGCGCCGGGTCGTTGGCCGCGTGCAGGTAGGCGACGGCGTCGAAGCGGTAGAGCAGGTCTTCGGCGCCGTGGTCGCTGCGCACGTGCAGCGGGAACAGCGCGATGCCGAACTGGCGCGCGATGTAGTAGGCGGCCTGGGTCTTGCCGGTGCCGGGCTCGCCGGTGAGCAGCAGCGGGGCGCCGATGGCGAGGGCGACGTGGATGGCGTCTTTGAGGTCGTCGCCGGGGACGTAGTGCTGCGCGCCGTCCTCGTGGCTGCGCAGGAAGGCGGGCAGCTGGCGGGCGTCGAGCGCGGCGGCGGGGTCGTCGAGGTCGGCCAGCGCGTCGAGCAGGGCGAAGGGGGGGCGTGGGGGCTTGGCGGTCACAGGAATTGCTCCGGTTCGGCGGGGCTGGGCTCGGTGTCGGCGCCGCGCAGGCGCAGCAGCAGGTCGGGCCAGCTGGCGTTGCGGCCCTGCTCCAGCAGGGCGACGGTGGCGTCGAAGGCGCCCTGGGTGCGGGCCAGGATGAGCCCCACCAGCTCGTCGCGGCTGAGGCGGTCCAGTTCGGTGTGGATCTGCGCCAGGTAGTCGCTGAGGTGTTGCTCGTCGACCTGGCCCAGGGGTTGCAACGATCGGGTCTTGCAGCGGTCGCTGCGGTGCCAGGGCTGGCTGCGCAGGTGGCGCAGCAGCCCCTCGATGCCGGCGTTGCGGTCTTCCGGCAGCTCGATGCAGAGCATGCAGACCAGGCGCAGGTCGTCCGGGCAGGCGGCGGCGAGGTGGCGGGCGGCGTAGCGGATGACCGCATCCAGGGCCGCCTGGATGGCGGCGCCCTGGGCCTTGGAGCCGTCGTGGACCTGCAAGCCCCAGTCCAGCCAGAGCACCGCGGCGGTGCCGGGCCGCAATCCGGGCGGGCACTGGCGCCGCAGCAGCGCGCCCGGGGCCTCGCCGGGGGCGGCGCGCAGGGTCTGCGCGACATGCCCCGGCAGGCAGTCGGCCAGGTCCGGGCGCGGTGCCGGCAGGTCGATGCGCACCGGCGTGATGTCGGCGCTGTCCTGCACCCGGTCTTCGGCGTCCCAGCGCAGCTGCTCGGGCAGCTCGGCCAAGCGGTTGTCGGGCGTGCCGTAGGCGACGACGCTGAGCACGCGCAGCCGCGGGTCCTTGACCAGGTCGTCGAGCATGCGGTTGACGGCGGCCTTTTGGTCCTCGCGGTCCAGCGCCAGGCGCGGCAGCGGGTCGTGGCGGGAGCGCCCGTCGGGGTCGGTGCGCCAGTCGAGCACGTCGGCGTGGATGCCGATGCAGGCCGGGTCCGCCGACAGGGGGCCATCGGCGTCGCCGGGCAGCGGCGTGCGCAGCAGCCGGTGCAGGGCCGCGACCGGCTCCTTGCCCTCTCCCAGCCAGGCCCGCAGCAGGGCGAGCAGCACATGCCGGGCGGTCTGCGCATCGCCGGGGGCGAGCCGCAGCACCAGCGCGATGCGCTCACCCAGGCGGGCGGCGAGCCGGGCCATCAGTTGCGCCGCGGCGGCGCCGCGCAGGGCGAGGATGAGCAGGCAGGGGGCGGGCTCGGCGCGCAGCAGGGCCTGCTCCAGTTCGTGGACCGGGAACGGCTCGCGGGCGTCGTCCGGGCCGAGCAGCAGGACGGGCTCGCCGTGGGTCGCGTCGCAGGCAAGCTCGATGCAGACGACCTGGGGGCGGCTGCGCTGGAGCGCATGGCGCAGGTCAGCGACGCTGGAAACCTCGACCACGGCATCGCGGTGCCTGGGGCGCAGCTGCGCGAACAGCGCGGCGACCGGGGAGCGGTGGCGCGCGGACCCCGGGCGCGCGGAGATGGGCGCGGCGTCGGTGACCACCAGGGCGTCGGCATGGACGTGGGTCTGGCAGCGCCGCCGCGGCACCGGCGCCGAAGCAGTGACGATCTCCCAGTGGTAGTCGATCAGCCGCAGGCCGTCGCAGGCGAGCCGGCCCCAGGGCAGGCCGAGCAGTTCGGGGTCGGCGGTGATGATGCGCAGCCGCACCGGCTCGACCTGGGGGCGGCGGTCGGCGTTGGCCGGGAACAGCGCGGCGGCGATGCTCGGCCAGCGATCGCCGTCGCCGAACAGCAGCCGGAACAGGGTCTGGCCGGCGTCTTCGGGTGCCTGCTCCAGTTCGGCGAGCATGGCCGCGAGCACATCCGGCGACCAGGTCAGCGGCGCAGCGTCGGCGCTCAGCGGGCGATGCTGGATACTCAGGCCGTCGGCGCCGCGGGCGAGCCAGCAGGCGAGGACGCCCTCGGGGAGCGCCGGGTGCGCCGGCGGGGGCTGCACCGCCGGCGGGTCTTGGGGCATTGACTCGGGCGTCGGGCTCGGGCCTGGCTGCCAGGGCCGCTCGACGGCCAGCGCCCGAATCCGCTTGATGAGCGCCTGATCCTTGCGGGCGCGGGTGCCGTCGTCGGCGTCCAGCCAGGTGCCGCTGCCGAAGGAGTAGATGCCTTGGCGTTCGGCGGGGCGGATGCACCGGGGCTCGCCGTTGGCATCCTGCCAACGCACCTGGAAGGCCTCGTCGAACGGCGCGACGACGATGGGGATCAGCGTCAGCTCGCCGGCGGCCTCGCGCCGAAACAGCGTCGGCAGTTCGGTCTCGCGGACAAAGGTGGAGGCGATCAGGTTCTGCGAGAACAGCACCAGCCCGATGCGGGCCTGCTCCAGCCCGGCGAGGATGTTCGCGCGCCAGGCATCGCCGGGGGCGTTCTTGGGTTCGTCGACCCAGAGGTCGATCAGCCCCTCGGCGACCAGGGGCTTGAGCACGACCTCGCGCAGCTGCCGGCAGACGCCGACGTCGGGTTCGAGATGACGGTAGCAGATGAAGACGCTGAGGGGGTCCATGGATCGATCCGCGGGTTGGGCTTGGGGCGCTATCATTCTCGACCAAGCGAGCAAGTTCAAGCGCATCAGTCCCGCCAACCCGCCCGGCACCGAGCCGCTGGCCAACCGCGGGCGGCGTCGGCCATACTGCGCCGAGACCCCGGAGCCCCATCATGACCCAGCTGCGCTTCCCCTACGGCATCGCCGACTTCCGCGCCATCCATGAGGACGGCGCCGTCTACATCGACCGCACCGACCGCATCGCGACCATAGAGTCCATCGGCCGCCAGCTCCTGCTGCTGCGCCCGCGCCGCTTCGGCAAGTCGCTGTGGCTCTCCACGCTGGAGAACTATTAGGATCGATTCAAAAACAAGTGGTGCAGACGCCCGCTCGCTGAGCCTTTGGATTGGCCGTTTCGTCGTTGCGTCTGCACCACTTGTTTCTGAACCTTGACTTACGCGATCGACCGGGCGGATCAGTTCGATGCCCTGTTCGGGCATCTGAAGATCGCGCAAGCGCCGACGCCCGGGCGCAACGACTACTTCGTGATGACCTGGAACTTCTCCGAGATCGAGCCCACCGAGGACCTGGACGCGATCCGCGCCGCCGTGCATCAACACATCAACGGCTGCATCGAGGCCTTCATCGTTCGCTTTCAGGACCGGCTTGCCCACCGCATTGCGGTTCATCCCACCAACGCAATCCGCTCGTTCCAGTCGGTGCTCGCCGCCGTGTCGCAGAGCCCGCACCGTCTCTACCTATTCATCGACGAATACGACAACTTCGCCGATGTCGTGACGAGCCCGCGGAGTGACGGCGAAGTCTGAAGGTCATGGTGGACGCTGGCAGTCCGGCTACTGGGCCTGGCGGCTTCCAGCCGCCGGAGGGGATAGCGCCAGCATCCATGACTTCGACTGGCGGGCACGTTGATCGATGCCCCCAAGGGTTGCCCTGCTGGATTGGGGATTCCATGGGGTAGCTTCAGACCCCGTCGGACGGATGGGCAATAAAAAAGCCCGCTGGAAGGCGGGCTTTAGGACGATGCTGGATGTTGTTGTACGAATCGAGTTGGTGGAGGCGGCGGGGATCGAACCCGCGTCCGCAAGTCCTCTGCCGTTGGTCCTACATGCTTAGTCCACTCAATTATTTTTAGCCTTCCACCGCCCGAGGGACAGGGCGATCAGTCGGCGATCCCGAATTGGGGTTTTAGTGCGTTAGGTCCGGGCTCCCTTCGGCACGATCCTGTGTGATGTTACCCCACGAATCCGCCGCCCACAGGCAAGAGACGGTGTGAGGCCCACTGGGATTAAGCAGCGAGAGCGTAGTTGTCGTCGTTGGCAACTAGAGATTTGCGGATGGATTTACGAGGTAAACCGCACCTCGGCATGCACCTCGGGTTTCGCGACCCACGTCGAAACCATGTCGCCCCCAAGTAACAATGATCACACTATAGGGCCGGCGGGGTTCCACTGCAAGGGCTGGAACCTTTGCGGCGGCGGCGGAGATCAGGCCGATGTCGGTGGTCTGCGCCAGCCCCGGGCTGGACAGGCGCGCGGCCAGCGGCGGATACTTCCGGGCGACACAACACCCGAAAGGCGAAGCCCGATGACCAGCCCCGTCGCCATCTATGAGGCCCTGTCGTCCGCCCAGGATGATCGCACCCGTGCGCGCGTGATCGCGCAGGCATTCGAGCAGCTCGACGAGCGCTATCCCCACCTCGCCGATGTGGCAACGCATGGGCATGTTCGCGAGTCCGATCAAGTGGATCGTGCCGATGATGTTGGGCCAGGTGGCCGTGATCGCCGCGCTGGTAAAGCTCTTCTGACGCAACCCGGCGAGGTCGTCGGCGTCGGTCTCGGCGTCGAGCACGCGCAGGGGCCGGCGCTGCAATCCACGGCATCGAAGACCTGATCGACGGCATGGTGGACGGGGACGTCGTAGACGCCGCGGAGGATCGGCACCTCGGCCGCGTTCGACTGCCAGTTGGCGCGGCCGTCGGCGAGCAGGATGTCGGTGTGCACCTGCGAGAGGCCAGCTCGCCGGGGGGCAGGGGCCGTCGGTGCAGTCCAGGTTGTCGATGATGCTCGGCCTCACCGTCGCGGACGCGAGGGGGGGGGGGGCGAGCAGGGTCAGCGTCGGCGGCGTGGTGTCGAGGGGATAGTCGGCATCGGCGGTGATCTCGAACCGGAACGGGCCGGTCGCCATCAGCAGCGGGCTGTAGTAGCGCTTGCCGTTGCCGAAGGGGTTGTAGGTCTTGAGCACATAGGTGGCGCCGTCGTCGAGGCCCGGCAGCGTGAAGTGGATGCGCCCGGCGGGGTCGGTGGTGCCGTGGGCGCGCCGCGTCAGGCTGCCGTCGTCGGCCTTCTCGTAGGCATCGACGCGTTGGCCGGGGATGGGCGCGCCGCTGTCGCCGTCGGCCAGCGTGACCTGGGCGTCGCCGCTGACCTCGACCGCGCAGGGGCCGGCGCTGCAATCCACGGCATCGAAGACCTGATCGACGGCATGGTCGACGAGGACGTCGTAGACGCCGCGCAGGATCGGCACCTCGGTCGCGTTCGACTGCCAGTTGGCGCTGGTGACGTGCTCGCCGCCGGCGGCCCCTGGAACGTCGTCCGGCAGCCGGACCTTGGTGTGCACCGAGCGCAGGCCGGGGAAGGCGACGGTCAGCTGCGCCATGGGGGCCGCGGCGGTGCAGGTCGGGCCGGTGCAGTCGATGTCCTCCATGATCAGCGTCGCCGCGCCATGGCGGATGATCAGGTCGTATGCGCCCGGCAGCAGCGCGATCTCGGTGCCGTCGGTCTTCCAGTTGGACGACTTGACTCGACCGCCGCCGGCACCGGGCACCGCGTCGGCGACACGGACCTCGGTGTGGACGTTGCGCAGGCCGGGGAACTCGACGCTGAGCAGGCTGGGTGCGAAGTCGGCGGTGCAGCGGCTGCCGGTACAGTCGACGGCATCGACGATGTGGCTGGCGGCGCCGTTGCGGATCTTGAGGTCGTAGGTGCCGGGGAAGACCGGAATCTCGGTGGCGTCGGTCTGCCAGTCGGCCTTCTGGTGGCGCTCGCCGTCAGCGCTGCCGATGGCGCCGTCGTCGAGCAGGACATCGGTGTGGACCTGGGACAGGCCCGGAAACGCGATCTGCAGCCGCGTCGGCTCCAGCGCGGCGGCGCAGTCGCCGTCGGTACAGTCGATGGCGTCGATGACATGGACCGCGGCGCCCTTCTTCAGGCGCAGGTCGAAGCGCGCCGGCAGCACCGCCAGCGCGGTGCGGTCGGTCTTCCAATGGGAGTTGTGCATGCGCGCGCCGTCGGCGCTGTTGGCGCGGCCGTCGGCGAGCAGGATGTCGGTGTGCACCTGCGAGAGGCCCGGGAACGCGACGTCGAGCTGCACCGGGGTCAGGTCGACGGTGCAGCCGGCGCCGGTGCAGTCCACGGCGTCGAAGACCAGCGTCGCCTGATCGCGGCCGACGGTGACATCGTAGGTGCCGCCGAGCAGCGGCAACGTCAGGCCGTCGGTGAGCCAGCCCTTGCGGGTGATCTTGGTGCCGGTGGCGGCGTCGGCGACGCCGTCTTCGGTGTAGACGCCGACGTGCACCGAGCCCATCCCCGCAAACAGGACCTGGAGCTCGGAGGCCAGTTCGCCGGGGGAACAGGGGCCGTCGGTGCAGTCCAGGTTGTCGATGATGCGCTCGGCCTCACCGTCGCGGACGCGAAGGTCGTAGCGACCGCGGGGGACGCTGAGCCGAGCGGCGTCGTTCTGCCAGTCCTGCTTGGCGATGCGCGCGCCGCTGGCCTGGCCCGCCAGGCCGTCGGCGAGCAGCACCTCGGTATGGACGTTGGTGAGCCTGGTGAAGGGCACCGTCAGCACCACCGGCTCCAGGTCGGCCATGCAGTCTTGGCTGCAATCCAGGTCGTCGAAGCGGTAGGTCTGGCCGTTGTAGTCGAGCGTGGCGTCGTAGCGCCCCGGCAGCAGGCTGAAGCGGATCTGGTCGTGCTGCCAGCCGGCCTTGGCGACGCGGGTGCCGTCCGGGGCGTAGACGGCGGCGTGCACGGGGCTCAAGCTGTCGAAGCGCAGCGTCAGCGTCGGCGGATCAAGATCAATGGCGCAGGTGGCGCCAGTGCAGTCGACGTCTTCGATCAGCAGCTCGGCCGGGCCGTCGCGCAGCAACAGATCATAGACGCCGGGGAAGACCGGCACCTGCACCTGATCGTTCTGCCAGTTGGCGTCGAGGTGGGTCTCGCCGGCCTTGGGGCCGTCGGCGACCAGCACCCGCGTGTGCACGCCAGAGAGCCCCGGAAAGTCCACCCGCAGCTCGGCCGGTGCGGCATCCACGACGCAGGTCGCGGCGAGGGTGCAGTCCACGTCGTCGAACAGCAGCGTCGCCGCGCCGCGGCGCAGCGTCACGTCGTAGACACCCGCCGGCACCTCGATCAGCGCTGCATCGGACTTCCAGTAGGAGCGCGCGACCCGCGCGCCGTCGGCCGTGCCGGGCACGCCGTCGCTGGCCAGTACATCGATATGGACCTGCTGCATGCCGGGAAAGGCCAGGCTCAGGCCCTTGGTCGCGCCGGTGTCGACGACGACGGCGGCGGCGGCGGTGCTCAGCAGCAGCAACGGCAGCAGGGCCTTGCGGGCCAGGGTGCAGGCGGGGACCGAGGTCCCGGGGGCAATCATCATGGTCGACGCCTCGACAGCGCAGGGGCGCTGCGCTTGCTCGGGTGGGTGGTCGGGTCGTCCGTGGCGGGCGTCGCTGCGCCCGCCGATGCGCGGTCCGTCGGCGTTGTTGTGGTCGCGACGGTCGCCGGTCGTCTTGACCGAGTGTCGCGCTAGGGCAATTAGACCACAATCAGGCCGGTATTGGGCGGGCGTTGGTGACGGGGATCGGCAAAAACGTGAACTGCGTCACAGTTCGCGGGGCCGCCGACGACCATTTGTCAGTGACCTGAGCATGAATCAGAGGATGTAGCGCTTGTCCGGCCCCTTGCCTGCGACCTGGATGCCGGGGGTCTGGGTCAGGAAGGCACGGCGCTCCTTGTCGTTGAGGCCGAGCTTGGCCAAGACATGACCGACCATGCCTGCCGGGTATCCGCCCTTCGGGGAGAGGGGGCACTGCAAGCGCAGCGTCTTGATGATCTCCTCGGGGGGGCGACCGGACGTTCGCGACTTGGCCCGGGTTGCCCCGCCTGGACGGGCAAAGGACGGCGTCGGCGGCAGCTTGGTGGTCGGTGCCGGGGTGGCCGGCGGCTCGGCGCGCGGTGGCGGGGCCGGCGGCGGGCATTGCTCGCGCTCGAGCACCGGCAGCACCAGCGTCGGCAGCGGCGCAGCGGGGCTGGCCGGCGGGGTGCCGTTGCCGTAGGCGGTCAGACAGCCGGCGCCCTGGGCCTTGGCCCATTCGGCGGCGCCGATCAGCGACTCGTCACGGGAGACGATGACGATCAGGTCGCGGCGGGCGACGTGCTCGGCGAGGTTGGCGCCCAAGGCCATGATGAGCGCCACATCGGCGGCCTGCTTGCGCGTCGGCACATGGATGCGCTCCACCTCCATCGCCGGCGCCGTCCAGCGGATCTCCGCGCACCAGCCGTCGAGCCGCCCGTTGCAGTTGTTGCCGGCGACCACGGCCCGCACCGGGCCGAGCATCAGGTCCTCCTGGAGCATGCGCATCAGGGCATGGGCGCAGTCGGGGAGCTGGTTGTCGGCGTCCACGTAGACGGTGACGGTGCGGGTGGTCGCGGCTGCCGGCGCGGGCTGCGCGGGACTCGCGGTCGGTCTGGGCGGGACGGATTCAGGCCCTTCAGCGAGCAACGGCGGCGGTTCACCTTGGTCGACATCCGCATCCGCTGGGGGCCAATGGGCCTGGGCATACAGCTCGGCTTCGCACCAGGGCTCGGCGGGAGGGGCGTCCCAATGTGGCGGGGGGCAATCCGCATCGGGCCAGGCATTGGGGTGGTCGACCATGGCGTCAGCGGGGCCGGCGTCCTGTGCCGGCGGCTGGTCCAGCTCGGCAGCCGGGGGCTCGGCCCCGGGCCAGGGGTCGTCGAAGCAGACGGATGGATCGGCGGCGGCGCTCAGGGGCCTATCCGCGTCGGCCATCGTCGGCGGGGCGTCTGCCGGCTCATCGGTCTGCTCGCCTGCGAGTTCGGCCCTCTCCCGGGGCAAGGCGCTCAGCGCTGCGGTCAGGCTGTCGGCGATGGCTATGCCGATGGCCTCGTCGTCATCCGACGGCTCACTTGGGTTCACGGCGGATGTCCGCCCCGTATCGACCGCCGCACCGGCATCGACCTCCGGCTGGTGGCCGTCATCGCGTTGCGACTGCGCCGCGGCATCCAGAGGACGATCAACCAGTGCAGCGGCTGCGTCATCGCCTTGCGGAGGCGCAAGCGCGGTCGGCGGTGCGTGCTGATCGTCGCTGTCCGTTGGCTGTTCTCGGGCCTCGCGGGCTTCGTGGAGCAATGCGCTCAGTTCTGTCTGCGGATCCATCAGTCTGTTTATCTTAGCGGGCGTTGCCGGCCGCCTGCCTGGCGTGCCTGGCGCAACGGGATTGGGCGGGCTCGTTTGGGATGCCGGGCGCAGCGAGTGCGGCGCTCAAGTGCGGCGAGCACAATCGACCCGAGGCCAGTGCTGGCCTGGCTTGTCGTTGTCGTTGTCGTTGTCGTTGTCCAGATCGTCCTCCTGCGCGAGCTCGATCAAGATCATGAAAAGCAATGCTTCGCACCACAACGTCGCCGCCATGCCGGGCACCCGAGCCTCCCCTGCTCGACCGATCCATGGCGCAGCATCCATGCTAACGCAGTCGGGCGGTCAAGCCCCGACGAACGCTCAATCAGCCGGCATCAGTCCCAGTTCAGCGCCCCGCCGGTCTGATACTCGGTGACGCGGGTCTCGAAGAAGTTCTTCTCCTTCTTAAGGTCCAGCACCTCCGACATCCACGGGAACGGGTTGCCGACGCCCGGGTACTGCTCCGGCAGGCCGATCTGGGCGCAGCGGCGGTTGGCGATGAATTGGAGGTATTCCTCGAACATCGGCGCGTTCAGACCGAGGACGCCGCGGGGCATGGTCTCGTGGGCGTATTGGGCCTCCAGCGCCACGGCGTCGCGGATCATGTCCACCAGCTCCTGCTTGAAGTCGGCGGACCAGAGGTGCGGGTTCTCGATCTTGATCTGGTTGATGACGTCGATGCCGAAGTTCATGTGCATGGACTCGTCGCGCAGGATGTACTGGAACTGCTCGGCGGTGCCGGTCATCTTGTTGCGCCGGCCCATGCTCAGCACCTGCACGAAGCCGACATAGAAGAAGATGCCCTCGAAGATGATGTAGAAGGCCACCAGCTCACGCAGCAGCCGGCGGTCGGCCTCCGGGGTGCCGGTGTGGAAGTGCGGGTCGGCCAGGTATTGGGTGTAGGGCAGGGCCCATTCGGCCTTGCGCGCCACCGATGGCACCTCGCGGTACATGTTGAAGATCTCGCCCTCGTCCAGGCCCAGGCTCTCGACGACATATTGGTAGGCGTGGGTGTGCAGGGCCTCCTCGAAGGCCTGGCGCAGCAGGTACTGGCGGCACTCGGGGTTGGTGATGTGGCGATAGACGGCCAGCACCAGGTTGTTGGCCACCAGGGAGTCGGCGGTGGAGAAGAAGCCCAGGTTGCGCTTGATGATGGTGCGCTCATCATCCGTCAGCCCGTTCGGGTCCTTCCACAGCGCGATGTCCGCGTTCATGTTGATCTCCTGCGGCATCCAGTGGTTGGCGCAGGCGTCGAGGTACTTCTGCCAGGCCCAGTCGTACTTGAAGGGCACGAGCTGGTTGAGGTCGGCATGGCAGTTGATGATGCGCTTGTCGTCGACGCGGATGCGCCCGGCGCCCATGGTCAGGTCCTCCAGGCCGGTGGCGCCGCCGACGGTGGCGGACGGCCCGGCGGCCTCGGTCACCGGTGCCGCACCGAACGGACCGTCGTCGAGCAGGCTGGACTGCCGGGGCTGCAGCGCTACCGGGTTCGGGTCCACCACCGGCGCGCTGCCGGCGGTCTGCATCAGGGTGTCGTTGTCGACCAGCCCATCGCCGGGGCGCACCGGGGCGGCGGCTGGGGCGGGCCAGGCCGGCTCGGCCAAGGCCGCCCGCTCCGCCAGCGGCTGCTCGTCGCCGGCTGCGGTATCCGCCGGCGGGGGCGGGCGGTGGGTCGGGAGGGCTTGGGCGAGGGGGTCGTCCCAGTTCAGCATGGTGGTGGTCTCCGGTGTTATGGGTTGGTCATCGTTGCGGGTTGGGGTACTTGCGTCGCCCCTGAGCCCCGAACGATGCATTGGGCGGTCTCAATAATCGGTCCGGCGAGCCGAGCCCTGCTCACCGTCAACAGCATCGGCATCCGGGCCGGGCGGGGCCCACGGGCGGTCTGTCTCAGTCATCGAAGAATGCCGGATTCAGCAGGCCGGCCAGCGCCCGCCAGGGCACCGACACCTCTTGAACGCCGGCGGCGTAGGACGCCACCTGGTAGGGCGGAAAGATGAGGGTCAGACCATCGGTGCCCGGCAGCAGCGACTGGAAGTTGTCCGCCTCCGGCGCCGTGCCCCGATGCAGCCAATCCTGGTCCGGTCCCAGGCCATCGCGCCCCTTCAGGGCCGCCCTGGCCTGTTCCGACAGGACGCTGGGCCAGTTGCTGTTCGGCTGGAAGAGATCCGCCGGGGCCAGCAGGCGACCGTCCGCCAGATCGACCAGCAACGTCTCGATGATCGGCATGCCGTGGGCGCCGCCGCGATAGTCGTAGCCGCCCAACCGCACCGCCGCCAGCCGATCGCTGCGGTAGGGCGCCGCGTAGCCGATCTCCAGCGACCAGGGCTGTCCCGGCGGTGCTCCACCCGCTTCCTCCGCCAGCTCGCGGTGGTCCTTGAGAAAGCCGTCGACCATGGCCTCTACCCGCGCCCGCAGCGCGGCGTTGGCCGCATCGATGGCCGGCCCGTCACCGGCAAGCACCGGCACCCGAGCATCGATGCCGTAGTGCAGGGTCGCCATGCGGATCTCGTCGTCCGCCGCCACCGCGGCGAACATCGGCAAGGCCAGGACGAGCCCGAGCAGCCACCCCCGCTGGGCAACGGCAAGACCGGACCGGAAATGTGCAGCAGTCATGGTTTCAACTCCGCTCGCTCGGCGGCCTGCGCCAAGCCGACTAGGTGTAAAAAGGCAAGGTCGCCACCGCCTGTCGCAACAGCGCAAAGGCCCTGTTCGGGCCGCTTAGGATCGGTTCAGAAACAAGTGGTGCATACGCCCGATCGCTGAGCCTTTTGGTTGGCCGTTTCGTGGGTGCGTCTGCACCACTTGTTTCTGAACCTTATGGAACCTGTTCAAGCCGCAATCCCTTTTTCGCCTGAAGACCTTGGATCTTCTCAATCAGCTCTTCCATCAACGTCTCTCGCTTGGCCGTGTTTGTGACTGGTGTCGCTGGCCGGCGCGTTGCCTGCGCCGCCGCACCGCCGAGCCTTTCGGTAGACAAACTCCGGGTCGAGATCGACCCCCGATTCCCATTCCACCGTATCGGCTTCCAATCAGCCATCAGGTCATCACGGTGGAGTTCGGCCCATGCCAGCACGAGCCTGGTCTGCCTCTTGGGCAGGTCACCATCCATCACTTCGCAGGATTGGATATCGACCTTCTACATACCTTACTGACAGCTCTCACACTCCGGGTCCAAGATCGAACAAGCCGCCGGTGCCTCCGCGCCATTGCCGCCGCCGTTGGCCTTGCCCGCGCTCGGGTAGCTGCCGCCGACGGCGGACAGCCGGTTGGCCTTGCCGGTGTCGGCCATGGTGGATTTCTCCACATGGGTGGCGCCCATGGAGCGCAGGTAGTAGGTGGTCTTGAGGCCGCGCACCCAGGCGAGCTTGTAGAGGTTGTCGAGCTTGGGGCCGCTGGGCTCGGCCATGTAGAGGTTGAGGCTCTGGGCCTGGTCGAGCCACTTCTGGCGGCGGCTGGCGGCCTCGACCAGCCAGCGCGCGTCGATCTCGAAGGCGGTGGCGTAGAGTTCCTTCAGATCATCCGGGATGCGGTCGATCTGCTGGACGCTGCCGTCGTAGTACTTCAGATCATTGACCATGACCGGGTCCCAGAGGCGGCGTTCCTTGAGGTCGGCGACCAGGTAGGGGTTGACGACGGTGAACTCGCCGGAGAGGTTGGATTTGACGAACAGGTTCTGATAGGTGGGCTCGATGGACTGGCTGACGCCGACGATGTTGCTGATGGTGGCCGTCGGCGCGATGGCCATGCAGTTGGAGTTGCGCATGCCCACGCGCTGCACCTGCTCGCGCAGGGCGGACCAGTCCAGGGTGGCGTCGGTGTCCATCTGCAGGTAGCCGCCGCGGCCCTCCGCGAGCCGGGCGATGCTGTCGATGGGCAGGATGCCCTGGCTCCAGAGGCTGCCGTCGAAGCTCTGATAGCGCCCGCGCTCGGCGGCCAGGTCGCTGCTGGCCTCGATGGCGTAGTAGCTCAAGACCTCCATGCTGTGGTCGGCGAAGCGCAGGGCATCGGGGCCGGCGTAGGGGATGCGCAGCCGATACAGCGCATCCTGGAAGCCCATGATGCCGAGCCCCACCGGGCGATGGCGCAGGTTGGACTTGCGCGCCTGGGGGACGTTGTAGAAGTTGTAGTCGATGACGTTGTCGAGCATGCGCATGGCGGTGCGCACGGTCTTGCGCAGCTTGGTGGTGTCGAGCCCCTTGTCGCTCACATGCCGGGCCAGGTTGACGCTGCCGAGGTTGCAGACGGCGATCTCCTGGTCATTGGTATGCAAGGTTATTTCGGTACACAGGTTGGAGCTGTGCACGACGCCGACGTGCTGGTTGGTGTAGCGCAGGTTGCACGGGTCCTTGAAGGCGATCCACGGGTGGCCGGTCTCGAACAGCATGGCGAGCATCTTGCGCCAGAGGTCGACGGCCGGGATGCGCTTGTAGACCCGCAGCTCGCCGCGCTCGGCGCGCGCCTCATAGGCCAGGTAGGCCTGCTCGAAGGCCTGGCCGGTGAGGTCGTGCAGGTCCGGGGCCTCGTCCGGGGAGAGCAGCGTCCATTGCCCCTCCTCGGCCACCCGGCGCATGAACAGGTCCGGTACCCAGTTGGCGGTGTTCATGTCGTGGGTGCGGCGGCGGTCGTCGCCGGTGTTCTTGCGCAGCTCGAGGAACTCCTCGATGTCGATGTGCCAGGTCTCCAGATAGGCGCAGACCGCACCCTTGCGCTTGCCGCCGTTATGGGCGAGCGCCGCGGAGGTCATGTAGCTCTCGTCGCCGTCGACCTTGAGGTCGTGCACCTGCGGGAGCGCCGCCATCGGCTCGACCGCCTTGACGCGGGTGTAGACGCAGTTGCCGAGCCGGAACCAGTTGTGCTTTGTCAACGCCTTGATGCGGAGCATGCCGGCGATCTCCGGCACCGCCGGGATGCGCAGGTCGAAGGCGCGGGCCATGCCGGTGAACGCGACGACGGTACCGTCGCTGCGCAGGCCGCTGTGGGCCTGGTCGCGCTCGCGATACTGGCCGGCGCAGGGGACGCCCAGGCGCAACAGTTGGTAGCGCAGCCCCTCCACCAACGGCATGGAGGTGTTGGTGAAATACACCTCCTTGCCGCGGCTGATGCCGCCGTCGGTCTCCAACAGGCCCTGGATCAGCGCCAGGGCCTGGTTGTGCGGCAGGTGGTTGAAGCGGCGCGCGATGTGCTTGTTGTGGTCGGCGTCGTAGAGGTCGGCCTCGGTGAACGGCAGATGGGCGGCGTCGGTGCCGACCCAGCGCCCGGTGGTGCCGCAGCGGGCGAGGCCCTCGCCCACCGACCACTTGATCTGCAGATAGTCCTCGCCGCGGGCGGTCTCCCAGAATGGGATGTCGCGGCGGCGAAGGTACCCACGCACGAAGTCGAGATGGCCGGCATCATGGCGCGGGTCGCCGGAGACGCCGCATTCCCGGTCCTTGGTCAGGTGCCCGTCGCCGAGCAGGATGCCGTAGAAGCGGGCGTCGTCCTCGGTGAAGCCGTCGACGGGCACGACCTCGCCGGGGATGACCTGGGCGACATAGTCGCCGGCGGCCAGCGCCCCGGCCTCGACCCATTGCGGGCGGTGCTTGCCGTGCTCGATCTGGGTCAGCGTGCGCTCGATGGATTGCGCTTTAGGCACGCCGGGGATGGCCTTGATCGGGTGGCCGGCGGTCACCTGGATGTCGTCCACCGCATGCTTGATCCGCAGCCGCACCATGGGCGCGTCCTTCTGCGGATAGACCATGTGCTCGCGCACCTCGCGGTAGCGCCCGCGCTCACCGAGCACCAGGTCACCCTTGCGCACCTCGGCGATGGTCTTCGGGCCGTCGGCGGTGAACACCCGCGTCTGCGGCGCGAAGCACTGATTGACCGCCACCGCGGTATCGTTCGCGACCTTCAGGAACGGCACCACGCCCTGGCTCTTGCCGTTGGTGCCCTTGATGTGGGCGCCCATGCCGCGCACCCGCGACCAGTCGTTGCCCAGGCCGCCGGCAAACTTGCTCAGCAGGGCGTTGTCCTTGATGGCGCTGTAGATGCCGTCGAGGTCGTCGGAGACGGTGGTCAGGTAGCAGGAGGACAGCTGCGGGCGCAGGGTGCCGGCGTTGAACAGGGTCGGCGTGCTGCTCATGAAGTCGAATGACGACAGCAGCTCGTAGAACTCGATGGCCCGCTCCTCGCGGTCGATCTCGTTGATGGCCAGGCCCATGGCGACGCGCATGAAAAACGCCTGGGGCAGCTCGAAGCGTAGGCCGCGGTCGGTGTGGATGAAGTAGCGGTCGTAGAGGGTCTGCAGGCCCAGATAGTTGAACTGCAGGTCGCGCTCGGGGCGCAGCGCGGCGCCGAGGCGGGCCAGGTCGTAGCGCCCGAGCTGCTTGTCGAGCAGCTCCAGGTCGCCTGCGCTGCGCACATAGGCGGCGAAGTAGTCGGCATAGCGCTCGGCCATGTCGGCCTGGGTCTCGACACCGACGGCCATGTCCAGGAAGCCCAGGGCCTCGCGGCGCAGGACGTCGAGCAGCAGGCGGGCGGCGGCCTGACCGTAGGCGGGCTCGCGCTCGATCATCGCGCGGGCGGACATGACCAAGGCCTGGCGGGCGTCGGCCTCGTTGACGCCGTCAAACAGGTTGCGGACGGTGTCCGCCAGCACGGCCTCGGCGTCGACGCCCTCGAGCCCGGCACAGGCCTCGTCGAGCAGCCGGCGCATGGCGTCCAGGTCCAGCGGCCGGGTGCTGCCGTCGGGGAGCGTGACGTTCAGGCCCGATGGCGCCCCATCGATGGCCGTCTCGGCAACCGTCTTGGCGGCGCGCTCTTGGGACCTCGCCTCGCGGTAGAGCACATAGTCGCGAGCGACCTTGTGCTCGCCGGCGCGCATCAGCGCCAGCTCCACCTGGTCCTGGATGTCCTCGATGTGGACGGTGCCGCCACCGGGCAGGCGCCGGGTCAGCGCCGAGGCCACCTGTTCGGCCAGGGCCTCGACCCGATCATGCACCCGGCTGGAGGCCGCCGCGCCGCCACCCTCCACGGCGAGGAAGGCCTTGGTCATCGCGACCTTGATCTTGTTCGGATCGAAATGGGTCACCTTGCCGTTGCGGCGGATGACCTGGACCCGGCCCGGGACGTGGGAATCGATCTCGATCCGGGCGGCCTGGTCAGGTGCTTCCGGGGCCGTCTTGGCCTCCACCGGCGCCTCAGGCAGCGGCGGGCGGTCGCCGTTGCCGCGCTTGCGGGTCGGCTCGACGGTCGGTTGGATCGCGTGTGGGGTGCTGGGCTGTTCGGCGGCCATGGGTCGGTCCTCGGGGTGGCTGATCCGAACGCTGCGGATCGGGCAAGGGAAGGCGTCCACAAGCGATTGCAGATGGGGACGGCAAAACCGGATGCCCTCAATATATACGGGCTAGGAGGGCTGTCAACCACTACATCTTGTGCATGGCCCGGGTAGAAACCCTAGAACAAGCTGTGCGGAAACTGTGCATCGTTGGGCGGCGGGGGCGCCGGAAAGCGCGTCTTTGCTCGGGTCGGCTGTGGATGATCCATGACCTGGCACCGTCCCCCAACCGGGATGAACGGTCTATTTTTTACGACAGACGGAGGGCGTCAGGACGCGGCGTCATCACGGCCGTGCCGGTGACCATGCCAAGGCGCAGCGCTCGGAGCCGATTCGGTTGAGCAGGCCCTGCGCAGGAGGCACCGCGAACACCTGCCGAGCGAAATCCGAGCGCTCAGTCCGCGTTCGGGGCCTGTCCATGGACGCCGTCGTCAAGCACCAGCCGCTTGCCGCCGATCAACGCCGCGGCAACGGTGCGCCGCGCCCGCGCAAGGGTGCGCGAGAGGGTGGTGCGCGAGACGCCGAGCCGCGCCGCAGCCTCCTCCTGGTACAGCCCTTCCAGATCCATCAGGCGCAGGGCCTCCAACTCGTCCGGGCGCAGGGTCAGGGTGCCCATCCCGCGACCGCGCTGACCGCAGGGCTTGAAGCAGAGGCCGTCGGGGGCAAAGCCGATGCGGCGGGGGCGGCGCTGTTGGGGCATGCGGGGGATCTTCCGGATTGGGGGTAGGGCAGGGCGGCTTTGGGCCTGGAGTCGAGTGTTGGTCTTGCTGCGCAGCGGCGGTGCAGGGCAAGCTTAGGAAGAATTCAGAAACAAAGTGAACATGTCAGCTCGTTGTCGTTGTCGTTGTCGTAATCGTCGTCGGATGCTTGATTGCGCCACGACACGACAACGACAACGACAACGACAACGACAACGACAACGACAACGACAACGACAACGACAACGACAACGACAACGACAACGACAACGACAACGACAACGACAACGAGCGCGGCCCTTGAGCAGGCTCTTTGGTTCCTGCTGCGCCGGGTCAGGGTATGGCGTAAACGCACATATGTTCATCCGCCATTGCGATATATCAGGGTAATTTGCTCGGGCTTAGGCCGATACTGTCGCCAACGGCAGCCCGCTACGCTGCCACGGTGCTCCAGGGTCTCGGCGAGAGCCGGGTCCGCGAGCAAACAGGTTGCGTCGGACACGCAGAGCTGCGCCTCGGCCATCACGCCTGAGGCCGCCTCGCGGGTCCGCGTCTAATTAGAGAGGTCAAGGTCATGCCGATGCAAGATGGCGCCGGTCCACGCGGGATCGGACAAGGTCGCGGTCAGGGTCAAGGTCGCGGACGGGGAGCAGGCCCCGGTCGGGGGCAAGGTCAGGGTCAAGGCCCCGGTCGAGGTCAGGGTCAGGGTCGCCAGGGCCAGGGCCAGGGACAAGGCCGCGGGCTCGGCCCCTGCGGGGGTGGTCGCGGGCGCATGGGTCGTCAAGCCGGTCAAGCCGGCGGGGCCGAGGGCGGCAAGGGTCGATTCGGCCGCCGCAACGCGGTTACGGGTACCGCCGCCACGCCGCTGAGTGAGGAGATCGCCGCGCTGCGCCGCAAGCTGGAGCAGCTGGAGACCGTCGTCGATGCGGAGCCGGCACGATGAGGCTCGCCATCTCCATGGCGGGGGAGGGGCTGGACGGCCCCTTCGATGCCCGCTTCGGGCGCGCGGCCCGCTTCTGCCTGGTCGACAGCGACAGCGACGACTGCACCATGCTGGATAACCCGGGCCTGGAGGCGAGCGGCGGTGCCGGCGTGCGCGCAGCGCAGCTGCTGGCCGATCAAGGGATCGGTGCGGTGGTCAGCGGCGCCTACGGGCCCAAGGCTTGGGTGACCCTGCAGACGGCGGGTATCCGTGCGCTGGTGGCACCGGCGCAGGCCGGCCTCAGCGGGCGCCAAGTCCTGGAGCGATTCCGCGTCGGCGGGCTGAGCGGCGCCGATGCGCCCAGCCACGACGGCCACCAAGGGGGCTGAGCCCATGCGTGTGGTGGTGGCCAGCGGTAAGGGCGGCACCGGCAAGACCACGGTGGCCACTGCCCTGGCGCAGGTGGCGGCGGAGTCGCGGCCGACCCGTCTGCTCGACTGCGACGTGGAGGCGCCGAACGCGGCCCTGTTCCTGCACCCCAGCTGGGATCGCCAGCGCGAGGCCACGCTGCCGGTGCCGCGGATCGACGCGGCGCTCTGCACCGCCTGCGGGCGCTGTGCCGAGGTCTGTCAGTACAATGCGTTAGCGGTGGTGGGCGGTCAGGTATTGGTGTTCGATGCCCTCTGCCACGGCTGCGGGCGCTGTACCGCCGTTTGCCTGGAGGACGCGATCCGCGAGGAGCCGCTGGTGGTGGGCCGCATCGACGCCGGCCTCACCCCGGAAGGCATCGACCTGGCCCAGGGCGTGCTGGACATCGGCCAACCCATGGGCATGCCGGTGCTGCGCCGGCTCAAGGCCGAGCCGTCGAGCAAGGCGCTCGCCACCACCCGCCGTCCGATCGAGATCCGCGACGCCCCGCCCGGCGCCTCCTGCCCGGTGGTGGAGACCCTGCGCGATGCCGACGCCGTGGTGCTGGTGACCGAGCCCACCGCCTTCGGCCTCCACGACCTGCGCCAGGTGACGGCGATCGTGCAGGAACTCGGGCTCCCGGCGCGGGTGGTCATCAATCGCGACGGCATCGGCCACGCCCCGGTGGCCGCCTTCTGCGCCGAGCAGGGGCTGCCCATCTCCATGCACATCCCGCTGGACCGGCGCTTGGCGGAATCGCTGGCCCGCGGACGCCCGCTGCTGGAGGCGGCGCCCGAGTACCGCCCGGCCTTCCACGCCCTGCTCGACGCGCTGACAGTGTCCGAGCAGACATGAGCCAATCCGCGCTCATCCGCGCGCATTTGCGGTTTCCGGAATGAAAGAGATCATCGTACTAAGCGGCAAGGGCGGCACCGGCAAGACCAGTGTCACCGCCGCCCTTGCCCATTTGGCAGCCGACACCGAAGGCCAACGCTGGCTACTGGCCGATGCCGACGTGGACGCGGCCAACCTGGCGCTGCTGCTCGACGCCCGCGACACCACGGCCGAGCCCTTCATCGGCGGTGCCGTCGCCGTGCTCGACGGCGACTGCTGCCGCCATTGCGGCGCCTGCGTCGACGCCTGTCGGTTCGACGCGATCCGCGAGCTGGACGACGGCTGGCGCATCGACGCCATCGCCTGCGAGGGCTGCGGTGCCTGCCTCGACCAATGTCCGCCCGGCTGCCTGAGCCTGCAGCGGCAGACGGCCGGTACCTGTCGGCGCTCCGAGACGCCCTACGGCCCGCTCGTCCACGCCCATCTCGACCCCGGGCAGGACAACTCCGGCAAGCTGGTGACGGAGGTCCGGCGGCGTGCCCGCGCCGAGGCCGAGGCCGGCGGCTACGGCGGCATCCTGGTGGACGGACCGCCGGGGATCGGCTGCCCGGTCATCGCCGCCGTCTCCGGGGCCACGCTGGCCCTGCTGGTCACCGAGCCCACCGTCTCCGGGCGCGAGGACCTGGAGCGGGCACTGGCCACGGTGACCCACTTCGGCATACCGGCGCTGGTCTGCATCAACAAGGCCGACATCCATCCCGAGGGCGCCGACGCCATCGAGGCCCGGGCCGCGGCCCGAGGCGTCCCCATCATCGGCCGGCTGCCCTTCGATCTGAGCATGGCCGAGGCCCTGGCCGCGGGCCGCCCGGTGACGCGGCATCGGCCCGAGGCGCCGGCGAGCCTGGCCCTGTCGAGCCTGTGGCAAACGTTACAGGCGCACCTGTTCACCGCCCATCAGGGCGCCCCATCCATCCCTATCCAACAACCTGGAGTATCCGAGAACCCATGAAGATCGCCATCACCGCAGAGACCGACCAGGGGCTCGCCAGCCCCGTCGCCCAGCACTTCGGCCACACCCCGTACTTCGTCCTGGTGGACCTGGCGGAGGGCTCGGTGCAGGCCACCCAAGTCATCGCCAACCCCTTCGCCGAGGCCCACGAGCCAGGCCAGATCCCGGGCTTTATCCATGAGCAAGGCGCCGAGGTGATGATCAGCGGCGGCATGGGCGGGCGCGCGATCCAGTTCTTCCGCGACGCCGGCGTGCAGACCGCGACCGGGGCCGCAGGGAGCGTCGGCGATGCGCTGCAAGCCTACCAAGACGGCAAGCTGCAGGGCGCCGCCCCCTGCGCCGAGAGCGTGAGCCACGGCCACGGCTGAGCCGGGGCCAGGAGCCCATCCGACTTAGGATCGATTCAAAAACAAGTGGTGCAGACGCCCGCTCGCTGAGCCTTTGGATTGGCCGTTTCGTCGTTGCGTCTGCACCACTTGTTTCTGAGCCTTGACTTAGCTTTGTCGGCTCAGCGCAGGTTTCTCTTGTAGGTCGGAATCTCCGCATTCAGCGCCTTGGAGAAGTTGGCGAACTCCATGGTGACGCTGCCCAGCTCGACGCCGGAGAAGTCGGCGCCGGCGACGTTGGCGCCGCGCAGGATGGCCCCGCCGAGGACGGCGCGGCTGAAGTCGACGTGGCTCAGGTTGGCGTCGCGGAAGTTGGTGTCCTGGGCCGAGCAGTTGCGCAGGTTGGCGTTGTGCAGGTCGGCGCCTTCGAAGTCGGCCAGGTTGAGGATGCTGAAGCCATCATCGGTGGTGCTGCCGAAGTCGGCGTCGTGCAGGCCGGCACCGGCAAGGTTGGCGTCGTTCAGGTGGCAGTCGCGCAGGTCGGCATGGCACATGTTGACGTCACGCATGTTGGCGCGGATGAACAGCGCCTTGGTGGCGACCAGGTGGCAGAGGTTGCTGCCTGAGAAGTCGGTCTCGCGCAGGTCCGCGCGGCTCAGGTCGGCGCCCTTGAGCTGGGCCTCGCGGATGGCGGCATGGCGCAGGTCGGCGCCCACCAGTTCGGCCTTGTCGAGCAGGGCGCCGTTGAGGATGACTGCGCGGGCGGGCCGGTCCGAGCCGGCGCGGACGCGATGCAGGTCGGCACCCTCGAGGTTGGCGCCGCTGAGGTTGGCGCTGAGCAGGATGGCCTCGGCGAGCCGGGCGCCGGCCAGGTCGGCCTCCTTCAAGTCGGTGAACTCCAGATCGGCGCCGCGCAGGTCCGCCCCGCGCAGGTCGGCGCCGTTGAGCTGCATCTCGCGCAGGTCGGCACCGACCAGGGTCTCGGCGTCGATGCTGGCGAGGGTCTCGCCGCTGGTCTTATGCTTGATCTCGATCATGACGGACTCCTTGGTTGGCTCGTGTAGATGAATCTAGCAGAAATCCCCGTGGGCTACCCCCGCGGGACGCAGCCAAACCGATACGCCACGCACCCGCCAAGCACGTTAGGATGCGCGGGGTCCGCGCCGCCGCGGCGGGTTACGCACAACAATCCACCACCCAAAGGTATTGCGATGAAGATCGAGACCCTCGCCATCCATGCGGGCTTCGAGCCCGACCCGACCACCAAGTCGGTGGCCACGCCGATCTACCAGACGACCTCCTACGCCTTCGACGACACCCAGCACGGCGCCGATCTGTTCGACCTGAAGGTGCCGGGCAACATCTACACCCGGATCATGAACCCGACCAGCGACGTGCTCGAGAAGCGCGTGGCGGCGATGGAGGGCGGCGTCGGCGCGCTGGCCCTGGCCTCGGGGATGTCGGCGGTGACCTATTCGATATTCACCATCGCCCAGGCCGGTGACAACATCATCGCCGGCTCGACCTTGTACGGCGGCTCCTACAACCTGTTTGCGCACACGCTGCCGAGGCTGGGGATCGAGGTGCGCTTGGTGGCGCCGAACGACATCGACGGCATGGCGGCGCAGATCGATGCGCGCACCAAGGCGGTGTTCTGCGAGTCCATCGGCAATCCGGCGGGCAACGTCGCCGATCTGGCGGCGATCAGCGATATGGCCCACGCCCATGGCGTGCCGGTCATCGTCGACAACACGGTGCCGAGCCCGTATCTGTGCCGACCGTTCGAGCACGGCTGCGACATCGTGGTGCATGCCCTGACCAAGTACATGGCCGGCCACGGCACCACCATCGGCGGCGCGCTGGTGGACGGCGGCAGCTTCCCCTGGGCCGAGCACGCCGAGCGCTTCGGGATGCTCAACGAGCCGGACCCGTCCTACCACGGTGTGGTCTACACCGAGGCCCTGGGTGCCGCTGCCTATATCGGCCGTGCCCGTGTGGTGCCGCTGCGCAACATGGGCAGCGCCATCTCGCCATTCAACAGCTTCCTGATCCTGCAGGGGATCGAGACCTTGGCGGTGCGGATGGATCGCCACTGCGAGAATGCCGAGGCCGTGGCCGCCTGGCTGCAGGCCCATCCGAAGGTGGAGTGGGTGCGCTACGCCGGGCTGCCCGACAGCCCCGACTATCCGTTGGTCCAGCGCTATATGGACGGCGGCAAGGCGAGCGCGATCCTGTCCTTCGGCATCAAGGGCGGGCGCGCGGCCGGTGCGCGCTTCATCGATGCGCTTCAGCTGGCCGTGCGGCTGGTGAACATCGGCGATGCCAAGACCCTGGCCTGCCACCCGGCCACCACTACCCACCGCCAGCTCGGCCCGGACGAGCTGGCCTCCGCCGGCGTCTCCGAGGACCTGGTGCGGCTGTCCATCGGCATCGAGCATATAGACGACATCATCGCCGACCTGGATCAGGCCCTGGCGGCGAGCTGAGCCGCGTCGACGCGGCGGCGGGCGGTTGAAAGCTAAGGTTTAGTGCCCGTCCTGCGTCGTCTCAAGCGCATCCAAACGCGCCCGCAGTTGGTCGAGTTCTCGTTGCTGACCCCGAACCTGTTCCATCAGCCGCGGCAGTCGGGTCAGGGCGGCGAGTTCGCGCAGGCTGTCCTTCAGCGACCGGGCCGGGGTGCCGAAGACACGGGCCCCGGCCGGGATGTCTTTGGTGACGCCGGATTGGCCGCCGACCCGGGCGCCGGCGCCGACCTGCACATGGTCGGAGATGGCGACCTGGCCCGAGATCACGGCCCCGGTGCCGATGCGGCTGCTGCCGGCGATGCCGGACTGGCTGACCATGATGACGTGCTCGCCGATCTCGGTGTTGTGCGCGATCTGGACCAGGTTGTCGATCTTGCTGCCGCGGCGGAGGCGGGTGACGCCGATGGTGGCGCGGTCGACGCAGCAGTTGGCGCCGATCTCGCAGTCGTCCTCGATGACGACGCGGCCGATCTGCGGCACCTTGCGATGGGCCTGGCCGTCCCAGCGGAAGCCGAAGCCGTCGCTGCCGATGGTGCTGCCGGCGTGGATGATGCAGCGCTCCCCGAGGCTGCTGTCGCGCAGCAGGCTGACGTTGGCCTCGATCTGGCAATCCGCGCCGAGGCTCACGTCCGCGCCGACATAGGTGCCGGGGCCGATGATGCTGCGCGCGCCGATGCGCGCACCGGGGCCGATCACGGCGCAGGCGCCGATCGCAACCTCATCGCCGAGCGCGGCATCGTCGGCGATGACGGCGCTCGGGTGGATGCCGACGATCTCGGACGGCGGGACGAAGCCCGCGGCGAGGCCGAAGAAGGCGTTGCGCGGGCTCGGTAGGCGAATGGTCAGCGGGCCGTCGATGGACGGGAAGTCCTCCGGCACCAGCACCGCCCCCGCCGCGCTGGCGGCGACGGCGTCCGCCTGCTCGGCGAGTTCGGCAAAGCACAGGTCATGGCTGCCCGCCAGTGCCAGGGTGTTGAGGCCGCTGATGGACAGCGGGAGGCGGCCGCCGACCTCGGCGATGGGGTCGATGTCGAGTTTGGCGCACAGCTCGGCCAGATCGATGCTCATGGGGGCTCCGGGGCGCGGCGCGCCGATGCAGAGGGTTGGGGAGGGGGGATGACGATGGGGGCGGCCCGCGTCGTCGGCCCGGAGCACTGTCGACGACCTGAGCCCGGTGAGATGGGTCCAGCTTGGGCTCGGCGGTCGTTCAGGATCAGGACTGTGGGCGCGGCGTCTCCGCCGTCTCCAGCGGCAGCAGCGGGTAGTCCACCCGCGGCAACTCGCCGGTGAGGCTGCGCAGGAATTCGGCGATCAGTGCCGTCTCCTCGTCACCGAGCTCGGCGCCGAGCTGGGCCAGGCCCATAACGGCGACGGCCTGCTCCAGGTCCCAGACCTGGCCGGAGTGGAAGTAGGGCGCGGTGAGCGCGATGTTGCGCAGCGGCGCGGCGCGGAAGACATAGTCGTCGGAAGCGGTCTGGGTCACCTGGAAGCGGCCCCTGTCCTTCGGCGGCAGGATGTCGGCCCCGGGCCGCTTGATCAGGCCGAACGGGTAGTACTGCTGGCCGCCGAGGTTGACGCCGGCGTGGCAGGCGGCGCAGGCCTTGTCGATGAACAGGTTGAGGCCGGCCTTTTGCGCGTCGCTCAGGGCCGCGTCGTTGCCCTCCAGCCACTGATCGAACGGTGATGCGGGGGTGACCAACGTGGCCTCGAAGGCCTCGAGGGCGCGGGCCATGTTGTCGAAGCTGACCGGGGCATCCTCGCCGGGGAAGGCCTCGGAGAAGCGCTCCACATAGCCCGGCATGCTGTTCAGGGTCGCGACCAGGTTCACGGGATTGTTGGCCATCTCGACGTTGGCCTGGAGCGGGCCCTTGGCCTGGGCCTTCAGGTCTTCGGCGCGACCGTCCCAGAATTGGGCGTGGTTGAAGACCGCGTTGAAGACGGTCGGCGCATTGCGCGCGCCCTTCTGCCAGCCGTGACCGATGGAGGCGGGCTGGTTGTCGTCGCCGCCGGTGCCCAGGTTGTGGCAGGTGTTGCAGCTGATGACGCCGCTGGCGGACAGCCGCGGCTCGAAGAACAACATCTTGCCCAGCTCGATCTTCTCGTGGGTGATGGGGTTGTCGTTGACCGCCGGCGTGCCGTAGGGGATGGGCTCGAGGCCCGCATCGATGGCCTTCTGGCGCAGCGCGGCGTCGTCGGCGAGGGCGCCGCCGGCGCCGAGTGCCAGCATCAGCGCCAGGGACAGCAGTGGCTTACGCATGGTTTGCTTCCTCGTAGAACCGTTGGATTCGTATCGGGCAGTTGCTTCAGCCCGCGCTCGCAGATGCTGTGCGCAGGCTTGACGGCGTCGGCGCGATGTTACCCCGGAACCGGGTCCGTGGTGCGATTTCCGGGATGGGGCGGGGTGGACGGCAATCGCCTTAGGATCGATTCAAAAACAAGTGGTGCAGACGCCCGCTCGCTGAGCCTTTGGATTGGCCGTTTCGTCGTTGCGTCTGCACCACTTGTTTCTGAACCTTGACTTAGCGCGCGTTGTCGATCCAGTCTCGACAGGTGGAGGGAAGGAGCCGGTCGGGAACGGCGCGGAAGTCGGAGTGCGGGCCGCAGGCCCTTGCAGCATCCCGGAGCCGTCATCCATGGCCTCGAGCAAGATGGCGTCCTCGCCGACGTCGATCTCGTTGGAGAACGCCGCGGTCGGATAGACGTGGATGACCAGCCGGTCGTCGCGGGCACGCCAGAACTCGATGCGCCCGATATACCGGGTCGGATTGTCGATTTCGGGCCAAGTGGGCATCGAGCCCTTCGTGGTGTAGTACTCGACGACGGTGGGCGAAAGGACGCGGCGACGAGATGATCTCCGTCACCCGCGCGCGGGTGGTGAAGTCGCGATAGGACGGGATGGCGATCGCTGCCAGGATGCCGATGATCGCAACAACGATCATCAGCTCGATGAGGCTGAAGCCCCTTTCCGGGCGGTGGCGTGGTAGGGAGAAGCGCAACGATTTCTGATTTCAGCAGTAGGTATGCGCTGGGCGTGAGAGCCGTCTTCCGACCTGAATCTAGCCAGATGCCGGTGCTGGATCAAGCGTCACGGGCAGCGTTGCTGCGGAAGCGGGGTAGGGTGGCGAACGGTATCGGGACTTTGGCAGCTTTCGTGTCTTTCGCGTGTTTCGTAGTTCCAAAATCAACGGATTTCGACAGGCTAGCGCCATCCCTGGCGTCGGTAATGACAGCTTTGCCGTTCGTCGCCCCAGGGATCGCCGACTACTTCGCTTTTGGCTCAGCACCTTGTGCAGCCTCCGGAACCGCCGTCGGTTGCGGATAGGTCAGTGGTGAAAACGGTGCGTAGAAGGGGTGGCCGCCGTAGGGATAGCCCCAATGGTGCAGTCGATGCCACTGGTAAGGCCGGTGCCAGCCGTAGCCGTTCCAGGGACCACCCCACCCGCCGGGGCCGCCCCAATAGCCAGGACCCCACCAGCCGGGGCCGCCCCAGCCGCCGAAGCCGCCGCCGAAGCCGAAGCTGAAGCCGCCTCCGAAGAAGCCACAGAACGCCTGCGACTGGACCGGTACGGCCAGCAGCAGGGTCCCCAGAAAGGCGCTAAGGAGTACCGAATGCCGTCTCATCGTACACCTCCGGAGCGGGACTGCCGGCGCTGCCGCGACATGCGGGCGCGGGTCCCATACCCCGGAGTTTAGTACATTACCGAATGCTTATTGACGTGCGTCGATCCGAAGCGCCGGACATCGCGCCGGGCTCGTTGTCGTGATCGTGATCGGCATCGATTGCGGCAAAGGCAAAGGCATCGACACGACGGCTCAGGAGTCGGAGGTCTCGCCCACCAGCCGCCCGTACATCTCCACCTGTGTGCGCACCCGTTCGGCCAGGCCGGGCTCGATCTGCGGCCAGTCGAAGCGCCAGCGCCAGTTGCCCTCGGTGGTGCCGGGGAGGTTCATGCGGTGGCTGCCGTCGAGGCCGAGCAGGTCCTGCATCGGCAGCACGGCCAGGTCGGCGCGGGAGCCCAGCGCGCAGCGGATCAGCGGCCAGGGCATGGGCTCGCTGGGGTGGCCGAGGTAGTCGGCGACCTGTGCGCGTCCGGCGTCGTCGAGGGATTGGTACCAGCCCAGCGTGGTGTCGTTGTCGTGGGTGCCGGTGTAGACCACGGAGTCGCGGTCGTGATGGAAGGGCAGGTAGGGGTTGTCGGCGCCGCCGTCGAAGGCGAACTGCAGGATCTTCATCCCCGGCATGCCGTATTTGCGCCTCAGCGCATCGACGCCTTCGGTGATGACGCCGAGATCCTCGGCGATCAGCGGCAGCGCCCCCAGCTCGGCGCGCAGGCGCTCGAACAGGGCGTCGCCGGGGGCGGGCACCCAGGTGCCGTTGATGGCGAATTCCTCGCTGGCCGGGATCTCCCAGAAGGCCTCGAAGCCGCGGAAGTGGTCGATGCGGATCAGGTCGAACAGCACGAGTTGGGTGCGGATGCGGTCGATCCAGAACTTGAAGCCGTCCTGCTGCAGCCGATCCCAGCGGTAGAGCGGGTTGCCCCAGCGCTGGCCGGTGGCGGAGAAGTAGTCCGGCGGCACGCCGGCGACGGTGCGCAGCCCGCCGTCCGGGTCGAGGTCGAAGTCCTGCGGGTTGGCCCAGACCTCGGCGCTGTCGTGGGCGACGAAGATGGGCATGTCGCCGAACAGGGCGACGCCGTTGGCGTTGGCATGGGCGCGCAGCGCGGCCCACTGGCGGAAGAAGATGAACTGCTCCCAGCGGATGTAGCTCAGCTCCGCGGCGAGGCGCTTGCGCGCATGATTCACGGCCCGTGTCTCGCGCCGGCGCAGGCCCTTGGGCCACTCCCACCAGCAGCTGCCGCGCTCCTCGCGGCTGGCGCGGAACAGGGCGTAGTCGTCGAGCCAATAGGCGTGCTCGCCGCAGAAGGTGTCGAGGGCCTGGCGGTCGGCAGCGTCGGCCACCTGTTGAAAGCGGCTATGGGCTCGGCGCAGGGCTTGTAGCTTGTCGGTCTCGCCGGCGGGCGCGGTCTCCAGCCAGCCGTCGCGATGCAGCGGTTCCAGGCCGATCAGGGCCGGGTTGCCGGCATGGGCGGAGCTGGTCTGGTATGGCGAGCCGTCGGCCTGGGGCGGGCCCACCGGCAGCATCTGCCAGAGGCTGATGCCGCAGCCCTTGAGGAAGTTGACGAAGTTGAACGCCTCCCAGCCGAGATCGCCGTTCGGCCCGGCTCCCGGCAGCGATGTTAGATGCAGCAGGACCCCGGCGCGGCGCTGGGCGGGGGTGTAGGCAGTCGGGTCTGGGCTCATAACGGCTCGTCGGTCTCGCGTGGATGGGCGGCGCCGTCGGCGATGATCGGCGCTGTGGTGTGGCGGTGGTGGGGTGGATGGGTGTCCGATGAAGTCGGGCCGCCGGGGCACGCCAGGCTGCACGACGGTGGTTTAATCGCTCAGCGCAGTCGGTTGACCTTCTGCCCGAGCATGTCCGGCGTGACCAAGGTGACGCCGCCCTCGCTGACATGGAAGCCGCGGGCGAGGTCGGCCTCGGCATCGTAGCCGATCTCCATGCCCTCGGGGATCTTGCACCAGCGGTCGATCACCGCGCGGCGAATGCGGCAGTTGCGGCCGATCTCGACGTTGGGCAGGACCACGGCATCCTGCATGGTGGTATAGGAGTTGACGCGCACGTTGGAGAACAGCAGCGAGTGGCGCACGGTGGCCCCGGAGATGACGCAGCCGCCGGAGACCATGGAGTCGACGGCCATGCCGCGGCGGTCCTCGTCGTCGAACACGAACTTGGCCGGCGGCAGCTGCTCCTGGTAGGTCCAGATGGGCCAGCTGTCGTCGTAGAGGTTGAGCGGCGGGGTGACGCCGATCAGCTCCTGGTTGGCGCTCCAGAATGCGTCGAGGGTACCGACGTCGCGCCAGTAGGCCTGGGCGCCGCTGCGCGGGTCGCGGAACGGGTAGGCAACGACGCGATAGCGGGCGATGACGTCGGGGATGATGTCCTTGCCGAAGTCGTGGGTGGAGCGCGACGAGTCGGCGTCGCGGATCAGCTGCTCGTAGAGGAAGTCGCGGTTGAAGACATAGATACCCATGGAGGCCAGGGCGACGTCGCTGTGCCCCGGGATCGGCTCGGGATGCTCCGGCTTTTCCTGGAAGGCGCAGACGCGTCCCTCGGTGTCGACCTGCATGACGCCGAAGCCGCGGGCGGTCTGCAGGTCGACCTCGATGCAGCCGACGGTCATGTCGGCGCCGGATTCCACGTGTTCGGCGATCATGGCGCCGTAATCCATCTTATAGACGTGATCGCCGGCCAGGATAAGCACGTATTCCGGGTCGTGGTTGCGGATGATGTCGAGGTTCTGGAATACGGCATCGGCGGTGCCGGCGTACCAGGCGGTCTCGGCGACCCGCTGCTGGGCCGGCCAGAGCTCGACGAACTCGCCGAACTCGCCGCGCAGAAAGCCCCAGCCCTTCTGGATGTGCAGGATCAGCGAGTGGGCCTTGTATTGGGTCAGCACGCCGATGCGGCGGATGCCGGAGTTGATGCAGTTCGACAGCGGGAAGTCGACGATGCGGAACTTGCCGCCGAACGGGACGGCGGGCTTCGAGCGCCATTGCGTCAGCTGCCGCAGGCGCGACCCGCGACCGCCGGCCAGGATCAGGGCGAGGGTGTTGCGGGTAAGACGGCTGACAAAACGCGGACTGGAGTCCGGCATGGGATACCTCTGTCTGGCTGGATCCGATGTCCGGCTCGCGGGATGCCGGCCGGCTTGCCTGCGGACTGCGCCGAGCCCGGCGGAGGCCCGCGAACGGTGCAAACGCTCGCAAAGACCCTAGTCGCTAGGCGTGAGCCTGCTCGATCCCGTTGCCGGTTTGTCGTTGTTGGGGGATGTCGGCGAGGTGGGCGGATCGGGCTTGTGCCCTCGGATTGCTCGGCGTCCTTGGAATGCGCGTCGGTCGCCTATGGTACCATCATCGGCCAACCTATACCGGCCATCGCGCCGGCCCGGGATCGGGCCGCTGGTGGTGATAACCAGCCGCCCTCGCCGGGCGGACACCGCCCGGTGCATGCAAGATCCCATCCCCATCCTAAGCCAACCGGCTCAGCCGCACGGAGCCCAACGCCACCATGCCCAACGGTCACGCCCCGTCACCCCGTCTCACAGAGCCCCTGCAGCGCATCGTCGAGGCGCGCCACCACGACCCGTTCTCCGTGCTCGGTCGCCACGAGGACGACACCGGCGAGGCGGTCGTCCGCGCCTATCTGCCGCGGGCCGAGCGGGTCCGCATCAACGAGGGCGGGGTCGAGCTGCAACGGGTTGAGGGCACCGATCTGTTCGAATGGACAGGGCCGGCGGAGCAGGTGGCGGGCAGCTACCTGATCAACTGGTACGACAAGCAAGGTCGGGTCCACAGCCAGCACGATCCCTACCTGTTCCCCCCCCAGCTCGGCGACTTCGACCTGCACCTGTTCGGCGAGGGGCGCCACTGGCACGCCTACCGCTTCCTCGGCGCCAACCCGCGCACCGTGGACGGCGTCGCCGGGTTCCTGTTCGCGGTCTGGGCGCCGAGCGCGGCCCGGGCCAGCGTGGTGGGTGCGTTCAACGACTGGGACGGGCGCGTGCACCCGATGCGGGTACGCGGCGGCTCCGGGGTCTGGGAGCTGTTCATCCCCGGCGTCGAGGCCGGCGAGCACTACAAGTTCGAGCTGCGCGACCAGCAGGGTAACGTCGCGGTCAAGATCGACCCGTACTGCCGCGCCTTCCAGGAGCGCCCGGACACCGCCGGTATCCTACAGCCGGAGGTCGGCCACCGCTGGCAGGATGCGGATTGGCTCAAGCAGCGCGCCGAGCGCGATTGGCAGGCCGAGCCCATGTCGATCTACGAGGTGCATCTCGGCTCCTGGCAGCGCACCGAGGACGGCGGCTTCCTGAACTACCGCACCCTGGCCCGCCATCTGGCCGACTACTGCGACGAGTTGGGCTTCAACTACGTCGAGCTGCTGCCGATCACCGAGCACCCGCTGGACGCCTCCTGGGGCTACCAGTCCACCGGCTACTTCGCGCCGTCGGCCCGCTTCGGCACGCCGGACGACTTCCGCTGGATGGTCGATCACCTGCATCAGCGCGGCATCGGCGTCCTGCTCGACTGGGTGCCGGCCCACTTCCCTCGCGACACCTTTGCGCTGGCCCGCTACGACGGCACCGCCCTCTACGAGCACGAAGACCCGCGCATGGGCGAGCACAAGGACTGGGGCACGCTGATCTTCAACTACGGCCGCCACGAGGTGAAGAACTTCCTGCTCTCCAGCGCGCTGTTCTGGCTGAATGAGTATCACCTGGACGGGCTGCGGGTCGACGCCGTGGCGTCCATGCTCTATCTGGACTACTCCCGCGAGCCCGGCGAGTGGATACCGAACAAATACGGCGGCAATGAGAACCTGGACGCGGTGGACTTCCTGCGCCAGCTCAACACCGCCACCCACGAGCAGCACCCGGGCACGCTGATGATCGCCGAGGAGTCGACCTCCTGGCCCCAGGTGTCGCGGCCCACCTATCTCCGGCGGGCTCGGCTTCAGCATGAAGTGGAACATGGGCTGGATGCACGACACCCTGGAGTACATGCAGAAGGATCCGATCTACCGCCACTTCCACCACGATCAGCTCACCTTCGGCCTGGTCTACGCCTTCACCGAGAACTTCGTGCTGCCGTTCTCCCACGATGAAGTGGTCCACGGCAAGCGCTCGATGCTGGACAAGATGCCCGGCGACGCCTGGCAAAAGTTCGCCTCGCTGCGGCTGCTCTACACCTTCATGTTCAGCTACCCGGGCAAGAAGCTGCTGTTCCAGGGCTGCGAGATCGCCCAAGGGATGGAGTGGAACTTCGACGCGTCGGTGGACTGGGAACTCTTGGAGCGGCCCCAGCACCAGGGGATCAAGCAGCTGGTGGCGGACCTGAACCGGGCCTATCGCGAGCTGCCGGCCCTGCACGAGGTGGATTTCGAGAGCCGCGGCTTCGAGTGGATCGACTGCCACGACAGCTCCCAGTCGGTGCTGAGCTACCTGCGCAAGTCCAAGGCCGGCGATCAATTGGTCACCGCCGCGTTCAACTTCACGCCGGTGCCGCGGGAGAATTACCGCATCGGCGTGCCGGCGCCGGGCTTCTACCGCGAGGCGCTCAACTCCGACGCCGAGTCCTACGGCGGCAGCAACATCGGCAATCGCGGCGGCGTCCAAGCCGAGGCCATGGAGTGGATGGGGCGCCCGTATTCGATCCCGTTGGCGCTGCCGCCGCTGGCGGGGGTGATCATGGTGCTGGAGTCGGCGCCTGTCTCCGAGCCCGAGACGGCGCCCGCGGTCGAGTCGATTGCGACCCCCGGCGATGAGAAGACGGGTGATGACGATGGAGCGGACAAGCCCGCTGAGGAGTCAGTGGCTTCCGCGGCCGATAAGGCCGGCTGAACTTGGTGGGGGACAATGGATGCCTCGATCGAATCCGCGGCTGACGCAGGTGCGCCAATACCCTGGTTGGTGGTGGCGAATCATCAGGGGTTGTGCCGTCGTCGTTACCTTGGTTGCCCTTGCAGCGGGCATGGGAGCGGTCGCGGCCCAACCTGCGGGGGCCGCGCCAAGCCTCGTCGGTGACGCACCGGCGCCCGCCGCCGCCCCCCAAGAACTCCCGGCTCGCATCGACGCCAAGCTCCCGGCGCTGCCGCTCGACCCGGACCAGGTCAGCGTCTACGTCCAGGCCGTCGATGCGGTCGCACCCCGGCTCGCCTTCAACCCCGAGGTGCCGCGCACCCCGGCCTCGGTCATCAAGCTGCTGACGGTCATTGCCGGCCTCGACATCCTCGGTCGCAACCACCGCTGGCCGACCCGCGTCTATGTCACCGGGCCGATCGTGGACGGGTGGCTGCAGGGGGACCTGATCGTCAAGGGCTTCGGTGATCCGTATCTCAGCAACGCCGCCTACGCCGGAATGATCCGCGCGCTGCGCGCCAAGGGCATCCTCGACATCGGCGGCAACCTGATCTTCGACGCGTCCCACCTGGCACCGCCGAGCGCCGCGCGCGGCGACTTCGACGACAATCCCCTGCGCAGCTACAACGCCCTGCCGGCGGCCATCTCCGTCAATCGCCAGGTCACCGATATCGTCGCCTATCACGATCGCACGCAGGGGCGCGTCGGCCTGTATACCAATCCGCCGCTCAGCGGCGTGGACCTGATCAACGACGCCCGGCTGGTGCAGGCCCCCTGTCGCGGCCGCAATCATCGGCTCAGCGTGCGCTACAGCGAGCCCGAGGGTGCCCGGCCGCAGATCCGCCTCTCCGGGAGCTTTGCCAGCGAGTGCCCGGACGAGCACGTCCCTCGGCTGCTGCTCGATCCGGCCCAGCACGCCGCCGGCGCCTTCGACGCCCTGTGGCGCGAGCTCGGCGGCCGGATCGAAGGCCGGATCATCCGCGGCACCTTGCCCGAGGGCGCAACGCTGTTTCACGAGGTCTACTCGCCGCCGCTCTCCGAGCTGATCTGGCCCATCGACAAGACCAGCAACAACTTGATGGCCCGGCAGGTCTTTCTCGCCCTCGGCGTCCACCGCGATGGCCCGCCCGGCACGCTTGCAAAGTCCCGCGCCGTCGTCGCCGACTGGCTGGCCGAGCTCGGTATTCCGGCAGCGGCGCTGATCGTTGACAACGGCTCCGGCCTGTCGCGCGAGACCGCTATCCCGGCCGCTACCCTCGGCCGGCTGCTGGTCTGGGCCTATGCGCAACCGTTCATGCCCGAGCTGCTCGCCTCCATGTCCATCCCCGGCGTCGACGGCACCATGACCCGGCGCCTGCGTGCCGAGCCCATCGCCGGGCGCGCGCATCTGAAGACCGGCACCGTGCGCGACGCCAGCTGCATCGCGGGCTACGTGCTCGACCGCAACGGCCGCCGCTGGGTCGTTGTCGTCCTCGTCAACGCTGCCGACGTCGGCCGGCGTCTGGTCGCCTGGCACGGTCACGCGGTCCACCACGAGGTGCTGCGCTGGGTCTACGACGGCGCGCCGGCGGATTGATCGGGATAGGGCGGCCGTAGGCGGCACCGGGTGCCGGCGCCGCGGGGGATAATGTCTGGCGTTTCCGCCCTTGTGTCATCGGGGAGATCGTCTTGGAACCCTTCTTTGTTCTGGTTTTTCTGGCCGGCCTGGTGTTGGCCAATCTGTTGTTGCGTCTGCTGGTGGGCCTGCGCCGGGGTCTGCGTGGCCATCCGTTCGAGCGCCGCTGGCCGTTCCTGCCGCCGGCGGAGCAACGCCTCCTGGTGGCGCTGGATCGGGCTGCCGGGCGGCACTATCGGGTGCTGGCGCGGGTGGCGCTGGCGGCGTTGGTGCAGCCGGCGCAGGATCTGCGTCGACGCCAGCGCCGGCTCGGCGACGCGTCCCTCGGCGGGCATCGCGCGGATTTCCTGGTCTGCTCGGCGGTGGATTGCTTCCCGCTGTGCGTGGTGATCGTCCAGTCCGAGGCCAAACGTCGCGGCGAGCGACGGGCGGAGGCCTTCGTCACCAGCGCCTGCAAGGCCGCCGGGCTGCCGGTGGTGCCCTTGGCGCTGGCCGAGGACTACGATCTGGATGCATTGCGCCGACAGCTACGCGATGCGATCGAGACCGCAGGCGTAGCGATGGTGGTGGCGGAGAAGGCGCCGGAGGTGCCGGAGCCCGCCGATGAGGATGAGGTGGCGGTGCTGGCGGGGCTGTCGGCGTCGATGAAGGCGCCGGATGAGCTGACTGGGGCGCCGCCGTTGCGGCGTTGACGCGATGAACCGCGCAGACCCCGAGGCGCGGAGGGCTCGCAGAGCAAGCCTGGGCTCATGGCCTTCTGTCTTCTACTCTGCGAGCGCTCCGCGTCTTCGGCGCCCTGCTGCTTGCTGATCCTGTAAAGCGGACCCGGTTCGGCTGCCCCGTTGCGGGCTCAGGCGTTGGCTGGGGAGGATGGGTCGAGCCAGACGCCGTCGGCGTCGGCGGTGACGCGGTAGGTGGCGATGGGCTCGTCGGCGGGGTCGTCTTGGGGCTCGCCGGTGGCGAGGCTGAAGCGGCTACCGTGCAGGGAGCATTTGATGCGCTCACCGTCGAGACAGCCGTAGGACAGCGGGTAGTCCTCGTGGCTGCAGTTGTCCTCGACGGCGTAGTAGCGGTCTTCGACCCGCGCGATGATGAACGCGCGACCGTCGGCCTGGACCTTGATGAACTTGCCGGCCACGACCTCCTCGGGGCTGGCGACGCGCACGTAGGGTGATTGCATGGCGTCCTCCCGTCAGCGCAGCCGGTGGGCGGCGGCGCCGGAGTCGAGCGTCGCGCGGATGCGGTCGGCGGCGGCCCGCAGGGTCGCCTCGCGGCCCAGGTGCCAGAGGATCAGGGCGCCGGAGAAGACCAGGCTGTCGTAGGTCGGGCCGCGGGCGTCCTCCAGGGCGGCGGCGCCGGCCCGAGCAGCGGCCTCGGCGGTGGCCGGCAGGTCGACGGCGACGGCGATGTCGTCGCCGGGGCGGCTGGTGGTGGGCAGGTCGTCGGGCAGGGGTACGGAACGGACGTTCTGCTCGATGCCCAATGCAACGGGGTCGATGTCGAAGGACTGTTCCTCGGCGAAGTGCTGGTAGTTGAAGCAGACGCCGTTCTGGCGCAGCGACGGCACCACGCCGCCCTCGACGCCGCGCACCAGCAAGGCCGAGTCGAAGCCGGCATGGCGGGCGAGCAGGGCGTAGATGCGCGGGTAGGGCTTGTGCACGTAGCCGGTGACCAGGTGGGTCTTGGCGCGACCGTGGATCGGCCGGGCCATCACCTCCACCGTGGTCAGCACCTGGCGCTTGACGATGGTCTGGCGCAGGCCGACCAGGTCGTGCAGCTTGGGCGCGAAGCGCTGCTGGTCGACGTAGCTCCAGCCGATGGCCGGGTCGGACAGGCGGGCGGCGGCCTCGGCGGGGGCCAGGTCCACCGGGGGGCCGGCGGCGGAGAGCACGTGCCGCGCCGTGATGCCGAACTTGGGGCCCACCGCGTCCAGGCCGTGATTCACGGCATGCACCCCGCATTCCGCCAGCACCACGGGCAGAAACGGCGCCGCCGGCAGGCAGCGATTGTAGCCGTCGTAGGGGTCGGCGATGTCGACCACCTCATCCACGTCGGCCACGGCCTGGTTGGTGGCCGCACGGACTGCCTCCAGCGTGCCGCGCATCTCGTCGTCGGTCTCGCGCTTCATGCGCAGCGCGATAAAGAAGATACCTGCCTGCACCGGGTCGACGGCGCCGTCGAGGATGGCCTGGACGCCGAGCCGCGCCTCCTCCATCGAGATGTCCTTGGACAGCTCAAGTCCGGTGGCGATGCGCTGAATGATCGAGCGCATGGCGAGCTTGGTGTCGTCGTTGGCGTTACTGCTCATGGGGTCTCCGATGAGGTTGCGACCGCGCTGGCGCGGATCGAAAGGGCTACTGGGCCTCAGTTTCGGGTTATTCGGTGTCCGATCTCGAGCGTTTAGCCCGGTATCTTAGGAAGAATTCAGAAACAACGTGAACATGTCAACTCTGTTGTCGTTGTCGTTGTCGTTGTCGTTGTCGTTGTCGTTGTCGTTGTCGTTGTCGTTGTCGTTGTCGTTGTCGTTGTCGTCGTCGTCGTCGTCGTCGTCGTCGTCGTCGTTGTCGTTGTCGTTGTTGTCGTCGTCGTCGTCGTCGGATGCTCGATTACGACAACGACAACGACAACGACAACGACAACGACAACGAAAAACTTGACTCATCTGCAAGGATTTGGAGCCCTCAAGTAATCTAGTCGTGCTATGGAGTTGTTTAACTTGTTAGTGAACCATTACTTACCCCGTGGTCCCGAGCGGCACCGGCCCCGCCGGACGACCGCGGAGGTGCCGAGACCAGGCCCCCGGCTTGCTCCGGCACGGCTGGATCCTAGAAAGAGCAGTTGACCGCTCTGAGTGCGAAACTCAAGCATTCGTTTTTCCAGTAATGACTACCAGTACCGGAGCTCACCCATTGGGTGAAGGCCGCTACGACCCCGAGTGCACACCCTGCGCGGCCCCCTCGGCCTCTGACAACGCGTTGGAATCCAATGACCATTCCGCATCAAAGTGCCTCGCCAGGACCCACGCGTGACGTACCTCGTGGCCGTTCAACTGCTCATTCTAGGCTGATCCTTGCCGGCCTCAAGGCCGACACCCCGGCCGGAGTGTCGCCGCCAGGGTGACTGGTCCCGTCACTGGATGGCAGGCTTCAGGCCATCAAGAACCGCCTTCGCCAAGTTCGTGATAGGCGTCGACCCGCCGGTCGCGCAGAAACGGCCAGACGCGTCGCACCTGCTCGGTGCGGGCAAGGTCCAGCTCGACGATCAGGGTCTCGGCCTCGGCCTCGCCGGCCTGGCCAAGCAACCCCCGAAAAGCTCCGCAGACGAATGAGCTGCCCCAGAAGCGGATGCCGGGCGTTGCCCCGCTCGGGTCCGGCTCCAGGCCCACGCGGCTGCAGGCCGCCAGCGGCAGTGCGTTGGCGATGGCATGACCGCGTTGGACGGTGATCCATGCCTCGCGCTGGCGTTGCTGCTCGGCGGCGTCGTCGCGCGGGTCCCCGATGGCGGTTGGATAGAGCAGCAGCTCGGCACCGGCCAGCGCCATCAGCCGGGCGGCCTCGGGGAACCACTGGTCCCAGCACACCAGCACGCCCAGACGGCCGACGGCGGTTTCTATCGGCACAAAGCCGGCGCCACGGGCTGGGTCCTGGTCGCCGGGGGTGAAGGCGAATTTCCTCGTAGAAACCGGGATCA
>CALOBA010000024.1:0-32346 GCA_942491465.1 uncultured Gammaproteobacteria bacterium
AAGGGCCTTGGGGTCAGGGCCTCGGGGTCACAGGGCCTTGGGGTCAAGGGTCTTGGGGTCAAGAAGGGGCCTTGGGGTCAGAAGGGGCCTTGGGGTCAGGCTTTGGGGTCTTGCAATCACGCACCCCGCACTTTTCCTGAAATCGTCGCACAGCGCGGCTTACTGTCGAGTAATGCACGCCGAAGAACGCTGCGATCTCCCGCATCGTATAGACGCCGGTTGCGAAGGCCCGAGCCATGGCCTCGCCGCGGTCCGGGTAACGGCGCGCGAGCTCGGCAAGTGGCTGCGCCAGCGGCCGACGCTGCGCGCGCGGGACCTCCCGGAGAAGCTCCACAGGCTCGGTTGCGGCGCAATGGCGCTCGGCGAAGCCCTCGCTGCCGAGAAAGACCTGATAACGCAGATCATCCCAGATGCTTGCACCGCCAATCCCTTGGCGGACGAAATCCGCATACGCTGCCTGCGCGCCGGGGCGTTCCTCGCCGAACTGTCCGAGCAGCCAATCCGTCTCCAGCCACGCCGGCGCCGACGCCTGCCCGAGCATGGCCCGGTTGCTGCTCCATGCCCAATCCTCTGCTGCCTGCACCATCCCAGCACGCACGGGGTTCAACACGACGTAGCGGGCGAGTTCCAACAGGTACGCGTCGCGTTCCACGAGGATGGCCTTGAAGCGGCCTTGGAACAGGTGCCCGACCAGTCCATGCCGTCGGTTGGTGCTCTGGGTGTAGACCCCGTTCAGTTGGCGCATACCTTTGGATAGGTTGGCGTCAGGGGTCTCGGCGACAAGGTCTCAGAGTACGATGCGGAAAATCACCCGCAAAGACGCCGACGCTTGATTCAGGACAACAAAACCCGTCTAGCCACCGTCGAGCATGCCGACCAGGGTACGCAGGTCGCCGGCGATCTCGGCCAGGGCGGTCGCCCGACGGCGGGCGTCGGCGCCCTGGCCCGGGGTGGCGGCCATCTGCGCCAGTTGCTCGGCCTGGGCCAGCAGGCGGTCGCGCTCGCGCTGGAGCTGGTCGAGCTGGGCGGAGGCCGCCTTGCGCAGCTCCACCGCCGCCTCGATGCGCTCGTCTTCGCTCTTGTCGGGGGCGCCGATGTCGCGGCAGGCGACGGCGCCCTGCATGCTGCTGCGCCACCATTGGCTGAAGCGGGCGTGGTGGTCGGCCATGGTGTTCAGGGCGATGGCCATGGCGTTGATCTCGTCCCGGCCGGCCGGGTCGGTGGGCAGCCGCTCGCTGGGGGCCTCGCGGGTGAGTCGGTCGAGGAGGCCGACCATGGTGCGCACCGGGCGGACGATGCGGGCGGTGATCAGCAGTGCGAGCAGGAAGCCGAGCACCGGGGCGATGCCGGCCACGAGCAGGCTCCAGCGCGCGCGCTCGGCGGAGGTGGCGGCGATCTCGGCGCTCTTCTCCGCCATCCGCATCCGCGCTTCGCTGAGGTTGGCCTCGACCAGCGGCGAGATGCGGTCGGCTGCCGCGTCCATCTCGGCGGTGAGCTGGCTGATGCGGGCGTTTTGGTCCACCAAGGCGTGGAAATCGGCACGGTAGCCGGCCACCAGGGCCAGCAGCGCGGCCTTGTCGGCATCGGCAATGCCGGAGCCCTGGATGCCTGCGCCGATGTCGTCGGCGATGGCGTCGACCATGGTGACGTATTTGGCGTCGGTGCGGAGCAGGTAGTCCTTCTCGCGCCGGCGCATCTGCAGCACCGCGGTCTGCAGGTCGGGGATGTAGTGGGCCTGGAGCAGCTCTTCGATGCGGTGGGCGCGGTCGCGGAAGGGTCCCTTGCCGCCGTCGATGGGCTCGCCGGCCAGGACCAGCTCCGCATAGCTGTCGAAGACGTTCCGGTAGGCGGTGATCTCGGCGATCAGCTCGGCCTTGGTCTGCTGGTGCAACGCGGAGTCGGCGGTCACCCGCGTCATCTCGTCTAGCAGCCCTTGGACGCGCTCGCGGTATTGGGCCTCGCGGCGCAGGCCGAGGTCCTTTTCGCTGCGGCGAATCTGCAGCAGCAGCAGGTAGAGGTCATCGACCTGGTAGTGGCCGGCGCGCGCCTCCAGCTCGTGCACGGCGTCGCGAAAGGCGCCTTGCAGCCCCGAGTCTTCGTCGAGGCCGCGGATGCGCCAGGCATCGACGATGGCCTGGAAGCGGTCGGTGAAGTCGTCGGCGAGGCCGCGCAGCTCGGCCGCGGTGTCGGCCGATGCGGCGTCGACCTCGGCCAGCGCGTCGGCCTCGGCACGCAGTGCCGCGGCGGCGGTCAAGGTCTGGTCCACCAGGGCCGGATCGCGGGTCAGCAGGAAGCGGTCGGCGGTCGAGCGCATGGCGGTCACGCGGCTCTCGATGGCGAAGGCGCGGACCTGGCGCTCGCCGTAGACGGCCTGCAGGCCCTGATAGCCGGTGACGATGTCGCGCAGGCTCGCGTGGTAGAGCCAGATGACGGCGAGAAACATCAGCCCCACGGCACCAAAGCCGAGGACAATCTTCTCGCCGATACGCAGTCGGGTTGCGAGCCAGTTCATGGATCAAGTCCTCGTGGTGGAGCCCTGTAGGCTGGTGCTGGGCAAGCATGCCAAAGGTTGACGGTCAAAACGCCTCCTTCGTGCCCAAACCCTCGCGACATGTTACAAAAATCTTGCGGATGTGTGACAAGGCTGTTATCAAGGCGCCCCAGACAGGGACATCTGAGCTACTACAATAGCAGCGCGGCCGGCCGAAGGGCGCGAGTCGCGATCGCCGGGGCCGTGCCAAGGGGCCGTTCCCGCGCGAGCAAAGCCCCAGACAACCGTTGGAGGAGACCGAGATGAAGAACAGCAATCCTATTGCTGCCTTGTTCGCGCGCTCGCCGTTCAAGCCGATGCAGCAGCACATGGGCGTGGTCCACGAGTGCGTGGCGCTGGTGCCGGCCCTGTTCGATGCCCTGATCGCCGGCGACAGCAAAGCGCTGGCGGATACGCAGCAGGCGATCTTCGCCAAGGAGGAGGCGGCCGATCAGATCAAGAACGAGGTCCGTCTGCACCTGCCCCGCAGCCTGTTCCTGCCCGTCGACCGGCGCGATCTGCTGGAGGTGCTGGAGGTGCAGGACGCCATCGCCGACACCGCCCAGGACATCGCCGGCCTGTTGACGCAGCGCGAGATGACCGTCCCCGACCCCATGCAGGCGGACCTGAAGGCCCTGGTGCAGCGCTGCGTCGATGCCGTCGCCCAATCCAAGGCCATCATCGGCGAGCTCGACGAGCTGCTGGAGACGGGCTTTCGCGGCCCGGAGGCGGCGAGGGTCGAGACCATGGTCACCGAGCTGAACCGGATCGAGACCGAGACCGATGACCTGGCCATCGCCCTGACCCGGAGTCTGTTCCAGCATGAGGACAGCATGAAGCCGGTATCGGTGATGTTCTGGTATCGGCTGTTGCAGTGGATCGGCAACCTCGCCGACGACGCCGAGAAGGTCGGTGACCGACTGCTGCTGCTGATCGCGCGCTGACGCACCCCATCAAGTTTGCCACCCGCCCTTGCGGCGTGCCCGTCGGCGCGCCCGAACGCGCGTGCGCCCTACCGATTCGGAGGAGACAATGGAGATCATCGCAACCTACGGGACCTGGTTCCTAGCCCTAGCCGTCATTTTCGGCTTCTACATGACCTGGGGTATCGGTGCCAACGACGTCGCCAATGCCATGGGCACGTCGGTCGGCTCCGGTGCCATCACCGTCAAGCAGGCGATCATCATCGCCGCCATCTTCGAGTTTGCCGGCGCCTTCATCGCCGGCGGCCAGGTCACCTCGACCATCCGCAAGGGCATCATCGACCCGACGTCCATCGCCGGCAGCCCCGAGCTGCTGGTCTACGGCATGCTCGCCGCGCTGCTGGCGGCGGCCATCTGGCTGATGATCGCCACCACCCGCGGCTGGCCGGTGTCCACCACCCACTCCATCGTCGGCGCCATCGTCGGCTTCGCCATCGCCGGCATCGGCTTTGATGCGGTGCAGTGGGCCAAGATCGGCAAGATCGTCGCCAGCTGGGTGGTCTCGCCCATGCTCGGCGGCCTGTTCGCGCTGCTGTTGATGCTGAGCATCCGCAAGCTGATCCTGAACGCCCCCAATCCGTTCAAGGCCGCCAAGACCTGGGGCCCCTTGTACATCTTCCTGGTCGGCTGGATCGTCAGCCTGGTGACCCTGTTCAAGGGCCTCAAGCACCTGGATCTGCACCTGACCACCACGCAGAGCCTGATCGCCGCCACCGTCATCGGCGTGATCGTCGCCGGCATCGGCAAGCTGATGATCAACCGCGTCAAGGTCGACGAGCAGAGCGAGCGCGACTTCCACTTCGCCAGCGTCGAGCGCGTGTTCACGCCGATGATGATCTTCACCGCCTGCGCCATGGCCTTCGCCCACGGCTCCAACGACGTCGCCAACGGCATCGGTCCCATGGCCGCCGTGGTCTCCATCGTCCAGAGCGGCGGCGAGGTGGCGCAGAAGGCATCGCTGCCGCTGTGGATACTGGTTCTCGGCGGCATCGGCATCGTCGTCGGCCTGGCGACCATGGGCTACCGGGTCATGCAGACCATCGGCACCCGCATCACCGAACTGACGCCGACCCGCGGCTACTGCGCGACCCTGGCGGCGGCCTCCACCGTGGTGCTGGCGTCGAAGACCGGGCTGCCGGTGTCGACGACGCATATCGCCGTGGGCGCCGTCATGGGCGTCGGACTGGCCCGCGGCATCGGGGCGCTGGACCTGCGCGTGATCGGCAACATCATCGTCTCCTGGATCGTGACGCTACCGGCCGGGGCGCTGCTGGCGGCGATCTTCTTCTTCATACTGAAGGGCATCTTCAGCTAATCGGCTGACCCGATGCCATCGCTGATCGACACGTTGCCGGAGCTGGACCTGGAGCCGGTACCGCGCACCCGCCGCTTCCGCGATGTACCGGTGGCGCGCGAGGTGCGGTTCAATCAGATCATCGCCACCGGACCGCCGGGGGCCGGCAAGTCGACCTTTATCCGCCACCTGGGCGGCTGGCCCGAGGAGGGCTATGTCGACCTCGCGCGCAAGGGCTGGTGGCGGGCGCAGGCCCTGGCGGTGCGTCCGCGGGAGGTGCATCTGGGGCTGCCCTTTATCGGGCATCAGGAAGGCATGGCCCTATTCGATGCGCAGTGGCGGGAGGACTGGGCGCACCTGGTGCTGGACACCGAGCGCATCCTGGTGCTGCCGGAGAAGCACTTTCCGCTGTCGGTGAATTGGCGCAACCGCTTCGTGTTCGAGTTCCTGCTCCCGGCCCCGGAGCAGATCATCGCCGATCGCCAACGGCGCGCCCGCGCCCGCACCCATCAGGTGGACGAGCATATCGACCCGGGGCAGATCGACGCCCAGGTCCGGCTGTTCGGCCAGGTCGCGGCGCATTTCCATCGGCACGGCATGCAGGTCTATTTGCGGGCGCGCGCCACCGATACCCCCTTGCGCTTTGTCGCCGAGGGGTCGACGATGCCGTAATCTCATCGTTACGCCTTCGTCATGTACCCGCAAGGACCACAGGTCCCCTGCGGCATCACCACCCGGCATCCCGTACTATGGCCAGCGCCACACCCGTCTCGCGCAAAAGATTCCTGAGCGTCTTCAGAGAGTTGATCCAGGACATGGAGACCTGCGACGACCTGGAGCTGGCCGACGGCCTGCGTCTGGGCGACAAGAAGGTGCGGGTGCCGCCGCCGACGCTGCCGCTGCGCCTGCAGCTCGGCCGCGACGACGGCTATCGGCTGCAGCTGGAGCCCGAGCTGGTGATCGGCGCGGACGGGACGTTCTCCCGCAGCGGCGACTACCTGCTGTTCGATCCGTCGACCTTCTTCGACGAGATCAGCGGCTTCGTGCGGCTGGTGGACGGCGAGACCCTCACCCTCGGCCGCGAAGACCGGCTGCAGCGCTGGCTGCTCGACTACCCCAAGCTCGTCGCCAACGCGCACCTGCGTCTGAAGCTCGGCGGACGCGGCCTGGCGTTCAAGAACAAGGCGCTGAAACGCGGCGCCTGTATCGCGCCGATGACCGAGCTGGAGGCCAGCGAGCACATGCGCGCCTGGCGCCTGGCCAAGCTGGAGCGCCTGGCCGAAGTCCTCGGTGCCCCCATCGAGCCGCTGCCCCGCGCCGAGGCCCTGGACCTGATCGAGCGCGTCAACGCCCTGATGGAGCGCGAGCCCTACCGATTGCCGACCCGCGATGATCGGCCGGGCGGCGTACTGCGGCTGCCGGCCCGGCCGATCCCCGTCTTCGTCGGCGACCTGCATGCCTGCATCGACAATCTGCTGGTGGTGTTGACGCAGAACGGCTTTCTGAACGGACTCATCGACGGCAGCGCGGCGCTGATCCTGGTCGGCGATGCGGTCCACCCCGATGTCCCCGGCCACGAGGAGGAGATGGAGCCGTCGATGCTGCTGATGGACCTGATCTTTCGGCTCAAGCTGCGTTTCCCCGAGCGGGTCTTCTACCTGCGCGGCAATCACGACGACTTCGCCGACGACATCAGCAAGGGCGGCGTGCCCCAGGGCCTGCTCTGGGAGCAGGCCTTGCTCGACCAGCGGGGCCCACGCTACCGCGACGCCATGCAGCACTACTACGACCTGCTGCCCTACATCGCGGTGACGCCGCACTATGTCTGCTGCCACGCCGGCCCGCCGACCATGCGCGCGAGCCGCGATGACCTGATCCACATCCGCGACAAGCCGAAGCTGGCGCAGCAGCTCACGCGGCTGCGCCTGCGCAAACCCAACTCCCCCAGCGGCTACGGCCCCGGCGATGTGCGCCGGCTGTGCAAGCGCCTCGGCGTCGACCCGAACACGCCGCTGGTGGTCGGCCATACCCCCCTGACGCCGGACGACACCCTGTGGATGAACGCGGGCGGGATCGACAATCATCATGTGCTGTTCGGCGCCAATACCGAACGGATTGGTGTGTTCACGCGCATCGGCGAGCGCCTGCTGCCGCTGGTCTACCCCAGCGAGCCACTGCTTCCGCTCTACAACCGGCTCGTGCACAGCGGGCGGATGACGCCCTAGCGCCCATGAGGACGCGCCCGCACCTGGGCTTGCGTCGTCGTGTGCGCCGGGGGAGCGCCAAGGCACGAATTTTGACGAAGGCGTCATGAATTTGTCATGGTAGTGTAATAATCCGGCGGCACGGCCAGATTCCGAATCCGATGGCGGCGACCGTCCGCCTGAGCCCCCTCTCAAAGCCGCGGCCCTGCCGCACCGAGGAGCCATGAGCGCAAAACCCAAAGCAGGCCCGATCCTCGTGCCGGTGGACTTCTCCGCGCCGGCCGCGGCGGCGCTGGTGCACGCGATGGAGCTGGCCGAGTGCATGCACCGCCCGCTGCTGGCGCTGCATGTGGTGCACGACCCCGGCCACATGCCCGGGTATTACAGCAAGGCGTTGAAGAAGAAACACCTGAGCCGGATCGAGGACGGCGCCGCCGAGATGCTCGATGCCTTCCTCAAGACCACCCTCAAGGCCCATGCCGGCCTGGCCAAGCGCGTGCAGCTGGAGTCCATGCAGATCTCCGGCCTGCCCACGTCGCGCATCCTCGAGGTCGCCGCGGAGACCGGCGCCTGCATGATCGTCATGGGCAGCATGGGGCTGACCGGCTGGCAACACCTGATGATCGGCTCCGTAGCCGAGCAGGTGGTGCACCTCTCACCGATCCCGGTCACCGTTGTCAAGACCGGGACCACCGCAGGAGACTAACGCGTGCTGCCTCACATAAGTCAAGGTTCAGAAACAAGTGGTGCAGACGCAACCAAGAAACGGCGAATCAAAAGGTTCAGCGAGCGGGCGTCTGCGCCACTTGTTTTTGAATCGATCCTAAGCGTCCGCCCATTGCAGACACCACCCTGGCTTTGGGGCCTGATCGTCCTGCTGCTGGCGACGGCGGCGGGCTCGGTGGTGGCGGCGGAGGTCGCGGAGACCAGCGCCGACATCGACTGGCTGAACATGGCCATGGGCCTGTTCGGCGGCCTCGCCCTGTTCCTGTTCGGCATGGATCAGATGGCCGATGCCCTGAAGGCCGTGGCCGGCGAGCGCATGAAGGACATCCTGGCGCGGCTCACCACCAACCGCGTCATGGGGGCGCTGACCGGGGCCTTCGTCACCGCCATCATCAACTCCTCTTCGGTGACCACCGTGCTGGTGGTGGGCTTCATCAGCGCCGGGCTGATGTCGCTGGCCCAGTCCGTCGGCGTCATCATGGGCGCCAACATCGGCTCCACGGTCACCGCCCAGCTCATTGCCTTCAAGGTCACCAAGTTCGCCCTGCTGATGATCGGCGTCGGCTTCGTCATGCAGTTTGCCGGCAAGCGCGAGCACATCCGCCACTACGGCGGCATGATCATGGGCCTTGGGCTGGTGTTCTTCGGCATGAGCGTGATGAGCGACGCCATGTCGCCATTGCGCACCTACGAGCCCTTCCTCGACGTGATGGCGCACATGGAGAACCCGCTCATCGGCATCCTGGTGGCGGCCCTGTTCACGGCCCTGATCCAGTCGTCGGCGGCCACCACCGGCATCGTCATCGTCATGGCCAGCCAAGGGTTCGTGAACCTGCCCACCGGCATCGCGCTGGCCTTCGGTGCCAATATCGGCACCTGCGCCACGGCGCTGCTGGCGGCCATCGGCAAGCCGCGGGAGGCGGTGCGGGCGGCGGTCGTGCACATCTTGTTTAATATCGCCGGCGTGCTGGTCTGGATCGGACTCATCGGCCAGCTCGCCGAATTCGTCGAGTTCATCTCGCCGCAGTACCCGGAGCTGTCGGGCAGCGCGCGCCTTGGCGCGGAGGTGCCGCGGCAGATCGCCAACGCCCATACCCTGTTCAACGTCGCCAACACCCTGCTGTTCATCGGCCTGACCGGCCAGTTCGCCCGGCTGGCCGAATGGCTGGTGCCGGACCGACCGTTGAGCGAGGAGGCCCTGGTGGTGCGGGCCAAGTACCTGGACGACGAACTGCTGGCCACGCCGTCCCTGGCGCTGGATCGGGTGCGCCTGGAGACCCTGCACATGGGCGAGCGGGTACAGGCGATGATGGCGCGGATCATGCCGGCCATCCTCAGCGGCAGCAAGGAGAGCCTGCGCGACGTCGAGCGCATGGACGACGACGTCGACATGCTCCACGCCCAGATCATCGCCTACCTGAGCAAGATCAGCCGCCTGAGCCTCACCGAGCACCAGACCGCCGAGCTGATCCGGCTGATGGAGGCGGTCAACGACCTGGAGAACATCGGCGATGTGATCGAGACCAACCTGGTCGTCCTCGGCCACGAGCGCATCGACCAGGGCGTCTCCATCAGTCAGCCCACCCGCGAGGTGCTGACCAACTTCCACATCACCGTCAATCGGGCCGTGGAATGCGCGGTGCAGGCGGTCGCCCAGAAGAACGAGCTGGCCGCGCGCACCGTCACCACCATGAAGCAGGAGATCAGCCGCATCGCCGACTCCGCCGCCATCCACCAGGCCCAGCGCCTGGTGGCCGAGGAGCCGAACCGCATCCCCGCCTACACCATCGAGGTGGACATCATCGAGAAGCTCAAGCGCATCTACTACTTCGCCAAGCGCATGGCGAAGACGGTGGACGTGTCCAATGCGTTGGAAGACGCGGCCTGAGTGCTCGGCCTGCCAGCGGCGCTGGCGGACGGCAGTTGCAGGCTGGATGCGCTCCGGCTGATCACCGCGGAGCGGCGGCCGGGGGCCGGCGGCGACCAGTGCCTTTCCGATGACCCACTTGATGACTGATCGGCCCTGACCGACAGCCCGCGCACGGACCCCCGACCAGACATCGCGCCGACCCGCCTGGACAGCGGGCCGGCGCTTTTTTTTGGGTCTTATTCATGCACGGGGAGCGCCGGCATCCTGCCGGCCCGCCGCCGGCAGGCGGCCGGCGAGCTGGGGGCCCGGCGTTGGTGCCGGGGGTCGGCTTGAACGCAGCGCGGCGCTGCGCGCCGTCGCCGGCAGGATGCCGGCGCTCCCAGGCGGATGCGGCGCTCCCCAAGCGGATGCGGTGCTCCCGGGCGGATGGGGCTTGCTCGGGCATGGGCGGCACCGCAGGTGCCCGCGGCGGCGGCGCAGCCGCTACTGGGACCGCCGGCATCTTGCCGGCGTGCCGCCGGCAGGCGGCCGGCGACGTGGGTGCCCGGCGCTGGGGTTGGATGGGGCGATGCCCGGGCGGGGGGCTAGTGCAGCACATTAGAAATCGTGAGACCGTTCGTTGTCGTTGTCGTTGTCGTTGTCGTTGTCGTTGTCGTTGTCGTTGTCGTATTCGTCGTGCGGATGCTCGATTACGACAACGACAACGAGCGCAACCGGTCTCGTAACTTCTGCGCTGCTGCACTAGGGCCTTGCCGCGAAAATTCCGAGGCCGTCCGCAGCTGTGGGAGCGATTTTCAATCGCGACCGCCGCGACGCGGAAGTCGCGACTGCAAGTCGCTCCCACAGCTGCCGGCGGTCTTGGGACTTCCGCAGCGGTGCCCTAGGGCGGGGTGGGCAGCGATGCGGGGGGATGGCGGTAGGGGAGGCGGTAGAGGGCGAGGCGGCCCATGGTCAGCGGGACGCCGATCCAGCAGTCGCCGGCGGGGGTGCAGCGGAAGGCGAAGTCCCAGAGGGGGCATCGTGGCTGCACCAACTCGGTCGGCAGGCGCAGCGTGAAGAGCGGCTTGTCGGTGGTCAGGTCCCAGACGCGGACGGTCATGTCGGCGCTGACGGTGGCGAGCTGGCGGCCGTCGGGGGCGTAGATGGCGCGGAAGACGGTCTGCTCGTGGCCCACCAGGCGCCGCGGCTCGGCGGGCTCGGGGCCGAGGTCGTGGAGGGTGACGACTTCCTCGCGGCCGACGGCGGCGAGCTGGCGGCCGTCGGGGCGGAGGGTGGCCCAGAGGAGCCGGTCCTGGGCCTTGGCGATGTCGCGGGGGGCGGGGGGTTGTTGGGTGAGGTCCCAGAGGCGGAGCTGGAGGTCGTCGAATCCCGACGCTGAGCAGGTTGGTGCCGTCTGCGTCGAACTGCACGGTGCCGATCCGGCCTTCGTGGGCCGGGAACGGCTCGCCGGCACCGGTGGCGACGTCGAACAGCCCGACCTGGCCGTCGTAGCCCGCCGTGGCCAGGGTTCGGCCGTCGGGGGAGAAGGCGACGGCGTGGACGACATCGGTGTGGCCCGTCAGCGTATGGAGCGGGGTCAGGGCGATGCCGGTGGGGTTGCGCTCGACGCGCCAGAGCTTGGCGATGTCGTCCATGCCGGCCGTCGCGAGCAGGGTGCCGTCCGGGCTGAAGGCGATGCGGTTGATCTTGCTGCCGTGGGCGTCGGCCTGCTCGGCCAGCGGCATGGGCCGGGCCTCGCGCTGGGCGGGACCCGCCGGGGCCTCGGGCCCGTCGGGCCGCGCCGATGGGGTCGGTGCCGGTTGCGGGTCGCGGGGCTGGCCGGCGGGTCGGTCGCCGGTCGACGGCTCGGCGGCTGGGGGGCCGTTCGCCGGCTGCGGCAGCGGATAGGCCCGCAGGCTGCCGTCGGCGAAGCCGACGGCGATCAGGTCGCCTGCCGGGGCGATGGCGGCGGCGGCGGGCTCCGCCGGCAGCTCCCAGAGCCACTGCCCCGGCTGGGCCAGGGACCAGCGGCGGACGGTCTGGTCGTTGGCGGCGGTGTAGACGGTGTCGCCGTCGCGGGCGACGGCCCAGAGCCCGGCGGTGTGGCCCTGATAGACCCGCAGCGTGACGCCGGTGGCCACGTCCCAGAGGCGCAGGCTGTTGTCGCGGCTCGCCGACAGCAGGCGGCGACCGGTGGCGTCGAAGGTGACGCCGAAGACGATGTTGTCGTGGCCGACGAGCAGGCGCCGCCAGCGACCGGTCTCGGCGTCCCAGAGGACGATGCGCTTGTCGTCGCTGGCGGTTGCGATCAGCTTGCCGTCTGGGCTGAAGGCGACCGCTTCGAGATCGTTGTTGTGCCAGCGCAGCGTATGCAAGGTCTCGCCCGTCTCGAGATCCCAGATGCGCGCCGTCTTGTCAAAGGACGCACTGGCAAGGCGCTTGCCGTCCGGCGAGAAGGCCAGGCCGTTCGGCGCGGCGATGGTGGCGCTATGCCCCTCCAGCGTCCGCAGCCGCTCCCCGCTCTCGGCGGACCAGAGGGTGATCGCAGCGTCCGTGCCGCCGCTGGCCAGGACCTGGCCGTCCGGGCTGATGGCGAGCGCATAGACCCGGCCCGGCGCCTCCCAGTCGGCGAGCTGGTCCCCGTCCGGCACGGACCAGCGGATGATGCGGCGGTCGTCGCCGCCGCTGTAGAGGGTCCGGCCCTCGGGGTCGAAGACGACGGAGCGCACGTCTCCGGTCGAGGATGCCGCCGCATCATGCCCCTCCAACCGCCCCACCATCTCGCCGCTCCCCGCATCGAACAGCACCAGCGTCCCCCGCTCGCCGGCGGCGGCGAGCCAGCGCCCGTCCGGGCTGACGGCGACGCCGCCGGCGAGGGCGGCACCGGCACCCCGGTAGACCTGCTCGGCGCCGCCGCCGCGGATGGCCGTATAGCCCGCGAGCAGGTTGCGGGCGTGGCGGCGGGGGGCGGGGATGTCCGGGTCCAGCTCGGCGGTGCGGCCGAGCACGCGCAAGGCCTCGGCGTAGTCTTCGCCGTCGGCGAGCAGCGCGGCGTGGGTCAGGCTGGCGTCGAACAGGCCCTCGGTGCGCTGGCGCTCGGCGCGCTCGGCGCGGACGCGACCGGCCTCGGCGAGGCGGGTCTGGGTCTCCGCGCGCTCGGTCTGCTCTTGCGCGGTTTTCCGGGCCGAGACGGCGCGGCTGCGTTCGTGCAAGGCCCAGCCGGCCAGGGCGGTGGTGACCACCAGGCCGATGACCGAGACCAGGGCGATGAGCCGGGCGCGGCGGATCGCGCGGCGGCGGCGCTGGTCTGCGGCCCGGCGGGCGGCCTCGCGGGCGTCGCGGCTGGCGTCGAGGAAGGCCATGGCGAGGTCGAAGTCGTCGGCGTAGCGCCGGGCCCAGCGGGGGCTGGGGCGGTGTCGGTGGCGCCATTGCAGGGCGAGCTGCAGGGCCGGGTCGATCCACAGGGCCTCGGTGCCGGCGCGGTGGCGGCGGGCGGCGGCGACCAGGCGCAGGTAGTGCTCGGCCTGCTCGGCCTCGTCGCGGGTCCAGGCGGCGAGGCGGCGCCATTGGCGGATCAGGGCCTCGTGGGTGATGTCGAGGGTGCTGTCCGGGGTCAGCGCGGTGCCGGCGGGGGGCATCAGGAAGCTGCGGCCGGGGGCGCGGAAGGTCTCGACCACGGCGGCGAGCGCGCGCCAGTGGCAGCCGGCCAGGTCGGCGATGGCGCCGAGGCGCACCGGGCGGCGGGTGTCGCGCTCGGCGCTGCCGCGCTCGGTCAGCGCGCGGAACAGGGTCTCGGCGAGGCGCTGCCGGCTCGGGGTCGAGGCCGGTGTAGGTGGCCTCCAGGTGGGCGTCGAGGGCCTGGGGCAGGCCGCCGAGGGCCTGGAGCCCGGCAAGGGTCAGGCGGCGGTCGTCGGGGTCGCCGTCCCAGAGGCGCATCAGGGCGTGCTGGAGCAGGGGCAGCTGGTCGCTCTGGCCTTGGGCCTCCTCGAGCAGCCGGCGCACCAGGTCGGGCGCGACCCGGCCGGCGAACTGGGGCAGCTCCGCCGGGAGCTGGATGGCGTCGGCCATCTGCTCCGGGGTCAGGGACGGGGTCAGGAACAGGCCGCGGTTGATGGCCTCGGGCAGGTCCGGGAACAGGGCGCAGTCGCCGAGGAATTCCGAGCGCAGGGTGATGACGCAGTAGACGCTCGGGTGGGTGGCGGCGGCCAGCAGCAGGGCGACGAAGGCGGCGGCCTCGGGGCGGTTGTCGCGGTGGTAGCGGAACAGCTCTTCGAACTGGTCGATGAGCAGCAGCAGGCGCCGGCCTTGGGGCAGCGGCCGCAGGCCGAGGCGCCAGTTCAGCGCCAGGTTGCCGCGGCGCAGGTCTTGCTCCAGGGCGGCGATGGCCGCGGTCGGGTCGGTGTCGGCCGCGGCCGACGCCGCCGCGAGGACGCCGGCATCTTGGACGAGGGCGGCGGCGAGGCGTCGGTAGGGGGCCTCGCCGGGGCGCAGCTCGGCGATGGACCAGCGCGGGCCGGCGCCGGCGAGCAGGCCGGCGTCGAGGGCCGGCAGCAGGCCGGCGCGCACCAGCGACGACTTGCCGGAGCCGGAGGTGCCGAGCACGGCCAGGAAGTGGGCCTCGTCGAGCTTGTCGAGGAGCTGCTCGACCTGCTCGTCGCGGCCGAAGAAGAGCTGGGCCTCGTCGCGCGCGAACGGGCGCAGGCCGGGATAGGGGCCGCGGTGCGGGATCATCGCGGCAGCCCGGCGACGAAGCGGCGGGCGCAGTCGTCGGCACAGGGCTCGTCGACGCAGTGGACCTGCATGCCGGGGGGCTGCACGCCCAGGTCCAGGGCCTGGTCGCCGGCGTGGCAGATGTCGAGGCTGGGCGCCGGGCGGCCCTTGGGCGGGCGCAGGCTGAGCTTGACGTATTCGCCGAGCTGGCTGTCCACCTGGTGCGGCGGGCCGTCGCGGTAGACGATGAGCACGGCGCTGGCCAGGCGCAGCTTCTCGCGCAGGTCGCGGCTCAGCTGCGAACTCTTGAGCCGGGCGCGGTCGGGCAGGACCGCGCGGGGGATCAGGGTGCCGAGGCCGTGGTGGTCGTGCAGGTGGCGGGCCACGGTGCAGATCAGCTCGGCGTCGTCGTCGCCGCCGTGGACCAGGACCATCGGGCTGGCGTTGTTCGGCGGGGGCTGCCGGGGCTCGGGGCTGGCGGGCTGGGCCGGCGGCGGCGCGGCCCGAGCGCGCTGCTGTGGACTGGGGCTGCCGGTCGCCGGCGGCGAGGCCGGGATCAGCACGGGCCCGGCGGCCCGCTCCGGCAGCAGCTCGCGCAGCCGTTGGGCCATGTCCCGGGCCATGTCCTGCATTTGGTAGCCGTAGTCGCGGTCGGTGGGGTCGATGTCCGGGAACCAGCGGGTGCGGGGGCGCTGGGCGGCATCGCGGTACCAGAAGCGGTATTTCACCAGGTGGTCGAGGGGCGGCGGCAGGTCGTCGGTCGGGGCCATGTGCACCGGGAAGATGCGCCCGGCCTCGGCGCCGTGCTGGTCGAGGAAGACCTTGAGCTCTTCGCGGCACCAGCCGGAGGCGAGCCAGCCCGGCGACAGGATGGGCACCAGCAGCGTCGAGGCCGCCAGGGTCTCGCGCAGGGCGTCGCTGAGGCTGTCGGCGCCGCGCATCTGCTCGTAGTCGAGCCAGACCCGGCTGGCCAGGTCGCGCCGGCCGAGCTCGCGGGCCAGGTGCTTGCGCAGCCGGTCGACGAAGGTGCTGACCCAGCCGTCCTGGCCGTCGGTGAAGGGCTCGTTGTCCACGCGGGCATAGCTGATGAAGGCGCTGTAGGTGTCGGCGGGCATCGGGGGTCCTTGACGGCGGTGGGTGCGGCCTCGGCTGCACGGAGGATGCTGATTGTACGACGTCGGCGCCGTCGAGCGGTCCATTGACGGTCCCTCGGAGGGCTGTGCCAGGCTGTCGAGGCAAGTCGCTCCGACAGCGCCAGGCGTCGATCCAAAGGGCGCGGAACCTCCGCAGTGGTGTACTCCGCTCGTGCACGGCTGCGGAGGTGGCTGGGCCGTTCCCAACTTCAACTCGCCTGCTGATCCGTGTCGGCCTGGAGGCCGACCCTCCCGGGTAGACCCCAGCCTCCTGCGATCTTGGTTTATCCTGGGATCACCCGTTTTCAACGTCAACACGCCGAGGCCCGCCCGCGGCCGCGAGGAAGCCCCATGATCGACCTGAAAGACCGACGAATCCTCATCACCGGTGGGACCAGCGGCATCGGCCTGGCGACGGCCAGGCTGCTGCACCAGGCCGGCGCCCGTCTCGCCCTCACCGGCACCAATGAGGCCCGCCTGCAAGGGGTGCGCGATGAACTCGACGGTGTGCTGGCCATCGCCAGCGACGCCGCGGACCCCGAGGCGGTCAGCGCGTTGGCCGTGGGGCTGCGCGACGCCTTCGGCCAGCTCGATGGCGCCTTCCTCAACGCCGGGATCGGCCAATTTCAGCCCCTGGGCATGATCACGGCAGAGGCCGTCGATGCCCAATTCGCCGTCAATGTGCGCGGCCCCATGCTGCAGGCCCAGGCATTGGCGCCGGTGCTGCGCGACGGCGGCGCGCTGTTGCTGAACACCTCGGTCGCCCGCAACATCGGCATACCCGGCGCTGGCGCCTACGCGTCCACCAAAGGCGCCGTGCGCACCCTGACCCGCGTGCTGGCGCGGGAGTTGGCCGGGCGCGGCATCCGCGTCAATGCGGTGAGCCCGGGGCCCGTGGACACCGACTTCTTCGGCCGCTCCGGGATGCCCGCGCCGATGATGGCGCAGATCCGCGAGTCGGTGCTGTCCCAGGTGCCGTTGGGCCGCTTCGGCCGGCCCGAGGAGGTCGCCAATGTGGCCGCGTTCCTGCTCTCGGACCTGGCCTCCTTCGTGACCGGCTCCGAGTATGTGGTCGATGGCGGGATGACGGAGCTCTAGGCGTTCCACCCGCTCCCGCCGACCGCTCCCGGCGTCGACCCGACCCGCTCCGGTTGCAAAGCGGTTGGCGGACCGTTAGCTTAGCGGCGCCACGACCACCCCACCGATCCGCGATCCCGAGGAGCCGATGTCGACACCTGCACTGCGCGCCCGTGCCCTGCACAAGGTCTATAAGGGCGGCCTCAAGGCCCTGTGCGGCGTGGATCTGACCGTGGGCGAGGGCGATTTCTTCGCCCTGCTCGGGCCGAACGGGGCCGGCAAGTCGACGCTGATCGGCATCGTCACCTCGCTGGTGCGCAAGACCTCGGGCAGCGTGGAGGTCTTCGGCCACGACCTGGACCGGGCGCCGGGCCGGGTCAAGGCGCTGCTCGGCGTCGTGCCCCAGGAGTTCAACTTCAACCTGTTCCTGCCGGTGCAGGAGGTGGTGATGAATCAGGCGGGCTACTTCGGCATCCCCCGCCACGAGGCGCGGGTGCGCACCGAGCGCCATCTCAAGCGCCTGGACCTCTGGGACCGGCGCGACAGCGAGATGCGCAGCCTCTCCGGCGGCATGAAGCGCCGACTGATGATCGCCCGCGCACTGGTGCACGAACCGCGGCTGCTGATCCTCGACGAGCCCACCGCCGGCGTCGACATCGAGATCCGCCGGGGCATGTGGGAGTACCTGCGCGAACTCAACGCCGCCGGCACCACCATCATCCTGACCACGCACTATTTGGAGGAGGCCGAGAGCCTCTGCCGTCACATCGCCATCATCGACAAGGGCCGGGTGGAGACCACCACCGAGATCGGCACCCTGCTCGGACAGCTGCACACCGAGACCTTCGTGCTCAACCTCAAGGGCCGGGTCGCGGAGCTGCCGGAGCTGGGGGGCTTCGTGCTGGAGCATATCGACGACAGCACGCTGGAGGTGGAGGTGGCCCGCGAGCACAGCATCAACGGCCTGTTCGAGGCCCTGTCGCGCAACGGCATCGAGGTGCTGAGCATGCGCAATAAGCAGAACCGGTTGGAGCGGCTGTTCCTCGACCTGGTGGATCGGCGCCGCGAGGAGCGAGGGGCCGCGGGACAGGGCCCAAGAGAGCAGGAGGCGGTGACCGCCGCGGCGCGCGCGCGCATCGGGAGGCCGACATGATGGGGCTCTACGGGCGCTGGTGGATCGCCTTCATGACGCTGATGCAGAAGGAGGTCATGCGCTTCAGCCGCATCTGGGTGCAGACCGTGCTGCCGTCGGCCATCACCACCGCGCTCTACTTCATCGTCTTCGGCCGCTTGATCGGCGAGCGCATCGGGCCGATGCAGGGGCTGGCCTATATCGACTTTGTCGTCCCCGGGCTGGCGCTGATGGCGGTGATCACCAACAGCTACTCCAACGTCGTCTCCAGCTTCTACAGCAGCAAGTTCTCGCGCTATGTGGAGGAGCTGCTGGTCTCGCCGGTGCCGGATGCGATCATCCTCGCCGGCTATGTGGCCGGCGGCGTCGCCCGCGGCCTGGTGGTGGGGCTGGTGGTCATGCTCGTGGCGACGCTGTTCACCACGGTCTCGGTGCATAGCTGGCCGGTGACGCTGGCGGTGTTCGTCATGACCGCCGTGCTGTTTGCATTGGGCGGCTTCATCAACGCCGTCTACGCCAACAGCTTCGACGACATCTCCGTGGTGCCGACCTTTGTGCTCACGCCGCTGACCTATCTGGGGGGCGTGTTCTATTCCGTCAGCCTGCTGCCGGAGCCCTGGCAGACCCTGTCCCTGGCCAATCCGGTCCTGTACATGATCAACGCCTTCCGCTACGGCCTGCTCGGGGTCAGCGACATCCCGCTGTGGATCGCCTTTGCCACCAGCTTCGGCTTCATCGTGGCCCTGGTCTGGTATGCGCTCTACCTGTTGCGCAACGGGATCGGCATCAAGACCTGAGCGCGGGGGGGCGCGACCAGGGCGCCCGCCGCCGCGCCGGCCGATCGAGCCGATCGAGAGGCTGCGCCGCACGGGTGGCGCAGGGCGCGCACCCGCCGGGGCACGACGGTGGTCGGGCGGCTATCGCCCTCGACGGCGCGCAGACTGGTCAAGCCTTGATCAAAGGCATTTGCCGCCCCGGCGGATCGGATCAAAATCGTCGGTCTTTATCCGCCCCCCACCGACCACTACCGCCCCGGAGAGACGCCCATGTCCGACAAGGCCCCCTGGATCACCTACCGCCCCGAGCTGAAGGTGCTCGACTGCACCGTTCGCGATGGGGGGCTGGTGAATGCGCATCAGTTCAGCGACGCCTTCGTGCGCGCCTGCTACGACGCCTGCGTCGCCGCCGGTATCGACACCATGGAGATCGGCTACAAGAACTCGTCGAAGACCTTCCCGAAGGAGCGCTACGGGGCCTGGCGGCATTGCGACGAGGCCGACCTGCAGCGCGTCGTCGGCGACCACGACGCCGTGAAGACCGGGATGAAGCTCGCGGCCATGGCCGATGCCGGCAAGAGCGACTGGGAGACCCAACTGGTGCCCGCCGCCGAGAGCCCGCTGGACATGATCCGCGTCGCCTTCTATGCCCACCAGGTCTCCGAGGCGGTGGAGATGATCCGCCATGCCGCCGAGCTGGGCTACGAGACCACGGCCAACCTGATGGCGGTCTCGAACATCACCGAGGCCGAGATCGACACGGTGCTGGAGGCGGTCCACGACACCCCGGCGAGCACCATGGTCATTGTCGACAGCTTCGGCTACCTGTATCGCGAGCAGGTCGACCGCCTCTACCGCAAGTACAGCGAGGCCATGGCCGGCACCGGCAAGGAGATCGGCATCCACGCCCACAACAACCAGCAGCTCGCCTTCGCCAACACCATCGAGGCCATCATCCTCGGCTGCAATCGGGTCGACTGCACCCTCTACGGCTTCGGCCGCGGTGCCGGCAACTGCCACACCGAGCTGCTGCTCGGCTTCCTGCGCAACCCGAAGTTCAACCTGCGCCCGATCATCGACGTCATCCAGCAGCACATCCTGCCCCTGCGCGAAAAGATCGAGTGGGGGCCGTTGCTGCCCTACAACCTCACCGGCCAGCTCAACCAGCACCCGCGCTCGGCCATCGAATGGCGCGAGGGCAAGACGCCGGACGACTTCGTCGCCTTCTACGACAAGGTGGTCTCCGACTCCTGATCGGTTGCATCCTTTGCGCCTTCGCGGCTAATGCCGGAAGGCGCCCCCCCCCGCGGCTAACCCTGCTGCAACAACAACCGCAGGTCGATCACCGCCGCATTGACGCGGGCGATGTAGGAGCCGATGACCAAGGAGTGGTTGGCGAGCAGCCCGTAGCCACCGCCGTTGAGGACGATGGGGCTGTACATCGGCTTGATGGCGCCCTGCAGATCGCGGCTGATCTGGGCCACGCTCTCGCGGGCGTTCTTGTCCGCCAGCGCCGGCTCGAAGTCGATGGCGATGGCCTGCATGATGTGGGCGAAGGCCCAGCTGTAGCCGCGGGCGCAGTAGAAGACGTGGTCCACCTTATCGCCATCGATCTTCAAGGCCCCCTCGCCCGGCGCGGCGACGCCGAGGGCCGCGATCAGCTGCGGGTCGCCGACGCTGGAGGCCAGGCGCACACCGAAGTTGCCCAGGCGCTTCTCCACCAGGGCCAGGTAGTCGGCCAGGTTGTCCGGCCGCGGGTGGAATACCCCGTTGCGCAGCCCGTCGGTGCTCAGCTCGGTGAGATAGGCGCGCAGGGCGTCGATGCCCTTGCGGTACTCGTCCTCGGCCGCCGGCATGATCCAGGACTTGGGATCGATGGCGAACTGCAGGTCGGCCCGGCGCAGGTCCAGGTTCTCCACCGACTGGCTCTGGGCCCGCGTAAAGTCGTTGCGTATGGCCTGGAGCACATCGCGCAGGGCCATGACCACGCCGCACTCCCAGCTCGGGCAATTGTCCATGAACACGCCGGGGGGCAGTCGGTCGTTGTGCAGCAGACCGCCGGGCTTCTCCAGCAGGGTCTCGGCGATGCGGATGGTCGTCGCCGTGACCGTCGCACCGGGCACCGGCCGACCCCCGACGGCCGCGGTCTCAGCGCGGGTCGCCTCGGCCACGTCGAAGGCCGGGGGCTGGTTGCACCAATACAGCGCTATCCCGCTCAGCCCCACCAAGGTCACACCAACAACGCCTGCGAGCCCCCACAGCAGCCGCTTGCCGCGTCCGCCCCGCCGCCGGATCTGCCGGTCGCTGCTCGGCGGTAGGGCGCGCGGCGTGGGCTCTGCGCCCGCCGTTGCCTCGTCATCGACGGGGGCCTGATAGGGATCGCTCTTTCTGGACATGCTCTTAACCTCGTGCTGCGCAGGGCCATGACGCGTGCCGAGGCCGCGGCGATGGTCTTGCGCTGGATGATAGTTCAGAACATTAGCTGATTCTTATGTTTACCGAATTGCGAAACGGCAAAACCATGGAGATTAGAGCGAATCGGAGTTGTGATCCCGTCTCCTGCCAGGCTAGTGCACCGCTGCGGAAGTCCCAAGACCGCCGGCATGCCCAATTGGCGCTGTGGGAGCGACTTGCAGTCGCGACTTCCGCGTCGCGGCGGTCGCGATTGCAAATCGCTCCCACAGCTACGGGCGGTCTCGGAATTTTCGCGGCAAAGCGCTAGTCGCCGCCGTGCCCGTCAGCGCGCAGCTCGGCGGTGATCGCCGCCAGGCGGGCACGTCGGATCAGCTCCGGGATCTCGGGCGGCGCCGGCGCCGCGGCGGCGATGGCGCGCACATCCACGGCGTTGACCGCGGCGGCCAGCGTGCGCCAGCGCCGGCCCTGAACATAGTCGCGGTCGGCATAACCGGTGCGCCCGCGGAAGTCCGCCTCGCAGGCGATCAGCATCTCCTCGAAGCGCTCCGGGCGGCGGAACAGGTCGGCCCCGGCGAAGACCTTGAGCACGCTCTTCGGACGCAGATCGGCGACCTTGTGCACCAGACCGTGCCAGCGCGCGGTGATGCGGGCCAGCTCGCGGTGGCGGTTGGGGACGCGGAAACGCTCGCAGACGCCTTCGAGCAGCTCGACGCTGCGCTCCTCGTGGCCGTGATGCCCGGGCAGGATCTCCGCCGGCGTGGTGCCCTTGCCCAGGTCGTGGCACAGGGCCGCGAAGCGGATCTCCACCGCCGGGGACAGCCGGGCGGCCATATCCAGCACCAGCATCACATGCACGCCGGTATCGATCTCCGGGTGCCACTTGGCCGGCTGCGGCACGCCCCAGAGCCGATCCAGCTCGGGCAGCAGCCGTGCCAGGGCACCGCAGTCGCGCAGGACCTCGAAGAAGCGCGACGGTTGGTCCTCGCCGAGGGCCTTGGCCATCTCCTGCCAGACCCGTTCCGGCACCAGGGCGTCGACCTCGCCGGCGGCGACCATGTTGCGCATCAGCGCCATGGTCTCGTCGGCCACGGCGAAGCCGAGCGCGGCAAAGCGGGCGGCGAAACGGGCGACGCGCAGGATGCGCACCGGGTCCTCGGCAAAGGCCGGCGAGACATGCCGCAGCAGCCGCCCATCGAGGTCGGCCAGGCCGCCGTAGGGATCGACGATGCGCCCGTCCGCGGCCTCGGCCAGGGCGTTGATGGTGAGGTCGCGGCGCTCCAGGTCCTGCTCCAGCGTCACCGACGGGTCGGCGTGGACCTCGAAGCCGTGGTAGCCCGGCGCGGTCTTGCGCTCGGTGCGGGCGAGCGCGTACTCGTCCTTGGTCTCGGGATGCAGAAAGACCGGGAAGTCCTTGCCGACCTGCTTGAAGCCGCGCGCGAACATCTCCGCCGGGGTCGCGCCGACGACGACATAGTCGCGTTCGTACACGTTCCGACCAAGCAGGCCGTCGCGGACGGCGCCGCCGACCAGATAGACGTCGAGGCCGTCTGTGGCCGTGCTCGTACTCACCTAAGGTATCTCCGGGACTGTGAAGGGATGGCGCAGAAGACGCAGCGTCGAGGGCGCGCGGGGATTTGCCCGTGCTCCCGGCGCAAAATCCGGGTTTTAGGATTCGGCACTGCACCGATTGGCCTTAGAATGCCGACATCATCCGTCGCTGTCACCTGGGAGATTGCCCCGAAATGGCCCGCCTGTTTGGATCTTTACTGCTGCTCGCCGTGCTCGCTTACGGCATCTATCCCTACTACAGCGTCTATCGCATCGACGTGGCGCTCGGCAAGCCGGAGGCCAAGGCCCTGTTGCCGTATCTGGATCTGCCGGCCATCCGCGCCGGCTACAAGCAGCGTCTCGGCGGCACCGTCAATCGCTTCGTGCCCAAGGGCGACAGCGAGGGCGACCGCGCCCTGGGCTGGCTGGCGGACAATCTGGCGCAGCTCGGCGATACCGCGCTCGATCAGGTCATCACGCTGGACTGGGTGCGCAGGCAGATACAGGACGCCGCCGCCCGCGGGACGGTGCAGCGTCCGGCGAACTTCCTCTCCGCCATCGATTTCGCCTTCTTCGAGTCCTGGAACCGGTTTGTGATCCGCCTGGGGGAACTCGGGCAGGACCCGACCCATATGGTGCTGACGCTGGAGGGGGCCGAGTGGAAGGTCACCGACCTGATCCGCTGAGCCGGTCATGACCACCACCGCGGGCCATCGCCCGCGCAAGCGCTTCGGCCAGAACTTCCTGCACGATCCCGGCGTCATCGCCCGGATCGTCGCCGCCGTCGCCCCGCGCCCCGGTCAGCACCTGGTCGAGATCGGTCCCGGCCGCGGCGCCATCACCGAGGGCCTGCTGCGTGCCGCCGGCAGCCTGGACGTTATCGAGCTGGACCGGGACCTGGTGGGTCCGCTGGCCGAGCGGCTCGGTACCCTGGGGGCCCTGCGGGTGCACGGCGCCGATGCGCTGCGATTCGACCTCTGCGGGCTGTTGCCGGAGGCCTCGGCAGCGCGGCTGCGGGTGGTGGGCAACCTGCCCTACAACATCTCCACGCCGCTGCTGTTCCGCTTTCTGGATCAGGCCGCCTGCATCGACGACCTGCACCTGATGCTGCAGAAGGAGGTGGTCGAGCGCATCATCGCCGGCCCCGGCAGCAAGACCTACGGCCGGCTGTCGGTGATGGTACAGAGCCGCTGCCGCTGCGATCGGCTGCTCAATGTCGGCCCCGGCGCCTTCACGCCGGCGCCGAGGGTGGACTCCGCCGTGGTCCGGCTGGTCCCGCAACGCCCGCCGCAGCCGGCGATCGATGATCCCGCGCTGCACGCGCGCATCGTCGCCGCGGCCTTCGCCAAGCGCCGCAAGACCCTGCGCAACGCCCTCGCCGGGCTGATCGACACCGACATGATGAGCGCCGTCGGCATCGATCCGACCGCCCGCGCCGAAACCCTGGCCGTCGCCGACTTTGCCCGGCTCGCCAACCATGCCGGCGCTTGCAATGTCGGCGAAAAACCCTGAAATCTCCCCATCCATTTGACCGTTTCGGCGTCAACGTGGCCCAAAACCGGAGAGACGCATGACAGATCCCGATAGGGAAAACGACCCGAGCACCGACGAACCGCACGACGAGATACCCGCACCGGAGCCGGCGGAGGTCGAGGAGGTCGACCTGGAGGCCGACCTGGAGGCCACCGACGGCACCACCGAGCCCGATCTCGGCGATATCAAGCTCGCCCGCGCCAACGAGGTCCTGCCGGGGCAGATCCATCTGCTGCCGGTGGCCTCGCGGCCGTTCTTCCCCGGCCAGGCCGTGCCGCTGCTGATGGATGCGGATCACTGGAACAAGACCATCCGCGCCGTCGGCAAGACCGATCACAAGATCATGGGCATCGTCCTGGTGGGCAGCGAGACCTCCGAGGACGCCGTCGCCGAGGACTTCTACGCCGTCGGCACCGCCTGCCGGGTGCACCGCGTGCACGAAGACGAGGGCAAGCTGCAAGTCCTGGTGGAATGTCTGCAACGCTTCAAGCTGGAACGCTTCGTCGGCAAGCGCACACCGTTCTCGGCCCGCGTCTCCTACCTGCCCGAGCCGCCGGCGAAGTCCGTCGAAGAGGTCAAGGCCTATGCGATGGCGGTGATCAACACCATCAAGGAGCTGCTGCCGCTGAACCCGCTCTATGTCGAGGAGCTGCGCATGTTCCTCGACCGCTTCGGCCCCGATGACCCGTCGCACCTGGCCGACTTCGCCGCCAGCCTGACCACGTCGAGCAAGGAGCAGCTGCAGGAGGTACTGGAGTCGGTGCCGCTGCTCAAGCGCATGGAGAAGGTGCTGGTCCTGCTCAACAACGAGCTGGAACTGGCCAAGGCCCAGCAGACCATCCGCCAGGCGGTGGAAGAGCGCATGCACAAGCAGCAGCGTGAATTCTTCCTGCGCGAGCAGCTCAAGGCGATCCAAAAGGAACTCGGCATCGCCAAGGACGACCGCACCGCCGAGGTCGACAAGTTCAACGACCGGCTGAAGAAGCTGACCTTGACCTCCGAGGCGCAAAAGCGTGTCGACGAGGAGATGGACAAGCTGGCGATGCTGGAGACCGGCTCGCCGGAATACGCGGTCACGCGCAACTATCTGGACTGGATCACGCTGCTGCCCTGGGGCATCCATTCCAAAGACAAGCTCGACCTGAAGCGCGCTCGCCGCGTGCTCGATCGCGACCATTACGGCCTCGATGACGTCAAGTCGCGCATCCTGGAATTCCTCGCCGTCGGCATCCACAAGGGCGAGATCGCCGGCTCCATCATCCTTTTGGTGGGCCCTCCCGGCGTCGGCAAGACCTCCGTCGGTCGTTCCATCGCCAAAGCCCTGGGCCGGCACTTCTACCGCTTCTCGGTGGGCGGCATCCGCGACGAGGCCGAGATCAAGGGCCACCGGCGTACCTACATCGGCGCCATGCCGGGCAAGTTCCTGCAGGCGATCAAGGACGCCTCCACCGCCAACCCGGTGATCATGCTCGACGAGATCGACAAGATCGGCGCCAGCTACCACGGCGACCCGGCCTCAAGCCTGCTGGAGGTGCTCGACCCGGAGCAGAACGTCGATTTCCTCGACCATTACCTGGACCTGCGTTTCGATCTCTCCAAGGTCCTGTTCATCGCCACCGCCAACCAGACCGACAGCATCCCCAAGCCGCTGCTCGACCGTATGGAGGTCATCACCCTGTCCGGCTACATCGCCGACGAGAAACTGGCCATCGCCAAGCGCTACCTGCTGCCGCGTCAGCTCGACCGGGCGGGTCTGGACAAGGGCGCGGTCAAGGTCCCGACCAAGACCCTGCGGGCGATGATCGAGGGCTATGCCCGCGACGCCGGCGTGCGCCGGCTGGAAAAGCAGCTCGGCAAGATCGTACGCAAGAGTGCGGTCAAGATGCTGGAGGACACCGAGACGCCCATCACCGTCGCCCCGGACGAGCTCAAGGCCTACCTCGGCAGCCCGGTCTTCCGCGACGAGCGCAAGCTCTCCGGTCCCGGCGTGGTCACCGGTCTGGCCTGGACCGCCATGGGCGGTGCGACGCTGTCCATCGAGGCCGTGCGCACCCACGAATACACCCGCGGCTTCAAGCTCACCGGCCAGCTCGGCGACGTCATGAAGGAATCCGCCGAGATCGCCTACGGCTACGTGGTCAGCCACGCGCTGGCGTTCGGCGCCGACCCGACCTTCTTCGAGAAGGCCTTCATCCACCTGCACGTCCCCGCCGGCGCCACCCCCAAGGACGGCCCCTCCGCCGGCATCACCATCGCCGCCGCCCTGCTCTCGCTGGCCCGCAACAAGCCCGTGCGCCGCATCGCCATGACCGGCGAGCTGACCCTGACCGGCGAGGTCTTCCCCATCGGCGGCGTGCGCGAGAAGCTGATCGCCGCCCGCCGCGCCGGCATCAAGGAGATCCTGATGCCCGAGGACAACCGCGGCGAGTACGACGAGGTGCCGGAGCATGTCCGCAAGGGCCTGACCATCCACTTCGTCAGCCGGTTCGAGGACGTGGCGGCGCTGCTGTTCAGCGGTCGCAAAGGGGCATAAGCGATCCCCCATGAGTGCCTAGTGCACCGCTGCGGAAGTCCCAAGACCGCCGGCATGCCCAATTGGCGCTGTGGGAGCGACTTGCAGTCGCGACTTCCGCGTCGCGGCGGTCGCGATTGCAAATCGCTCCCACAGCTGCGGGCGGTCTCGGAATTTTCGCGGCAAAGCACTAGGACCGCAAGCCGGCCCCGACCGGGACCACCGCCTTAACAGCCGGCATCGCGCGCCGGGGGCTCAATGCCCCCGGCGCGCGAACACCCAGGCCGGAGTTGGGCGATCGCCCATGCCCTGACGCTCGACGGTCCACCGAGCATTCGCCCTCATACCACCGCCTACGCCGCCGACGAGGCATCGCGCCGCGACGGCACCGAGCCGGCTGGAAACCCGGCGTTCCCGGCCAGCCGCGCGACGACGAGCCGATTAGGTCTTAGGTTCTTGCCGCCCGTCCAATCGACGTCGTAATTGCTCCAACTCGGCAAGCGCACGCTGCTCGGCAGCGTGCGCCTGCTCCTTGGCTGCACGCTCCCGCGCTTCCGCCGCTCGGGCCTGCTCCTCGGCCGCTCGGGCCTGCTCCTCGGCCGCTCGGGCCTGCTCCTCGGCCGCTCGGGCCTGCTCCTCGGCCGCTCGGGCCTGCTCCTCGGCCGCCCGGGCCTGCTCCTCGGCCACGCGGGCCTGCTCCTCGGCCTCGCGGGCCTGCTCCTCGGCCGCGCGGGCCTGACCCGCCTCGGCCTGCACCCGGCTCAGCTCGGCCCGCGCCTGGTCCAACGCCTGGGTGCGCTCTTCCATGTCCTGCTGCATGGCGCGCTGGACGCGTTGGTATTCCAAACGCGCCTTGTAGGCGTGATAGGCGCGCTCTTTCTCGGAGAAGGTGGTCAGGGTGCTCATGGCTTGCCTCAATCGACCTTGGGGTCAATGGGATGGCGCATGGCGGGAGTCTAGCGGGCGGTTCCAGGTCCAGCAAGGGCGACGGCTGGGCATGGCGCCAGGCGAGGGTGCAGGACAGGTTGACGCAGGTAATGATCAGTCAAGTCAGGAGGGCGCGACCGCGAGCTTCCATGGCAGCTTCGTAGATCTCGATACCACGGACAATCACACCATCGGCTGGACTTTCGGCGATGGCACCCAGGCCACCGACACGCCGACCCCTACCCACAGTTACACCGACAACGGCAGCTACACCGTCACCCTCACGGTCACCGACGACAACGGCGGCAGCGACACCGATGAGCTGACCGTCACCGTCGTCAACGTCGCCCCCACCGCCGACGCCGGCGACGCCGGCGACGACCTGATCGTCGACGAGGATGTGGTCGTGCAGTTCACCGCCGGCCACAGCGATCCCGGCCGCGCCGACACCCATCGCTTCGCCTAGGCATCCGGCGACGACACAGCGTCTAGGGCGCAACGCGCGTTCCGACCTGCGCGCTCGGTCTCATGCCCCCAGCGTCTCGACATCGAACCCCACCAGCGTGCGCTCCCGGCGGCTGAATTCGATGCCAACGAGGTGGATCGGCAACCCCTCGGCGCGGTATTTGTCGGCGTAGCCCCGGTCCTTGATCTGCGCCAGGGCGGCACCCTCGGGGGCCAGCTCCACCACCTTGAATTCGAACAGCCAGAGCCGGCCGTTGAAGCGCAGGCGAAGATCCAGAGCGGCCGTGGCTGCTGGCGTCCTCGCAGGCCAGGTCGAGCCCGAGGGTGGCCAGGTGGCTGTAGAAGACGCTGGCGTAGAAGCCCTCGTAGCGATCGATCGGGTTGCCGTCGTGCCATTGGTGGGGGATGGCCGCGAACAGGCTGACGATGTGCTGGCGAAGCGCATCCAGATCCGCGGCGACCAGGATGTCGTAGAGGCGGCTGACGGCGCGCTCCGCCTGCATGGGATCGCCCATCAGGCCCTTGAGCAGGGCATCGTTGAGCGCGGATTCCACTTCCAGATTCGGATAGCCCAGGCTGTACTCCAGGCGGGCGCCGATCCGGCGCGAGCCGGTGAAGGTCAGATAGCCGGTCTGCCAGAGCAGCGCCTCGGGGGCCAGATGGTCCACATCGAAGGCGGAGAGCAAGGCCTCCGAGGCCCGCACCCGGGCCAACTCCGGCGTGAAGTAGCCGCGCTCGGTGAGCACATCGACCAGAAAGGTCGGCGTGCCGGTCTCGAACCACCAGGGCTGGAACAGGCGGTTCCTGAACAGCAGCAATAGGTCGAAGGGGTTGTAGACCGCCTCCCCGAGCCAGTTGTAGCCGTTGTACCAGGCGCGGATCTGCTCGCGATCCAGCCCGTCGAGCTCCGGCGCGAAGACCTGGTCCAGGTCCGCCTCGGTATAGCCGCAGAGCGCCGAATAGCGCGCGTCCACGGTGATGTCGATCAGGTTGTTCAGCCCCGAGAACAGGCTGACCTTGCTGAATTTCGAGACCCCGGTGAGGAAGGCAAAGCGGATGTGCGCATCCGAGTCCTTGATCACCGAGTAGAGGTTGCGCAGGCCGTCGCGCATCTGCCGTGCGGTGTCCGGGTCGGTGATGTTGTCCAGGATCGGCTTGTCGTATTCGTCCACCAGCACCACGACGCGCTCGCCGGTCGCGGCATGGGCGCCCGCGATCAACTCGGCGAAACAGCCGGCGATGTCGGTTTGATCGCGGCAGTCGACCCCAAGCGCCTCCTGGTTCTTGCGCAACAGCGCCAGGATGCGTCGGTCCAGTTCGCTGCGCGTCTGCACCACCCCGCCGCCGAAGCTCAGCCGAATCACCGGAAAGCGCCGCGACCAGTCCCAGCCGCGCTCGGCCTCAAGCCCCGCAAACAGCGCCGCGTTGCCCTCGAACAACTCGGCGAGCGTGTCTAGAAACAGCGACTTGCCGAAGCGTCGCGGGCGCGACAGGAAATAGTGCTTGCCCTCGGCGATCAGCCGCAGCGCAAGGCCGGTCTTGTCCACGTAGTAGTAATCGCCCTCGCGGATCTCGCGAAAGGTCTGGATGCCAATGGACAGGGCGTGTCGGGTCATGGCGAAGGCTGGGCTCGGCGGTTCGGAAGCGATACACAGGACTCTAGCACGGCTGCGCAGGCCCTTGAGCTCGGGGCTGGGCGAGCAGCGATCGAAGTCCTGCGCCTTCTTGCTTACGCGGTGGAAGTCGGCGTACTTGTGGCCGTTGGTGGAGAAGACGTATGTGACGTCGTAGCGCATGGTGTCCGCATAGCCCTTCTCCCGGAGCCTGGGGTCGATCAGGTGGTAGCGGGTGTCTGAACGCGCTTCGGCGGCTGGCGGGCGGGCGGTGCTGCCGATGCGGGAGTGCGCCCGCCGTGGGAACGGCTTCCAGCCGCGACGCCGCGACGGGGATGCGGCGGGCAGCGGGCCGAGCAGTTCCCCCAACGCCGTTCGCGGCTGGAAGCCGCTCCCACAGGGACTTGCCGAAGCGGCGCGGGCGCAGCAGCAGGAGCTGCCGGCCCATTGTCTCGATGCGCCCGATCCGATCGGTACGGTCGATGTAGAAGTCGCCATCTTCGACGATGGTCTGGAAGTTCGCGATGCCGTAGGGGAAGCCCATGGTGATTGGACCTGTGCTGAGGCGATGGCTTCGAGTAGGGCCGCAGGGTTGCGCGATGCCAGGGTGTGCCAAGCGCAGCCCCCGCAAATGGCGAGACGGTTCGCGATCGCGATCGCGATCGTGGTCGTGGTCGTGGTCGTGGTCGTGGTCGTGATCGGCATCGATATCCCCACCCCATCGTCCCCCAGCCCAACCCCGTGCTAAAGTCGGCCCGCCCCCCCCGCCGCCATCCGAGCCTCGTGCAATGTCCGACCAGCCGCCCACCCTTCGCTATCGCATCGACCGAACCCTGGCCGACCAGGCCACCCGCGGCAACATCCGCCGCGCCATGGACGGGCTCATCGCCAAGCGCCAGGCCGCCTTCCCCGACGCCGACGAGTTGGAGCGGCTGCGCGATCAGGGCCAGGCCATCCGCGACCATGCCCTGAGCCGGCTGCCCGAGCTGCTCGATCAGCTCGACCGCCAGTGCAGCCGCAACGGCATCAAGGTCCATTGGGCCGAGGACGCCGCAGCGGCCAATCGGATCATCGTCGACATGCTGCACCGGCGCGGCACCCATGCCGTGATCAAGGGCAAGTCCATGGTGACCGAGGAGATCGGCCTGAACGCGGCCCTGGCCGGGCCTCCATCGAGCCGGTGGAGACGGACCTGGGCGAGCTGATCATCCAGCTCGCCGGGGAGGCACCGTCGCACATCATCGCACCGGCCGTGCACAAGGACCGCCACGCCATCGCCGCGCTGTTCAAGCAGCATTATCCCGATGCCCCCGACGGCGACGACATCGAGGCGCTCACGGCCCTGGCCCGGCGGGTGCTGCGCGAGCGCTTCAACGCCGCCCCGGTGGGCATCTCCGGCGTCAACTTCGCCGTCGCCGAGACCGGCACCCTGTGCCTGGTGGAGAACGAGGGCAACGGGCGCATGAGCACCACGGCCCCGGACCTGCACATCGCCGTCACCGGCATCGAGAAGGTCATCGCCCGGCTGGATCAGCTACCGCCGCTGCTGACCCTGCTCACCCGCAGCGCCACCGGCCAGCCGGTGACCACCTATGTGAACATGATCAGCGGCCCGCGCCGCACCGGCGAGCACGACGGCCCGCGGGAGGTCCACCTGGTGCTGGTGGACAACGGGCGCTCGCGCATCTATGCCGACCCCCAGCTGCGCGCCACCCTGCGCTGCATCCGCTGCGGCGCCTGCATGAACCACTGCCCGGTCTACCACCGCATCGGCGGCCACGGCTACGGCACCGTCTATCCCGGCCCCATCGGCGCCATCCTCGAGCCCCAGCTCCAGGGGCTGGACCGGCAAGGCGACCTGGCCCAGGCCTCCAGCCTGTGCGGGGCCTGCGCCGAGGTCTGCCCGGTGCGCATCCCCATCCCGCGGCTGTTGGAGCGGCTGCGCGCGGAGCAGGTCGAGGATGGGCGCGAGCCCGGCAGATTCTGGCACCTCTGGGCCTTCATTCACGCCCGACCCGGCCTGTATCGGTTCAGCGTCGGCCTGCTGCTCGTCCTCTACCGCTGGAGCGGCCCGTTGCTCACCCGGGCGCTCGCCCCTTGGACCGACAGCCGCTACACCCCCAACCTCCCCCGTCGGGGCCTGCACGGGCTGGCCAAGCGCGAGGGATTCAGCGATGAGGGATGACCGCAACAGCATCCTGGCGCGACTGCGCGCCGCCCGGGCCGCACCGACCCCCGCGCCCGAACTCCCGGTCCGCCGCTATGACTGGGACGCGACCGAGCGCCGCCGCCGCTTCGAGCAGGCGTTGCGCGCCGTGCGCGGCCAGGTCCACCCGGTCGGCGACGACTGGCCGACCCGGCTCGCCGACCTGCTGCGCGAGCGCGGCGCCGACAACCTCTACTACGGCGCCGCCGGCCCGCTGGCCGCCGAGCTGAGCGCGGGCTGGCCCACCAACGGCCCGACGCTGATCGGCGCCGACCAGCCCATCGAGACCAACCGCGACGCCCTGTTCAACCAGGCCGCCGCCGGGCTGACCAGCCGCCGCGCCGGCATCGCCGAAACCGGCTCCCTGGTGCTCTGGCCGACCCCGGCGGAGCCGCGGCTGCTGTCGCTGGTGCCGCCGATCCACTGCGCCCTGCTCGACGCGGCGCGCATCGTCTCCACGCTGCACGCGCTGATCGCCGCCGAGGCTTGGTCCGACGGCATGCCCACCAACGCCCTGCTCATCACCGGCCCGTCCAAGTCCGCCGACATTGAGCAGACCCTGACCTACGGCGTGCACGGGCCGCGGGAGCTGATCGTGCTGCTGCGTAGCTGATTCGCGGCGAGGATCTCAAGGACGGACACGGCGTTGAGGGCGCAGCACGCGTCCGACCTGCACGCTCGGGGTCTTATGCCGCCACCGTCTCGACGTCGAA
>CALOBA010000025.1:0-30249 GCA_942491465.1 uncultured Gammaproteobacteria bacterium
AGACCGGAAAACAGGCTGACCTTACTGAACTTGCTCACCCCGGTGAGCATGGCGAAGCGGATGTGGGCGTCGGCGTCCTTGATTACCGAATAGAGATTGCGCAGCCCATCGCGGATGCCCTTCGCGGTCTCGGGGCGGGTCAGGTTGTCGAGGATGGGCTTGTCGTATTCGTCCACCAGCACCACGACGCGCTGGCCGGTGGCGGCGTGGGCCTTGCGGATCAGTTCGGCGAAGCAGGCTTCGATGTCAGGCTCGCTACAGGTCACACCCAGGGCGGCCTGATTGATACGCAGTTGCTCGCCAATCTTACGGCCAAGCTTGTCGGGGTCTTGTACCACCCCACCGCCGAAGCTGATGCGAATCACCGGGTAGTGCATGTCCCAGTCCCAGCGATCATGCGCGTACAACCCTTGAAACAGGGCCTGGTTACCCGCGAACAGCTCCGCCAAGGTATCCAGCAGCAGCGACTTGCCGAAGCGCCGCGGGCGTGACAGAAAATAGTGCGTGCCCTGCTCAATCAGACGCAAGGCGAAGGCGGTCTTGTCGACGTAGTAGCAGCCATCCTCACGCAGCTTGGCGAAGGTTTGGATGCCGATGGGGAGTTTCAGACGAGTCATCTGCGTGGTGCGATCTGTCATGACGGGTTGGTGAGCGCTGATCCGCGCAGCTCATAGTAGCCGCGTTGCGCGGGGGACAACAGCCCGCGGGATCGATGCCGCGGTCATCGCGCTGATCGTACTTGCCGGTGGATCGGCCCAGCCCTGCCTAGCATGCGCGCCCGTTCTCCTGGTGCCGAGGTTCTGCGACTGCGCAAGAACTACCGCTGATTGTGCGTCCGACGCCGCGCAGCGGCGCCTGGGAGCGCCGGCATCTTGCCGGCCTCGGCGCGAAGCGCCGTTATTCTGCCCTTAACCAACAAGTGCTTATGTGCTTCTACGTAACTTCTCAAAAAGGTACCGCAAGGCTCTCCACCTCAAACCCGGCCAGGGTGCGCCGTTGACCTTGAACTCGATCAGCCAAACCCGTCCGCGATGGCGCACGGTCAGATCGATGCGCCCGTGGCTGGTCGTGTCCTCCGGGATCAGATCGACGCCCAGCGCGGCGAAGTAACAATAGACCACCGAGGCATAGTAGCCCTCGTAGCCTGCCAGCTCGTTCTTGCGATACCAATCGTGGGGAATCGATGCGAAGAAGGCATGAAACACCGGTTCCAACGCCGTGGGATCATCGGCCTCCAGGGCGTCATACAGGGCCAGCTTGTTGCCGTCCTGGCGGTGGCCGGAGCGTGACAGGGCGGCGAGAAAGTGATCGGTCAGCGACTGGCGCACCTCCTGGTTCGGGAAGCCCAACCGATAGATGGCCGCCCCGGGCATGCCGCGCTCACCGAGGATGGTCAGATAGCCGGTCTGAAACAGCAGCGTCTCCGGCTCCATCGCATCGACATCGAAGCTGCCCAGCAAACGATCGGTGACCTCCAGGCCCTCCAGTTGCGGGGCGTCGAAGCCGCGGCGGCGCATCAGGTCGATCAGGAAGGTCGGCGTGCCGGTCTCGAACCAGTGCGGGCGCAACAGCCGGGTGTCGAGGTAGAGCAGGACATCGAAGGGATTGTAGACCCGCTCACCAAGAAAATTGTAGCCGTTGTACCAATGACGCAACTGCCCGAGATCGATCCCGTCGAGATAGGCCCCGAACACGCGCTCCAGCTCTTGCTGCGTATAGCCGCATAGCGTCGCGAACCGCGGATCGAGCGTGATGTCCTTCAGGTTGTTGAGCCCCGAGAACAGCGACACCTTCGAGAACTTGCTCACCCCGGTCAGGAAACCGAAGCGCAGGTGCGCATCCTGGATCTTGATCACCGAGTACAGTGAGCGCAGCGCGTCACGGATCTCCCGCGCACGTTCCGGGTGCTCCAGGTTGTCGAGGATCGGCTTGTCGTACTCGTCGACCAGCACGACGACACGCTCGCCGGAATCCCGATGCAACCGGTGGATCAACTCTCTAAGCATCAGGTGCGGTTCGGCATCTTTCGAGCGCCAGTCCAAAATCCGACGGCGCTCTCGCGCAACCCGGTACGGACCGGCCGTCTCAAGCTGGTCCCGACCACGCATGACCCCTTCGCCCAAATCGATCCGGATCACCGGCGATTTTCTGGACCAATCCCAATGCCCAGCCAGATGGAGTCCATCGAACAAGGCACGATTGCCTGCAAAGGCCTCCGCCAACGTCGAGATCAGCAGGCTCTTGCCGAAGCGCCGCGGTCGCGACAGGAAGTAATATTTCCCCTCATCGACCATCCGCGCGATCAGCGGCGTCTTGTCGACATAGCAATGCCCCTCCTCGCGAATCCTGGCGATCGAAGACGTCGACAACGGCCTGCACCCGTCGCGCGCCCAGCAGCTGCTGACCATGCTGCACAAGCTCGGCGAGCAGTGCAGGATCGACATCCTGGCCACCACCCACAACCCCGCCGTGCTCGATGCCGCGGGCCTGCCCATGCTGCCCTTCATCACCGTCGCCCACCGCGACGCGACCACCGGCGCGAGCCGCCTGACCCCGCTGGAAGACATCGGACAGCTACCCAAGTTGCTGGCCGGCGGCTCGCTGGGACAGCTCGCCACCCGGGGAAACCTGCAGGCGGCGCTGCGCGAAGGCGTGCAATGATGCGCAACGCGCTCATCTTCGATACCAGCATCCTTTGCGTCTGGCTCGGCGTACCGGGGAAGGCGACCTGCGGACCGGACGACGACCGCTGGGACCGCGCCCGCGTCACCGCGCGCCTGGAGCAGGCGGAGCACAGTGGCGATACCCTGCTCGTGCTGCCGCTGGCGTCGGTCATAGAAACCGGAAATCACATCGCCCAGGCCCGGACGGACCGTTACCGGCTCGCCTCGGCCCTGAGCGAGATCATCCGCAAGGCCGCGCGCCCGCAGCCCTTGGGCTGCCTTCGCCAATCGGCGGCGCTCTGGACCCCCGAGCGGCTGAAGACCCTCGCCGACACCTGGCCCGACCTCGCAGCGCAGGGCATTTCCCTTGCAGACACGACGATCAAGGACGCCGCCGAGTACTCGCCCAGATCGTCCCGCGGTCGGTCTCACCGGCGACCGCGGCTTGAAGGCGCACGAGCCGATCTCGGCACCGCCCGTGCCGCGGCGGCGTCGCTGATGGCCGTTCGGCGGGGCCGTTCGGGTCGGACCACGCTAACATCCTGATGTATCAGATTATGCGCCCGACAATCCGGCTGTTTTCCGGCTTAGAGTGCCCATTTTCGGGCCAAATAGGACACTCTAAGACTGGAAAATGAAATAGAAGCACGGCAGCAGCACGGGGTCACAGCAGCACGGGGTCAAGTCTTGGGGTCGGATCGGGGGTCTTGCATTTTGCATCTATTAAGCGAATGAACATGTCCGACAAGTCCGCCAGTTCGTAGGCTGAGTTGAGCTTGCGAAACCCAGCATTTCAGAGGCTGCCAATGCCGCGATTGCTGGGTTTTGTACCTCAACCCAGCCTACGGGCTTGCGCAGCGCAGATCCCTGCGTCAAGCTCCTGCATCTTCGTCCGCGACCAGAAGGCCCCAGCATGCGCATCGTTGAAGTCATCGCCCCGGCTCGGTACCGCAAAGAGCTGATCGGCATGGCCCGCTTTTACGGCGGGCTGGATGTCTGGTGCGGCCCCGAGAACGACGACGGCCGCCTGGGCTGTCGGATGCTGGTGCCGGACGACGCCCGCCAGCAGCTGCTCGACGCGTTGCAATCCGTGCTCGATCGCGAAGACGCGCTGCGCATCATCGTCATGCCGGTGGATACCACGCTGCCACGGGCGGAGCCCACCGATGCGGACCGCGAGCAGCAGCAGCGCGCCCGCATCCAGTCCACCCGCGAGGAGCTCTACGAGCAGGTCGCCGGTGGCGCCAGGCTCGACGGCACCTATCTGCTGCTGGTGTTCCTGTCCACCGTGGTCGCCGCCATCGGGATGGCCGAGGACAACGTCGCCGTCATCATCGGCGCCATGGTCATCGCGCCGCTGCTCGGGCCGAACATCGCTCTGGCCTTCGCTACCTCGCTGGGGGATCGCGACCTGGCCGGGCGCTCACTGGTCACGGCCTTGGCGGGACTGGGCCTGGCGTTGGTGCTGACGTTGGCGTTGGGCCTGCTCTGGCCCGGGGAGCTGGTCAGCACCGAGGTGATGGCCCGCACCGACGTCGGCCTGGACAGCGTCGCCTTGGCGCTGGCCTCCGGCGCCGCCGCGGTGCTGTCGCTGACCACCGGGGTGTCGTCGACGCTGGTGGGCGTGATGGTCGCTGTGGCGCTGCTGCCGCCGACGGTGGCCGTTGGCGTCCTGCTCGGTACCGGCCGCTGGGAGCTGGCTGGGGGCGCGGCGCTGATGCTGGCGGTCAATGTGGTTTGCGTGCTGCTGGCGGCCAAGCTGGTCTTCCTGGCTAAGGGGGTCAGTCCGCGGGGCTGGCTCGCGCAGGACCGGGTCAAGCAGTCCCGGGCGCTGTATATCGGGCTATGGCTGGCGCTGCTCGGCGGGCTCATCGCCATCATCCTGGTGCGCGGCCCCCTCGCCGCCACGACCGGATAGCCGCGCCGACCCTGTCGCGTCCAATACTGATCATTCGCTTTATGACAACGCGCTGGAGCGGAGGCCGGGTTAGAATCCCCGGCACCGCTGAAAGGCCCCGACGGGGCCTTTTTTTGTTCCCTACCCGATCAGAGCCGAGGCCCCATCATGGACCTGACCCGCGTCCCCAGAGGCGACAACCTGCCCAACGAGATCAACGTCATCATCGAGATCCCGTCTCACTCCGAGCCCGTCAAGTACGAGATGGACAAGGAGACCGGCGCCATGTTCGTGGACCGCTTCATGTCCACGGCCATGTTCTACCCCTGCAACTACGGCTATGTGCCGCATACCCTGTCGCCGGACGGCGACCCGGTGGACGTCATGGTCGCCACCCCTTACCCGCTGATCCCGGGCTCCGTGATCAAGTGCCGGCCCATCGGCGTGCTGAAGATGACCGACGAGTCCGGCGACGACGCCAAGATCCTTGCCCTGCCCATCGACAAGCTGTTCAAGGGCTTCCGCAACATCACCAGCTTCCGTGACATGCCGCCGCACCTGCTCGACCAGATCGCCCATTTCTTCGAGCACTACAAGGACCTGGACGAGGGCAAGTGGGTGCGCATCGCCGGCTGGGGCGGTCGCGAAGAGGCCCGCGAGGAGATCATGGCCAGCGTCAAGATGTTCGATGAGGCGCCGGAGAAGCCGAAATTCTAAGCCGGTCCCAAAGGAATTCGGCGATGTGTCGGCTGGCATAGCCGTAGCCGGTCTTGCGTGCGCTGCCGTCGAGATTGAGCAGGCAGCCCATGTCCTGGCTCAGCAGCAGCTCGGCGCCGCTGTCGGCAATGGCCGCGGCCTTGTCGGCGGTGATGGCCGCCGACAGCGTCGGCTGCTTGACGGCAAAGGTGCCGCCGAAGCCGCAGCACTCGTGCGCATGGTCGTGCGCGACAACGGTCACCGCGGAGAGCTGGCCGAGCAGTGCCTCGGCAGCGACCACAGGTCCGGGGCCGAGGGCGCGCCGCGCGGAGCAGGAATGGTGCATGGCGACGCGCACCGGCGGCCCCTGATCGGTCAGCTCCAGGCGCAGGATGCGGTGCAGGAAATCGCACAGTTCGACCACGCGGTCGGCCAGGGCCTCGGCCCGCGACTGGTCCGGGGTGCCGGCGAACAGGGTCGGATATTGCGTGCGCATCATCCCGGCGCAGGAGGCCGACGGCACCACCACCGGCAGTGCGTCGCGACCCGGCCCGGTCAGCGCATCGAGCTGGGCGCGGGCGACCTGCCGTGCCTGCCCGCGCCGGCCGCTGTTGTAGGCGCTCTGGCCGCAGCAGGTCTGGGCCTGGGGGTAGTGCACCCGTACCCCGGCGTGGCGCAGCAGCCGCATCGCCGCCAGGCCGGCCTCGGGCCGAGCCAGGTCGAGCAGACAGGTGCCGTAGAACAGGCAGGCGTCGGTGCGTGTTGTGGACAAGGGCTATCCTCGATCGGTATCGGTATCGTTACCGGCACCAGAGTCTACGCCATCCGCCCCCGACCAACACGCCGAGGCCGCCCGATGGTGTATCCTTTCCCGCCCCTGGCCCATCTACAGATAACCTCCCAGCGGATACCACCACGTGACCCAGCTCAAGAACGATACCTTCCTGCGCGCCCTGCTGCGCGAGCCCGTCGACTACACCCCGGTCTGGATGATGCGTCAGGCCGGTCGTTACCTGCCCGAGTACCGCGCCACGCGGGCCAAGGCCGGCAGTTTCATGGACCTGTGCCGCAACCCGGAGCTGGCCTGCGAGGTGACCATCCAGCCGCTGGAGCGGTTCCCGCTGGATGCGGCGATCCTGTTCTCGGACATCCTGACCATCCCCGACGCCATGGGCCTGGGGCTCTACTTCACCGAGGGCGAGGGGCCGCACTTCGAGCGCCCGGTGAAGAATGCCGCCGATGTGGACAAGCTCCCGGTGCCGGACCCGGAGGACAAGGACGGCCTGCGCTACGTGATGGACGCGGTGTCCACCATCCGCCAGGCCCTCGACGGCCGCGTGCCGCTGATCGGCTTCTCCGGCAGCCCGTGGACCCTGGCCACCTACATGGTCGAGGGCGGCGGCACCAAGAACTTCGCCAAGAGCAAGGCGATGATGTTCGACCAGCCGGAGCTGATGCACGCGCTGCTGGCCAAGGTCGCGGATACCGTCACCGCCTATCTGAACGCCCAGATCGCCCGCGGCGCCCAGGCGGCCATGGTCTTCGACACCTGGGGCGGCGCGCTGTCTCCCGGTGATTATCGCGAGTTCTCGCTGCGCTACATGGAGCGCATTGTCGACGGCCTGACCCGTGAAGCCGAAGGCCGCCGCGTCCCCGTCGTCCTGTTCACCAAGGGCGGCGGGCAATGGCTCGACCGCATGGCCGAGACCGGCTGCGACGGCCTCGGCGTGGACTGGACCACCGACATGGGCGACGCCCGGCGCATGGTTCAGGGCAAGGTGGCGCTGCAGGGCAACCTGGACCCCTGCACCCTGTACGCGTCGCCGGATCGCATCCGGCGCGAGGTCGGCCGGGTGCTGGCCAGCTACGGTGCGGGCTCCGGGCACGTCTTCAATCTGGGCCACGGCATCCACCCCGAGGCCGACCCGGAGCATGCCGGGGCCATGGTGGCGGCCGTGCACGAGCTGAGCCGTCCCTACCACGCGGGCTGAGTCGCCGCGCCCCAGCCGCGGCTGCCTCGGGTTGCGCGACCACCGCATTCCGGGCAGCCCCATGAGCGAGACCCGCGAGCCATGGCCGATCCGCATCAATCGCTGATGCAGCCCGACGCTGCCGCAGGCGGTCCCCGACCGGGCCGCATGCCGCAGCTCGAGGTCATCACCCGGCCGCCGGACGAGCCTCCCGCGCCGCCGCCGCAGCCGCTGTGGATGCTGGTGCTCGCCTTTCTGGTGCCGTTTCTGCTGGTGCTGATCCCGGCGACCATCTGGAATCTGGGGCGGCCTCCGGTCTATCGCTCCATGGCAACGGTGCTGACCGAGGTGCCGAGCATGCGCATGGGCTCCGGCAGCAGCGACCAGAACGTCCAGCATGTGGCCATCCAGCAGCAGCTGCTGCTGGGCCGGGAGCTGCTCGAAGAGACCTTGACGCGGCTCCAGGACGAGGCGCCGGTGCCCGAACTGGCGGTGGTCGATGACCTGCTGCCGATCCTCCACGTCGGCGGTGTTGCCGCGACCAACCTGGTCGAACTCAGCGCCACCGGCGCTGATCCGCGTCTGCTCGCGCGGCTGGTCAACCATTGGCTTGGGGCCTATGAAGCCCTGCGCCAGCGCGAGATCGCGGTGCAGGTCGGCGGTCGGCTCCAGAACCTCGAGGAGCAGACCGATTCCCTCGCCGACGAGATCGCCAAGCGTCGCGCCGAGCTGGAGGCGTTCCGCGAGCGGCACGATATCGTTACGCTGGAGAACAGCAGCAATCAGGCGGTGGCGCGGCTGGCCAAGCTCCAAGACGCCTTGGCCAAGGCCGAGGAGGATTCGGTGGCGGCCCGGGCCGAACTCAAGGCCCTGGAGGCCGCGCTGGCGAACGGCGAGGCGGTGGTCCCGGACGCGGCCAAGGCGCAGCTGTCGTCGCTGCTGGCCGAGGCCGCACAGCTGCGGGTCCAGCTCGAGCGCCTCAACGAGCGCTACACGCCGATGTTCATCGAGAACGACCCGAACAAGGTCGCGATCCCGAATCGCCTCAAGGAGGTCGAGGCCCTGATCGCCCAGATCCGCTCCGAGGGTGTCCGCGACTCCATTCGGCTCCGTCGGCAGGCCGCCGATGTGGCGGTCAGCCGGATGCTGGAGCTGCAGCGCGAACTCAGTGAACAAAAGCGCCAGGCCGCGCGCTTCACCGATCGCTTCGCCGAATACAACACCCTCAAGGCCGATCTGGATGAGCTGGAGGCCATGCAGCGCAAGACCGATGGCGAGCGCGTGGCCATCGAGACCAAGGCCATTGAAGGCTATCCGCAGATCGAGGTGATCGAGCCGGCGTACCCCCCGCGGGACCCCATCGCGCCGAGCTATTTGCGCGATCTGCTCTTGAGCCTGGCCGGGGCCAGCGGGGCCGGGCTGCTCAGCCTGTTCATGCTGCTGATGGCGGGGGGACGCGCCAAGCCGCGGGCGGCATCGGCCCCGATCACCGGCGTTCGCGTCTGGAGCGGCGATGACGGCGGCGATGCGGCGGATGGATACGGGACTCGGCTCGAAGCGGGCCGGCCGCAGCCGGGGCTGGCCCCGCCGGTCGCCGCACTGCCGTCGAGCGTGCTCCGGCAGCTCGCCGGTGCCGAGGTCGCCGCGCTCTGGGAGCTGGCCGGCGAGGCCGAGCGTGAACTCATCGGACTACTGCTCACCGGCGTCGCCGCCGACGAGGCCGCCGGACTCGGCCCCGATGCCTTCGACCTGAAGGCCGGTACCGTCCAGATCCCCACCGCGGGTGGAGACGACGGCCGCCGGCTGCGCCTGGCCGAGCCGCTGCGGGCGCTGTTCGCCAACGTCGAGCCATTGCCGGCCTGGTATGGCGGGGACGGCGCGCCGGCCATCGCCTTCGCGGAGCTGCTGCATCGCATCGGTCTGCTCGCCATCGACGCCGGCATCGCCCACGCCGCCGAGGTCGATGCCGAGACCCTGCGCCAGACCTATCTGATCTACCTCGTGCGCCAAGGGGCGCGACTGACCGAGCTGGAGCAGATCGCCGGACCGATGGCCGCCGCCGAGCTGCAGCGCTACGCGGCCTATGCACCCGGCGGCGGCTCGCGCCCGCTGGCCCAGCTCGATCTCTGCTATCCCGCGCTGGCCTGACATGAGCGACAGCCTCGACGACCTGAACGCCCGTCTGCTGGCCTTTGCGAAGGCCAGGGATTGGGAGCAGTTCCACTCGCCGAAGAACCTGGCCATGGCCCTGGCCGGCGAGACCGGCGAGCTGTTGGAGCATTTTCAGTGGCTGACCGAGGCGCAGAGCCGAAGCCTGCCCGAGGCCAAGCGCGTTGCGGTTGCCCACGAGATGGCGGACATCCTGATCTATCTGATCCGCCTCGCGGAGCGTCTGGACGTCGACCTGCTCGCCGCCGCCGACGAGAAGATCACCATCAACGAGCGCCGCTACCCGGCCGAACGGGTCCGCGGCGATGCCCGACGGGCGAGCGAGTACGACGACTAGTCCAGGACCCCTATCGATGCCCACGACCTCCGCTCCTTCATCGCGCCCAACGTTGCCGCTGATCGCCGCACTGCCGCTGGCGCTGGTCAGCGGGGCGGTTTCGGTGCTCGGCTTCGCGCCGTTCGGGCTGTTTCTGGCCCCGGTCTTCGCCCTGGCGATCTGGTATCAGACCTTGCTCGGGCGGGATCGGGGCGGCGCCTTCGCCGTGGGCTGGGCCTTCGGCTTGGGCCTGTTCGGTGTCGGCATCTACTGGATTCGCATCAGTCTGAACGAATTCGGCAATATGTCGGTGCCGGTGGCGAACATCTTGACGGTGCTGTTGATCGCCGCAATGGCGCTGTATTACGGGATTGCCGGGCTGCTGGTGCGGGTCCTCAGTCCGCCATCCGACGGCAGACGCGATTGGGTCGCGCCCTTGCTGGTCCTGCCGCCGATCTGGGTCCTGCTGGAGTGGCTGCGCAGCTGGTTGTTCACGGGTTTCCCCTGGCTGGTGCTCGGCAACAGCCAGATCGACTCGCCGCTGGGCGGACTGGCCCCGGTGCTCGGCGTCTTCGGGGTGAGCTTCGGCGTTGCGCTGAGCGCGGGTCTGCTCTGGCTCTGGCTGTTGCGACCGCACTACGGACGCAAGCGGCTGGGGCTATTGCTGTTTGCCCTGTGGATCCTGGGCCAGGTCCTCGGGCGCTGGCCTTGGACGGAAGAGGTCGGGCCGCCGCTGCAGGCCACGGTGGTGCAGGCAAATATCGCGCAATCCCTGAAATGGGACCCTGACGGGCTGATGCCGACCATCCAGGCCCACCTGGAGCTGACCCGCGAGAATCTAGGCAGCCACCTGATCCTCTGGCCGGAGACGGCGATCCCGGAGTTCCTGCACGGTGTCGAGACCGCGCTGGTGGAGCCCTTGGCCAGGGATGCCCGGCGTGCCGGCTCCGAGGTGGTCATCGGCATCCCGATCATGGAAAGCCCGGAGCGCTACTTCAACGGCCTGATCAGCCTCGGCAGCGCCAGGGACAGCTACTACAAGCGTCACTTGGTCCCGTTCGGCGAGTATCTGCCGTTCAAGGCCCAGCTGCGGCCGCTGATCGACTGGTTCGAGGTGCCGATGTCGGACTTCACGCCGGGGGACGCCGAACGCCCGCTGCTAAAGGTCGGCCCGCACCAGGTCGGGGTGTCGATCTGCTACGAGGACATCTTTCCCGACCAGGTGCGCCAGGCCCTGCCGGAGGCCCGCTATCTGATCAACGTCAGCAACGACGGCTGGTTCGGCGACTCCTGGGCGGCGGCCCAGCATCTGGAGTTTTCGCGGATGCGGGCGCTGGAGAATCGCCGCTTTCTGGTGCGTGCAACCAACACCGGCATCTCGGCCATCATCAACAACGAGGGCCGCGTCCTCGGCACGGTGCCGTCCTTTGAGCGCGGCGCCTTCACCGGCAAGCTGCAGCCGCGCGAGGGGATGACGCCGTTCTCGCGCTGGGGCCATTGGCCGATTCTGGGACTGTCGGTGCTGATGCTGGCGGGGGCGGTGCTGATCAGGCGCTCGCGGTAGGGCGATTGCTGTCAACTTTCATACCATCTGACTTGTCTTGACGCCCGCCTTCGGCGTCGGGCTGGCGGTCACAGCGCGCGCGAGGCTCCCGCCAGCCGTCCTTGAAGGCGAATGTCAATCCTGCGTCATCGGGTATGAAAGTTTCCGGCAATCGCCTAAACCGGCAGATGCCCTTGTCACCAAGGGCCATGCCGGTATGATGCGGCGAGATTGCAACTCGGCTTGGATCCTACCTTGGCCTCCATCGTCTACTTCTTCATCGATCTTTGTCTCCTGCGCCGCGCGCCGCAGGACCTACCCGGCTCCTCGTCCCTGCTCGGCCTGGCGCTGACGGCGGCGTTTGCCTCCAGTGTGCTGGTGTCGATCACCGCCGGTGCCGGCCCGGGGCTGGCGCTGGCGCAGGCCGTGCTTGACTTGGTCCTGTTGCTCGCGGTGCTGTTCGCGGCCATGCGCGCCCTCGACCGGCTCCCGCGCTTTCTGCAGACGGCGACCGCGCTGGCCGGGGCGGATACGCTCATCGGCCTGGTGGCGCTGCTGCCGCTGACGCTGGCGGGGCCGGTGGGCGGCGCCGGCGGCGAGCCGGGGATGATGGCCATCCTGGCCGGCCTGTTGTTCCTCGCCCTCGTGGTCTGGAGCATCCTGGTCAGCGCGCATATCCTGCGCCACGCCTTCGACATCAGCCTCGGCCAAGGCGCCTTCGTGGCCGTTGCCTACGACCTGATCTCCTTCGTGCTGGTGGGCGGCCTGATCGACACCCCGGCGACCTGATATGCACCTACATATCCTCGGCATCTGCGGCACATTCATGGGCGGCATCGCGCTGCTCGCCCGCGCCCTCGGTCATCGGGTCACCGGCTCCGATGCCAATGTCTACCCGCCCATGAGTACGCAGCTCGGCAACGCCGGGATCGCGCTCATGGAGGGCTACGCCGCGGAGCACCTGCAGCCGGCCCCGGATGTGGTCGTGGTCGGCAATGCGATGAAGCGCGGCATGCCGGCGGTGGAGCACATGCTCGACGCGGGGCTGCGCTACTGTTCCGGCCCGCAATGGCTGGCCGAGCACCTGCTGCCGGGCCGGCATGTCCTGGCGGTGGCCGGCACCCACGGCAAGACGACCACCTCGAGCATGCTGGCCTGGGTGCTCGAGGAGGCCGGTCTGGCGCCGGGCTTCTTGATCGGCGGCGTCGCCCAAGCCTTCGGCGAGTCGGCCAGGCTCGGCGGCGGAGGGCCGTTCGTGGTCGAGGCCGATGAGTACGACACCGCGTTCTTCGACAAGCGCTCGAAGTTCGTCCACTACCAGCCGCGCACGCTGATCCTGAACAACCTGGAGTTCGATCACGCCGACATCTTCGACGATCTGGCCATGATCCAGCGCCAGTTCCATCATCTGGTGCGGATCATCCCCGGCTCCGGCCTGATCGTCCATCCCCGCGGCGACGCCGCCCTCGACGCGGTGCTGGCCATGGGCTGCTGGACGCCGCGGGTGAGCACCGGGGACGGCGGCGATTGGTGCGCGGATCTGCTGTCCGCCGATGGCTCGCGCTTTGCCGTCCTCCACCAGGGCGCGGCGGTGGGCACCGTCGACTGGCCCCACACCGGGGACCACAACGTTCAGAACGCGCTGGCGACGCTGGCCGCCGCTGCCCACGTCGGCGTCGGGCCAGACCTTGCGATCCCGGCCCTGAGCCGCTTCAGCGGCGTGAAGCGGCGCATGGAGCTGCGCGGCGAGGTCGGCGGCGTGCGCGTCTACGACGACTTCGCGCACCATCCCACGGCCATCGCCAGCACCCTCGTCGGGCTGCGCCGGCGCGTGGGCGAGGCGCGGATCATCGCCGTGCTCGAGCCGCGCTCGAACACCATGCGCATGGGCGTGCATGCGGCGGCGCTGGCGGCGTCTTTGGATGTCGCGGATCGGGTCCATGTCCATGCCCCGCCGGATCTGGACTGGGATGCGCCGGCCGCGCTGGCCGCGGTGGGCGATCGGCTCGCCATCGACAGCTCGGTGGCAGCGATCGTCGACCGCGTCGTCGCCGCGGCCCGGTCGGGCGACCATGTGCTGGTCATGAGCAACGGTGGCTTTGGCGGCATCCATCAGCGCCTGCTCGACGCCCTTGCCGCCGCCGACCGTGGCGAGGGGAGATCCGAACGGTAACGTAAAATTCATAAATCGGACATGACCGACAGTCAGAATGGCGACGCTTCCAACGGGGCAGTGCCCTAAACCAAACGACTGACGGAGACGCCCTCATGTCCCTGAACACCCCCCTGCGCCTCGCCGCCGCCGCCGGCTGCGCCGCGCTCTTCGCCCTCTCCGCCCCGGTCAGCGCCGACGATGTCAAGCTCAACGGCTCCGGCGCCAGCTTCCCGTTCCCGATCTACGCCAAGTGGTTCAAGGACTTCTCGAAGCAGACCGACGGTATCCGCGTCGACTACCAGGCCAAGGGTAGTGGCGCCGGCATCCAGGACCTGATCAACGGCGCCGTCGACTTCGCCGCCTCCGACGCGGCCATGAAGGACGACGAGATGGCCCAGGTCGAGCAGGGCGTCGTGCTGCTGCCGATGACCGCCGGCGAGGTCGTGCTCGCCTTCAACCTCGACGGCGTCGATGCGCTGAAGCTGCCGCGCGATGTCTACCCCGAGATCTTCCTCGGCAAGATCACCAAGTGGAACGACCCGAAGATCGCCGCGGCCAACCCCGGCGTCGACCTGCCGGATCAGGACATCACCCCCATCGTCCGCTCCGACTCCTCGGGCACCACCTATGTCTTCACCGGTCACCTGAGCCATATCAGCGAGGCCTTCAAGTCCGAGGTCGGCCAGGCCAAGGCCCCGAACTGGCCCGACAACAAGAAGCTGATCAAGGCGCCGAAGAACGATGGCATCACCGCCCAGATCAAGCAGATCCCCGGCGCCATCGGCTACATCGAGTACGGGTATGCCAAGCTCACCGGCCAGCCGGCCGCCATGCTGGAGAACAAGTCCGGCAACTTCGTCGCCCCCGGCCCCGAGTCCGGTGCCGCCGCGCTGGCCAGCGCCGAGTTCCCCGAGGGCACCCTGCCGAACAGCGACGTGCCGAACCTGATCGCCTGGGTCTGGGACCCGGCCGGTGCCGACGCCTATCCCATCGCGACCATGACCTGGCTGCTGCTCTACAAGGATCAGGATGACGACAAGGCCGCGGCCCTGCGCCAGCTGGTCGAGTACTGCGTCAGCGACGAGGCCCAGGGCATGGCCGACGGCCTCGGCTACATCCCGCTGCCCCCCGCGGTGATCGCCAAGGTCAAGCAGGCGGTCGAGTTCGTCCAGTAGACGGACGCCTTGCCTGACGCGCCGGGTCGCGGGCCTTGTCCCGCGTCCCGGCGTTCTGCGTTGAAGAAGCCGTCCCACCGCACAGCGGGAAAGCGCTATGTCGAAATTCAACTTTAAGCAGGCCGGCTCCGCCGGCTCGATCACCCAGGCGCCGACGCCCCTGGAGCGCGGCAACGATGCCGTCTTCCGGGCCATCGCCTATGTCTGCGCCCTGGCGATCGTCGTCCTGGTCGCCTTCATCCTCTGGGAGATCGGCAAGAAGGCGCTGCCGGCCGTCGCCGACTACGGTCTCGGCTTCTGGGTCGGGACGACCTGGGACGTCAACAAAGAGCAATTCGGCGTCCTGCCCGAGATCTGGGGCACGCTCTACAGCTCGCTGCTGGCCCTGCTCATCGGCGGCCTGTTCGGCATCAGCATCGCCATCTTCCTGACCCAGGACTTCATCCACCATCGCCTGGCGACGGTGTTCCGCACCATCGTCGAGCTGCTGGCGGCGATCCCGTCGGTGGTCTACGGCCTCTGGGGCATCTATGTGCTGATCCCGCTGATCCGGCCGGTGGCCAATTGGCTGCACGACCAGTTCTCGTGGATCCCCTGGTTCAGCACCGATCTGAGCGGCCCGGGTCTGGCCCCGGCCGCGCTGGTGCTGTCGATCATGATCCTGCCGACGGTGGCGGCCATCTCGGTGGATGCCTTCCGCCGCATCCCCTACAAGGTCAAGGAGGCCGCCTACGGCATGGGCACGACCAAGTGGGAGGCCATCGTGAAGGTCATGCTGCCCACCGCCTCCTCCGGTCTGCTGGCCGCCCTGGTGCTGGGCTTCGGCCGCGCGCTGGGCGAGACCATGGCCCTGGCGATGCTGATCGGCAACAGCAACCAGATCAGCCTGTCGCTGTTCGCGCCGGCCAACACCTTGGCCTCGCTGCTGGCATCGAGCTTCCCCGAGGCCGGGCCGATCGAGGTCAAGGCGCTGATGTACGCCGCGCTGGTCCTGCTCTTGATCACCTTCCTGGTCAATCTGGCGGGTCTGGGTATCCAGCAATACACCATGCGCAAGTTCGAGGGTAAGCGATGAGCGAGATCGATCTGACCATGACCGCCGACGATGTCCGCGAGCGACCGAACCTCGAGCACCGCCTTGATGCCCGGGCGCTGAAGAACACCATCCTGACCTACCTGACCTGGATCGCGGCCATCCTGGCGGCGGTGCCACTGCTGTCGGTCATCTATATGCTGCTGGTCCGCGGCGGCACCCGGTTGTTCGGGGCCGACTTCGGCGAGGTGCTGACCGGCCTGCCGCCGGCCGGCTTCGAGATGGGCGGCGGCATCGGCAACGCCATCGTCGGCACGCTCATCATGGTCGGCATCGCCAGTGCCATCAGCGTGCCCATCGGCATCCTGGCGGCGATCCACCTCGGCGTGCTCGACCCGGACAGCCGCACGGCGACCATCTCGCGGTTCCTGGCCAAGGTGCTCACCGGCTTTCCGTCGATCCTGGCCGGCGTCTTCGTCTATGCCGTGCTGGTGATCAGCTTCGGCTATTCCGCCCTGGCGGGCGGTCTGGCGCTTGCCGTACTGATGCTGCCGACGGTGGTGCTGGCCGCCGAGGAGGCCCTGTCCCAGGTGCCGCAGCGGATGAAGGACGCCGCCTACGGCATGGGCTGCACCCGCACCCAGGTCATCTGGAAGGTGGTCCTGCCCACCGGGCTGCCGGGCATCCTGACCGGCGTCATGCTGGCCATCGCCGGCGCCGCCGGAGAGTCCGCGCCGCTGCTGTTCACGGCACTGTTCAGCAACTATTACATCAGCGAGCTGATGGAGCCCACCGCATCGCTGTCCATCCTGATCTACAACTTCTCGGGCATGCCGTTCGAGAATCAGATCGAGCTCGCCTGGACCGCCTCGCTGGTGCTGGTCCTGATCGTGCTCGTGTTCAATATCCTGGCGCGGCTGATCGGGCAGCCGAAGGTCTAGGCCAAGAGATGACGACTATGAATACAACCGCCGAGACGCTGTTTGTCGCGGAGCCCTTCCAGCCCGCCGGAGACACCATCATCGACTGCAACGTCGATAAGATCTTCTACGGCAGCTTTCTCGCCGTGCGCGACAGCGTCGTGCCCATCGAGAAGCGGAAGATCACCGGCTTCATCGGCCCGTCGGGCTGCGGTAAGTCCACGGTGCTGCGCAGCCTGAACCGGATGAACGACCTCATCAGCGTGTTCCGGTTCGAGGGTAGCGTGATCTACCACGGCCAGGACATCTACGCGAAGAAGGTGGACCCGGTGGTGGTGCGCCGCTACATCGGCATGGTGTTCCAGCAGCCGAATCCGTTCTCCATGAGCATCTACGACAACGTCGCCTTTGGGCTGCGGCTGAACAAGGTGCGTGGCAACCTGGACGAGCGCGTGGAGAAGGCCCTGCGTCGGGCGGCGCTCTGGAACGAGGTCAAGGACAAGCTCAAGAACAGCGGCCTGTCGCTGTCCGGTGGTCAGCAGCAGCGCCTGTGCATCGCCCGCGCCATCGCCACCGAGCCCGACGTGCTGCTGATGGACGAACCCTGCTCGGCCCTGGACCCAATCGCGACGCGTCAGGTCGAGGAACTGATGCTGGAGCTGAAGGAGAACTACACCGTCGCGCTGGTCACCCACAACATGCAGCAGGCCACCCGCGTCGCCGACACCACGGCGTTCTTCTCGGTGGACATCTCCAGGGGCGGGCGTACCGGGTACCTGGTGGAGATGGGGCCGACGGCGCAGATCTTCCAAGACCCGCGTGAGTCCCTGACCCGCGACTACATCGCCGGTGAGTTCAGCTGACGGCGCTGGTCAGGAGGTCGTCGAGGGGTTGCGCTTGGATCGGCTGGCGGCGGCCGCGCGCCATCACGTCTCGGTATCTGCGGTGAAGTCGGGGCCAGGGCCCTGGTCGGCTGCGATGCCGATGCCGATAGCGATGGCCAGGAAGCGCTCCCACCAACCATCATGTCCAAGCCCAGACGCCTGAACCTGGTCGAGATCGCGGCATCGCTGCGCGCGGTCCAGGCCGATTTCGAGCAGATCAATCGGACCTTGACCACGCCTCGGGACGCGCTCAGCGACGAGGTGATCGACCATCTGCTGCTCGGCTACGCGGCCGTGGACCGGATGCTGGCCGAGGGCCGGGGCCCGTTCCGCATCGGCGACTCACCCTGTCTGCTGCGTCTCAACCACTTGGTCCTCTGCGGCGAGGGGGCCGAAACGCGGCCCGACTGCCGCCAGCAGGTCAAGGCCACGGCGACGCGCTTCTACGACCACGGCGATGGCGGCATCGAGGCCTTGGTCAGTCGCACCCGCGTCATGCAAGGTGAGTCCGTCTGGCGGCGGGCCGCCGGCGTCTACATCCAGATCCTGAGCCAGCCGCAGCTCTTTATCGAGGGCAATCATCGCACGGGCGCGTTGGTCATGAGCTGGATGCTGGCCAGCGAGGGCAAGCCGCCGTTTGTGCTGTCGGTGACCAACGCCAAGGCCTATTTCGACCCCTCCGCGCTGGTCAAGAACGCCCGCAAGCGCACGCTGAAGATGCTGCTGGAGCGTCCTAAACTCATCCGTCGCTTCGCCGATCTGCTGAAGTCCGACGCCGACAAGGGCTACAGCCGCTGACGCGGATTGAAAACTTCGGTCGATCTGCGCAAAATCCCCCCATTGCCAACGACGGAGTATCCCGATGCGCCCGCGCCTGTCCCCGATCCTGTTTATCCTGCTGCTGACCATGGCGGTTGCCGCGCCTAGCGCCGAGCCCGCTGATGCCCAACCATTCTTCGACCAGACCTTCGGGGACTTTGCCGAAGAGCTGGAAACGGCCCGAGATGACGGCAAGTCCGGCATCCTGCTGATGTTCGAGATGGATGAATGCCCGTTTTGTCACCGCATGAAGACGACGGTGCTGAATCGGCCCGAGGTCCAGGCGTATTTCCGCGAGCACTTCCTGATCTTTCCCGTGGATGTGGAGGGCGACCTGGAGGTGACCGACTTCACCGGCAACGCCATGACCCAAAAGGCGTTTGCGCTGAAGCAGTTTCGCGTCCGCGCCACGCCCGTGTTCGCCTTCTTCGACCTCGACGGCAACCTGATAGCGCGCTATACCGGGGCCACCCGCGATGCGTCGGAGTTTATGCAGCTCGGACGCTACGTGGTCGACGGGGCCTACAAGCAGACCACCTTCACCCGCTACAAGCGGGCCGTCACCCAGTGAGCCTAGGACCACAGCCAAGCCAACGCGAGGAGTCAGACCATGAGCGATGACCAGGCAAGACACCGGGTCTGCTTCAGATGCACCGTCGCCGGGCGGGTACAGGGGGTGTTTTTTCGCGCCTCGGCACGGGAGCAGGCGCTGAACCATGGCGTCAGCGGCTACGCGCGCAATCTGCCCGATGGGCGGGTTGAGGTGCTGGCCTGCGGCAGCATCGAGGCCGTCGCTGCGATGCGTCAATGGCTGAGCCATGGGCCGGCCCAAGCCGAGGTCACCGGTGTGGCCTGCGAGGCGGTGGACCATCGCAAGATCTCGGGCTTCACCACCGGCTGAGGCATCGGCGCTGAAGCTCCCCCCGCTCCAAGACGGCCGAATTCTGCGCCGCTATCAGCGCTTTCTTGCCGATGTTGAGCTGCCGGACGGGTGCATGGTCAAGGCCCATGTCCCCAACACCGGCAGCATGGCCGGCTGCTGGGAGCCCGGTGCTGCGGTGCAGCTCAGCCATAGCGATAATCCCCGCCGCAAGCTGGCCTGGACCTTGGAGCGCGTCGACATGGGCGCAGGCTGGGTCGGCGTCAATACGATGCGCCCGAATGCGGTGCTGGCCGAGGCGATCGCCGAGGGGCGCATCCCGGGCTTGGATGGCTACAGCGTCGTCCGCCGCGAGATCCCGTTTGCCCCTGCCGACCTGCCCGCCGGGCGCCTGGACCTGGGGCTCGGCCACGGCACCGCCATCGATGCCCTGGTGGAGATCAAGAACGTCACCTTGCTCGACGGCGAGCGGCTGTGCTTTCCGGATGCCCGCAGCGCGCGCGCCCGCAAGCACCTGGATCTGCTGGCGGCGGCGGTCGCGCAGGGGCGCCGCGGTGTCATCCTGTTCGCGCTGAACCGTCCGGAAGGGACGGCGTTTGCGCCGGCCTGGGGGATCGACCGGGCCTATGCGGAGCGGCTGCGGCAGGTGCTGGGTGAGGGCGTGGAGGCGATGGCCGTGCGGCTGCGGCACCTGGCCGATGCCATCGAGGCCGACGGCACGACGCTGCCCATCGACCTGTCGACGAGCGGGATGGGTGCGGGCGATGGACGCCCGCGCTGACCCGGATCTGATCAGTAGCCGCTGTTGGTCAGCGTCAGCGGGTCGGGGTAGGCGGCGATGCGCTCGATGCCGGTCTCAAGCGTCCCGTCGGCATGCAGATCGAGCCAGCGGTAGCCCGGCGTCGCGGTATCGAGGGCGAAGTCGTCGTTGCCGGGGAGAAACTGGATGCAGGTCGAGGGCACCGACAACAGGTGCAGCGCACCCCGCGCCGTCGTCATTGCCTGATGGACATGGCCCCAAGCGACGGCGCGTACCTGCGGGTGGCGCTCGACGATGGCGAGAAAGTCGTCGCGGTTCTCGACCATCATGGTATCGAGCCACTCGCTCTGCATGGGGATCGGTTGATGATGCAGGCAGATTAGCGTATTACGCTGGGGACGCCGCGCCAGGTGCTGATCGAGGCCGGTCAGGATGTGCGGACACAGATAGCCGCCCTCCTCGTACGGGATGGATGAATCCAGCAGGACGATGTCCCAGTGCTTGAGTTGGGTGACGCGCAGGCTCTCGATGGCGTGCGGGTCCAGATAGCCTGCGATCAGGTCGACGCGGTCGTGGTTGCCGGGGATGCAGAAATAGGGCACCGCGAGCTGGTCGAGGCGATCCTTCAGCCATCGGTAGCCGATAAGCTGTTCGTCATGGACCAGATCTCCGGTCAGCAGGATGGCATCCGGGGGCCAATGCCGCGACTGAGCCAGGGCGATGACGGCCTCGAAGGTCTTGCGGGTATTCTGGCCCAACAGGCATCCATCGGGATCTGCATACAGGTGCATATCGGAGACCTGCAGGAGGTGAATCGCGTCGTTTGTGCGATCCCCGTCGTGATCCCCTGGTTGTCCTTCGCGATCGGTCTTGCTGCTGTCGGCGGGACGCCTGGATGCCATGTCCGCTCACCTCGGCGGTGTTGATGGTACGCACACTGCCCGGCTACGCCGGGTCTCGGGCAACTTTCTAGCAGCTCGGCCGGATTACGGCAAGCCTTGGTCGAGGTTTTCATGAACACTGACACAGTATCGGATACCTGTCATGACGCTGAATGAGCTTCGCTATGTCGTCGCGGTGGCCCGCGAGCGCCATTTCGGCCGCGCGGCCGATGCCTGTTTCGTCAGCCAGCCGACCTTGAGCGTCGCCGTGAAGAAGCTCGAGGACGAGCTTGGCGTTGCCCTGTTCGAGCGTGGCATCGGCGAGGTGTCCATGACCGAGGTCGGGGCAAGGGTGGTCGGTCAGGCGCAGCGGGTGTTGGAGGAGGCGCAGAGCATTGTCCAGATCGCCAAACAGGGAAGCGATCCGCTGAGCGGTCCGATCCGGTTGGGGGCGATCTCCACCATCGGCCCCTACCTGCTGCCGCGGTTGATCCCGTTGTTGAGCGAGCGCGCACCGAACATGCCGTTGGTCATCGAAGAGCACTTGAGTAAGGAGCTGGTGGACCGCCTCAAGCGGGCCGACCTGGATCTGATCCTGATCTCGCTGCCGTTGAAGGAGCCCGGCATTCGCACGCTGCCGCTCTATGATGAAGGGTTCGTCGTCCTGCTCCCCGGCGCCCATCCATGGACCGCCCGCGATGCCATTCCGGCCCCCGAGCTTGCCGAGGAGCACGTGCTGTTGTTGGGGCCGGATCATTGCTTCCGCGATCAGGTGCTGGAGGCCTGTCCCGGCTGTCTGCCGCGCAGCAGCACGGCCGGCTCGCTAAAGCGCAACCTCGAAGGGGGCTCGCTGGAGACCATCCGCTTGATGGTCGCCAGCGGTGTCGGCATTACGGTGCTGCCCTGCAGTGCCGCGGCCCCCGAGCGGTTGGCCGAAGCGGGCGTTTACACCAGGCCTTTCGCCGATCGCGTGCCGAGCCGTCGAGTGGCCCTTGCCTGGCGCAAGTCCTTTTCCCGTGTTGGCGCCGTGCAGGCGATCGCCAAGGCCGTGCGCGATGGGGGGCTGTCCTGCCTGCGCTACTTGGACCTCGAAGCGGTCGATGCCGATGGCGGGGCAGGGCGGCTGGGCGATGCGTAAGGACGATCGATGCTGCCGCATCTGCCGCATCTGCCGCATCTGCCGCACGCAAACCGCTTTCAGAAGGGGTTAGACAACCGCGACGCTCGGGTCATGCCCTCGGTGGAAAAAAAAAGGGGCGCTGGGCGCCCCTTTTTTCAGCCTATCCTTAGGCGCTGGGTTCGACAATCAGCGGATGTTCTCCGGCTCATCCTTGACCAGATAGGCCTCCTCCTCCGGCGTCAGGTCCACCTCGTCGAAGCCGTTGACCATCGGCATGACATGATCGCGGAACGAGTGGCCGGTCGTCAGCATGTAGACGTGGATGAATACGAAGGCCAGGATGGCAAAGGCCGAGACGGTGTGGATCAGTGCGACGCCTTGGAGCCATGCCGTGGCGTCGGGCAGATCGCGCCAAGCGAAATAGAACAGATAGATCAGCCCGGTGATCCAGATTGCCGGAAACAGGATCAGCTTCAGCGCCGTGTAGGCCAGGGCCTGCAGCGGGTTGTGCTTGCGCCAGTAGGCCTTGCGGTAGGGGTGGCGCTCGCCGCGGAAGATGCCGAAGCTGTAGTAGCGGAACACCCCCCACATGCCCTCAACGGTCGGGATGAAATGCCGCCAGCTGCGGGTGGTAAACAGCCAGAAGGTGCCGAAGGCCCAGAGCAGCAGCAGCAGCATCGCCGCACCCGTGTGCAGGGTCACCGCATTCCTGAAGCTAAAGAGGTCGTGGAAGCCGTGTAGGCCGAAGCCCGTCACCAGCAGCAGGAGGATCAGCAGCATCTGTGCCCAGTGCCAGAAGCGCTCGAAGACGGTGAAGATCCTGACGCGACGAGTTGCCATTAGTGGTGCTCCTGGGGCTTCGCGGAGAAGAAGCGAATCAGGCCGTGGATGATGATGCCGGCGAGGATGCCGAAGACGATCACCGTGCCGATGATGTCGAGCCAGCGATTGTGGTCACGCCCGGGCAGGTAGATGCCCTCGACGGAGGCCAGGCGGCTGTTGTTCGGCGTGTGACAGGCGTCGCAGCTGAGCGCCTGCTCCTTCGGTGTCACCATGTGCGTGATCGGCCACCAGGACTTGGTGGAGATGAAGCCGAGTTCACCGGAGTAGTCCAGGCCGAAGTCGGCCATGCCCTTCGCGACGGATGCGGCCCAGTCGTAGTTGCCCCAGTAGGCGGCGTCATCCTCGCCCCAGAGGTAGTTGTAGACCAGGGTGCCGTTGACCTTGTCGTAGGGCATCCAGGTGTGCATGCGCTTGAACGGCCAGATGCGTGAGCGCTGGTCCTCGCGCGAGCCGGTGAAGCCGTTGATGTCGATGGACTCGGCGTCCGGATCGAACTTGGTGTCGATGGTCGTGTAGACCATCTGGCCGTCGAACCAGAAGTACTCCGGCACCATCTCCTCGTCGTAGGTGAAGTCACCCTTGATCGACTTGTAGGTGTAGCGGTGCTCGCCGTTGCCCTGGATATAGCCGTGCTCGTGATAGCCCTCGCCGTCGCGGGTCTTGCCGGCGGTGCGCCAGTCCCAGTCGACGATGGTCGCGACGCCGCCGCGGGCAAACTCCGGGATGTGGCAGGTCTGACAGGCGACGCTTTGGACATGGTCGTTGAGCTTGAAGTTGGCCAGCGAATCCACCGGGTGCGGTGCCAGCCCATGGCAGGACTCGCAGGTAGCCACGTCGGTGCGCTGCCCCGGCTTGCCGGTGCCCTCGGTGTCCTTGGAGACGACCTTGTAGCGGCTGCCCGCCCAGACGTGGCGATTGGTGATGTGGCAGGCGGTGCAGGCGAAATTGAGCCCGTCCTCGCCCATATGCACGTCGAGGGTGCGCGGCGGATTGATCAGTGCAGATGAGAGGTCGCCGTGCTTGACGTTGTCGCCGCCGCCGCCGAAGAAATGACAGGTGCCGCAGTTGCGTCGCTCGGGCAGCTCGACGCTCTGGGCCGCCGCGGCCAGGTCGATCGGCGGCTTACCCTCGAACATCACCGAGCAGGCGGGGCTGCCCAGGGAGTTCGGCGTCTTGTAATAGTCACCGGTGGTCTCGTGGCAGACCAGGCAGTCGATGTTGGTCTCGTCGGTGAAGTCGAAGTTCTCGTCCTTCCAGCCGTAGCCGGCGTGGCACTGGGCGCACATGCCCTCGTTGCCGCGGGCATTGGTGCAGAAGTTGTTGATGAGGTGGCGCTTGCCGAGCTGCTGGCCGGTGTCCGGGTTGTCGTAGGACCAGGTCCAGTGGATGTTCTTCATGAAGTGATCGCCGGCCTCGGTATGGCAGCCGAGACAGGCCTTGGTCACCTCGGGGCCGGAGCTGAACGGCCCTTTCAGCTCGTCGAACTTGGTGTGGTCCGCAGTGCCGCCCTGCAGCGGGCCGGAGACCTGCGGTGGAAAGACCGTTTCGGCCGGCGGCGTCGGCCAGTTGTCCCGAGCCATGGCCGACGTCGTCAGGGCCATCAGCAGGGAACAGAGCAGTATGCCTTGGGTGGTTCGCATTGAAGAGTCGCTCCGGTTGTCTAGGCGTCGGGTCTGTTCGTCCCTGAGGCCCAAATTTCAGCTTGGAAATGCTGCCCTAAACGGGGATCTTGACCAATGATGTCGCTCAAGATAGCGGCAGCTTCTTGAAAGAACCTTGCCGGCTGCCCGCCTGCCGTCTTTCGGGAGGGTTGCAATTGGGCACTGGTTAGACAAGAATTTCAGCCGGCTCGGCGCGCCGCCGTCGAGACCGCCCTGGACGCAGAATGATGTCGGAGGCCAGTCCGTTATGTTTTGGATACGCTCCCCAATGTTGCGGGGGACGATGCTCGTGCTGCTGCTGTTCGGCGGCATCGCGCCGGTGCGGGCCGAGGTGGTGATCTTCCGCGAGATCGTCGGCGAGACCGACGTGGCCAAGCTGATGAGCTGGGGCCTCGCCTACCGTGAGGGCCAGGGGGTGGCCCGCAATATCGACCGCGCCGTCAAGCTCTATTGCAAGGCGGCCCGTGACGGTCATCCGGAGGCCCAGTTCCAGCTCGGGCTGATCTACGCGAAGGGTGAGGGTGGCGTTGCGGCCAATAGCGACATGGCCGCAGCCTGGTTCCGCAAGGCCGCCGCCCAGGACCATGGCCGGGCCACCGAGATGCTGGTGATGATGAACAAGAAGGGCCGCGGGCATGCCGGCTGCGTGCTCAGCGACGGCCGCGACCTATATCCGGCTGCGCGCGCGAGACGAGCCCGGGCCTGCCGCGCCGGCAGTAAATGCCCGCCGGTGCGCATCGGCTATCACCCCGCCAAAGGCAAGGTGGCGGCGATGGTGCGCAAGCTGGCACCGAAGTATCACCTCAACCCGAACCTGGTCCTGGCCGTGATCGAGGCGGAATCCGGCTTCAACCCCCATGCCCTGTCGCCGAAGAACGCCCAGGGTCTGATGCAGCTGATCCCGGCGACGGCCGAGCGTTTCGGCGTGGCCAACGTCTGGGACCCGGAGCAGAACGTCCGCGGCGGCATGGCCTACCTGCGCTGGTTGATGCGCAACTTCAACGGCGACGTTCGGCTTGTGCTGGCCGCCTACAATGCCGGCGAGGGCGCGGTGGAGCGCTACGGCGGCGTCCCACCCTATGCCGAGACCGAGGCGTATGTAAGCCGCATCCTGCGCCGGCTCGGAAACTGAGGTAGACGATGATGGTCGCCGCAGAGCTTCCCAACATGCGCCCCGAACTCTCGCCCGGTCTGGCGGAGGTCGGTCCACTGTCGGCGGCCGGCGAAGCGGCCGTCGCCGGCGCGCAGAGCGCCGCCGAGGCCGTAGCGGCGTTGGTGGACAAGGGCCTCAACCAGGACGCCGTCGCTGCCCTGGCCAACGGCATGCAGGACGAGAGCGCGGTGCGCTTCGGGGTCGAGGCGGCAAAGATGGTCAGCGACAAGCTCCCGGACGCAGACCTCGGTGCCCTGGCGGCCGCGGAGGGCTGGCTGGCGGGTGCGCCGGCGGCCGAGGCCGAGCTGGATGCGGTCCTTGAGGCAGGCCCGATGGATGCCCCCGGTGCCTGGGCGGCCAAGGCGGCGAGCTGGGCCGGAGAGACCGATCCGCTGGCGCTGGAGGCTCAAGGCGGCACGACGCTTGCCGGCAAGGCGGTCGATGCGGCGGTCAAGCTCGCGGCGGCCCTGACCAAGCAGGACTATCCATTGGCGCCGCAGCAGGCCGCGGCACTCGCGGACATGGCCGACGGGATGTCCGTAGCGACAGATGCCCCGGCAGCCGAACTCTCGGCTGCGGAGATGCCAGGGATGCCGCAGGTCCCCGAGTTCGACCCGGCCGCGTTGGAGGCACGGAGCGGCATGGCCGACGGGTTGCCCCTGTCGTCGGCGGATGTCCCCTCTGTTGACATGCCGGCCGCGCCGGAGGCCCCGGAGATCGATCCCGCGGCGTTGGCGGAACTCAACGATCTGCTCAAGCCGTTCGTCGATCTCGGCATGAAGATCGCCGCCGGCGAGCTTGGCTGAGGCGATTTCTGTCGATTTCTGTCAATGATGGCCAGCCCTTCGTCAGGGTTGATCGGGACAGGGTTCGGCCAGACCTCCGAGGAACGTCGGGGCGATCCTGCACTTGGCGGTTGAATGCTCTCCTCACCCTGTCCATGCCTACGTCCGGACACACGCGTATGCGCTCGCTCTCCGTGATCATCCCGACCCGTCGCCTGGATTCGGCGCTGTTGCGGCGAATCGACCAGGTCCGCCGGCGGCTGCCGTCGGCGCAGCTGATCGTCGTCGAGCCCGATGATCGGGTGGCCGACACGACACCGCCCCCGGCAGGGCTGTCGCTGCTCCGCGCCCGCCGCGGGCGCGGCACCCAGTGCAACGCCGGTGTCGCCGCGGCGACCGGCGAGCTGATACTGTTCCTGCACGACGATACTGCGCTGCCGGACGGGGCCGGGGCGGCCATCGACCAAGCCTTCGATGATCCGCGGGTGGTGATGACCTGCTTTCGGCTGCGCTTCGATCAGCGCCACTGGCTGCTCGGGCTCTACGGCTGGCTGTCGCGCTTCGAGACCATCTGGAGCACCTTCGGCGACCAGGCCATGGTCGTGCGCCGCCCGGCCTTCGATGCCGTAGGCGGCCTGCCCGATTGGCCGCTGTTCGAGGACGTGGAGCTGGCCCGTCGGCTGCGCCGGCACGGGCGCGTGGTCAAACTCAAGGCGGCGGTGACCACCTCCGCCGCGCGCTACCGGGCCAACGGCATGCTCGCCCAGCAGCTCGGCAACGCGCTGCGCATGCTGCGGTTCCTTGCGGGCACGCCGCCGGAGCGCCTGGCCGCGGTCTACGAGTCACAGCCCGGCAGCGGGGCTGAGCGATGACCGCGGACGTCTGGGTCGGCCTGATCGTGCTGCCCCTGTTGTTTCTGTTGGAGGGGCTGCGGCCCTTCTACGGCGCCCGCCGACAGCGCTGGCGCCATGGCGCGCGCAACCTCGGCATCGGCCTGACCAGCGCTCTGGCGGGGGCGCTGGCGGCGCCATTGCTGGTGCTGGCCATGGCCTGGTCCGACAGCGCTGGCATCGGCCTGCGCCATTGGTTCGGCCTCGGCCCGATCGCCGGCGCGCTGCTGGTCTTCGTCTTGTTCGATCTGTGGATGTACCTCTGGCACCGGGCCAATCACCGCATCGGCCTGCTCTGGCGGCTGCATCGGGTGCACCACACCGACACCGCCATGGACGCGACCACGGCGCTGCGTTTCCACCCGGTGGAGATCCTGCTCTCCAGCCTGGCCAACGCCCTGGTCTTTGTCCTGCTTGGCATGACGCTTACCGTGTTCATCGTCTACAAGGCGGTGATGATCGCCGTCATCCTGTTCCATCACAGCAACGTCGCCATCCCGGCGCGTCTCGACCGGCTGCTCGGTCTAATCCTGGTGCCGCCGTCGATGCATCGGGTGCACCACTCGGAGCGTCGCGACGAGACCGACTCCAACTACGGCACCGTCTTCTCGGTCTGGGACCGGCTGCTCGGCAGCCTCCGCTGCCGCCCCGACCCGCGGGCCATCCGTTTCGGCATCGGCCGCTTCGACGAGGATGCCTGGCAACGTCCGCTGGCGCTGCTGCGGCTGCCGCTGGTGGCCGATACGCCCAACCAAACCGCTCGCTGATCCCTGCGAGGACCTGACATGAGGCTGCTGTTCGTCTACAACGCCGATTCCGGCCTGTTCAACACCATGGCCGATGCGGCGCACAAGATCCTCTCGCCGCAGACCTACCAGTGCGACCTGTGCCGCATCACCTACGGCTGGTTCCAGGAGCGCTCGGACTGGCGCGACTTCATCGACGGCCTGGGCATCGACTGCACCTTCCTGCATCGCGACCAGTTCCAGGCCCGCTACCCGGACCATCCCATTGAGCTGCCGGCCATCCTGTGCCTGGACGACGACGCCCCCCGGGTCTGCGTCCATGCGCAGACGTTGGCCGAGTGTGAGGATATCGACGCGCTGATCCGGCAGGTCCGCCAGCGCTGCGTGGCCGAAGCAGCAGATCCGCCGCCCTAGCCTTTGCGTCCTTCGCACCTTTGCGGTTCAACCGCCACGTCGCTGCCCTGTCTTGCCGCCGCCAACAGGGCACCGACCCCGAAACGGAAACGCGACCATGCTCCAGACCCTACCCCATCTGACCGAGATCCCCTTCCCGCCGATCCGCCGCGGCCCGCTGAAGACGCTTCAGGTCAATCTCGGCTACCGCTGCAACCAGTCCTGCACCCACTGCCATGTCGCCGCCGGCCCCAACCGCACCGAGCAGATGGACGCCGACACCGTCGCCGATGTCATCGCCGCCCTGCAACGGGGCCGCATCGAGACCCTCGATCTGACCGGCGGTGCCCCGGAGCTCAATGCGCACTTCCGCGCGCTGGTGCGCAGCGCCCGCGGCCTGGGCGTGCGGGTCATCGACCGCTGCAACCTGACCATCCTGCTGGAGCCCGATCAGCCAGACCTGGCCGACTTCCTGGCCGCGCATCAGGTGGAGGTCATCGCCTCGCTGCCCTGTTATCTGGAGGAGAACGTGGACGGCCAGCGCGGCAAGGGCGTATTCGCCGCCAGCATCGCCGGGCTCAAACGGCTCAACGCCCTGGGCTACGGCAAGGATGGCTCCGGACTGGTCCTGACGCTGATCTACAACCCCCAAGGCGCGGTGCTGCCGCCGCCCCAGGAGGCCCTGGAGCAGGACTACCGCCGACGGCTTGCCGACACGCACGGCGTCGTCTTCAATCGGCTCTACACCCTGACCAACATGCCCATCCAGCGCTTTGGCAGCCAGCTCATCTCCCAGGGCCGCATGGACGACTACCTGGCCCTGCTGCGCGCCGCCCACCGCGACGAGAACCTGGGCGCGGTGATGTGCCGCGACCTCATCAGTGTCGATTGGCGCGGTCGCGTCTACGACTGCGACTTCAACCAGATGCTCGACCTGCCGCTGGGCGCCGCCGGCGACAGCAGCGTGCGACTGCGCGACCTGGATCTGGCCGGGCTCGCTGATCGGCCGATCAGCGTCGCCGGCCACTGCTACGGCTGCACCGCCGGGCAGGGCTCGAGCTGCACCGGCGCGCTGGCCGACTGAGTATCGGCCGGTCATGGGCAGCGTACCGACCGACCCGAGCATGCACCCGCCACAGGGGACGCGGGTGCTGGTCTTCGCCCGCGCCCCGGTAGCGGGCCAGGTCAAGACGCGCCTGATCCCGGCCCTGGGCGACCACGGCGCCGCGGCCCTGCACCGCCGGCTGACCGAGCAGCAGCTCGAACGGCTGTTCGCCGACCCGGTTGGTCCGCTCGAGCTGTGGGTGACGCCGACGACCGGGCACCCGTTCTTCGCCGAGCAGGCGCAGCGCTGGCCCCTGGCGCTGTATCCGCAGCAGGGCGATGACCTCGGCGCGCGGATGCAGCATGCCGCCAAGCAGGCGCTGACCCGGGCCGACGCCGTGATCCTCATCGGCACCGACTGCCCCGGCCTCGACGCCGCCTACGTCCGCGACGCGGCCGAGCGCCTGCGCCACGACGACGCCTGCATCGGCCCGGCCCTGGACGGCGGCTATGTCCTGCTCGGCCTGCGGCGCGTCGATGCGGCGCTGTTCACCGACATCCCCTGGGGCACCGACGCCGTGGCCGCCCTGACCCGTCGGCGCCTGGCGCAGCTCGGCTGGTGCTGCTCGCAGCTGCCCGCGCTCGCCGACATCGATCGTCCCGAGGACCTCATCCGATTGGCGCCGGGTCTGCCGGGGGCGGCAGGGCAAGGCGGCTAGCAGCATCCGCTTGTCACCGCTGCACAACAGTGCCGCGCTGCATGAAATAGACCCGGTAGTCGCGGTGATAAAGGCGAGGACCTCCGCCATCAGTGTGGCTGCGGGCCGGAACCGTAGGGTGTCCGCGACACCGG
>CALOBA010000026.1:0-31634 GCA_942491465.1 uncultured Gammaproteobacteria bacterium
GAGGCGAGGGGCGGCTGATGACGGGCGGTTGTCGGGGCTTGACGCTGAATCGGTCATAGAGCGGGTCGGGAGGGGCGGGCGGAGACAGGGGGAGGTGGATCGGCCTCGATCGGCTAGCTTGATGATGGCGCGGTCAACGTCGTAGTCGTTGTCGCAATTGCTCGGACCGTCGGTTACGACAACGACAACGACAACGAGGCCGGCGCAATGCTCAGACGATGAACCGCTCCTCGCGCAGCATCTGCGCCTCCATAACCTCCAGCTCGCGGGCACCGGAGATGACGACCTCGGGATCGGGCACGAAGTCCAGGCTGGCGTCCAGGTACCGCTGGGTGATGGTGTTGAGGATGGCCTTGGTGGCGTTGAGCCGGGCCTTGTGCTTGTTGTTGGAGCGGATGATCGTCCACGGGGCATGCGGCGTATGGGTGGTGCGCAGCATGTCGTGCTTCTGCTGGGTGAAGTCGTCCCAGCGGTCCTGCGCCTGGACGTCGATCTCGGAGAGCTTCCACTGGCGCAGCGGGTCGGTCTTGCGACGCTCGAAGCGGCGCGCCTGCTCGTCCTTGGTGACGCTGAAGTAGAACTTGACCAGGATGGTGCCCTGGCGCACCAGGTCCTTCTCGAAGCCGATCACGCCGTGCATGAAGTTCTCGTGCTCGTCCGGGGTGCAGAAGCCGAACACCGGCTCCACCATGGCCCGGTTGTACCAGCTGCGGTCGAACAGGACCATCTCGCCGCCGTGGGGAAATTGCTCCACATAACGCTGGAAGAACCACTGGGTGCGCTGGTGCTCGGTGGGCTTGCCGAGCGCCACCACCCGGTAGTGCTTCTCGTTCATGTAGCGGGTCACGCGGCGGATGGTGCCGCCCTTGCCGGCGGCGTCGCGACCCTCAAACAGGATGATCATCCGCCGCTGGGTCTCTTCCAGGTACTTCTGCAGCCCGATCAGCTCGGCCTGATAGGGCTTCAGGGACTTTTCCTCGCGGCGCTTGACCACCGCGCGGCGGTTCACCTTCTTGAAATTGGCGATGCGGGCGCGCCACGCGGCCCGCACCTCGAGCAGTTCGCCGATGTCGAGCTGCTCGCCGTTGTGCTCCACGGTCTGCGGTTGTGGTGCGGTCGGCTCGGCCGCGACGCTGGTTGCCGCTTGGCTGCCGCCCGGCTGGTCGTTTCCCGTCATGCGCTGCCCCTCATGCTGATAACGCCTGTCTGGTTGTGGTATGGGCGGAATGGTAACACGGCCTCAACATGGCTCGATCGGCACCGCTCACCAGCGCCGCCCCCGATCGACAAAGCCCCAGGCGGCCAGCGCGCCCAGCGCCGAGGCCACGGAGGCCAGCATGAAGGTCGTCGCCCCGCCCAGCGGCACCCACAGCCAGCCCGCGACCAGCGCCCCGATGCCACCGCCGGCGCCGAAGCTCAGGCTGCTGTAGAGGGCCTGCCCACGGCCCTGGGTGGGGCCGGTGAAATAGTGATGGGTGAGGTGAATCGCCGCGGCATGGAAGCTGCCGAAGCTGGCCGCGTGCATCGCCTGGGCGAGGATCTGCACCGCAAGCAGGTCGACGAACAACCCGATCAACGACCAACGCACCGTCGCGATCAGCAGACTGGCGATGAGCACGCGCCGGGCGCCGAAGCGCTCCAGCAGCCAGTGCATGCGGATGAAGACCAGCACCTCGACCACCACGCCGAAGGCCCAGAGGGCGCCAACGCTGGTGCTCTGATAGCCCGCCGCCTTGAGGTAGATCGAATAGAAGGCGTAATAGACCCCGTGGCTCATCTGCATGAGCATGCAGGCGACGAGGAAAAACGCGATCTCGCGCCGGCGCAGCAGGCCCCAGAGCGACGGTGCATCGCCCGCTTCGGCGGCATGGCCGCGGTCGGGCACCACAAGCGCGCTGAGCCAGATGCCGACGTAGAGCACCAAGACCGTGTACGGGATGGTCGCGGTGCCGAGCCGCTCCACCTGCAGGCCCGTCAGCCCAACGGTGGCGATGAAGCCCACCGAGCCCCAGAGTCGGACCCTGGCATAGCGCTGCACCTGGCTGCCCAGATGATTGAAGGTCACCGACTCCACCTGGGGCAGCGACGCATTCCAGAAGAAGCTGAATACCAGCATCACCGCGGCGATGCCCCAGAACCCCTGCGCCCAAAAGACGCCGGCGAAGGCCAGCACCGACAGCAGCGAGGCCAGCCGCACGATCGGCATCCGCTGCCCGGTACGGTCGGCGATCCAGCCCCATAGGTTCGGGGCCACCACCTTGGTGCCCATCAGGATCGCCATCAAGGAGCCGATGGCCGCGGCGCTCAGACCCAGGTCCTGCAGATACAGGCCCCAGAACGGCACCAGCGCCCCGAGGGCGCCGAAGTAGAAGAGATAAAAGCTTGCGAGGCGCCAGTGGGGCATGGGTCAATCGGGATGGGGTCGCAGCCGCGCGTCGTCGCGCAGCCGCAGGGGGCCTGAGGTGACGAGACGGCGGACATGCGTCACGTGGGAGAAGATGGTCATCTTCGGGGTCAATGGCGGCGCCGGGCCGTGGGAGGCCTGCGCCGGGGGATGCGGATCACAACACGGAACCAGGGCCGAGGCCAATGTCGTTTGGCCGTGCCATGCGCATGGTCATCAAGTTGACCCACAAATGGAAGCCCCTCGCCGCTGTTGGCCCACCGCAGAGACGCAGCAACACGGAGAAAACGCAGAGAGCCGCCGATTCCGGGGATTGGCAACGGTCCTGGAGCTTGGCCCCGGCTGGTGCTAACGTGCCGCGGTGCGGCGCGCCGCCAAGCCGCGGGGAGCCCGCGCGCAGGACGGACCCGACTTTCCAACCTGGAAGGCGCGGATGCAAACAAGACCGCAAGGGCGCGACCCAACAGGAGACTGCGTTGAGTCGGCAGCTGTGCCTTCCAGGTAAAACCCTCCATCAGCATCGGAAACATTGCACATGAGCGACGCTCTCAATTATCTCATCCAGGTGCGCGGCGACGCGCTCGGCCACTATTTCAAATTCCTCAAGGATGCGGGCAAGCATCTCGACCCGAAGACGCGCGACCTGATCTCGGTCATCACCAAGGTGCACGTCCAGACCGAGGGCGGCTTCAAGCAGTATCTGACCCGCGCATTGCGCGACGGCTGCACCCCGATCGAGATCATCGACGCCCTGCTGATGGCCTTCCCGGCGCTCGGTCTGGCGAAGATCGTCTGGGCCACCGACATCCTGCTGGAGATGGACATCCCCGAGTTCTCGCCCGAGCTGATCGACGCGCAGCCGCAGTGGCGCGATGTGATCGCCGCCGCCGAGGTGGACGACGGCGAGGTCAAGCGGGTCGATTGCGGCGCGCGCGCGGTCTTTGTCTATCGCGAAGGCGAGACCTACAAGGTCTACGACTCCCACTGCCCGCACCAGGTCACCAACATCCCGCACCTGGCCCTGGAGGGCCTGTCCTTGACCTGTCCCAAGCATCAGTGGAAATTCGACATCCGCACCGGCGACTGTATCGACAAGGGTAAGCACCCGTTGAAGTCGTTCGAGACCAAGGTCGAGGAGGGGCGCCTGCTGGCGCACTGGTAGCGTAGGCGCGGTTGGGTCAAGCTGCCTGCTCGACCCCCAAAGTCAAGGTTCAGAAACAAGTGGTGCAGACGCAACCAAGAAACGGCCAATCAAAAGGTTTAGCGAGCGGGCGTCTGCGCCACTTGTTTCCGAACCGATCCTAAGCAAGATTGGCGGGTTGAGATGGCCATGAATTCACGACTGATCGCCGGGGTGGCCTGCGCGGCCATGCTCTGGTCGGCGGCCTTCGCGGCGCTGGCCGACGACAGCGCCTATGCGCCGCAGAAGGTGGTCTACCAGGTCAATGACTACGGCGGGAAGCAGCAGACCGGGGCGCTTCGCAACGTCCAGAACTACATCAACGCCGTTGGTGTCGACAAGCTTGAGATGCAGGCGCGCATCGCCGAGCTGTCGAAGCTGCAGGGCGAGGGCTTTGGCTATATCAAGCCCTGAGCTGCTGCGGGAGTCGCGGGACCGTTCCCAGCCTCACCTCGCGTGCTGATCCGTGTCGGCCTGGAGGCCGACCCTCCCGGGTCAACCCTCCCTCGCCGATGCTCCCGCCGGGGACCGCATCGGACGGCGTGGCGGGGCTCCGGGAGGGTCGCCCTCCAGGGCGACACGGTTTCGCCGCGGACGGCGAACGGTATCGGGGCTTTCGCCTCGATGCACTAGGGTTATTCCTTCTGCGCCAACACCGACGGCAGGGCCCCCTTGCTGATCCGCTTCGCCAAGGTGTAGATGCGCCGCATCTGATCGACGAACGACATCTGCATCCGCGCCAGCGCGATGTAGTCCGGGTCGTCGGTGGCCAGACGCTGCGCCTTGCGGCTGAGCAGATCGTCGGCGAGCCGGCGCTGGCGCTCCTTCATCTTCACCACCGTCTCCGCCGCCTTCTGGTCCTGATCGCGGATCGCGGTCACCGTCAGCTCAACGGCCTCCAGCGTCGACTCGTAGAGCGCGATCAGCATCTGCCGGGTCTCGTCGCTGCCCCGTTGCGACAGGCCGATCGCCTTGCGCGCGAGTCCGGCGACATCGGTCTCGATCACGTCCGCCAAGCTTTCGAGGTTGTCGGCGGCCGTCACCAGCTGGTGGAATTCGGCGCTGTCCTGCTCCGAGAGCAGACTGCGACGCAGCTTACCGAGATAGGCGAGTATCGCGGCCTCGAGGATGTCGACCTCGTCGTCTCGGCGGGCGATCTGCTCGAGACGCTCAACGTCGTCGTTGTTCAGCGCATCGCGCACGTCGCGCAGCATCGCCACCGCGATGTCGCCCACCCGCCCCAGCTCCAGGCGCACCTGCTGCATGGCGATCGGCGGCGAGGCCAGTGCCGCGTCGTTGAGGAACTCGGGCTCGATGATCAGGTTGGCCGGCGTCTCGCGCTCCGGGATCAGGCCCTCGGCGATGCGCGCGAACAGCCCGGTGAAGCCAATGAAGACCAGGGTGTTGATGACGTTGAACAGGGTGTTGGCGTTGGCGATCTGCCGCGGGACCTCGGCGGCGGCGCGGGCGCTGCCCTCCAGGGCGGGACTGCTCGGGGAGATCCAGACCGCCAGCTCCACCAGCAGGCCGATGACGGGCAGCCAGATCAGGGTGCCGGCCACGTTGAACATCACATGCACCGCCGAGGCGCGCAGGGCGTCGGTGGACTTGGCGCTCAGGAAGCCCATCGCCGCGGTGGTGACGGCGGTGCCGATGTTGGCCCCCAAGGCTAGCGCGATGCCGGCGGGCAGGCCCAGCAGACCCTCGCTGGCCATGGCGATGGCGATGCCCACGGTGGCGGCGGAGGACTGGACGATGGCGGTGAACACGGCGCCCGCCAGGATGCCGGCCAGCGGTGACTCCAGGCCCTCCAGGATCGCCAGGAAGGGCTCGTAGCTGCGCAGCGGGGTCATGGCGTCGCCCATCACGCCCATGCCGTAGAACACCAGGCCGATGCCCAGCAGCATCATGCCGTAGTAGCGGGTCTTGTCCGACTTGGCGCTGGAGGACATGAAGAAGCCGATGGCGACCGGCCCCAGGGCATAGGCGGACAGGTTGAACGCCAACAGCTGAGCGGTCACGGTGCTGCCGATGTTGGCGCCCATGATGACCCCCACCGACTGGCCGAGCGTCATCATGCCGCCGCTGATGAAGCCGACCACCAGCAGCGTGGTCACCGTGGAGGAGTTCAGCACGCCGGTGATGAAGGCGCCGGTGAGCGCCCCGGAGAAGCGGTTGGTGGTCAGCGTGCCGAGCACGGTCTTGAGCGTGTCCCCGGCGGCCTTGGTCATGCCCTCGGAGAGCAGCTTCAGCCCGCCGAGAAACAGCGCCACACCGCCGAACAGGCCGAGGAACAGCTGCAGCCAGTCCGGCGCATCGGCGTCGCCCTCGGGTGCTGCGGCGAAGGCGGCGAAGGCGATGGCCAGCAGCCCCAAGGCCAGCCCGGCGCGGGCGACTTGCGCGCCGATCATGCGGGCCGCGGCCCCGTCGAAGCGGAAAGAAGACATGGCGTTCCTCGTGGGTATGGATGGCGTGGCCGGTGTCGGCTGGGCGATGATCCTAATACAACTTCGCCCGAGTTTCGCAAACGAGGGGCTGTCGGGGTCGCAGTCGTGATCGTGATCGTGATCGTGATCGTGATCGCAGTCGCGCGCGGACTCGAATTCGATCACGACAACGACAACGACAACGACAACGACAACGACAGCGACAACGACAACGACAGCGACAGCGACAGCGACAGCGACAGCGACAACACACTCGAACTGGTTGGCGATACAGGCGCATCTGCCGGGAACCCGGCGTAGCCCTAGTGCACCGCTGCGGAAGTCCCGAGGCCACCAGCGCTGTGGGAGCGACTTGCAGTCGCGATCTTCCGCGTCGCGGCGGTCGCGATTGCAAATCGCTCCCACAGCTACGGGCGGTCTCGGAATTTTCGCGGCAAAGCACTAGCCCGATTGATCGTTGCGCCGCTCCAGCGGCGCAACGGGTCTCGGGCCGCTCCAGCGGCCAGGCTCGGCGGCGTGGGCCGGCGCGATCCCTGCGTGCGGCATGCGGCGCTGGAGCGCCGGGGGATGCGTAACGACGCTGGAGCGTCGTTACGATCAAAGCGTCTGATCGTTGGGCCTCCTTCGTCGGCCCAACCTACGCGGGCTTCGTAGCTTCGTAGGGTGGGTCAAGCGAAGCGGACCCACCAGCAGGCTAAGAGAATTTCCTCTATTACAGTGATATAGCGATTTTTCCCAAGCGCGAAGAGGTGGAGCCGCTGCGCTTGTTCCAGCCTACGGGCTTCAGTCCGCGGTGCCCGGCGTGCCGACTGAAGTCGGCGCACCCGCCAGCCCCTCGATGAGCAGCAGCACCTCGGCGGCTTGGTCGTAGCTCAGGGTTGGGGTCTCGGCCAGGGCCGGGTCGCGGTGGCCTTGGGCGATGGCGATGAGGCAGGCGAGGTAGGGGGCGTGCTGCGACCAGGCCGGGTCGGCGGCCAGCGCGCGCAGCTCGGCCTCGGCGGCGGACGCCTGGCCGTTGCCGAGCAGCTCGCCGACGGCCAGCGCGAGGCGGCCCGAGGGCGACTGGTTCTCGCCGCCGTCGCGGCGGTAGGCGAGGAAGGCGGCGAGGGCCTTGGCGCGGGCGGCGCCGGCGGCATCGGGGTTGCCGGCGTCGGTCTCGATGTCACTGCCAGGATATCCCAGGTCGTCCAGGGCTCGGCGGCGTGGCCGAACTGGGCCTTGCAGTCGATGGCCTGCTCCAGCGCCCGGCGGGCCTCGTCGAGGCGGCCGAGGCGGCGCAGCGTGTCCGCGAGGTTGCTGCTCGCCCGGCCCTCGTTGGCCAGGTCCCCGATCTCCCGATAGCGCTCCGCCGCCTGGCGGTAGAAGGCGCAGGCCTCCTCGGGGCGGTCGAGGACAGCGTTGTAGAGGTTGCCCAACTGCCCCAGCGTGCTGGCCTGCCCGGCCCGATCGCCGAGCCGCACCTCGATGGCCAGCGCCTGCCGATAGGCGTCCTCGGCCGCCTCGCCCCGACCGGCCTGCTGCAGGGCCATGCCGGTCTGGTGCCAGATGACGGCCACCGAGCCCGGCTCCCCCAGGGCCTCGAAGCGGGCGCGGGCCTCGGCGTAGGCGGCCAGGGCCTCGTCGAGGCGGCCCTGCTGGAGCCGCACCGTGCCGAGCTGGCCCTTGCCGACGGCCACACCCCGCGCATCGCCCAGCCCCTCGGCGCGGCGGATGGCCTCCTCATAGGCCGCCGCCGCCTCGTCGAGCCGGCCCAGATCGCGCAGACAGTCGCCGCGCTCGGTGAGACAGACCGAGGCCATGCGCTCGGCGGCGCGATCGGACCTGGCCTGCGCCACGGCCTCGAAGCCGCCCCGGGCCGCGTCCAGCAGCGCCAGGGCCTGGTCCGCGTGGCCGGCGGTCTTCAGCACATCGGCGAGCAGCTTGTGGGCCATGGCCAGGTCGTAGTCGGCGTCCGCATAGGCCCCGTCGCCGGCGGCGACGGCCCGCTCCAGCAGCGCGCGGGCGGCCGCATAGGCGGCCTGGAGCTGGCCTGCGGCGAGCTGCTGCTCGATGCGGGTGCGCTGGGCCTCAAAGGCGGCATGGGACCACTGCCCGGCCAGGGCCTGCTCGGCGCCGTCGCGGGCGCGGGCGATGCGCTGGAGCAGGCGCGGGCGGCCGAGCCACTGGAAGAGCTGGTGCAGCGAGGTCGTGAGCCCGATGGTCGCCTCGGGCGCACCGGCCGCCTCGACCCGGTCGAGCAGGGCCAGCAGGTTGGCCAGCTCCAGCCGGGTCAGGGTCGCGGACAGGTCGCTGTCTTGGGATGCCTGTTGGCGGAGGAACTCGACATACTGCCCCATGGCCCCGTCCCAGCGGGTCTGCAGCCGCGCCCGCTCGGTGGGGTCGAGGCCGCGCAGCAGGTAGGGGCACAGGGCCGGGTTCAGGGCCAGGTGGGCGTAGGGCCCCGGCGTGGCCAGGCCGGTGTCGGTGAGGGCCTGGGCCAGGTCGGCGACGGTGGCTTGGTCCCAGTCCATCATCACCCGCAGCACGTCCAGATGGACGCTGCCCTGAAAGACCCCGAGCACCCGCGCGCGCTCGCGCTGCGGCGGGCTCAGCCGCTCCAGGGAGAGCTCGACGCTGGCGTAGAGGGAGTGCTCGCGCTCGCCGGGCCATTGCCGGTCCATCGCCTCCATCAGCGTCACCAGCCGGCCGCGGGTGGCCTCGACGCCCTGGGCGCGCAGGCTGGGCGCGAGCAGGGCCAGGGTGCGGGCGTGGCCCTGGACGGCCTCGACGAGCCGGTCGACGGCCTCGCGCTCGGCGTCGGGCAGGCCGCCGCCGGCGGTGTTCAGGGTCCGTTCCACCAGCGCGACGGCGTCGTCGGTGCCGAGCCGGTGCAGCTCCCGGCGCTGGTCGGCGCGGTCGAACGGGGCCGGCAGGGGCTCGCGGCTGGTGAGCAGCAGCCGGGTCTGGCCGATGGGGTGCAGGCGCGCGGCCAGGCCGAGGATGTCGGCGAGGCTGCCCTCGGCCTCGGCGACCAGCGTGGGCGGGGCCTCGGGGTCGAGGCCGCGGGGCAGCAGGGACTCCAGGTTGTCGAGCACGAGGAGGGTCGGCTGCTCGCGCAGGGCGCGCTCGATGGGCTGGATGGCCTGGGCCAGGTCCGGGTGGTGGGTGACGCTGTAGCCGGGCACCAGCTGGCGGCCGAGGGCGTCGACCACGGCCTCGCGGCTGCTGTGCTGCTCCACCGAGACGAAGGCGATGCGGCGGGCCTGGCCGGTGCGCAGCCGCCAGCGCGCCAGCTCGCAGGCGAGGGCGGTCTTGCCCTCGCCGCCCTGGCCGCGGATCAGCGCCCAGCGTTGGCTGCGCAGCAGCCGCTCCAGGGCCAGGAGGTCGCGGGAGCGACCGATGAAGCCGGTGGCGGGCGGGGGCGGCAGATGGCCCTGCCGGTGCTGGAGGTCTTTGCCGATCTCCTCGACGGTGCGCGGGGCCGGGGTCTCGGCGAAGAGCTGCGGGTCGTCCTGCTCTTGGTAGAGCACGGGCACGAACCAGTCCTGCAGCCGTAGCTGACCGGCGCCGAAGACCTGGCCGCGGGCGTCGTCGTCCTTCAGCGCCTGCTGGCCCCGGAGCATGGCGTCGCCGATGCGCCCGCCGGCGGCGAGCGTCTCGTAGAAGGGGCCGACGAAGCGCCGGGCGGTCTCCACCAGCACGGAGTGGGTCATGGCGACGACGCCGGCGACGCCCACCTGGAGCAGGGCGCTGGCGACGGATTCGGTGGCGGCCTCGGCCCGGGCGCTCTGGCAGGCCTCCAGGAACACCAGCGGGATGCGCTGCTCGGCGAGCAGCTCGCCGAGTGCATTGGAGTCGACGATCTGGTGGCGGCGGCCTTCGAGCCGGTCGAGGTCCGCCGGGTGTTCGAAGCAGAGGCCGCCCAGGCCGGTGCGGCGGTCGTAGACGCCGTGGCCGTCGAAGTGGATGACGTGGTAGGGGCGGCCCGCGGCGCGGGCCTGCTCCAGGGCCTGGCGCAGGGCCGGCAGCGTCGGCGGGTCGAGCAGGTCGGGCGCCACCAGCTCGCCCAGGGCGGCGACGGCGTCGAGCAGCGGCAGGGCGGAGATGCGGTGGTCGATGTAGCCGCAGGCGTCGTCCTCGGGGCGCGGGCTGACGAGCAGGATGCGGATGGGCGGCTCGCGCGGCGGGCGGTCGTAGCCGCGGGTGCCGGGCAGGCGCCGGCGCACGCGGGTGGGTCGGCGGCCCTGGAACAGGAATGCCTTGCCGTCGTGCAGCAGCTCCCAGGGCAGGGCGAGCAGGGCGGTGGCGGCCTCGCGGGCGTCCTGCTGCTCGGCCTCGCCGGCGCCGGCCAGCGGGCGGGCGTCCACCTGCACCGAGAAGCGCCGGGGGTTGTCGGCGCCGGCGGCCTGCCAGGCGTCGAGGAGGTTGCCGACCTGCTCGTTGGGCAGCGCGGCGGCGTGCAGCGCTTGGCCCCAGCGGATGAGGTCTTGCTCGACCTGATGGGCACGCTCGCGGTAGGGGTTGCCGGGCCAGATGGGCCAGCGCTCCAGGTACCAGGCCAGTTCCTCGGCCTCGATGGGGCCCATGGGGGCGATCAGGCGCCAGTCGGCTTGGCTGTAGATCGCCGGTCGGGCCGGGTCGGCGGGGTGGTAGACGAGCCGGGCGCGGGCCCGGGGGCGGCGGACGTTGTTGTCCGCGACCTGGATGCCGAGATCGGTCAGCTCCAGGACCAGCTCTTCCAGCGGCTTGGGGGCGGGCTGGGGGTTGGGCTCGGGGCGGCTCGGTTTCTCCAGGCCGAGGGCGGCGCGCAGTTGCCGGCAGGGCGCGGGCGATGCCGTTGGGGCCGCTGTCCATGCGGACTTCCAGGGGCTTGTGGTCGTCGTCGAACAGGACCTCCAGCGCACCGAGCCGGGTGCCGTCGAGGCAGAGCGGGATGATCCGGTAGGCCTCGCCGGCGCGACGACGCTCGGCCTGCACCTTGAGGGCCAGCTTGACCTCCTTGCCGACCCAGGCGGAGCCCTGCGCCGCCGGCGTGACCAGCACCAGCAGGGCGTTGGCGTCGGCGATGGCCTGCTTGATCTCCGGGGTCAGGCGGTCGCCGGCGCGCAGCTTCTGGGCGTCGAGCCAACACTCGACGGGGTCCTCTTCGCTGCCCTGCTGCTCCAGGGCGCGTTGCAGGGCATCGACGATGGCGATGTCTTCGTGGGCGTGGGAGAGGAAGAGGCGTGGCATGGCGGGTTCCTGGGCTGGATGCTGGGCCTTGGGGGATAGGGATGCGGTGGGGGCGGTGGCGTTGGGGGACAGTAGCATGAAGGTGGAGGCTGATGGCAACGGCGATCCAGCTCGACTGACGCACAGCGGCGAGACGCCGCTCCCCCTGGAGCGGGGGCGTCCCGCCCCCGAACAGCCCCAAAGCCAAACCCCAAAGCCCCCCCACAGCGGCGAGACGCCGCTCCCCTTGGAGCGGGGGCGTCCCGCCCCCGAACAGCCCCAAAGCCAAGCCAAGCCCCAAACCCGCCCCACAGCGGCGAGACGCCCCCTGGAGGGGCGTCCCGCCCCGACAGCCAAAGCCAACCCCAAAGCCGCGGCAAGCGGGGGCGTCCCGCCCCCGAACAGCGCCAAAGCCAAGCCCCAAACCCGCCCCACAGCGGCGAGACGCCGCTGCTCCCAGCCGGAGCGGGGGCGTCCCGCCCCCGAACAGCGCCAAAGCCAAGCCCCAAAGCCGCCCCACAGCGGCGAGACGCCGCTGCTCCCAGCCGGAGCGGGGGCGTCCCGCCCCCGAACAGCGCCAAAGCCAAGCCCCAAAGCCCCCCCACAGCGGCGAGACGCCGCTGCTCCCAGCCGGAGCGGGGGCGTCCCGCCCCCGAACAGCGCCAAGGCCAAGCCCCAAAGCCCCCCCACAGCGGCGAGACGCCGCGGCCCCAGCCGGAGCGGGGGCGTCCCGCCCCCGAACGACAGCAAGCATTCGGTGCCGAAGCGATGGGTTTGACGGCGCTTGCCCGTGGGGCGGGCTGGCGGCATTGGGACGGGGCATCTGCGCCGGGGGGCTAGCGTCGAGTCGGTCGGTGCGCGCCGGAGCCGGCCCCTCCAGCTCGGAATCACCGGGTTGCAAAGCCGTGCTAGAGTCTGGCGCGTTGCTTCCGTCCCGATACGCCGATCCTTCGCCATGAACCGACGCCCCCTGCCCATCGGTATCCAGACCTTCCGCGAGATCCGCGAGGGCGATTTCTACTATGTGGACAAGACCGGCCTCGCGCTGCGGCTGATCGCGGAGGGCAAGCACTATTTCCTGTCGCGCCCGCGGCGCTTCGGCAAGTCGCTGTTTCTGGACACGCTCGCCGAGCTGTTCGAGGGCAACGCGGCCCTGTTCAAGGGCCTGGAGGCCGAGCGCGGCTGGGACTGGTCGCGGCGGTTCCCGGTGATTCGGCTGAGCTTCGGCGACGGCGTGCTGCGCAACAGGCAGGAACTCGATGAAAAGATCGCCGAGCTGCTGGCCGACAACGAGGTGCGGCTCGGCGTCAGCGGCGGGCATCGCAGCCTGTCCGGGCGCTTCGGTGGGTTGATCCGTGAAGCCCATGCGCAGGTCGGCGAGCGCGTGGTGGTGCTGGTCGATGAGTACGACAAGCCGATCCTGGACAACCTCACCGACCCGGACACGGCGCGGCAGATGCGCGACGGGCTGCGCAACCTGTACTCGGTGATCAAGGGCCAGGACGCGCACATCCGCTTCGCCTTCCTCACCGGGGTATCCAAGCCCAGCTTGGTCAGCCTGTTCTCGGGGCTGAACAACCTCATCGACATCACCGTGGATGCAAGCTATTCGGCGCTGTGCGGCTATACCGAGGCGGACCTCGACCAGGTCTTTGCGCCGGAGCTGGAGGGGTTGGACCGGGAGCAGATCCGCGCCTGGTACAACGGCTACAACTGGCTCGGGGAGGCGGTCTACAACCCCTTCGACCTATTGCTGCTGTTCAGGAACCGCCTGTTCCACCCCTGGTGGTTCGAGACCGGCACGCCGACCTTTCTGGTCGACGTGCTCACCGAGCGCGGGTACTTCACGCCGGAGCTGGCCGGGGTACGGGCCTCGGAGGCCTTGCTCTCCGCCTTCGATGTGGACCACCTGGCCCCCGAGGCGCTGCTCTGGCAGACCGGCTATCTGACCTTCACCGGCTCGCGCCGGATCGGCGCCCGCCTGGAGTACAGCCTGGGCTATCCGAATCTGGAGGTGGAATCCGCCCTCAACGACGCCCTGCTCAAGGGCCTGATGGGCGATCCCATGCAGGCGGAGCGCGCCGTCAGCCGCCTCTACGACATCCTGGTCGCCGCCGACCTCCAGGCCCTGCGCCAGCACATCGTCAGCCTGTTCGCCGCCATCCCCCACCAATGGCACGACGGCAACGAGATCGCCCGCTACGAGGGCTTCTACGCCAGCGTCTTCTACAGCCACCTGGCCACCCTCGGGCTCGACCTGGCCTGCGAAGACGCCAGCAGCCATGGCCGCCTGGATCTTCGCCTGCGCTTCAACGGCCGGCTCTGGCTGTTCGAATTCAAGGTGGTGGAGCTGGCCCCCGAGGGTGCCGCGCTGCAACAGATCAAGGACCGGGGCTACGCCGACAAATACCGCGCCGAACGCCTGCCGATACACCTGATCGGCATCGAATTCAGCCGCAAGGAGCGCACCCTGGTGGGCTTCGAGGTAGAGACCCTGGCGCCCTGAGTGGAAGCCGCGACACGAGCGGCTCGACGCGCTGATCCAAGATCCGCGATCTGATCGAGCAGGCGTTGGCCTAGCCGGGTCTTTCCTGAATCTCACGCGAAGGCGCGAAGGAAACCAAACGCTTGGAAAGACTTTTCGATGTGATGCCAGGCTGTTCAAAACTTGGACATCGCCGATTCGGCACCATCTCACGGCGAGAGAACTGGTGCACGTTCGGCCTGCGTCGAGCCCTGCCCATGCAGAATCTGTTCGGCGTCTGATGACGCCGCCGCGTGAATGCCAGTTCCGGAAGTAATAGCCGATCCAGGCACAGACAGAGCGGAGACCCGGTAGTGTGAGCGAAGAGACAGAGGTTGGACATGCGCAGACCTACCGAATCGGGGCGGTTGCCCGGCTGACAGGTATCCCGCCGGACACGCTGCGGGTCTGGGAGCGTCGCTATGCGGTGGTGACGCCGATCCGCTCCGAGGCCGGCACGCGGCTCTACGCCGCCGAGGACGTGCACCGGCTCTCGCTGATCAAGCGCCTGGTGGACAACGGCGATGCCATCAGCCATGTGGCCGGACTCGAGCTGAGTCAGCTGCGCGAGCGCGTCCGCGGTGTCTCGGGTGCGGTGCTGGAGACCCCGGAGCGGCGCCCCTGTCGCGTCGTGGTCCTCGGGGAGACCTTGCCCGCCGTGCTGCGGCTCGGTTCGGCGGAGCAGGCGGTGGACGAGGATCGACCCGATCCGGTCCAAATCGTCGGCCTGTACACCGACGAGGGCCAGTTCCGTCGCGTCGCCCCGGGGTTGCGGGCAGACGTTGCCGTGTTGGAGATGCCCACGGTGCATGAAGACGACGTGCGCCGCATCGCCGATCTGGTGACGGTGGCGGGGGCCGGCCTGGGCATGCTGGTCTACAACTTCGCCGCCCGCGGCGTGGTGGAGCGACTGGAGTCCCGGCGCATCGTCGCCAAGCGTGCGCCGATGGATGCCCCCGAGCTGCGCCGCTGGTGCATGAGCCTGCACGCCGCGGCACTGGAGCTGCCGCCACCGCCGGAGCTGCTGGCCGATATGGAGTTGGGCGGTCCGGTCCCGCCGCGCCGCTTCGACGCGGCGGCGCTGACCCGCATTGCCGCTGCGTCGCCGACGGTGCGCTGTGAATGTCCCCATCACCTCGTCCAACTCGTCAGCAGCCTGGTCGCCTTCGAGCGCTACAGTCAGGAGTGCGAGGACCGCAACGACGACGATGCGGCCCTGCATGCCTACCTGCACGCGGCCACCGCCCAGTCGCGGGCGCTGCTGGAGGTGGCGCTGGCGCGGGTGCTGGAGGCCGAGGGGATCGAGGTCTGAGCTGGTACACTGACGGTTTTTTGTCGGCCCGGCGCCGACCCTTGCCCATTCGGTACGCGCAGACATGATTTCCCTCCTCGACTACGGCGCCGGCAACGTGCGCAGCGTCCGCAACGCCATTGCCCGCCTCGGCTATGCGCTCACCGAGATCGAGCGCCCGGACGACATCCTGCGCGCCGAGCGGCTGATCTTTCCGGGGGTCGGTGCGTTCGGCTCGGCCATGGAACGGCTCGACGCGCTGGGCTACCGGGAGCCGTTGTTGGAGTACCTGGCCGCCGGGCGGCCGTTCCTGGGCATCTGTATCGGGCTGCAGTGCCTGTTCGACGGCAGCGAGGAGTCCCCCGGGGTCGCCGGCCTCGGGCTGATCCCGGGCCAGGTCCGACGCTTCGCCGGCGCCGGGCTATCGGTGCCGCACATGGGCTGGAACGGCCTGCGGCTGCGGCGGGAGTCGGCGCTGCTGGAGGGCTGTCGGGGGCAGAAGCTCTACTTCGTCCATTCCTATCATGCCGAGCGTACCGACGCGAACGCCGACTGGGTGCTGGCCGAGACCGACTACGGCGAGTCCTTCGTCAGCGCGGTGCAGCGCGGCGGGGTCACGGCCGTGCAGTTCCATCCCGAGAAGAGCGGCAGCGTCGGGCTGGAGGTGCTGCGCCGCTTCCTTGCCGGCACCGCCGAGGCCAGCGCCGAGCCCGCGGTCGCGTCGGCGCCGACGCGCTTCGCCAAGCGCATCATCGCCTGCCTGGACGTGCGCACCAACGACCAGGGCGACCTGGTGGTCACCAAGGGTGATCAGTACGACGTGCGCGAGGCCGGTGCCGTGCGCAACCTGGGCAAGCCGGTGGAGTTGGCGGGCCGCTACTACGACGAGGGCGCCGACGAGATCACCTTCCTCAACATCACCGGCTTCCGCGACTTCCCCCTGGCCGACCAGCCGATGCTGGAGGTGCTGCAGCGCACCTCCGAGAACGTCTTCGTGCCGCTGACCATCGGCGGCGGCATCCGCGCCTTCACCGATGCCGACGGCCAGCGCTGGAGCGCGCTGGATGTTGCCGCGGAGTATTTTCGCTCCGGTGCGGACAAGGTCTCCATCGGCTCCGACGCGGTGCTGACCGTGGAGGAGGTCCTGGCCCGCGGTGGCGGGGACGGGAACAGCGCCATCGAGCAGATCGCACGGGTCTACGGCAATCAGGCCGTGGTCATCTCCGTCGATCCCCGGCGGGTCTATGTCCAATCCCCGGACGAGACCCACCACCATTGCGTCGAGACCGCCACCCCCGGCCCGAACGGTGAGCGCTGGTGCTGGTTTCAGTGCACCATCAAGGGCGGTCGCGAGGGGCGGGACATCGATGCCGTGCAGCTCGCCAGCGTCTGCGAGCAGCTCGGTGCCGGCGAGATCCTGCTCAACTCCATCGACCGCGACGGCAGCGGTGCCGGCTTCGACCTGGAGCTGATCGGCGCGGTGCGCGCCGCGGTCGGCATCCCGGTCATCGCCTCCAGCGGCGCCGGCGTGCCGGCGCACTTTCGCGAGGTGCTGGAGGCCACCGACGTGGAGGCGGCCCTGGCCGCCGGCATCTTCCACCGCCGGGAGGTGCCGATCTTGGCGGTCAAGGCGCACCTGCGCGATGCCGGCATCGAGATTCGCGACGGGGCAGGCGCCGGTGGCGGCGACTGAGCGCGGCCCGGCCTGCGCCGCCGCCGGGGGCGGCGCGCTGCTGCGCGTCGGGTCCTGGCTGCTGGTCGCGCTGCTGCTTGGCGGCTGCGTCGCCATGCCGTTCGGCGACCATCGCCGGGACGCCGAGCTGCCATCCGGGCTGAGTCGTGACGAGCTGCTGTCGGGGATCGCCGCATGCCACCTGTTGCGGGTGGTGCAGACCGAGGATATTGGCGCCACCGACTCCGTGGTCATCGCCTCGGTGGAGCGCTACGGCTTCACCGTCGAGGAGATGGTCGCTCGGGCCAACGCCCTGGTGGACGGACTTCAATCCAATGCCGATCGCGTCGCCCTGCGGCGATTGGCGACGGTCTCCTGCGAGCGCCTCGCCGACCTCACCGGCCTGGATCGGGGCCTGGTGCGCTTCGACGACAGCGGCGCATTGGAGGGCACCTGGGTGGTGGCCCGCGGCGACATCGTCGACGGCTTTGCCGACGAGGTGATTGCCGAGCTGCGTCGGCGCCGGGCGATCGGCTTGGTCATCGAGAGCGCCGGCGGCTCGGTCTACGAGGCCCGTCGACTCGGCCGCTGGCTGCGCGAGCACGGCCTGCGGGTGGCCGTCGATCGGCTGTGCGCATCGGCCTGCGTGGATGTCCTCGCCGGCGGCGTTGCCCGTCTGCTGACGCCCACGGCGCGGCTCGGGGTCCACCAGAGCACGGCGCCGCCGGCGGAGGGCAGTCACGGGGGCGGTCAGCTGGCCGTGGTCTCGTCGGTGCTCTACCTGCGCGAGATGGGCATCGACGACAACATCGCCCTTGTGGCCGCCGCCGTGCCGAACGAGAAGCTGTTTTGGATCTCCACCAACGAGGCCCTGGAGACCGGCCTGGTCACCGCCGTTGTGGAGCGGCTTTGATGGTGGTGTACGCCCCATGAGCGGCGATCCGCTGCCGGCCATCCGCGCGCTGCCCCCGCAGCTGATCAACCAGATCGCCGCCGGCGAGGTGGTGGAGCGTCCGGCCTCCGTGGTCAAGGAGCTGGTGGAGAACAGCCTGGACGCCGGCGCGCACCGGGTCGAGGTCGAGATCGAGCAGGGCGGTATCCGCCGCATCCTGGTCCGCGACGATGGGCGCGGCATCCCCCGCGACCAGCTCGGCCTGGCGCTGCGGCGCCACGCCACCAGCAAGGTGCTGTCCCTGGCCGATCTGGAGGCGGTGGCGACGCTGGGCTTTCGCGGCGAGGCCCTGCCGAGCATCGCCTCGGTGGCCCGGCTGTCGCTGTGCTCGCGGGCGGCGGGCAGCGACCTGGCCTGGCGCGTCCATGGCGACGGCACCGACGTCAGCCCGGAGCCCGAGCCGGCGGCCCATGCCCCGGGTACCAGTGTCGAGGTGTTGGACCTGTTCTACAACGTCCCGGCCCGGCGCAAGTTCCTGCGCACCGAGCAGACCGAGTTCAAGCATATCGAGCAGCTGATGCGTCGCCTGGCACTGGCCCGCGCCGGGGTCGCCTTTCGGCTCGCCCACAACGGCCGGGCCGTGCTCGACCTGCGCCCGGTGGACGCCGGCGACGGGGCGATGATCGGGCGGCTGGCGGCGGTGCTCGGCGGCGGCTTCGTGGACCAAAGCCTGGCGCTGGACGAGAGCGCCGTGGGGCTGCGGCTGTCGGGCTGGGTCGCCCAGCCCGCCTTCGCCCGTGCCCAGGCCGATATGCAGTTCTTCTTCGTCAACGGTCGACTGGTGCGCGACAAGCTGGTCACCCATGCCATCCGTCAGGCCTACCAGGACGTATTGCATCAGGGTCGGCACCCGGCCTATGTCCTGTATCTGCAGGCGCCGCCGCGGCAGGTGGATGTCAACGTCCATCCCACCAAGCACGAGGTCCGCTTCCGGGAAGGCCGGCAGGTGCACGACTTCCTGTTCCGTGTGCTGCACCGGCGCCTGGCCGAGGGTGTCGCCGGGACCGAGGGCGAGGTCGCCGTGCCCATGCCGGGGTCGATGCCGGACCGGGTGGAGGAGCCGTCGTTGCCCGCGACGGGGCAGCGCCGGGGGCGGGGCCGCGGCCCGGCGGCGGTCGGGCCGCCTACCAGGCCACGCTGGACTTCCAGCGTCCGGTGGCCGCTGCGGCGGGCGTCGGCGCGGCTGCGCCCATGGTCGATGCGGCCCCGCCCCTCGGGTTCGCGCTGGGCCAGATCAACGGCGTGTTCATCGTCGCCCGCGCCGAGGACGGCCTGGTGCTGGTGGACATGCACGCCGCCCACGAGCGCATCGGTTACGAGCGCCTGAAGCAGGCCTGGTCCGCCGGCCCGCTGCGCCGCCAGCCCCTGCTGGTGCCGGTCAGCGTCCACGTCAGCCCGGCCGAGGCCGATCTGGCCGAGGAGCAGCGTGCGCTGCTCGACCGCCTCGGCCTCGGCGTCGATCGCCTCGGCGAGGACCGGCTTGTGGTGCGCGAGCTGCCGGCGCTGCTGCACGGGGCCGATCCCGAGCAGCTGCTGCGCGATGTGCTCGCCGACCTCGGCACCCAGGGCCACAGCGCCCGCATCGAGGAGGCGAGCAATGCCGTCCTCGCCGGCATGGCCTGCCATGGCGCGGTGCGGGCCAACCGACGGCTGACGCTGGAGGAGATGAATGCGCTGCTGCGGGACATGGAGCGCACCGCGCGGGCAGATCAGTGCAACCACGGGCGGCCGACCTGGATTCGTCTCTCCCATACCGAGCTTGATCGGATGTTTCTGCGTGGGCGTTAAGTCAAGGTTCAGAAACAAGTGGTGCAGACGCAACCACGAAATGGCCAATCAAAAGGTTCAGCGAGCGGGCGTCTGCGCCACTTGTTTTTGAATCGATCCTAAGTGAGCGTTTGCATGCGAGTCCCCCGCCGGCCCCACCGACCAACCTCGACCAGACCCGCAGGCGGTCATTGATCATGTCGGTCCGGGGGGCGGCAGACAGGGGGTGTGGGCCATCCAAGCCTGCGTTGCTGCCGCCGGCGATCCTGCTGCTTGGCCCCACCGCGTCCGGCAAGACCGACCTGGCCCTGGCGCTGGCGGACCGCTTTCCGGTAGAGCTGGTCAGCGTCGACTCGGCGATGGTCTACCGGGGCATGGACATCGGGACGGCCAAGCCGTCGCCTGAGGTGCTCCGGCGCTACCCGCATCGGCTGATCGACATCTGCGATCCCCGCGATGCCTACTCGGCGGCCCGGTTCCGCGCCGATGCGCTGGGGGCCATGGCCGAGATCACCGCCGCCGGGCGCATCCCGCTGCTGGTGGGCGGGACCATGCTCTATTTTCGTGCGCTGGAGCAGGGGCTCTCCCGGCTGCCGGAGGCCGATGCCGCCGTGCGCGCCCGTATCGATGCCAAGGGCAGCGCGGAGGGCGCGGCCGCGCTGCATCGCTGGCTCGCCGAGGTGGACCCGGTGTCGGCACGCGGCATCCACCCCAATGATCCGCAGCGCGTGCAGCGGGCGCTGGAGGTGTTTCTGATCACCGGCCGGCCCTTGTCGTCGCAGCAGCACGGCCCCCGCGCCGATGCCCTGCCGTACCGCACCCTCAAGCTGGTGCGCTCGCCGCGCCAGCGCGCGACACTGCATGCGCGCATCGCCGCGCGCTTCGACGCCATGCTGGAGCAGGGCTTCGAGGACGAGGTGCGGGCGCTGGTGGCCGGGGTTGACCTGCCCCCGTCGCTGCCGGCGATGCGGGCCGTGGGCTATCGGCAGATGTGGCAATACCTTCAGGGCGAGCTCGGCTTCGAGCAGATGCGCGAGCGCGGCATCGTCGCGACCCGCCAGCTCGCAAAACGCCAGTACACCTGGCTTCGGTCCCATAGCGGCTGCCATTGGCTTTGGGACGATCAGGACCATCTTGGCCTTGCCTGTGGCCTGATTGCCGCGCTGCAGGCGGGATCGTCCCCGGGGGACGAGGGCGACCGATAATGCGGCATGATTATTGCTTATCGTTGCGGCGATCGCCATTGATCGATTTGCGCGCGCGGCGGCACCGGCTGTGCTACCGTTCACGACCAAACCCTTACAACGAATGCTCCCGGGCGCCAGGAATGAAGTAGCGCCCGGGCACAACAACAAGGAGAACCCCCATGTCAAGAGGCCAGAGCCTGCAAGACCCGTTTCTGAACGCCCTGCGCAAAGAGCGCATCCCGGTATCGATCTTTCTCGTCAACGGGATCAAGCTGCAGGGCCAAATCGAGTCCTTCGATCAGTTCGTCGTGCTGCTGAAGAACAACGTCAGCCAGATGATCTACAAGCACGCCATCTCCACCGTGGTGCCGGCGCGCAACGTCAAGCTGCCGCCGGCCCAGGAGCCCGGGGCCGACGACGAGGCCGACGCTTGATGTCCGCAACCCTGTCGTGCGGTCGGGCGGCGTCGATGCGCCGTCCTGCCCGCCGTTCCGGCCGACGCTAGGGACCGCCTTGTTCGAGCGACCCAGTGCCGGCGAGCGCGCCGTCCTCGTCCAGCTCGCCCTCGGCGGGCCGGTGGACGACGATGCCCGCGACGAGCTGCGCCTGCTGGCCCGGGCCGCCGGCGCCATCGAGGTCGGCTACCTCACCGGCAGCCGCGACACCCCCGACCCGCGACTGTTTGTCGGCGCCGGCAAGGGCGACGAACTCAAGGCCCTGGTGGCCGGCGAAGGTGCCGAGCTGATCATCGTCGATCATGCGCTATCGCCGGGCCAGGAGCGCAATCTGGAGCGATTGGTGCAGTGCCGCGTGGTCGACCGTGCCGGGCTGATCCTGGACATCTTCGCCCAGCGCGCGCGCTCCTTCGATGGCAAGCTGCAGGTCGAGCTGGCGCAGCTGCGCCACCTCTCCACCCGGCTGGTGCGGGGCTGGACCCACTTGGAGCGGCAGAAGGGCGGTATCGGCCTGCGCGGACCGGGCGAGACCCAGCTCGAGACCGACCGCCGGCTGCTCGGCAAGCGGATTGCGATGCTGAACAAGCGCCTGGTGCGTATCGAGGGCCAGCGTGCCCAAGGCCGCCGGGCCAGGGATCGGGCCGAGGTGTCCACGGTGTCGTTGGTCGGCTATACCAACGCCGGCAAGTCGACGCTGTTCAACCGACTGACCGAGGCGGGCGTGTTCCAGGCCGACCAGCTGTTCGCCACGCTGGACCCGACCCTGCGGCGACTGCCGCTGCCGGATGCGCCCGCGGTGGTGCTGGCCGACACGGTCGGCTTCATCAACCAGCTGCCCCACGAACTGGTCGCGGCCTTCCGCTCGACCTTGCAGGAGACCCGCGAGGCCGCGCTGCTGCTGCATGTGATCGACGCCCAGACACAGATGCGAGATCGGCGGATCGCCGACGTTGACGACGTACTGGCGGAGATCGGCGCCGATGAGGTGCCCCAGCTGCAGGTTTTCAACAAGATCGATCTGCTCGACGGGGTGGCGCCGCGGGTCGATCGTGACGGGCAGGGCCGGGCGCGACGGGTTTGGGTCTCGGCCTCCACCGGGGCCGGGATCGATCTGCTGCTCGAGGTGATCGCCGAGCAATTTCGCGGCCTCGAGCAGCGCTATCAGCTCTGCTTGGGTCCAACCGACGGTGGCCTGCGCGCCTGGCTGTTCGCCAACGCCCGGGTCTTGGCCGATGATCCGGCCGACACCGGTGGATGGACGATGGACGTGTCTATCCCCGATGCGCGTCTGCGGCACTGCCCGATCGAATGGCAGGCCATTGATGCACGTCGGCGGCCGGCCGCGCCCAGCGCAGCCGATGGTCCCATCGTCGAAGCGCCCGCCTAGCCGTTGGCCGCGCTGCAATCTCGGACATCGATGCGGGTGGCGGTGGCATTCGCGTTGCCCATCCGCCGAAGGAATCTTTACAATGACCAGCTTGTCTCACGGATGGTCCGGTGCGCGATGCCGGCCTGAGACCATCTTGATAAGGCCGCCGTTCGGCGGCACCTACCCCAGCTTGAGGCCCGAGTCGTTCGGCACATCGGCCGACGTAAGACCTTTGCGGCATCAACTTTTTTGAACCCTTCGCAGTGGAGACATCATGGCCTGGAACGAGCCTGGAGGCGGCAACAAAGATCCCTGGGGGAGCAACCAGGGTAACAATCAGGGCCCGCCGGAGCTTGATGAGATTATTCGCAAGCTCGACGAGCGTTTGGGCCGCGTGTTCAGACGCGGCGGCGGTGGCGGCGGCGGCGGTCTGAGCGGCCCCGGTGGCAACCTCAGCATGCGTGCCATCGCCGTCGGGCTGGCAATCCTGTTTGTGCTCTGGCTGGCGACCGGCTTCTACATCGTCGACCCGGCCGAGCGCGGCGTCGAGCTGCGCTTCGGTGCCTATACGACGATGACCAAACCCGGTCTGCACTGGCACCTGCCTTGGCCGGTGGAAGAGGTCAAGATCGTCAATGTCGACGAGATCTCGTCATTCCGACACAAGGCAGCGATGCTGACCAAAGACGAGAATATCGTCGACGTGGAGCTGACGGTGCAATCGCGCATCCAAGATGCCGCCGACTTCCTGTTCCAGGATCAGAGCCCCGAAAAGACCTTGCGCGACGCCACCGAGACCGTGGTGCGTAAGACCATCGGTGGCGCCAAGCTCGATTTCGTCTTGACCGAAGGTCGTAGCGCCATCGCGATGACCATCAAGGAGCGCGTCCAGTCGCTGATGGACGAGTATCAGACGGGGCTGCTGGTCACGTCGGTCAATATGCAGCCTGCAAAGCCTCCGGAGCAGGTTAAAGAGGCCTTTGACGACGCCATCAAGGCCCGCGAGGACAAGGAGCGCTCGGAGAACAAGGCCGAGGCCTACTCCAACGAGATCCTGCCCCAGGCCCGCGGTGAAGCGGCGCGCGTCATTGCCGATGCCAAGGCCTATCGAGATCGCGTCATCGCCAGCGCCGAGGGTGAGACCGCCCGCTTCAGTGCCGTGCTGACCCAGTACGCCAAGGCCCCCGGCGTGACCCGTGAGCGCCTCTACCTGGAGACGATCGAGGAAGTCCTGCGTGAGAGCAACAAGGTCCTGCTCGACGTGCCGGACAGCAACAGCCTCATGTATCTACCCCTAGACCAGCTGATGCGGCACGGCGAGTCGTCAGTCCAGCCCAAGGGCTCGATGACCGGCAGCGGCGACAGCCCGCAGGTCAGCAGCAGTAGCCAGACCACGCCCATGCGTGACGTCTCGCGCGAGCGGAGGAGCCGTTGATGGACGATACCAAGAAGATTCTCATCCCGATCGCAACGGCGGTCCTCGCCCTGCTGCTGTGGTCCGCAACCTTCCAGGTCATGCAGTGGGAGACGGCGATCAAGCTGCGGCTCGGTGAGATTGTCGGCAGCGACTACGAGCCGGGGCTGCACTTGAAGGTGCCGCTGCTGGAGACCATCACCACCTTCGATGCCCGCATCCAGACGCTGGATTCGCGTCCGGAGCGCTTCCTGACCATCGAAAAGAAGGACGTGATCGTCGACTCCTATGCCAAGTGGCGCATCAACAACGCCGCCCAGTTCTTCCGCTCCACCGGCGGCGACAGCCGGCGTACCGCGCGGCTGCTCTCCGAGCGGATCAACACCGGCCTGCGCAACGAGTTCGGCACGCGCACCATCCAGGAGGTCGTCTCGGAAGACCGCTTGGAGCTGATGAAGGTCCTGACCAAGGAACTCGATACCCAGGCCGAAGAGTTGGGCGTCGAGGTCGTGGACGTGCGCGTGAAGAAGATCGATCTTCCGCCCGAGGTCAGCGAATCGGTCTACAACCGCATGCGCGCCGAGCGCGAGCGGGTTGCCAGCGACCTGCGCGCCAAAGGTCTTGAGGCGGCCGAGCGTATCCGGGCCGACGCCGATCGGCAGCGCACCGTCATCCTCGCCGACGCCTACAAGGAGTCTGAAGAGACCCGAGGTAAGGGTGACGGCAAGGCTGCCGAGGTCTACGCCACCACCTACGAGCAGGACCCGGAGTTCTACGCCTTCTACCGCAGCCTCGACGCCTACCGCAAGTCGTTTGCTGCCCAGGGCGGCACGCTGGTGCTCTCTCCGGAATCGGACTTCTTCAGGTTCTTCAACGAGCAGCACGGCCGTCGCGCGCCGACGGGTGATGCGGATGCCAGCATCGGGACCCGCATCCAATAGTCCGCAAAACCGCTGCGTACCCGCCCGGACGTCACCGTCCGGGCTCGGCACTTGATCCGGCCAAGGAGAGGTGGCCGGATCAGTGCTGGGCACGGCGGCGATGATTATCCGAGAAAGAGCCGCTGACCGCTCTGAGGCAAACTCAAGTATCTGTTTTTCCGGTAATGACTACCAGTACCGGAACTCACCCATTGGGTGAAGGCCACTACGACCCCGAATGTGCAGCCCCTGGCCTCTGGCAACGCGTTGGAATCCAATGACCATTCCGCATCAAAGTGCCTCGCCAGGACCCATGCGGGACGCACCCTCGAGGCGGTTCAACTGCTCTTTTTAGAATTATCAGCCGGGGTAAATCCCCGGCTTTTTTTTTGGGCCGGGTCAGGGTCCGACCAACCGTTTGGGCGGACGCGTCAGGGCTGCGGATCGGTCGCCGGTGGCCGCCAGGCCAGATCGAGCTGGCGGGCGGCGCGCACATCGTCGAGACGACGCACCGGCAGGTTGTGCGGGGCCGTCTTGAGGATCTCCGGGTCGGTCTGGGCCTCCTTGCGGATGGCGATCATCGCATCGACGAAGCCGTCGAGGGCCTCCTTGGTCTCGCTCTCGGTAGGCTCGATCAGCAGACACTCGGGCACCAGCAGCGGGAAGTAGGTGGTCGGGGCGTGGAAGCCGTGGTCGAGCAGGCGCTTGGCGACGTCCATGGCATTGACGTCGAGCTCCTTGGCCTCCTTTCTGAGCGTGACGATGAATTCGTGGCTGGCGCGGCGCTCGGGGTAGGCGGCCTGGAAGCCGGCCTTGGTCAGGCGGGCGAGCAGGTAGTTGGCGTTGAGCGTGGCGTATTCGGCGACTCGGCGCATGCCCTCGGCACCGAGCATGCGGGCGTAGATATAGGCGCGCAGCAGGATGCCCATGTTGCCGCCGAAGGCGGTGAGGCGGCCGATGCTGTCGGGGCGGTCAGGCTCGACCTGCCAGTGGTAGGCGTCGCCGTCGCGGCGGAGCAGCGGCACCGGCAGATAGGGCTCCAGGCGCTTGGACACACCCACCGGACCGGCACCGGGACCACCGCCGCCGTGGGGCGTGGAAAAGGTCTTGTGCAGGTTCATGTGGATGACGTCGAAGCCCATGTCGCCGGGGCGGACGAGTCCTAAGATGGCGTTGAGGTTGGCACCGTCGTAGTAGAGCAGGCCGCCCGCTTGGTGCACGGTCTCGGCGATGACCTCGATGTTGCGGTCGAAGACGCCCACGGTGCTCGGGTTGGTGAGCATGATGCCGGCGGTGCGCGGGCCGACGGCGGCGCGCAGGGCCTCGATGTCGACGTCGCCGTCGCTGCCGGTGGGGACCTCGCGGACCTCGAAGCCGGCCATGATGGCGGAGGCCGGGTTGGTGCCGTGGGCGGCGTCGGGGACCAGGATCTCGCGGCGCTCGTGGTCGCCGCGGGCGTCGTGGTAGGCGCGGATCATCATCACGCCGGCGAGTTCGCCTTGGGCGCCGGCGGCGGGTGCCAAGGACACGGCGTGCATGCCGGTGACGCTCTTCAGCATCTCCTGGAGCTCGAACAGACAGGCCATCAGGCCCTGGCTATGGGTCTCCGGCGCCGCCGGGTGGCGGCCGAGGAAGCCCGGCAGCGAGGCCAGGCTGTTGCAGGCCCGCGGGTTGTACTTCATCGTGCACGAACCCAGCGGGTAGAAGTGGGTGTCGATGGAGAAGTTTCGCTGCGACAGTCGCGTGTAGTGGCGCACGGCCTCCAGCTCCGAGACCTCCGGCAGCGCCGGTCGCTCGCGCCGGCGCAGGTGCGCCGGCAGGTCGTTGCAGTCGGGCAGCGTGGCGGGGGCCTGGGCGGTGGCCCGGCGACCGGGGCGGGAGTGCTCGTGGATCAACATCGGTTTTGGTTCGTGGTTGGCGTGCTGGCGTTGAAAACGGCGCCGCGATCAGCTCAAGGCGAGCAATGCGGCGTCGTAGTCGGGCTCCTGGGTGATCTCGGGCACCAGCTCGGTGTAGGTCACCTGGCCGCTGGCATCGACGATGACGACGGCACGGGCGGTAATGCCGGCGAGCGGGCCGTCTTCCATCAGCACGCCATAGTCCTTGCCGAAGTTGCGCGAGCGCATCATCGATAGGGCGTGCACGTTCTCCAGGCCCTCGGTGGAGCAGAAGCGCCCGGAGGCGAACGGTAGGTCGGCGGAGATGACCAGGCAGACGGCGTCGTCACGGCCGGTGAAGGACTCGTTGAACTTGCGCGTCGAGGTCGCGCAGACCTCGGTGTCCAGGCTCGGGACGATGTTCATCAGGACCTTCTTGCCGGCGAAGTCGGCCAGGGTCTTGTCGGACAGGTCGGCGGCGACGAGCTTGAAATCGGGCGCGGGGGCGCCGACGGCGGGCAGCGAGCCGGCGAGATTGACTGGGTTGCCTTTCAATGCGGTCTGGGCCATGGGGTGTCTCCGGTGGTTGATGAAGGGATTTCGTCGTCCAGCGTCCGCTGGGGGCGCGTCCTAAGGATCGGTTCAGAAACAAGTGGCGCAGACGCCCGCTCGCTGAACCTTATGAGGATCGGTTCAAAAACAAGTGGTTCAGACGCCCGCTCGTGGTGCCTTTGGATTCGCCGTTTCATGGTTGCGTCTGAACCGCTTGTTTCTGAACCTTGACTGATTGGCCGTTTCCTGGTTGCGTCTGCACCGCTTGTTTCTGAACCTTGACTAGGTGATGCTCCCCATCGGCGGACGTCAAGCAGCCTCGGACTGGGACGCGATACTTTCCGCCAGCTTGGACTGGAATGCGGCCATCTCGTCGTCGGTACGGAGTTCGGTGGCGCAGACGAGGATCGACGACCCGAGTTCCGGGTATTCGTCGCCGAGGTCGAAGCCGCCGAGGATGTCGTCGGCGGCCAACGCGCCCAGCAGGTCAGCGGCCGGTGCCGGCAGGCGCAGGGCCTGCTCATGGAAGACGGGCCGGTCGAACAGCGGCTCGACGCCGGGGGTGGTGCAGAGCATCTCGGTGAGCCGGCGCGTGTTGGCGTGGCAGTGGGCGGCGACCCGCTCCAGCCCGTCGGCGCCGAGCAGGGCCATGTGGATGGTGGCGGCGGTGACCAACAGCCCTTGGTTGGTACAGATGTTCGATGTGGCCTTGGAGCGGCGGATGTGCTGCTCGCGGGCCTGCAGCGTCAGCGTGTAGCCGTCCTTGCCGTCCAGGTCCAAGGTCTTGCCGACGATGCGGCCGGGTAACTGCCGGACCAGGGCCTGACGGCAACACAGAAAGCCGAGATAGGGGCCGCCGGAGGCCAGCGGGATGCCCAGCGGCTGGCCCTCTCCGCAGGCGATGTCGGCGCCGTTGGCACCCCACTCGCCGGGCGGTGCCAGCAACGCGAGCGCGACCGGATTGACCACGCCGATGACCAGCGCGTCGTGCCGCTGCGCCCAGTCCGTGAGCTGGTCGGTCTCTTCCAAGACGCCGAAGAAGTTGGGCTGCTGGATGACCATGGCCGCGAAGGGCTCGGCAGCCAAGGGCTCCAGGGCCGCAAGCGGGGTATGGCCGCCGGCGGCATCGAACGGCACCTCCACCAGCTCGATGCCCTGGCGGCCGACAATGGTCTGCACCGTGCGCCGGTAGGCCGGATGCAAGGCGCGCGGGATCAGCACCCGGCGGGACTTGACCTTGCGATTGGCGCGCACCGCCATCAGGATCGCCTCGGCCAGCGCCGAGCCGCCGTCGTAGAGCGAGGCGTTGGACACGTCCAGCCCGGTCAGCGCCGTCATCATCGACTGAAATTCGTAGAGCAGCCTGCAGCGTGCCCTGGCTTGCCTCGGCCTGGTAGGGCGTGTAGGCGCTGTAGAACTCGCCGCGGGTGGTGATCTGCCAGACCGCCGCCGGGATATGGTGCTCGTAGGCGCCGGCGCCGATGAAGCACAGCGCCTCGCCGTCGGTCTTGGCGCGCGAGCGCATCAGCCTGTCGACCTCCATCTCGGTCAGACCGGGCGGGATGTCGTCAAGGGGGCCGGCGCGCAGCCGTGCCGGGATCTCGTCGAACAGGTCGTCGATGCGCTCGGCGCCGATGGTGGCGAGCATCGCCGCGACGTCGGCTTGCGTATGGGGGATGAAGGGCATGGGGTCTGGGTGCAGGCGTCTCTGCGGTTCGGATGGAGCTTGAGGCTTCGGAACCGGTCAGGTTCCCGCCTCGTTAGTCCTCGTCGGCGATGGCCTGCGCGTAGCCGTCGGCGTCGAGCAGCGCGCCGATGGCCCCGGCGTCGGCCAACTTGATCTTGTAGATCCAACCCGTGTCGTAGGGAGATTCGTTGATGGTCTCCGGGGCATCGGCCAGGGTCTCGTTGACGGCGACCACCTCGCCGGCCACCGGACTATAGATGTCGGAGGCGGCCTTGACCGATTCAACCACGGCGCAAGCCTCGTTGGCGCCGACCTGACGGCCGACCTCGGGGACCTCGACGAAGACCAGATCCCCCAGGGCCTCCTGGGCGTGATCGGTGATGCCGACGGTGGCGGTGCCGTCGCTGTGGTCAAGAATCCACTCGTGGCTGGTGGCGTAGCGAAGCTCGGCGGGGATCTCACTCATGTTCTGCTCCTGATCTGTTGCTGATGTCTTAGGGGTGGGGCCGGCGGGGGGCAGGCTCTGTGCCGGCCGCCGGGCCAAATGGGTTCAGTCCAGTGCGATGCGGACCTCGCCCTGGCGGACAAAGGGTGGCTGTACGATGCGGGCGGCGACGGGCTTGTCGCGGATCAGCACCGTGCATTCCCGGCCGACCTCCGCGCCGGCAACGGGCTCCACCCGGGCCAGCGCGATGGAACGGCCGAGGGTCGGGCCGAAGCCGCCGGAGGTGGTCTCGCCGACCGGCTTGCCGTCGATCAGCACCGGCTGGTGCGCGCGCAGCACGCCGCGCCCGGTCAGCAGCAGGCCGATCTGCCGCGGCAGCCGCGGGTCGGTGCGCTGCCCCTCCAGGGCCTCGCGTCCGACAAAGGTACGCTCGGCGGGCTCCCAGGCGATGGTCCAGCCCAGCCCGCTGGCCAGCGGGCTGGTGGTCTCGTCCATGTCCTGGCCGTACAGGTTCATCCCGGCCTCCAGCCGCAGGGTGTCGCGGGCACCGAGGCCGCAGGGGACCACGCCGGCATCGAGCAGCCCCTCCCAGAGGGCGGCGGCCTGGTCCGCCGGCAGCATGATCTCCAGGCCGTCCTCGCCGGTGTAGCCCGTGCGGCCTACCAGCCAATCGGCATGCTCGGCGGCGAAAAACGGCTTTAGGGACGCCGTTGCGGCAGCCAGCGGCTCGCTCAGCAGGGCCGTGGCCCGAGTTCGGGCTGCGGGACCCTGCACGGCGATCATGGCCAGATCGTCGCGACGGTCGATGCCGACGGTGAAGCCGTCGGCCTGGGCGCGCAGCCAGGCCACGTCTTTGTCGGCGGTGCCGGCGTTGACCACGAGCCGGTAGCCGAGGTTGCCGCGGTGATAGACGATCAGGTCATCGATGACGCCGCCGTCGGGATTGAGCATGCAGCTGTACAGCGCCTTGCCGGGCTTGGCGAGGCGATCGACGTCGTTGGCGAGCAGCCGTTGCAGGTAGCTGGCGGCATCGACGCCGGCGATGTCCACCGGGCGCATGTGGGAGACGTCGAACATGCCGGCGGACTGGCGCACGGCCTGATGCTCGGCGACCTGGGAGCCGTAGTGGACCGGCATCTCCCAGCCGGCGAAGGGCACGATGCGGGCGCCCAGGCGCTCGTGTGCTGCATATAAGGGGGTCTTCAGGCCCATCCGGCGCTCCGAGTGTGTTGGCGGCGCGTGCCGGGACGGGCACGCGCCTGCGGATTGGCCAGCGACTATAAACGCGGCTCGACCGGATGCCAAGGTGGGTCAGTCGGTATTGCTCGGCCGCCGGAAGCTGGTGTTGCCGCATTCGGCGCAGGCCGGGATGCGCCCGGTACGGGTGAAGTTGGTCTCGGCGCCGCATTTGTCGCACACCAGCGTGCCGGGGCCGGTGATCTCCCCGGCCTGGTAGAGGGTCGCGGCGCGCGCCTGCTCGGCCCAGCGCTCGCCCCAGCGCTGCCACTCCAGCCGGGTCTGATCGGCGACGCCGGTGAACGCATCGAGCATACGCCGCTCCATCAGCTCCAGGTCGAAGCGCCACCACGCGCGCAGGTCATCGCCGGTCTCGGCGATGTAGCGTGCGGCGTCCTCGATGTCCCGCTCCACATACTCGGTGATGCGTTGGGCCTCTTCGCGGGTCAGCTCGCCCAGCGTGACCATGTTGTCGCGGGCCGTCTCCAGCAACTCGCGCAGCTTGGGTGTCTTCTCCTGGGCCTCGTCGAAGGCATCTTTGGTCTGCTTCAACAGCCGGTCATAGGCATCGACCAAGTGGTCGGTGGCTTCGGAATGCCCGGAATCGGGTCGCTCGGTCTTGGACATGGCAGCTCTCCGTTGGGGACCCAGGCCATCCGGGGCCGGGTCGGGTAGGGGTATCCGCCCCAAGTCTGCGCGATTCGCGGAAAAGCGCAAGCTGTCATTCGCCTGGACGTCGAGTGCCGGGCGGTCGTCGATCGAACGATGCTAGACGCTCGGTGAGCTCTCGCCTCCGCCACCGCGCGACGGCGGCGCCCCTGGTCGGCCTGTGCCGCAGCCCCCTCGCGCGGCGACGCTCCTGCCCGGAGACGCGCGCCGGCGGGCGTGCCGGAGCCCTGGGCCACCCCCCGTGCCAGGCAAGTCCCCGGAGCCGGTAGGCGAGCTTGAGTAGATTGACCTTGGTGCCGCGATTACCTCGCGCAACAGCGCCTTTCATTGGTCGCATCTATCGCGCGAAATCGCATTCGGTGGCGACGATCTCGACCTCGCGGCGTTGGTCGGCGT
>CALOBA010000027.1:0-41138 GCA_942491465.1 uncultured Gammaproteobacteria bacterium
GCAACCACGAAATGGCCAATCAAAAGTTTCAGCGAGCGGGCGTCTGCGCCACTTGTTTCTGAACCTTGACTTAGGGTGTTAGGCCGGGCCCTGCGTTCTCGGCATTATGCCGGCGCATCGTCGACAATCTTGGATTGCCGAGTATCGGCGGTCTCGGCATGCCGGGCAACCGAGATTTGTTGATTTGAATCAAGGTTTTCGGGGACGCGATTGGCCCGGATGCGAGCGTCCGCCAGAGGCGATCCGCGGCCTTGAGGATGCTTCCCGGGGCTTAGAGCTTCTCCAGATAGGCGCTGCCGCCGAGGTTGCGCATCTGCCGCCGAATCCAGGCGGCGCGGGCGCGGACCTTGGCCGAGGGGGCGTCGAGGCGGTAGTGCTCCGGCGCCGGCAGCACGGCGGCGAGCAGCGCCGCCTGTCGGCTGTCGAGGGCGACCACGGGGCGGTCGAAGTAGCGCCAGGCGGCGGCGCCGACGCCGAAGGTGTCGGGGCTGAACTGGGCGATGTTCAGATACACCTCCAGGATGCGCCGCTTCGGCCAGCTGATCTCGATCAGCAGCGTCAGACCCGCCTCCAGGGCCTTGCGCAGCGGGTCGCGGCCGGACCAGAGGAACAGGTTCTTGGCCGTCTGCTGGCTGATGGTGCTGGCGCCGCGCAGGGTGCCGCCGTTGCGGTAGGTCTTCCAGGCACGCTCGAGCTCCACCAGGTCGAAGCCGCCGTGCTCCGCAAAGCGCTGGTCCTCGGCGGCCACCGCGGCCACCGCCACCGGCCCCGGGATGTTGTCGAAGTCGACCCACTCGTGACGGACGTAGGGCGGATCAGCGGGCTCGAAGTGACCGGCGACCCAGCGCTGCAGCATGAAGGCCGACGTGGGCGGGTCGATCCAGCGCAGCGCGACCACGACCAGGACGGTGCAGACCAGCCAAGCGGCGACGGCGATGCCGAGCCACTTGAGCAGCCTGCGCAGGGTCTTGGCGATGCGCATCGACGGCTATTTTTCGGTGAAGCCGGCCCGGTGGTACCAGTGCCGGGCCAGCTCCGGGTCCTTGTCGACGCCCCGGCCCTCCTCGTAGAGCATGGCCAGCGTGGTCTGCGACCCGGCCAGGCCCTGCTCGGCGGCCTTGGTGAACCAGACCACGGCGTTGGTCGTATTCTGCTCGACGCATTCGCCTTCCATGTACATGAAGCCGAGCCCGTGCTGGGCGACGCCGAGACCGGCCTCGGCGGCGGCGCGCATGTACTTGTAGGCCTGCAGGGGGTTCTCGACCATGCCGAGCCCGTTCTGGGCCATGATCGCGACCCGGTATTGGGCCTCGGGGTCGCCGGCCGCGGCCAGCGGGCCGAGCAGGCCGATGGAGCGGGAGAATTGCTTGGCCTCGAAGGCGGCGATGCCGCTGCTGAGCGCCATATCGGCGTCGGTGATGGTCTCGGTCATGCTGGGATGCTCCGTTGGTTGATGGTCGGGTAGGGGGCAGGCGGTCTAGGATTTGTCGAACGGCAGGTCGACAAATGCCAGCCAGCGCTCGAGTAGCGCGGCGTTGGCGGCGGCGACGGCCATGCGCGGCTTGAGGTCCAGCGCGTCCGCGGTTGCGCTGCCGTCGGGGGCGCGAAGCAGCGAGGGGACGCCGGCCTCGGTGGCGATCAGCCGGCCCGCGGCGTGATCCCAGAGCCGTTGGCCGCCGTGCAGGTAGAGCTGGAAGCGCCCGGCGGCCAGCCAGCACCATTCCAGCGCGACGGCGCCGAGGTTGCGCTGGGAGCGGAATGATCCGGCGGTGAACAACGGGGCAATACGCGCCGGCGGCAGCCGCTTCATGTCGATCATGGCCAGGCAGTCGCCGAGCTCGGTCCCCGGCGCGAACGGCCGCAGGGGCTCGCCGTCGCGCCAGGCGCCTGCGCCGCGGGCGGCCGTGAAGCACTCGTCGCGCACTGGGTCCAGCACCAGGCCCAGCTCGGCACGACCGCCGCGTATCAGGGCGAGGGAGATGGCGAACGCGGGGAAGCCGCAGGCGTAGTTGCTGGTGCCGTCCAGGGGGTCGAGACACCAGAAGGCGGCCTCGCCGTCGGCGAGCAGCGCCTGCTGCGCGTCGGCCTCCATCTCCTCGCCGAGCAGCGGGATCTCGGGGTAGCGCTCGGCGAGGCTGGCCACGATGCGCTGCTGCACGGCGAGGTCGGTCTCGGTGACCAGGCTGCCGTCGGCCTTGCTCGTGGTCACGGCCTTGCGCCAGCGTGGCATGATCTCTTCGCGCGCCACCGCGCGCAGCAGCTCGGAGAGCTGATTCAGTTCGATTGACATGGTGTGTAAACTGGTTGTTCTTGAATGCGTCTGACTCCAGGGACCGGCTCGATGCCGCCGGTTGCCAAACCATGTTGTGGCGGGATGTCGCGGTCTCCATGCGTCGGCCGTAGCGGTCCGGCATTTTCGGGGCGTCTGCGAGTCACGTCATCATCTGTGCCTGGTCGGGCGGATGCTCAAGGCGCGTGGTCGTCATCGTGCAGAGGCGCGATTAAGATAACGACAATGAGCGAAGACGCCCTCCGAACCGCTGCGCTGCTGCGCCCGCCTTCCAGATATCGCCATGCACTCCAATAGCCGCCCCCAAGCCGAGCCCCCCGCGATCGTCGCTCCGCGCCTCGTCGTTCGCGCCGTCGCGCTCGTGCTCGCCCTCGCCACCGCGCCGGTGCTCGCCAGCGGCGGGCGCGACGATTTTCTCGCCGCCGAATCGGCCCTGCGCCAAGGCGACATCGCCGCCTTCGAGGCGCGGGCCGCGACCCTCGCGGACCACCCGCTGCGGCCCTACTTGGCCGTGGAGGCCGTGGTCCGCCGGCTCGATGGGGCCACCGCCGATGAGGTGGTGGCGCTGCTCGACGACTGGCGCGGCACCGCCCCCGGGGAGCGGCTGCGCCGGCTCTGGCTCGGCCGGCTGGCCCGCGAGGGGCGCTGGGCCGAGTATGCCGAACTCTACGCCGACAACGACTCCGAGACCCGCGAATGCCTGTACCGCCGCGGGCTGCTCACGACCGACCGCGCCGAGGATGCCTTCTACGGGTTGGAGCGGCGCTGGCTGACCGCCACCTCGCTGCCGGCGGTCTGTGACCCGCTGTTCGACGCCTGGCGCGAGGCCGGCGGGCTGACGCCGGCCCTGGTCTGGCAGCGCGTCCTGCTGGCCCTCGACGCGGGTCAGCGCGGCGTCGCTGCCGCCCAGCGCCGGCATCTCCCCGCCGCCGACCGGCCCTGGCTGGAGCGCTCGCTCGGGCTCTATCGGGACCCGACCCGGGTGGCGGCGCTGCCGGCGGATGGGCACCCGCAGCGGGCCGCGATTGTCGCCTACGGCATCGAGCGCCTGGCCCGCCGCGACCCGACGGCGGCGTTGCGGGCCTGGCGCCGGCTCGGCGACGCACTGCCTGCGGATCACGCCGCGCGGGTCCGCGTCACCGTCGGTGCCGCGCTCGCCGAGGCCGACGACCCGGCGGCCCTCGACCTCATCGCCGGCCTGGTGCCGAGCGCCGATAACGCAGCGCTGCAACGCCGGCGGCTGGCGGCGGCGCTGCGCCTGGAGGCCTGGCCGCAGCTCGCCGACTGGGCCGCGGCACTGCCGATGCAGCATGAGGAGACCGGCCGCTGGCCCTACTGGCGAGCCCGGGCGCTGGACCTGCAGGGTCGTTCCCAGGCGGCCCATGCGGCCTACCTGGCGGCGGCGCAGTACCGTGACCTCTGGGGCTTCATGGCCGCCGCGCGGGCGGACGTGGCGCCGAATCTTGAGCACCGCCCGACACCGGCCGACGCCGAGCGTGTGCGCCGCCTGCTGGCAGCGCCGACGATCGCGCGCATCCGGGCGCTGAAGTCCCTGGGGCGGAGCCTCGACATCAACCGCGAGTGGCGCGAGCTGACCCGCCATAGGGGACGCGATGCGCTGCTCGCCGCCGCGGTGGCGGCGGATCGGCTCGGTCTGCACAAGCAGGCCATCCACACCCTGGCCGACACCGACTACTGGGACGACCTGGCGCTGCGCTTCCCCATCGCCTACCTGGCATTGGCCGAGGCCGCGGCGGACGCCAACGCCATCGCCCCGGACTGGGTGCTCGCCGTCATCCGCCAGGAGAGCGCCTTCGATGCACAGGTCGCCTCCCACGCCGGTGCCGTCGGCCTGATGCAGCTCCTGCCGGCCACCGCCCGCGACATGGCCCGCCAAGCTGGCGAGCCGAGCCCGAGCCGCATGGCGCTGCTCGACCCGGCGCTCAGCATCCGCCTGGGCAGCCGCTACCTCGCGGCCATGCGCGAGCGCTTCGACGGCAACGAGGTCCTGGCCACGGCGGCCTACAACGCCGGCCCGGGGGCGGTGGCGCGCTGGCTGCCGGCGCAGCCCATGGCCGCCGACCTCTGGCTGGAGCGCATCCCCTACCGAGAGACCCGCGGCTACGTGCGCCGGGTGCTGGCCTATCGGGTCATCTATGCCCGGCTGCTGGGACGGCCCGCCGTCGATCTGAACAGGCTGCTTGCGCCCATCGGCGGAGACTAAGACTCGCTAGACCTCGAGCTGCATCCCCCGCTCCCATAGCAGATCGAGGATCTCGGGATCGGCGATCAGCTCGAAGGAGCGCCGCCCCTGCGGATCGGGTCCGCCGAGCTGCTGCCCGTCCCAGTCCCGGATCGGGGCGCTGCGCACGGCCAGCGGCCAGCCCTGGCCGTGCTGGTCGAGCCAGCGTCCGACGAAGTAGGTCGCGTTCTCGTCGTCGATACCGGCGTCGGTGGCCAGCCGCGTCTGCTGCATGGGCAGCTCGCGCTGCAGCTCGAAGAAGGTCGGCTCGTCGAGGCGGACGCCGTTGACGTTGAATGCCAGCAGCTCTTCGGTCTCGGCCGGGTCGAACTCGCGCTCCGCCGGCGGCGGCACCAGGTGGCGCACCTGCAGTACCCGCAGCCGCGGGTCCGGCGGTGCGACGCCGGCGGCGCGCAGCCGCGCTGCACAGGACGAGAGGCGGTCGGCGACATTGATGGCGGCGGAGATGAGGATGCGCCGACCGTCGTCGTAGAGCCAATTGGGCGCCCGCGGCGAGAAGGCGACGCCGAGCCCCAGCTCGAGCTCGGGCAGGTCGTGGGCGCGGTTGTGCCGATTCTGCTTCGCCACGGCGGCGAGGATGCGCTGCGCCAGCGCACAGGCGCGCGCCACCGGGGCGGCGCTGCCGTCGGCCTCCAGGGCGTAGACGACCAGGATCACCGCGTCGCCTTCAACAAAGAGCTTTTCGGCGCCGAACTCCGCCAACAGCCGGTTGACCGGATCGAACAGGTTCAGGCTGAAGTGCGAGGCCGGGTTCAGTCCGCGTGCGGCCAGCGCTTCGGTGATGCGGGTGGAGCCGCGCACATCGGCCTTGACGATGGCATGGGCGCGGATGCGCTGGGGCACCGGCCCCGGCTCATCGGCACCGAGCAGCTCGTAGAGGGTGCCGTTGGCGCGGGACAAGACGATCTCGTCCGGGTCCTCGAGCAGCCGCAGCGCGGCCATGGCCTCCCAGGTCTTGTGTGCCAGCTTGAGGTCTCGGCGCAGGGTCAGGAAGTCGACCAGGAAGCGGTCCAGGTAGAGGCCGCGGTCATCGGCATCCATGCGCCCGAGTACATTGCTGATCCGCCGCAGCACGCCGTCGACCGCCGCCGGCGCCGGCGCCACGCCCTCGCGGCTGAGCGCCGCGGCCAAGGCGTTCGCATCCAGCTCGCCGGCCAGGCAGCGACAGAGCATCCCCAGCGGCGCGCGCCCGCCCAGCTGTCCGCGCAGGGTCGGCAGCCAATACAGCAGCACGATGGGCGTGACCAGGTTGCAGCGCGCGAGGTAGCGGTGCAGCCGGCGGCGGCGGCGCAGCCGAAAGCCCGTCCAGGTCGCCCCCGAGGTCTCGGCATCCATCGGGTCCGCTGCCCCGTCCTGGCCGGGGACGCGCAGCAGCCAGCGCAGGTTCTCGGGCTCGTCGAGCCAGCTCATCAGCCCGTGACGATACTCGCCGGCCGGCACGAACCGCGACAACAGCCGCGCGCTGGCGGCCAAGCCGTCTTCCGTCAAGGTCGCCGGCCTACCGCCCGGCGGCGCCTCGCCGGCACGCCGCAGCCTATCGGCGCGGGTGGCGCCCTTCGCCCAGCTCGGCAGATAGTCGCCGAAGACCGTGACCAGGGCACGATTGGCAGCGCTCAGCCAACGGCTGGCACCGAGATCCATCAGCGCCATGATCGGATAGTCCTGCGTCAGCGCGCCCGGTTGATCCAGTCGCGGCACCGGCAGCAGCGGGTTGAACAGGGTCTGCTCGGGCAACGGCCAGGCCTCGCCGATGACCGCGCTGCGCAGCCCCAGCAGGTGGCCACTCTCATGGCGTCGTACCTGGCGCATCAACAGCGAGGTCACGCGCTGATTGATCTCGCGCTCGCGCGTCTGCAACAGCTCCAGGCGCTCGGCCTGATCCAGATCGGGTGCCGCCGGGGGCGTCGGCTGTGTCTCCTGCCAGCACTCGCGCTGCAGTTGATGATCGACCCGCGGCACCAACTCCAGCAGCCAGCGCAGGGCCGCCAGCTGATGCAGCGTCAGCAACTCCACCGTGGTGGCCGAGGGCGAACGCGCCAACAGGGCCTCAAACGGTGCGCCCCAGCACTCGCGCAGCCGGGCCAGATCCGCGGCACTCACCAGCTGCGGCGCGAAGCCGTTGGCCAAGTTGCCCAGATCCTCGTAGATCAGGTCGCGGACCAAGCGCTCACCGAGATCGCGCAGACGCGGGCTCAGGTGAACATCGATGCGGATGTTGTCGATCCCCTTGCCGTAGGCCGCGAGATCCAAAGCGGCGCTCGGGGGCTCCAGCAAGACCTGCTGCAGCTCGTACGGACGCGGTTGCCAGTCTGTCATCGATTGTCCATCGCGGGCCGAGGGATTCAGGGGCCAAGCACGCACCAGGCAGGGCGCCGATCGCGAAGCGGGTCGGGGACCCGGACGCCAAAGCCGATGCGTTGGGCCCCGTTGACGAGTATGGGGCCGTCATCCTACGACGATTGCCGCGGACGAGCACGCCTGCGCTCAGTTTCTGCCTGCGTCTGTTCGCGCTTCCGATCAGTGCCGGCGGCCCGGCGGAACGGCGACCGAGGTCAACAAAGACAACGGCAATCGGCCGGCCCCGCGGCAGATCGGTCAGCCGCCCCCGAGGTCGCACGCCGCCGGGCCCGTTTCTGGCACGGGTGGTTTGTTAAACTCCCGGCGCATGAGTATTCCCGCCGAGATCGAAACGGCCGGCTCTTTGAGCGGCCCCAACGGACCTGAGCCCGTCGTCTCAGACCCACCCCACCACGGCCGCATCCCTCGACCGCTGATGCCGCTCATGCTTGCGGGCCTGTTGCTGGTCGCCGCGCCCTGCCCTGCGCAGACCGACAGCGCCCGCGACGCCATGGCCAGTGCCATGGCGCGGATGATGGAGGCCATGGGTTTCCTTGGCGGCAGCGGCGTGACCCCGGAGCCCTGGTCGGCGCCGATGCAGGCCCCGATGCAGGCTGCGGACGAGGCCCGCGACATGCTTGAGCAGATGCCGGGCGGTGAGGCACTGCACGCGTTGCCGGGGCTGGACGGCTGGCGCGCCACCAGCCTCGACGGCGTCTGGGAGGGGCGCGACGGCGGCCTGCTGATCGTCGAGGGCCCGCGGTGTCGGCTCTACGCCCCGACCCACGCCCATATCGACGGGCTTATCCAACAACGCGGCGACCGGATCGCCATCTACACGCCAAGCGACGACGTCGCCCGGCCCTACGAATTCGCCCAGCAGCGAGGCCGGCTGGTGCTGCGCGACGCCGGCGGCCAGCTCTACCTGTACCGCCGGCTCTGGCTGGATCAGCCGTTGCCTGCGGCAGGCCCGGGTGCCGAGCGCTGACGGTGCTCCTGTCGGTTTGCGGCCGTTGCGGCAAGCCGGCGACCAGGCCCCTTGGGGTTGCGGCTCACAGCAGCAACCGCGCCGACACGAGCAGCAGCAGGATGGCGAAGATCCGCTTCAGCACCACCACCGGCAGGCGATGGGCGAGCCGGGCCCCGACCGATGCCAGCGGCACGCTCGCCAACAGGATCAGCACGGCGGCGGGCCAGTAGACGAAACCGATGCTCCCCGGCACCAGGCCCTCGCGTCCCCAGCCGGCGATGATGAAGCCGAGGCTGCCGGCGACGGCGATCGGCACCCCGCAGGCGCTGGAGGTGGCCACCGCCGAGCGCATCGACACGCCGCAGCGGGCCAGGAAGGGCACCGTCAGCGTGCCCCCGCCGATGCCGACCAGCGCCGACAAGGTGCCGATACCCAAGCCGACCAGGGTCGCGCCCAGGCGCCCCGGCAGCCGTGCCGCGGCGGCCCCGGCGCCCCCTCGCAGCAGCATGCGCAGGCCCGTGTAGAGCAGGAACAGCCCGAACAGGCGCCGCAGCCAGTCCTCCGGCAGCAGCCCCGCCAGGGCCGCCCCGACCCCGGCGCCGACCAGGATACCGGGCGCCAGCGCCCGCACCTGGTCCCAGCGCACCGCAGCGCGGCGCTGATGGGCGACAGTCGCCGCCAGGCCGGTACCGATCACCGTGACCAGCGACGTGGCCACGGCCTGATGCGCGGTCCATGCCGAGGCCATGCCCAGCAGCCCGAACAGATAGATCAGCGCCGGCACCACCACGGCGCCACCCCCGAGCCCCAGCAATCCACCGAGCAGGCCGGCAACGGCGCCGGTGATGAAAAACGCGATGATGGCAACGACATCCACGAGACCGACCTGACGCTAGGGGCCCGCCGCGGGGCGAGCGGCGCTGAAACCGCAGCGCCTGCGTGCGACGAGCCGGGGCCAACCGGGGTGACCCCGGAACGCGATGCCGGGAGCACCGGCAACGGATACCGGGACCCGGCAATTTCCGGGATAATAGCGGGTTTTGCCACGGCCTTGGTCCGCCCGGCGCACCGGCGTCAGTCCTTGGCCCGATCATTCCGCATCAGTGACGAGAACAGCAATCCAGATGAGACAACCCCACGCCTGCATCCTCGGCGGTACCGGCTTCATCGGCCGTCACCTGTTGCTGCGCCTGACCAAGGCCGGCTGGCATTGCCGCATCCCGACCCGCTATCCGCACCGCCATCGCGACCTCGCCCTCTATCCCGGCGTGTCGTTGGTGCCGGTGCCGACCCTCGATGCCGACGGCCTGGCCGGCTGCATGGACGGCGCCGATCTGGCGGTCAACCTGATCGGCATCCTCAACGAGCACAAGCACGGTGACTTCCAGCGCGTCCATGTGGAGCTGGCCAGCGAGGTGGTGACCGCCGCCCTCGCCGCCGCCGTGCCCCGCTACCTGCACATGAGCGCGCTGCACGCGGATGCGCAAGGCGGCGCCAGCGCCTATCTGCGCTCGAAAGGGGCCGGCGAGGACCTGGCCCACTCCAGCGAGGGCCTGGCCGTGACCAGCTTCCGGCCGTCGGTGGTCTTCGGCCGCGGCGACAGCTTCTTCAATCGCTTCGCGGCGCTGCTTGAGATGACCCCCGGCCTGTTCCCGCTGGCCTGTCCCGATGCACGCTTCGCCCCGGTCTGGGTCGGCGACCTGGCCGAGGCCATGCTGCGCAGCGTCGGCGACGACACCGGCGTCGGCCGCCGCTACGACCTCTGCGGTCCGCGCGTCTTTTCGCTTGAGGAACTGGTGGCCTATACCGCCGCGCAGACCGGTCAACGGGCGCTGCTGATGGGGCTGAACGACTTCGGCTCGCGGCTGCAGGCGCGGGTGTTCGAGCGCCTGCCGGGCAAGCCGTTCACCATGGACAACTACCTGTCCATGCAGACGGCCAGCACCTGCACCGAGCACAACGGCCTGCTGGAGCTCGGCATCCACCCCACCGATATCGACACCATCGTGCCGACCTATCTCGGCGGCTGAGGACGAGGGCGGGCGGGGCGGACACCCGCCCCGGCGCAAGCGACATCCACCGGTGCCGTCGGTGGACTGGACTGCGCTTGTCCGCCCGACGTCCTGTTCCCGGCCTAGAGCCGGTGGCTGAGGTCGCGCACCGAAAGCCCGCTCAGCTCGACGGTCAGCCCCCGGGCCAGGGCCATGACCTGGAAGCGCTCCCCCATCTGCGTGGGCAGCAGCAACTGCTTGGCCCCGGCGGCCAGGGACATGGCAGCCGCCGGGTCCGGTGCCGCGGCCATGGCCTCGCCGAGCAGGCGGTCGATGCCGCAGCCGAGCAGGAAGTTGGCCTGGGTGGTGTAGCCCGCCAGGGTCAGGCCCGCTGCGCTGCCGGCCTCGGCCAGGGCGGTGAAGTCCACGCTGGCGGTGATGTCCTGCAGGCCCACCTCGGCGTACGGGTCGGCATGGGCGCGATGGCGCGCATGACAGATCAGCGTGCCCATATCGCGCTCGGGCAGGTAGTACTCCGAGCGCGGATAACCGTAGTCGATGATCAGCGCCAGGCCCCGCTCCAGTGCGTCCGCCAGGGCCGCCACCCAGGGCTTGAGCCGCAGGTTGACCTCGGAGCAGTAGCCGGGCGTGTCGGCATGGCCGTGGGCCTGCAAGGCGGCGACCGCCGCCGCCAAGTCCGCTGAGCCCACCGCTGCGGCCACCTCCCGCAGCCCGTCTCCGGCCGGCTCCACGAACAGCTCCAAGGGCTTGCCGTCGGCATCGATGCGGAAGCGGTGCACCGGCATCGCATCGACCACCTCGTTGGCCAGGATCATGCCGTTGAGGCCGCTCGGCAGGGTCTGCAGCCATTCGATGCGCGGCATCAGCGCCGGCAGCCGCGCCGCCAGCAGCGCGCGCTGGCGGGCGGCGAGGGCCGGGCTCGGCTCCAGGATCAGGTAACGCGCCGGCAGCCGGTCGGCGGCCGCGAGGGCCGAGAGCAGCTCCGCGGCCATCGCGCCGGTGCCGGCGCCGAGTTCCAGCAGATCACCGCCGCCCACGGCGTCGAGTACCTCGGTGCAGGTCACCGCCAGGGCTTGGGCGAACAGCGGCGAGACCTCGGGGGCGGTGATGAAGTCGCCGCCGGGCCCGAGCTTCTCGGCCCCGGCGGCGTAGTAGCCGAGACCGGGGGCGTAGAGCGCCAGCTCCATGAAGCGGTCGAAGGGGAGGCGTCCGCCGCGGGCCGCGGCCTCGTCGCGGATCAGCGACAGCAGCCGGGCGCTGGTCTGGTTGGCGATATCGGTCATTGGGGGATGCGCGAGGGCGCGTCGGCCTGGTGATGCGCGGCGACCGAACAAGGCCGCCGATGCGGGATGCCCGGCCGAGCGACGGTCAGTCTGCGGTCTCGTCGGCGCCGGTCTTACCCTGCTCCTTGGCGATCAGGGCATCGATGACCTCGAACATCTTCTGCCGCCCGCCGGTCTGGGTGGCGCTGGTGAGGTACTTGCCGTTGACGACGATGGCGGGGACGCCGTCGATCTGGTAGCCGCGCACCAGGCTGGCGGCCTTGCGGACCTTCATGTCGACGGGAAAGGAGCGGAATGTCTGCGCGAACACCTGCTCGTCGACGCCCTGCTCTCCGGCGAAGGCGATGAGCTGCGCATCGGTGAGCAGCGGCCGCTTCTCGTCGTGCAGGGCGCGGAACAGCGGCTCGTGCAGCTGGTCGAGCACACCCATCTGCTCGGCGGTGAAGTAGAAGCGCGCGTGGGGCACCCAGCGCGTCGCGGCGGCGGCGGGCAGGCGGCGGAAGGTGACGCCTTCGGGCTTGGTCTTCAGCCAGCGCTGGATGTCGGGCTCCAGGTGATAGCAGTGCGGGCAGCCGTACCAGAACAGCTCCAGGACCTCGATGTCAGTGCCCGGCTCGGCGCGGGCGGGCGTTTCGATGACGGTGTAGTCGATGCCCTCATCGAGGGCCAGCGCCGGCAGGGTGATGAGCGCGGCGAGCAACATCAGGGCGCGCGGCCAGTATGCGGGGGAACGGGTCATGAGAGGTCTCCGAGGTCGATCACGGTGGGCGGCGAGGTGGCTCAGCGGATCAGGAAGTCGAGCACCAGGCCGACGAAGATGGCCATGCCGAAATAGTTGTTGTTCAGAAAGGCGGTGAAGCAGGCCTTGGGCTCGCGCTCGCGAATCAGCAACTGCTGGTAGGCGGCCAGCAGCGCGGCGACGCCGAGCCCGACGAAGTAGGCCCCGCCGAGGGCGGCGGCCTGGCCGATCCAGACCAGCATCGCCAGCATGACCGCCTGCAGGACGGCGATGACGGCGCGGTCGCGCTGGCCGAACAGGATGGCAGTGGACTTGATGCCGACCTTGAGGTCGTCGTCACGGTCGACCATGGCATATTCGGTGTCGTAGATCAGCGCCCAAATGACGGTGGCAACAAACAGTACCCAGGCATAGGCCGGGATGGCGAAGCTGCCGGAGATGGCGGTGAAGGCCATGGGTACGGCCCAGCCGAAGGCGGCGCCGAGAAACAGCTGGGGCACATGGGTGAAGCGCTTCATGAACGGGTAGATCGCCGCCAAGGTGACGGCCACGAACGACATCATGATGGTCTCGCGATTGAGCATCACAAGGGTCATGATGAACGCGGTGAGGCTCAGCGCCACGAACACGCCCACGGCCTCGCGGGCGGAGATCTCGCCCACCGCCAGCGGGCGGGCGCTGGTGCGGGCCACATGGCCGTCGAGGTCGCGATCGGCAAAGTCGTTGATGGCGCAGCCGGCGGAGCGCATCAGGAAGACACCGGCAATGAACACCAGGACGATCTCCCAGGGCGGATTGCCGGCCCCGGCCAGCCACAGCGCCCACAGCGCCGGCCACATCAGCAGGAAGCTGCCGATGGGGCGGTTGAAGCGGATCAGCCGGGCATAGGCGTCGAGGCGGCGACGCCAGCCGGTGGGCGCGTCGGCGCCGGCCTGCGCCGGTATCTCGCCCTTGCGGGTGTCTGGACTGAGGCTCATGCGGGGGACCTGACCTGGTGGATTCGCTTGCGATCGTCGCCCGGGGCCTTAGGATGGCCGGGCGCGACCGCGCATTATGTCACAGGGCCCCGCGCCCTAGGGCCGCCGCCGGCGGCAGGTCTGCGCCTGCCGCCGCGGCTGCGTTTCAGCCGTCCCGAATCAGATCACCCGACCAGGAGAGACCATGTCCGAGCACAGCGCCTTTCGCATCCACAACGCCGACGGCCATCGCGCCGGCGTCGAGCGCGTACCCACCCCGGAGCCCGCCGCCGGCGAGGTCCTGATCCGTGTCCAATACTCCGGCGTCAACTATAAGGACGCCCTGGCGGGGAGCGGTCGCGGCAAGATCCTGAAACGCTTCCCGCTCACCGGCGGCATCGACGCCGCCGGCGTGGTCGCGCGCTCCGAGCACGCCGACTTCAAGCCCGGCGACGCGGTCATCGCCACCAGCTTCGGCATGAGCTTCGACCACGACGGCGGCTACGCCGAGTATCTGTGCGTGCCCGGCGACTGGGTGGTGGCCATGCCCGACGGGCTCGACGCCCGCGCTGCGATGATCCTGGGCACTGCCGGCTTCACCGCCGCGCTGGCCGTGCACCGGATGCTGGCCAACGGCCAGGTACCGGAACTGGGGCCGGTGCTGGTGACCGGGGCCACCGGCGGCGTCGGCTCGGTGGCCATTGCCATCCTCGCCCGGCTCGGCTTCGAGGTGGTCGCGGTCTCCGGTAAGCCCGAGCGCCACGACTGGCTGCGCCGCTTGGGCGCGTCGCGCTGCATCGACCGCGACGCACTGCCCGGCGGCGACCGTCCGCTGGAACAGGCGGTCTGGGGTGGGGCCGTCGACAACGTGGGCGGGGCGATGCTGGCGCGGATCACCCGCACCCTGGCCCCCAACGGCAACATCGCCAGCATCGGCCTGGCCGGCGGCATCGCGCTGGACACGACGGTGATGCCGTTCATCCTGCGCGGTGTCGCGCTGCTCGGCTGCAACTCGGTGGACACGCCCATGCCGCTGCGCAGCGCGCTCTGGCAACACCTGGCCGGCGACTGGGCGCCGGCGGATCTGGAGGCAGTGCACAGCGAGACCGTTGGGCTCGACGGGCTGATGCCGGTATTCGAGCGCATGCTCGCCGGGCAGACCCATGGGCGGGTCCTGGTCGAGATCTAGACCTCGCCGCGGTTGTAGTCCGGCTCGGCGGTGATCTTGTGGATGCTCAGATCCGCGCCCTGATATTCCTCTTCCTCGGACAGGCGCAGCCCGAACAGGCCCTTGAGGACGCCGTAGATCAGGAAGCCGCCGATGAGCGCGACCGTTACGCCGAGGAGGCTGCCGACGAGTTGGGAGAGGAAGCTGACACCGCCCATGCCGCCGAACATCTCCAGGCCGAAGATGCCGGCGGCGATGCCGCCCCAGAGCCCGCACAGGCCGTGCAGCGGCCAGACGCCGAGCACGTCGTCGATCTTCCACTTGTTCTGGGTCAGCGTGAAGGTGACGACGAACAGGGCACCGGCCACGGCGCCGACGAACAGGGCGCCGAGGGGGTGGAACAGGTCGGAGCCGGCACAGACCGCCACCAGGCCGGCCAGCGGACCGTTGTGCAGGAAGCCAGGGTCATTGCGGCCGACGAACAGGGCCGCGAGCACGCCGCCGATCATGGCCATCAGCGAGTTCACCGCCACCAGGCCGCTGACGGCATCGACGGTCTGCGCCGACATGACGTTGAAGCCGAACCAGCCAACGGTGAGGATCCAGGCGCCCAGGGATAGGAACGGGATGGATGATGGCGGGTGGGCGGTGATGCCGCCGTCCTTGCGATAGCGCCCGCTGCGCGCACCGAGCAGCAGCACCGCGGCCAGCGCGATCCAGCCGCCCATGGCGTGGACGACGATGGAGCCGGCGAAGTCGCGGAACGGCGCGCCGAACCAGCCCTCGAGCAGACTCTGGACGCCGAAGTTGCCGTTCCAGGCGATGCCCTCGAACAGCGGATAGATCAGGCCGACGATCAGCAGCGAGGCGATCAGCTGCGGGTAGAACTTGGCCCGCTCGGCGATGCCGCCGGAGATGATGGCGGGGATGGCGGCGGCGAAGGTGAGCAGGAAGAAGAACTTGACCAGCTCATAGCCGTTGTTGACGTTCAGCGTCGGGGCGCTGGAGAAGAAGTCGATGCCGTAGGCGATGTAGAAGCCGACAAAGAAGTAGGCGATGGTCGAGATGGCGAAGTCGCTCATGATCTTCGCCAGCGCGTTGACCTGGTTCTTGGCACGCACGGTGCCGACCTCCAGGAAGGCAAAGCCGGCATGCATCGCCAGGACCATGATGGCGCCCATGAGGATGAACAGGACGTCTGTCCCGGCCTTGATTTGATCGATGTTCTCCACCTTGTCAGGACCTCTCGTTGTGGTTGACCGAAAATGGTGCACCTTAATGGGCGGACCATGAAGCACGAAAGGTGCCAAGATCGCTGCGCCGTTGCGGTTTAGTCGGCCCTGCGCTTTGATCGGCTGCGGCGGGACGCAGGGTCCCTGGCCGGCACGGCCCAGAGCGCACCAGACTGGTGCACTTCCGTGCTCGCGGTGGACGTTTTCGGCGCGTAGCGACAGACTGCGCCCCTGAGCCCCGGCATCGCCTGCGCAGCCGCGCGTCGGCGACATCGCGCATTCGCCCGCGGCCGAATGCTTGTGTTGTAGCGGCGACCACGCCATCTATCGCGACCATGCAAACCGAGATCAGCCCCGCCCTGCTCGCCCGTGCCGATGTGCGCGAGGCCGAAGGTATCCTCCGCGCCTGCGTTCACTGCGGCTTCTGTACGGCCACCTGCCCGACCTATCAGCTGTTGGGCGACGAGCTCGACGGGCCCCGGGGACGCATCTACCAGATCAAGCTGGTCCTGGAGGGCGAGCAGCCGACGCGGGTGACGCAGCGGCACCTGGACCGCTGTCTGACCTGCCGCTCCTGCGAGACGACCTGTCCCTCGGGTGTTCGCTACGGACGCCTGGTGGACATCGGACGCCACATCATCGAGCAGCAGGTCGACAGACCCGCATCCGAGCGCTGGCTGCGCCGCGCCCTGGTGGCGATCGTGCCGCACCGACGCCGGTTTGCCGCGCTGATCGGCGCCGCGCGGTTGGTAAGACCGCTGCTGCCCGCCGCGCTGCGCCGCAAGGTCCCGCCGCGGCGCGCCACCGGCCCCAAGCCGGCGCTGCTCGGCACCGAGCGGCGCATGATCGCGCTCGCTGGCTGTGTCCAGGCGGCAGCGACCCCGCGCACCAATGCGGCCGCCGCGCGCATCCTGGCCCGCCTCGGCATCGCGCTGGTGGAGCCCGACGGCGCCGGCTGCTGCGGTGCCGCGGCCTACCATCTCAATGCCCAAGACCAGGCGCTGGCGCAGATGCGCCGCAACATCGATGCCTGGTGGCCGGCCATCGAGGCCGGCGCCGAGGCCATCCTGGTCAACGCCAGCGGCTGCGCCGCGGTGGTCAAGGACTACGGTGAGCTGCTGCGCGAAGATCCGGCCTACGCCCACAAGGCCGCCCGGGTTGCGGCGTTGGCGCAGGACCCGGGCGAGATCCTTGCCGGGCTCGACCTATCTGCATTGGGTCGGCCCGGCAACGGGCGCCGGGTCGCCTATCACGCCCCCTGCACCCAGCAGCACGGCCAGCAGCTCAAGAACCTGGTGGAGCCGCTGCTGACCCGGCTCGGTTTCCAGCTGACACCGGTGGCCGACGCGCATCTGTGCTGCGGCTCCGCCGGCACCTACTCCATCACCCAGCCGGCCCTGGCCGGAAAGCTGCGCGACAACAAGCTCGATGCCCTGGGGGCCGGCAGCCCGGAGCTGATCGCCACCGCCAACATCGGCTGCCAGCTCCACCTCGACGCCGGCAGCGCCCTGCCCGTCGTGCACTGGCTGGAGCTGATCGACCCGGACCAGAGCGGCAGCGCCTGAGTCTCGCTGCCGCAAGGTAAGGCTCGGCGGGTCTCCTTCGCTATCGGGGTCGGTATCGCTATCGATCCCGATACCGATACCGATCCCAACGGATCTCCGTTGGTTTATCGCACTTCGGCGCCGGTGGACTAAGGCGATTTCTGTCAACTTTCCTGCGTCATCTGGTATGAAAGTTTCCGGCAATCGCCTAATACTCCCCCGCTGCCCCGTCCCACATCTCCGGGCGGAAGCGCTCGACGCGGTTGCGCCCGGCGTCCTTGGCCGCGTACAGCGCCACGTCGGCGTACTTGACCACCTGCCAGAAGCTCTCGCCGTCGGCGGGGAAGTCGGCGACGCCGATGGAGAGGGTCTTCTGCAGCGCCTGGCCGGGCAGCTGCACGCGCATCTGCTCTACGGCGGCGCGGACCTTCTCCGCCACCAGCATGGCGCCGTCGCCGTCGGTGTCGTGGAGGATGACCATGAACTCCTCGCCGCCGAAGCGGATGGTCAGGTCGGCGGCGCGTACGCTCTGGCGGATGACCCGCGACAGGTCCACCAGGACCTTGTCGCCGGCCTCGTGGCCATAGGTGTCGTTGACCTTCTTGAAGTAGTCCAGATCGAGCATCAGCACGCCGACGTGGGTCTGGTTGCGCAGGGCGCGGGCCACCAGGGTGTCGACGTACTCCTCGAGAAAGCGGCGGTTGTAGAGCCCGGTCATGGCGTCGCGCAGGGTCGACTCGCGCAAGGTCTCCATCAGCCGCTTGGCCTCCAGCACCGGCGCGGCCTCGCGCAGATGGATGGACAGGAACGGGACGGCGTCGGCCAGGCGCTGGGCCTCGCTCGCGGGGGCCACCAGCTGGACCACGCTGCCGACGCCGCCGGACTGCAGGATCGGCAGGCAGACATGCTCCATGGCCGGGTCTTCGTCCTTGCCGGTGAACATGGTGCAGATGCCGCTGTGCTGGAAGGCGTCGACGCGATGGCCGGTGCGACGCACGCGGCAGGCCTCGGCTCGCACCAGGATCTGCGGGTCACACCAGTGGTTGTCCTCGCAGGCGGTGCCGTCGAGCACCACCGGCAGCATATGGTTTTTGCTGTCGTCCACCTCGAAGACGGTGAAGCGCTCCACGCCGAGGCGGTGACGGATGACGTCGGCGAGCCGCTCATAGACCTCGGCCTTGGTCTCGTCCTCCTCGATGGCCTGCTTGAAGCGGGCACCGTCCACCAGCTCGTCGACGATGCGCGTGGTCTCCGCCATCAGATTGCGACCGGTTTGGCCGTCGTAGCGGATCAGCTGCCCGATGCGCTCGGAGATGCCGCGCAGCCCCTGCTCCAGCAGATCCAGCAGTTGGTTCAGCCCGGCGGCGATGCGCCCGGCCTCGTCATCTCCCTGTTCCGACACGCGCACCGACAGGTCGCCCGTGCCGGCGCGGCCGACCACCTGCTCCACCGCCTCGGTGGCCGCGACCACGGGCTGGTACAGGTAGCGCAGCAGCAGCAGCAGCACCGGCACGCAGCAGAGGATGGTCAGCCCTAGGAACAGGAGGCCGAACAGGCCCTGCTGCTGGATCTCGCCGAGGGCGATCTGGATGGTGACGGCGCCGAGCACCGTGCCCTCAGGTACCTGATGGCAGGTCAGGCAGTTCGGGGTGCCGCGGGTGTCGGCGATGTAGGGGATGGTGGCCCGAAACATGGGCTCGGCCTGGTCGGTCACCAGCAGATAGCGCGGCCGGCCCGAGGCCAGCACCTGCTCGTCGATCTCGTCGGCCTGCTGCGAGCGCGTGGGCCCGGGGCCGAACTGCTGCACCACCCGCGGCGAGCGCGCGACCCGCACCTCGGCCAGCCCGCGGGTTTCCGCCAGCCGGGCGAGCAGCCGGTCGAGCTTGTCGGTGGCGTTGTTCAGCATGGCCTCGGTCAGCGCCACCCGCGTCATCTCCGCCGAGGTCTGGGCGTACCGGGTCGCCCCGGCGATGGTGAAATAGCGCACCAACCAGCCCGTGGCCAGCACCAGCACCACCGCCAGCACCACCGAGCCGCCGACGACCATCAGCCCCGTCTTCTGCCGCAATCGCAATCGTCACCCCTCCGTCTCGCACCAGGATCGGCCGGCGCCCGCAAGCGCGACCCGCTGCGCGCCATCCTAAGCCGCCACCGCCCAACCGCCAAGCGGGATGGGGGCGGGAGCGGGCGAAGCGCTGACCGGCCGTCGCGTGCAACAATGTCGCTTTGCCGTGCCGATGCGATCTGCACTGCCTTGAACCTCGGAGAGCCATGAAGACCAAGCAACCCACGGCCATGAGACCCGAGGACTGCCGCTCGGCAGCCGACCTGATCGCCTGCTGCAACGCCGGGGCCCAGCCGCACTACCTGTTCTTCTGGGGGCAGACCGAGGACGCCGAGGGCCAGCTCAGCCGGGCCTGCCTGAGCCAATGGTATCCGTCGCCCTTCGTCGCCGACGGCCTCGCCTATGCCAGCGCAGAGCACTACATGATGGCCGCCAAGGCCCGACTATTCGGCGATGAGGAGACCCGGGCGCGCATCCTGGAGGCCCCGTCGCCGGGCACCGCCAAGGCGCTGGGGCGCGCGGTCCGGGGCTTCGACCAGCCCCTTTGGGAGGAGCGCCGCTTTGCCATCGTAACCACCGCCTCGGTGCTGAAATTCGCCCAACACCCCCGGCTCGCGCGCTTCCTGCTCGGGACCGGGAGCCAAGTGCTGGTGGAGGCGAGCCCGATCGACAAGATCTGGGGCATCGGGCTCGCCGAGGCCAGCCCGCGGGCGCGCATCCCGGCGCAGTGGCGCGGCATCAATCTGCTCGGCTTCGCGCTGATGGCGGCCCGTGCGCAGTTGGTGCAACAGGGCTGAGACTTCTGATATCCCAATCAACCGAGGGGGCCGGACTACGATGTCTGATTCGAAGACCGTATCGCTGATCCTGGGCAGCGGCGGTGCGCGCGGGTTGGCGCACATCGGCGTGATTGCCGAACTTGAGGAACGCGGCTACACGATCTCGTCCATCGTGGGCTGCTCCATGGGGGCACTCGTCGGCGGCCTGTACGCCGCCGGCAGACTCTCGGACTTCGAGTCCTGGGTCATCACCCTGTCGGAATGGGACGTCATCCGTTTCCTCGACATCTCCTTGACCAACCGATCCGGCATGATGAAGGGCGACCTCATCATGTCCGAGCTGCGAGAACTGGTGGGGGAGCAGTTGATCGAAGATCTGCCGATGCGTTTCACCGCGGTGGCGACCGACCTCAGACACAAGAAGGAGGTCTGGTTGAGTCGCGGCGATCTGTTCGAGGCGATCCGGGCGTCGATCTCAATCCCCGGGATCTTTACGCCCAAGGAGATCGACGGCAAGGCCCTGGTGGACGGCGGCCTGCTGAATCCGCTGCCGGTGGCGCCGGCCACCGATCATGCCACCGACCTGTCCATCGCGGTGAATTTGAACGGGCGGGAAGTGGCGCAACCCCTGGGGCCGAATCCACCGCCGCTGCCCGCGGGCTCCATCGCGTCCTACCGGTCGCGTATCGAGGGGTTCGTCGCCGGCCTCCAGGACAAGCTCGGCATCGAACCGCAGCCCGAGCAGGCATCCACACGGCCGATGCACCTGACCGACGTGCTGCTCGGCATGTTCGACACCATGCAGGTGGCCATCGCGCGTTATCGGCTGGCGTCCTACCCGCCCGACATCCTCATCGAGATTCCGGACAACGTCTGCGAGACCCACGAGTTCTACAAGGCCGCGCAACTGATCGCCGCGGGGCGTTTCTGGGCGCGGGAGTGTCTCGACCGTCGGGCCGAACAAGGTTGACCCTGCGTCAGTTCGGCTCGCGGCCCGCCGGGCCCTCCACAGCGATTCGCCCCGGATTGCCGTCGAACAGCGGTGCGATGCTGCGTCAACAGCAAGCTGTCCTGAGTTCGGCGGCTTGTCGGGTTCGCTGCAACGCAACCAACAATCAACCGTTTTAGGCTTGCGCAGCCGGGCCGGGGATGCGTAAGCTTGCGGGTTGGACTCGCGTTTGCCGACATCCGCACCGCGCTGCCGGCGATGCCCGTCCCACCGATACTCCAGCACGAGCATCCACGCTCACCGATATGATCGACCCGCCCAAGCGCGGGCCGGGGAAGTAGCAAAGATGGTAACCGATCGAATCACCGCCTTCGTCATGGCCGGCGGCCAGGGCTCACGACTCCAACCGTTGACCGCGGCACGCTCCAAGCCGTCGGTCCCGTTCGGGTCGCGCTACCGACTTGTGGACTTCGTCCTCAGCAATCTGGTCAACTCCCAGATCCGGACCATCTATCTGCTGGTCCAGTACAAATCACAGTCCCTGATCGAGCACGTCCGCAAAGCCTGGACAATCTCGCCGCTGCTGCAGGATCAGTTCGTTACCGTCGTTCCGCCGCAGATGCGCAGCGGCAGCAACTGGTTCCAAGGCACTGCGGACGCGGTGCACCAGAACATCAACCTGCTGGAAGAACATGCGCCGGATTTCGTCGCCGTCTTCGGGGCCGACCACATCTACCGCATGGATATCCGACAGATGGTGGAGTTCCACAAGCAGAGCAATGCCGATGTCACCATCGCCGCGCTGCCCGTGCCGCTGGAAGATGCGAAGGGCTTCGGCGTCATTGCCGCCGACGCAGAAGGGCGCATCAAGGCATTTCAGGAAAAACCCACCAATCCGTCACCGATGCCGACGGATCCGAATCAAGCATTTGCATCCATGGGCAACTACATCTTCAGCACCGAGGTGCTGATGAAGGCCCTAAACGACGCCCAAGAGGCCGGCGAGACCGATTTCGGTCAACACGTCCTGCCGCGCCTGCTCAACAGTGGGCACCGGCTGTTCGCCTACGATTTCGCGACCAACACGATCCCGGGCGTCAAAGAGCACGAGACACCTGTCTACTGGCGTGATGTCGGCACCATCGATGCCTACTTCAACGCCCACAAAGACGTGCTCGGCGCCGAGCCTGCATTCGACGCCTTCAACCCGGAATGGCCTATCTATTCGAGCAATTACCAAGGCCCGGTGGCACGCGTCCTCGGCGGCCAGATGGAAAACACCCTGCTCGGGGCCGCCACCGTCATTCACGGCAACACCAAGATCCGCAATTCGATCATTCGCCGCGAGGCGGTCATCGAAGAAGACGTCGAGCTCGAGGACTGCATCATCATGGACTATGTACGCATCTGTCGCGGCGCCCGACTCAAGCGCGTCATCGTCGAACGCCACAACAAGATTGCCCCCGGCACCCGACTCGGCTTCGACCCCGAGCAGGATCGTCAGCTCTACACCGTCAGCGCCGGCGGCGTCACCGTCGTGCCCTCCGGCGGAACGAGCGTCTACGCGCGTGACATTCGCGGCATCGGTCGGGGCTACGGGGAATAGCACGCCGCTACCATGCAGACCATCCTCGTCACCGGCGGCGCCGGCTTCATCGGCGGCAACTTTGTTCACTTCATGCTGGCACGGGGTGATTGCCGCATCGTCAATCTCGACAAGCTGACCTACGCGGGTAATCCGGATACCCTGACGGAGCTTGAGGGCCATCCCGACCATCAGTTTATCCAAGGTGATATCGGGGATCGACCGCTCGTCCAGCGACTGCTGGACGAGCATCAGATCGATGCCATCGTCAATTTTGCCGCCGAAAGCCACGTCGACCGGTCCATTGACGGCCCCGCCACGTTCATCGAGACCAACGTTGTCGGCACCTTCAATCTGTTGGACTGCGCCCGCGCCTATTGGAGCGGGCTTGACGAGCCCAAGCGATCGGCGTTTCGTTTCTTGCATGTCTCAACGGATGAGGTGTACGGCTCGCTGGGCATGGAGGGCCAGTTCACCGAGACCACAGCATACGCGCCCAATTCGCCGTATTCGGCATCGAAGGCGGCCTCGGATCACTTGGTGCGGGCCTGGCATCACACCTACGGGCTGCCGGTGCTGACGACCAATTGCTCGAACAACTACGGTCCGTATCAGTTTCCCGAAAAGCTCATTCCGCTGATGATCGAAAAGGCCATGGCCGGCGAGCCGCTCCCGATCTACGGTGATGGCGGAAACGTGCGCGACTGGCTCTACGTCGAAGACCACTGCCGAGCCATCGCCCGCGTGCTTGAGGCCGGCCGGCCGGGCGAGGTCTACAACGTAGGCGGCGATAGCGAGCGAACCAACCTGGAAGTTGTCGACACGCTGTGCGCACTGCTCGACGAGGCATTGCCGAACTCGCCCCACCGGCCACACGCCGCACTGAAGCATTTCGTTTCCGACCGCCCCGGCCATGATCGCCGCTACGCCATCGACGCCAGCAAGCTGAAGCAGGAACTGGGCTGGGTAGCCACCGAGAGCTTCGAATCCGGGCTGCGCCGAACACTGCGCTGGTACCTCGACCATCGCCCGTGGGTCGAGCGCGTCACCGACGGCAGCTATCGCGGCCAGCGGCTCGGTACGGCATAGCGCACCCATAGCACCGTTGATATCCGATCAGACCACGATGAATCGCAAGGGCATCATCCTCGCCGGAGGATCCGGTACTCGCCTGCATCCGCTGACGATTGCGCTGAGCAAGCAGCTGCTGCCGGTCTACGACAAACCGATGATCTACTATCCGTTGGCCGTGCTGATGCTTGCCGGAATCCGCGAGATATTGATCATCACAACGCCGCGCGACCAACCGGCCTTCGTCGATCTGCTTGGAGACGGCTCCCAATGGGGTATTGAGATCGAATATGCCCCGCAGCCGGAGCCCGGCGGCTTGGCCCAAGCCTTTCTCATCGGTCGACCGTTCATCAACGGCGATCCGTCCTGCCTGATTCTCGGCGACAACATCTTCTACGGCACTGGCCTGGTCAAACGTCTGCGCGAAGCCGCCGCCCGCACCAGCGGCGCAACCGTGTTCGGCTACTGGGTCAAGGACCCGGAACGCTATGGCGTCGCCGAGGTCGACAGTCGCGGTCGCGTCCTGAGCTTGGAGGAGAAGCCCAAGACTCCAAAATCCAACTATGCGGTCACCGGCGTGTACTTCTATGACGAACACGCCTGCGATTATGCCGACAACCTGCGCCCCTCGGCACGCGGAGAGTTGGAGATCACGGACCTGAACAAGTGCTACCTAAAGGACGGGCAGCTACACCTTGAGCAGCTCGGACGCGGCATCGCCTGGCTCGACACCGGCACCCATGAATCCCTGATCAAGGCAGCCAACTTCATCGAGACCATCGAGGCCAGGCAAGGACTCAAGATCTGTTCACCGGAGGAGATTGCCTTCAACAATGGCTGGATCGACGCCGATCAGTTGCGCGCAATCGCCGAGCCGCTACTCAAGAGCGGTTATGGCGAGTATCTGCTCTGGCTGCTGCAACGAGAATCGGCCCAATGAAGGTTATTCCACAACAGATTCCAGAGGTTTTGCTCATCGAGCCCCAAGTCTTCGGCGACGAGCGCGGCTGGTTTTGCGAATCCTGGCAGCAGGAGCGCTACTCTCAGCACGGCGTCGAAGGCCGATTCGTCCAAGACAACATGGCTTGGTCCCGGCGAGGGACATTGCGAGGGCTACACATTCAGCACCCCCATGGCCAAGGCAAGCTGGTCCAAGTGCTCGCGGGCGAGGTATTCGATGTCGCGGTCGACGTGCGCCGCGGATCTCCTTGGTTTGGCCGTTGGAGCGCTGCCCGACTCAACGCAGACAGCAAACATCAATTCTGGATCCCCAGCGGCTTCCTCCACGGCTATGTCGTCACCAGCGAAGAGGCCCTGTTCGCCTATAAATGCACGGACCACTATCATCCAGAGACGCAGTTCAGCGTGAATTGGCAAGATCCGGCGCTCAGCATCGACTGGCCGGTGGACTCGTTGACCGCCATCCTGGCGGACAAAGATCGAAACGCACCGATGCTGTGTGACATACCGCAGGACCGCCTTCCCAGCTATCGAGCAACCGCATAGCAACCGCAACCAACGGGCACCGCGATGGACAGGCCCTTGCCAGCGGGCGCTGGAATCCGTTCCGAAGACAAGCGCTTGAAGCGCAGCGCCGACTAGCGTCGCCGTGCGTTTCGCCTCCACGATAAGATGAGCAGGCCCGTTGCGATCAGGGCGAGCGGCGCGGGCAATGGCGCTGCGGCTGTGGCCGTTACGTTAATCTCGATTTGCTTCAGAGCATCGTTGTAAACGATGTCGTATTCGAAGCCTGACGTGATGGTGATCAGACCCTCGTCGAACACCCCCGTCAAGCTGCCGTACTTGGCCAGCACCATATAACCCGCAGTCCCGCTGGACAGCACGTTCAAGTCGAGTATTGCCGATTCCAGATCGAGATTGTCGGCGACGATCAACGTGTCGATCCCGTTGCCGATGTCTACCTGCAAGGTCCCGTCGAGGTCGAGCAGACCGTTCACTGCCAGTTCCCCGACTTGACCAAAGTCGCCGGCGGTCAGCTCGGACCCCGAGGCCGCGACAATATTTCCATCGACCAACCCGTCGCCCTTGAGCTTCTGGGTGTCCGCAACGTTCAACGTGCCGTCGGTCAGCCCCGTCACGTCGAGTTCGGCACTATCCGATATCTCGAAGACCATGCTGCCCGTGAGCGCGGCGGCCCCGGTCAGGGAGAGGACCCCACCCTGAGTCGAGATGGTGCCGTCGCTAATCTGCGCGCTGTCGATGCTCCACTCGCTGGCACCGGTCTTGGTCAGGTTGTTTTCGCTGCCTGACGTCAGCGTCAGGGCGCCGATGATGTTGACGCCCGAAGTGCTGTCACCCCCGAGCCGCAGGGTGGCCGCATCCCCCGACTCGACGAAACTCTGCGCCTCAGCGATGTTCAGCGAGCCATTCGCGGATTCGATCGAGAAGGTCTCGCTGCTGTCCCCGGTCGTGCTGTCTTCGAGTCGCACCGCACTGCTGATGCTATTCGCATCGGCAACGTTTTCGAGATGCACGCCGCCATCACCCCGCCCGTAGAGCCGAAACACCTCGGCGACAGCGATCCCACCTTGCAGGGCCACGCGCCCGCTCCCCGCGACTTCCGTTTCTCCGGCGACGGTACCAAGCGCCGTGTCGTTCTGAATAGTCAGCGTCCCACCCTCGACACTGGTGAGCCCGGTATAGGTGTTGGCGCCGCTCAAGGTCTGGCCACTTCCGCCTGTCTTGACCAGATCCAGACCTCCACTGATGACGCCGCTGAAGGCCTGCTGGCCCGACGCGCCGTCGAGGGTGAACGTTGGAGAACCGGAGCCACTTACGACGGAGCCGGTGCCGGCAAGCCCATTGATCGCCGCGTCGAGGCCATTGATGTTCAGAACACCATCGGCGACCACGATACCGTCGCCGTTGCTCGACAGCGCATTCGCGTTGGTCTGACCGAGAACGACGCCTGCGTCGATGTTGACATTGCCGGTGTAGTCGTTCGACCCCGATGTAAAGACTACGGTGCCCGCCGCGCCGGTAGGGGCCGTGCTGCTGATGATGTTGATCTCGCCTGCGCCGGTGATCCGCGAGTCGATAAAAAGCGTCTTGCCCGTGCCTCCTGCGTCGAAGCTTCCCCCACCCGACGCCATGGTGACAACGCCCCGAAGCCTCTGCCGGCCGGTGGCGCTCTGGTAGGAAATCGTACCGTCATCCAGTCGCAGATCGTCGACCCTCACCACGCCGAAGCCAGTGGATGCAGCCATGTATAAGGCGCCGTCATCATTGACGGTGAGGGATTCGCCCGCGAAGATTTCCCCATCGCTCCCGGCCGGCGTCCGCAGAACGAATCCAGCCGTCTCGTAGTCGTTGCCGGCGCTCGGGGCCTGGCCGTCATCCCAGTTCAAATTGGTGTTGAAGGACGTCTCGCCCTCGACATCCGATGCGTCGAGCGCAATGGCCCCGGCCCGACCGGATGCCAGCACGGCGATCAGTGTCAGGAAGAAAAGCGCGACAGGCCGTCGCCCGCCAGGTGCCAGGACTCCACTCCGAGCGCGCCGATTCTTGCTAGGTTTGCGATGGGTAGACATTAGATTTCCGACATAGGCTTAGATCTAGACTGCACGTCACGGCTAGCGCCGACGAAGATGGTCGATGCCAACATCGCGCGTCATGCGACAAACACAGGGCAAAACACATTGCAAAAAATATACCATTTAAGCTTTTCCAAAGCCCCGACAGACGTTTACGTCCACCGAAGCAAACCAGCAACACAACCGACACACAGGCAATGTAAAGTATTCTGACAGCACAATGCCTGTTGACGGGGCGCTGAACCGGCGCTGCGGCACAGCCTTCAGACGGAAACACTGGGCCAAGACGACCGCTCAATGAACTGGCTTCAGGCCGAAATCCGCTATCTTACAGCCGCCCCGCGGACTGGCTGAAGCGATGCCCCCAACCTACCGACCCGGGATAAAGACGCGGACCCAGACCCTTGCCCCTGTCGGATCACTTTACACCTACGCCCCCACGCTCAAGGGAAGCGGTTGTTTCAGAGCCACCCGGTGAGCCCGAGGCGCGGGCCTGCACGGATGCGTGTCAGCAGGGTGTACAATTGCCAATCGGATGGCCGCTGAACGCACACCGCGGCACGTTCAGTCGGCGAAGACCACAATGCCTTAGCTCGCCCACGCTATCAGTCCCCGACAGGCATGCAAGGGATAGAGGATCTACGCCTAAGCTTCCGCTGTCAACCGCCGACCGACCCGACCCACTCACCAGCCGACGCGGCCTGAGCCGGTTGGCAATTCGGCCGAAATCGCCGATTGGCGATCGGCATATTTCTCACATCCAGCCTGGCCCGAACGATTTGACCAAATTAGAACTGCGCTACAAGGACGCCGGTGTCGACATCGACGCCGGCGAGACCCTCGTCCAACGAATCAAGCCGCTGGCCCGCTCCACCCGTAGGGCCGGCGTGCTCTCCGGCCTCGGCGGCTTTGGCGGAATGTTCGAGCTTCCGTCTGGATATCGCTCGCCGGTGCTGGTCTCCGGCACCGACGGCGTCGGCACCAAGCTCAAGCTGGCCATCATGCTGGGGCAGCACGGCGGGGTCGGTATCGACCTCGTCGCCATGTGCGCCAACGATATCGTCGTAACAGGTGCCGAGCCCCTGTTTTTCCTTGATTATTACGCCACCGGCCAACTCTCGGTCGACGCGGCGACCGCCATCATCACCGGCATCGCCGAAGGCTGTCGCCAGGCCGGCTGCGCACTGCTGGGCGGCGAAACCGCCGAGATGCCGGGCATGTACGGGGAAGGCGACTACGATCTCGCGGGCTTCTGCGTCGGGGTCGTCGAGAAGGACCGGATCATCACCGCCGATCGCGTCCGCCCCGGCGATGTCTTGATCGCGCTTGCCTCCTCCGGCGCCCACTCGAACGGCTACTCGCTGATCCGCAAGGTGCTTGAGCTGACCAATGCAGACCCGCAACAGCCCTTCGGCGCGGAAAGCCTCGGCGCTCGACTGCTGGAACCAACGCGCATCTATGCCCGCTCGCTGCTGAGCCTGATCGCCGAATTCGACGTGCACGGCATGGCGCATATCACCGGCGGCGGCATCACCGAGAACCTGCCGCGCTGCCTGCCCGAGGGCACCCGGGCCCAGGTCGACCTCGCGAGTTGGTCCCTGCCCGATCTGTTTCGCTGGCTCCAAGACCAGGGCGGCATCAGCGAACCGGAGCTGCTGAGGACGTTCAACTGCGGGGTCGGTATGATCGTTTGCCTGCCGGCGGATCAAGCCGCTGGCGCCTGCCAACGGCTGGCGGAGCTCGGTGAGCAATCCTGGGTGATCGGGCGGGTTGAGGCCGAGCCCGGTGCTCCAAGCGTCGCTTATGCCGGAGCCAACCCGTCGTGATGCCGAGACCACCTCTCGCCGTTGTGGTCCTGATCTCCGGCGGCGGCAGCAATCTTCAGGCCCTGATCGACGGTCAGCGCGACGGCACGCTGCCCATCGCGCTGCGCGCCGTGGTCAGCAACCGGGCCGATGCCTACGGATTGACACGGGCCGAGCAGGCCGATATCCCGACCCGCGTGCTGAGTCACCGCGATTTCCCAAGCCGAGACGCCTACGACGCGGCCCTCGGCGACCTGGTTGCCGGCTTCCGGCCGGACTTGATCGCACTCGCCGGTTTCATGCGCATCCTCACCCCCGCCTTCGTCACCCGTTTCCAGGGGCGGATGTTCAATATTCATCCATCGCTGCTGCCGAAGTTCCCCGGGCTGCACACCCATCAACGGGCCTTGGACGCCGGCGAGATCGAGCATGGCGCGACCGTCCACTTCGTCACCGAGGAACTCGACGGCGGACCGGCGGTGCTGCAGGCGAAGGTGCCGGTCCTGCGGGGTGACGACGCCGACCGGCTCGCCGCCCGGGTGCTGGAGCAGGAGCACCGCATCTATCCCCAGACCCTGCGCTGGTTTGCCGAAGGCCGCCTGTCGCTGTCCGCCGCGGGACGACCGATACTGGACGGGGAGCTGCTGCATACACCGAGGATGCTGGACCAACCGGGATGACCGGTCGTCGCGTAGGCTTCCCTCCAATCCCGGCAGACACGCCGTAGCGACCCCCACGCAATCCACCGCCAAAGCGGACCTTGCCAAACAGCCGACGCGCTGCAAACGCGGACGCCGCACCCGGCCCATGCGACCGCTCTGGCTGACCCCTTAAGCGGCGTCAATTCAGCAGCTTAGGAGCCGCATCGCGCATCCTTCCAGGGTGCTGCGCAAGCCTCTGGGGCACCTGACGTTGCCGGCAAGCGAACGCGGCCCCTGCTCCCGGTACAGATCCTGCTTCAGCGACTGTTGAACCGGGCCATCGGCAGGGGCGCTGCGACGCATCGCACACGGGTCCAGCTGTCGATCCGCACCGTCGGCTTAGGCTCGGGGCAGGCGACCCGACCACGCCCACCACCACGGTCCGTCGACCGTCCGCGAAACGCTGGAGACCAAGATCATGAGCCGACTGCAACGTCGCATTGAGGAGCTGCTGCCGCTGGCGGAGGCCATCTGTCGCAGTCTGCGCGAGGAGCTGCGCAAGCTCGGCTTCGCCGACGACGTCGTCGCCATTCCCGACCCGGACGCAGCGAGCTATCGGCTCGATCGCGACCGGGCCTCGGGCACCGACAGCCTGGTGGGGGAATGGCGGGATGCCCATGGACAGCTCCTGGGCATGCTGCTCTTTCACGACGACGGGAGCTTCTTCGCCGAGCATGACGTGATCAAGCTGCACCCCGCCAATCCGCGCTGGTTTGTCGAGGCGGTCAATGCCTGGGGACGCGATCATGAGATCCGTGCCGAGCCTCGGCTGATGCCGATGGCATCCTGATCCAACCCGGCATACCGCAGTTTACCTTTCGATTTGGAAGCAAGCCCATGGTGACGTCAGCAACCCCTGTCATTCTCTATCACAAGCATCCCACCAGCGCCCGCACCCGCTTCTTGCGCTTCGCCCATGGCGGCATCTGCGGGTTCGATGAGGTACCGGTGGCCCGTGAGCTGGGACAGGGGCCGGCGAGCGGCGGCGTCGCCGCCCACCCGACCATGCTGCTGCGTGAAGCCGAGCACCGGCTCGGACTGCCGAGCGGCAGCCTCGCGCATGAGCCCGGCCTGCGCTGCCATCTGAAGGGCGCCAACGGCGACAGCGATGTCTTTATTGCCCGCTTCACCGACGTCGACCCGCCCTTTGCCGCCGGCGCGGCCATCGGCGCGGACTTCATCGACCTGACCCAGGCGCGCAACCTTGCCCCGATGGAGCTTGCGCTGCTGCGTCTGGTCTACGAGCACGCACTGGGCTGAGCATCAGCCAACCTCGCCGGGCGGGCAATTCGTCCGCCGCTAGAACATGGAAAGGGCACCAACCTCGGTCACCGAATGGAAACCCGGGGCTCCACCAGGCTATGCTGCACGTTTGCCCATGCGGGGACCCTGTGCCCCGATTCAGCGGAGCCTAGATGCGTGAGCCCGAGCCATCCGAATCGACCGACCGCGGTCCCGTCAACGCCGCAGACCGCCCCGCCAGCGGGCCTGATCGACCGCTTCGGTCGCCGCATCACCTATGTTCGGATGTCGGTCACCGATCGCTGCGACCTGCGCTGCGTCTACTGCATGAGCGAGGACACCCGCTTCGTCCCCCGCAACCAGCTGCTGACCCTGGAGGAGATGGCCCGGCTTGGACGCTGCTTTAGCGAGCTCGGCGTCACCCGGCTGCGCATCACCGGGGGCGAGCCGTTGGTGCGCCGCAACGTGCTCCGACTGTTCGATCAGCTCGGCGCCCTGCACGGCATCCAAGACCTGTCGCTAACCACCAACGGCACCCAGCTGGTGCGTCATGCCGCGGCGTTGCGCGCGGCCGGCGTCACCCGGCTCAACATCAGCCTGGACTCGCTACGTCCGGAGCGATTTCATGCCATTACCCGCCTGGGCCGAATCGAACAGACCTTGGACGGCATCGAGGCCGCCCGCCGCGCCGGCTTCCACCGCATCAAGCTCAACAGCGTCATCCTGGGGCACCGCAACCATGACGAGGTGTGCGAACTGACGGCCTTCGCCGTCCAGCGCGGGCTTGACATCAGCTTTATCGAGGAGATGCCCCTCGGCCGGATCAGCGACCACGACCGCGGCGAGACCTTCTACCCCAGCGCCCGCATCCGCGCCGACCTCGGCCGGCGCTTCGAGCTGATCCCGACCACCGAGACCAGCGGCGGGCCGTCAAGGTATTGGACCATCGCCGGCAGCGACACCCGCGTGGGCTTCATCTCACCGCACAGCCATAACTTCTGCGGCGACTGCAATCGGGTGCGGGTGACCTGCGAGGGCCGGCTGCTGCTCTGCCTCGGCCAAGCGCACTCCATAGACCTGCGGCGAGCCCTGCGGGCACATCCGCTCGACGACACGCGGGTCAAACAGGCGATCGTCGCGGCGATGGCCATCAAGCCCAAGGGCCACGACTTCGCCCCCGACGGTCAGCCCGTCGTGCTGAGACACATGAACGCCACCGGCGGATAGCGACAAGGCACCCGGCGTCACCGGGCGTCGGGTGGCGGCCCTGAGGCCCCGACCCGGCGAAAACGCAGGAAATAATTCTCCCGCAACATCTGCGGCTGATCGAACAACCCAAAGCCGGCCGCTTCCACCTCGGCGATGACCTGCTCGCGGTCGGCGCGAACATGCCCAACGATCCAGGGCGTGCTCTGCCCCGGGATACGGCGGAAATCGACAATGGCCAGCTCACCGCCGGGGCGCAGCGCGGCGCGGATCGACGCGAGCATGGCCACCGGGTACTCCAGGTGATGGTAGGTATCGGCCAGGAACACCAGGTCGACGCTCTGCGGCGGCAGGCCGATCCCCTGCTGGGTGTTGACGACGGGCGTCACATGCTCGACGTGAACCTCCGCCATACGCACCATGATCGCGTCGATGAAGCTCCGGGAGACGTCGACGGCGTAGACCTGCCCCTCTGGACCGACCGCGCGCGCAAACAGCAGCGTAAACATTCCGGTCCCGGCGCCGACATCGGCAACCGCCATGCCGGGGCGCAGGCGCAATGCATGAACGATCTGGAAGCGGCGATCGAACAGCTCGCGTCCCCGTCGCTCGAAGATCGAGCGCCATTCGGCCGCATCGGCGCCGTGATAGTAGGCGTTGATGCTCGGTTCGACGACGCGCTCCTCCTCGGCGAGGGCCGTCGCCGAGACCAGCAGCAGCAACAACATCAGCCAACGGTTCCGCCCCAGCGGGGCCTGCATGCCATCGATGCGCATAAGATCAATTCAGCCGCGAGATGATGCGCCGGACATAGGCTCGGGTCTCGGCATAGGGCGGGATACCGCCGTGGCGCTGCACGGCCCCCTCGCCGGCGTTGTAGGCGGCCAGCACCAGCTCCAGGTCGCCGTCGAAGTGCTGCATCAGCCAGTGCAGATACGCCATCCCGCCGCGCAGGTTCTGCTCCGGGTCCCAGACGTCGTGGACGCCGAAACGCTCGGCCGTCGCGGGAATCAGCTGCATCAGCCCCTGGGCATTCTTCGGCGACAGCGCACGCGGGTTGAAGTTGGACTCGACCTCGATGAGCGCCAGCACAAGATTCGGATTCAGCTTGTATTGCGGCGCCAACTTGCGGACCATCTTCGCGATCGGCCCTTTGGCGGGGTGACGCCGCGTGATGATGACCCGACCGCGACCATCGGCCCTGCTGCCGTCGCTGAGCACACAGGCGGCGGCGCGCGCCGGCCGGTCCTGATAGCCCAAGCGGGCAAGCATGTTGCGGGCATGGGGATCATTGCGCTCGGCGGCCTTGTAGAACCAGGCCGCCGCCAGTTCCTCGTCGCGCTTCCCGCCGCGCCCGGTCGCGTACAGCCAGCCCAGATGGTAATGCGCCTCGGCACTGCCGGCATTGGCTGCCTTACAATAGAGCTGGACGGCGCGATCCACATCCTTGTCCACGCCCTCGCCATGCTCGTAGCGTCGGCCCCAATGGGTGAGATCGCTCGCGTCCTTGGACGCGAGCAAGCGCTCGAAGTCCGGCACCTTCAGCACATCGGCACCGCGGGCGGCCAAGCCGTCGGCGGCGCCCAGCAGGAGCAGTCCCGTCAGCACCGCAGCCCGCGCGGGATGACGCGGATCGGCAGGGAACGGTAGCCTTGAGACAAGGCCGGCGCTTCGACAAATCATCCGCCTAGTCTAATGCCCTGCGCCAACCTCAGCCAGACCCCCACCGACCAGATGCAGCAATCCCCCAATCAAGTTCGACTCCACACGGGCCGACTCGTCCTGACGCCCGTCGATCCGCAGGTCGCAGCAGCGCATGAACGGGTGATCGCCACGGCCCGCGATCTCGGGCTGATCGGTCCCGCCCTCCCGCATCGGGAGGGCTTCGCCGTTGGCCCCAAGTTCCTCGATCTGATCGCCTTCACCGGCTGCGCCGTGCAGCTGAACCTGGAGCCGCCGACGTCGGGGGCAGCCTTCTGCCATATCCGCATCCCTCCCCCGGCCCCGTCACCAAGGCTGCTTTCAGGACGCAATACCCGTCCCCCGCAATGCCCGGCATGTCGTCGACCGCTGCGGCAATGGCGCGATCAAGCGGCGCACTGGGATCAGGCATCCATCCCGCTGCTGCACTGCGTTGACTGTGGCGAGCAAACCCAGGCGTGGGCCTGGCGCTGGCGCGAGCAGGCGGGTTTTGGACGCGCATTCGTCCTGATCGAGGAGGTATTTCCAGGCGAGGGGACCCCCCTGCCGGGGCTGATGCGGGGCCTGGAGACCATCGGCGCCGGCCCATGGCATCGGTTCTACGTCCAGGACTGAGCGGGGCTTAGACTTAACGGCATTGGGTCCCGACCGGCGTTGATGGGGCGTTTCCTTATCCCCTAACCCGGCGCAGCCGGAACCAAAGAGCCTGCCCGAGGGCTGTGGTCGTCGCTGTCGCTGTCGTTGTCGCTGTCGCTGTCGTTGTCGTTGTCGCTGTCGTCGTTGTCGTTGTCGTTGTCGTTGTCGTTGTCGTTGTCGAAATCGAGCATCCGACGACGATTACGACAACGACAACGAGTTGACATGTTCACGTTGTTTCTGAATTCTTCCTTAAGGAGATGCTGAATCATTCAGCGTTTCCCTAACCGAACCGCCGCATCAGGTAAGCAGCTCGACCCCCTCGGGCAACGCCACCTCCATACCGATGGGAAGATGGTCGGAGATGGCATGCTCGAGGACCCGCGCATCGATGATGCGCAGATCCGGGGAGACCAGGATGTGGTCCAGATTGCGTTGGGGACGCCAGCTCGGGAAGGTCTTGAGTTCGCAATCCAGCCCGTTGAGCCCCGCGTCGGAGACGACCGCGCGCAGGGTGCGGGACTTGCAGCCACAGTTGAAGTCGCCCATCAGAACGGCGAACCGATAGTCCTGCGCGACCTCAAGGACGTAGTCCAGCTGCCGCCGTCGACTGCGATTCAGCAGGGCAAGATGCAGCACGCAGACCAACAGCGGATCATCGCAATTGGTCGCAAACTCCGCCATCAGGGCGCCGCGACCCGGCGGACCCGGCAGCCGATGCTCGGTGATCAGCCGGGGCCGAATGCGGCTCAACAGCCCGTTGCTGTGCCGTGCAAAGCGCCCCAGGTTGCGGTTGATCTGGCGATACCAGTGGGGATAGCCGGACTCCCTGGCCAGAAACTGGGTGTGGTCGATGAAGGCGCTGCGAATGCTGCCGCTGTCTACTTCCTGCAACCCGACCATGTCGTAGCCGCTCAGCATGCCGCCGATCAGCGTCAAATTATGCAGGCGCCGACCATGAGGCAGGATGTGCTTCCAGCCATTGGCGACATAGTCGCCGTAGTGCCGGCTCTCGATGCCGACCTGAATATTGAAGCTGAGCAGTCGGATGCGCTGCATGGCGTGGGGCTGCGGCGGGCTTGGCCCGCGGTCGACGACGGAAGGGAGGGCTGGGCGGCGAGGCCTTTCGCCTGTGCCTACCATGGATTCTAGGCTACAGCGGCCGGGCCGCCAGGTTGCCACCGATGAAGCGGTGGGGCCATCTACGCGCATTGCGCGGCCCGAAAACAAAAAAGACGGCCCGGAGGCCGTCTTGGTAACGCCCGGAGCTGAGCTCGGATCGGCGTTACTGGGTCAGACCCTCGACATAGGAGGCTACGGCGGCGATCTCCTCATCGGTCATGCGGGCGGCGACGCCGCGCATCATGCCGTTGGGGTCGTTGGCGCGCTCACCGTCGCGGAAGTACTTCAGCGTCTGCTCGGTGTACTCGCTGTGCTGACCGGCGATGCGCGGGAACTTCGACAGGTTGGCACCCATGCCGGCGGGGCCGTGGCAGCCGCTGCAGGCGGGGACGCCCGACTGCGGGTTGCCGGCGCGGAAGATGGACTCGCCAAGCTTTGCCAGCTCGGGGACGGCGGTGCCGCCGGACTGTTCGAGCGAGGACAGATAGGCGGCGACGTTGCGCACGTCGTCGTCGGTCAGCGGCATCGCCATTGGCGTCATCTGCACGTTGTAGCGCTCGTTGTTCTTGAAGTTGTAGAGCTGCTTCGTGATGTACTCGGGGTGCTGACCGGCGAGCTTGGGCCACACCGGCATGGCCGCCACGCCGTTGCCGTCGGCGCCGTGACAGGCCTGACAAACCTGTCCGACCTTCTCCTTGCCTTTCTCGATGTCGCCGACGGGCGCCGTGGACGCGGCGCCGGAGCTGGCGGCAGCGGTGGTGGCGAAGGCGGTTGCGAGGATGCCCGTGAGCAGCAGTGTCTTCATATCGAATACCGTTGTCTGGTCTCAGATCGGATGAGTTGGAGGCGAATTGTCATATCCGTGGACCGGCCCAGACAGGCGCGGGTATTGCACGGAAAAAATTCGCGTATGTATATCAGAATGTTGGCATATTGGTCAATGCAAAGACCCTGGACCTGGCCGAAAGCCATCCAGTTTCCGGGCTTGAGAGACCAGCGGAGGCGACAAGTTCCCCGTACCCCGCTACTGCATCTTGGCGCCGTGCCCGGCTCCACCATGGTGGCCCATCGGTTGAATCTCGCGCACGGGGGCCGTGATCTGCCGGCTGCTGCCGTCGTCGAAGGTCAGGGTGACCGCCACCTTGTCACCGGGTACCAGTTGGCGCACCAGCCCGATCAGCATGACATGCAGCCCGCCAGGCTCAAGACTGACGGCCGCCTCGGCCGGTAGCGGGATCTGCTCGACCCGGCGCATCCGCATCATGCCGCCCTCCAGACGGTGGGTATGCAGCTCGACCACCTCGGCCGCCGGGCTGGCCGCCGCGACCAGCGCATGATCGGTATCCAGCGGGTTGTTCAACACCATGAATACGGCGCTGTTGGGCTGCCCCGGCGGCACGGCCCGGGCGTAGGGGGAGGCGATCTCCAAGGCATCGGCCACGCCGGCGGCGATTGCCGGACCGGTGCAGAGCGTAAGCAGCGCAGCGACAAGAATCGGGAATCGGTTCATGGCATCGGGTCCTCTCATGGCGTGTTTGCATGTCGCGGGCACGGACAGCGGCGCCGCGGTCGCGGTTATCGTTCGGCCAGCAGCGCACGCAGCTTTGCGACGATCTGCTCGGCGGGGGTGGCGTGGCTCAGGGTGTCCACCAGTCGGCCGTCTTGATCGACGAGATAGGTGTAGGCCGAGTGATCCACCAGATATCCCATCGCGGAACCGCTGTCTTCGGCCCGCTGATAGGCTGCGCCGTAGCGCTCGGCGGCAGCGGCCACCTCGGCAGCACTGCCGGTTGCCGCGATGATGTCCGGGTGGAAATACGCGACATACTCGCGCAGCCGCTCCAACGTGTCGCGCGCGGGATCTACGCTGACGAACACCACCTGCACCTGCGCACGCTCGGCATCGGTGAGCTGACGCAGGGCCAGGGCCAGGATCGCCAGGTTGGTCGGACAGATGTCCGGGCACCAAGTGTAGCCGAAGTAGATCAGCACCAGCTTGCCGCGCAGGTCAGACAGCGCCAGCCGCCCGTCCGGGGTGGCCAGCTGGAAGTCCCCGCCGGTGGGCGCCTGCGCCAACCCGAGCTGACGATGGGCGGACACCTCAGGGCTCGGCGCGGCGCGCCCCAGCCAAACCAACGCGGCCAGCACCAGGGCCAGCAACAGCGCCAACAGGGCCGGAAGGACGATAGCGGGGGTCTTGGAGATCGGCATCGCGGTCAGAGCAGTTGATCAGGGCAGCGACGCAGGATCGCGAGGCGCAGCGTTGGAGACCATGACATTTCGCAGGCTCGGCCTAAAGCAGCCGCCAGCGCCGGCCCCGCAGCTACAGTTCAGAGGGCCGTCGCGCGATGCTGCTGGGTCAGCTCGATATAGTGCTGGGCAACATAGTCGAGATACTGCTGCTCCATGTCGGTGAGCGGGCGCACGCGGCGGGCTGGCTTGCCCACGTACATGTAGCCACCCTCAAGCACGCGCCCCGGCGGCACCAGGGCGCCGGCACCGAGCATGACCCGGGGCTTGAGCACGACCCGGTCGAGCACCTGGGCGCCGATGCCGATCAGACAGTGATCGTGGATCTCGCAGCCATGCAGCACGGCCGCATGGCCGACGGTGACCCGATCGTGCAGGATCAGCGGGGCGCCGCCGGGCAGGAAGCGGCTGTCGTGGGACACATGCAGGATGCTGCCGTCCTGGATGTTGGTCCCGGCCCCGATCTCGATGCGGTGGATGTCGCCGCGCACCACGGCCATGGGCCAGACCGAAGACTGCTGACCCAAACGGACATCACCGATCACCACGGCGGTCTCGTCGACCCATGCATCGGCGGCGATCTGCGGCTCGATGCCCTGGAAGCTGCGCACGTTGTTCATGGACGCTCTCTCAAAAACGGCGGGAAGATGTCTGCTGCAAGATGCTAACACGCCCCCGGCTGCCCCCGCCGGCCGACTCTGCTATCCTCAGCGACCACGATTTTGGAGGAAGCCCCATGCACAGCGGTAAGCCACTCGCCTTGCTCATCGCCGTCGTCGCGTTGACCACCGCTCCGGCCCGCGCCGAGCGGGTATTCGTCGACGAGCCCGAGCCTGTCACACCCAAGAGCGTCTCCGCGGGCAAGGCCTGGGAGGAAGAGAAGGTGCGCCTGCCCCCGTGGCCCCGCGATCGCGACCTGATCGAGGTCAGCGTCGACGACCCCAACCCGCGCTTTCGCCACTACATCGACCAGCGCAGCCTGAAGACCGGCAACGACGGCAGCGTACGCTTCACCTTGATCAGCGAGTCGAGCAGCGGCGCGCGCAACCTCAGCTACGAGGGCATCCGCTGCACCCCTGCCGGCCGCTACAAGACCTTCGCCTACGGCAGCAACGGCCGGTTCGAGCCGACCGCGGTCGCCGACCAGTGGCGGGTGATCGACAAGCTCGGCAGCCAGCCCCTGCGCTACGACCTCTGGAAGCACTACCTCTGCATCCCGCGCAAGTTCGTCGCCCGCCCGCGCAATCAGCAGCTGCAGCTGCTGCGCAGCGGCCGGGTGAGCATGCACGACAACGCGGGCTTCATCACCAACTGAGCCGCGCGACCGGCCCCATCACCGGTGCTCGTCGCGCGCGCCTGCCCCCAAGAGCCCACATCGGAGCATCCCATGAGCGATCCCCAATCCATCATCGAGGCCGCCTTCGAGCAGCGCGCCGAGATCACCCCGCGCAGCGTCGACACCCTGGTGCACGATGCCGTGCTCGACACCATCGACCGTCTCGACCGCGGCGAGCTGCGCGTCGCCGAGCCCGGCGACGGCGGCTGGGTGGTCAACGACTGGATCAAGAAGGCCGTGCTGCTGTCGTTCCGCATCGAGGACAACAGCTTCATCAAGGGCGGCTATACCAACTACTACGACAAGGTCCCGTCCAAGTACGCCGACACCAGTTCGCGGGAATTCCGCGACGGCGGCGTTCGGGTCGTGCCGCCGGCGACGGCGCGGCGCGGCACCTACATCGCCCCGAGCTGCGTGCTCATGCCCTCCTATGTCAACATCGGCGCCTACATCGACTCCGGCACCATGGTCGACACCTGGGCCACCGTGGGCTCCTGTGCCCAAATCGGCAAGAACGTGCATCTATCCGGCGGCGTCGGCATCGGCGGCGTGCTCGAGCCCCTGCAGGCCGCGCCCACCATCATCGAAGACGACTGCTTCATCGGCGCCCGCTCCGAGATCGTCGAGGGCGTCATCGTCGAGCGCGGCGCGGTGATCTCCATGGGCGTCTACATCGGCCAGAGCACCAAGATCTACAACCGCATGACCGGCGAGATCACCTTCGGGCGCGTGCCCGCCGGTGCCGTCGTCGTCCCCGGCGCCCTGCCGGCCAAGGACGGCAGCCACAGCCTCTACTGTGCCGTCATCATCAAGCAGGTCGACGAAAAGACCCGCGGCAAGGTCGGCCTGAACGAGTTGCTGCGCGACATCTGAGCCGCCGCGACCGGAGCAAGACCCCATGTTGACCCTCTACGGCATCAAGAACTGCGGCACCATGCGCAAGGCCATGGCCTGGCTCGACGAGCAGGGCATCGACTACCACTTTCACGACTATAAGCGCGCGGGCCTCGACGAGGCCCGCCTGCGCCGCTGGATCGACACCCTGGGCTGGCAGCCGCTGCTCAACCGCCGCGGTCAGATGTGGCGCAAGCTGCCGGAAGAGACCCGCGCGGCCATGGACGAACCGACGGCCGTGCAGGTGATGCTGGAGACCCCGTCGATCATCCGCCGCCCGGTGCTGGAGCACGCCGGCGAGCTGCATCTGGGCTTCGACCCGGAGGACTACGCCCGGCTGCTGCAAGGCAAGGCCGGCACGCCACCCTCAACCACCGACCAGGCATCGCCGACGCTCGCCTTGGCCATGGACCTGATCCGGCGCCCGTCGGTCACCCCCGACGACGCCGGCTGCCAGACCCTGCTCGCCGAGCGCCTGGCCGCCTGCGGCTTCACCATCGAGCCCATGCGCTTCGGCGACGTCGACAACCTCTGGGCGCGCCGCGGCGATGCCGCCCCCCTGTTCTGCTTCGCCGGCCACACCGACGTCGTCCCACCCGGCCCCCTCGCCCAATGGGGCAGCGACCCGTTCCAGCCCGAGATCCGTGACGGCATGCTCTACGGCCGCGGCGCCACCGACATGAAGGGCGCCGTCGCCGCCATGGTCACCGCCATCGAGCGCTTCACCGCCGCCCACCCGGACCACCGCGGCAGCATCGCGCTGCTCATCACCAGCGACGAGGAAGGCCCGGCCGTCGACGGCACCGTGCGCGTCGTCGAGCGCCTGAACTCCCGCGGCGAGCAGATCGATTACTGCCTGGTCGGCGAGCCCTCCAGCCACGCCCGCCTGGGCGACATCATCAAGAACGGCCGTCGCGGCAGCCTCAACGGCCTGCTCACCGTCCTCGGCCGCCAAGGCCACGTCGCCTACCCACAGCTGGCCGACAACCCGGTGCACCGCTTCGCCCCGACCCTGGCCCGGCTCTGCGCCGAACAGTGGGACCAGGGCAACGACCACTTCCCGCCCACCAGCTTCCAGGTCTCCAACATCAACGCCGGCACCGGCACCGACAACGTCATCCCCGGCGAGCTCTCCGCCCTGTTCAACCTGCGCTTCTCCACCGAGCTGACCGAGGCAGGCATCAAGGCGCGCATCCACGCCATCCTCGATGAAGCCGGCCTCGACTACCGCATCGACTGGCGCCTCTCCGGCAACCCCTTCCTCACCCCCACCGGTGAACTGGTGGACGCCACCGCCGAGGCCATCGCCGCCGTTATGGGCGAGCCCACCAAGCTATCCACCGCCGGCGGCACCTCCGACGGGCGCTTCATCGCCCCCACCGGCGCCCAAGTCATCGAACTCGGCACCATCAACGCCACCATCCACAAGGTCGACGAATGCGTCACCG
>CALOBA010000028.1:0-64322 GCA_942491465.1 uncultured Gammaproteobacteria bacterium
GTTGTCGTTTGGGGCGGGTGTCGGAGCGCGGGCTCAAGGCCCATGCGGCGGCGGCGTATTCGGCCGGCGGGTCGTGGAAGGAGGGAGCTGGAAGACGTTGCGCAGAGCTGGCCTTGCCCGCAGCGTGCGCGGAGGCCGGGATCGATGGCCTGCTCGGCGAGGAAGTCGCCCATGTCGGCGATGTAGGGGACCTCGGGCTGATCGAGCCCGAGCAGGGCGCGGCAGCGGGTGAGGTTGGCCTTGCGTCGGCCGCCGGCGAGCAGGCCGTAGTAGCGGATCTGGTGGAAGCCGGGGGGCAGGACGTGCTGGAGGAAGCGGCGCAGGAATTCGGTGCCGGGCAGGCGCATGCGCTTCTCGGCGCCGGGGGCTTCGGGGTCTTTGACGCGGTTGTCGCGGTAGCGGAAGGTGACGCCGGTGGCATCGATGGCCTCGATGCGGTGGTTGGCGATGGCGATGCGGTTGACGTAGCGCCCGAGGTAGCGGATGAGGTGCTGCGGGGCGTCGAAGGGACGCTCGGCGTAGACGACCCAAGGGGTTCGATGCAGGTCGACCATGCGCTGCTTGAAGCCGGCGTCGTCGGCGAGCTCGGGCGGGCCGGCGTTGAGCTTGCCGTCGGTACGCAGGCGTTCGAGCCCGCGCAGGAAGATGGCGCGGAACACCGGCGAGAGGGCGCGTACGGGGAAGAGGAAGTTCTTGGGTGCCTGGACGAAGGCGCTCTTGTCGCGCTTGAGCGCGCCGCCGGTGACCAGGCAGTGCACGTGCGGGTGCAGCTGCAGGGTCTGGCCCCAGGTGTGCAGCACGGCGACGATGCCGAGGTCGGCGTCCCAGCGCTTGCGCGCGAAGGTCTGCAACGTCTCGGCGGCGGCGCGCAGGAGCAGGCTGTAGATCTCGGCGTCGTGGTACTGCGCCAGCCCATTGAGGGCTTCGGGCAGGGTGAAGACGACGTGGAAGTATTGGATCGGCAGCAGCTCCAGCTCGCGGGCATCGACCCAGGCGGCGCGTTGGCAGGCGCGGCATTTGGGGCAGTGGCGGTTGCGGCAGGAGCCAGAAGCCGATCTCGACGTGGCCGTAGGGGCGAGCCCATCCACATGCCCGCCGAGCGCGGTGGTGCGGCAGGTCTCGATGGCATGCAGGGCGCGGCCTTGCTCGAAGCTGGGATGGTACTTGGCCCGGTAGGCGTCGCCGTGCATGCGCACCACGTCGGCCAGCTCGAACGGCGGCGGCTGGTACTCGGCGGGAAATTCGCGGCGGATCTCGGCGGACCTGAATGGGCTGCTCATCCCTTGCAGTATAGGGCGTTCTTCTGCGGCTGCCGGTTTGGAGCGGAGGTTCTCTGCCGGAACTGTTTATTTATTTAGTCCAACGTTACGCAAAGCGCGCGCCTTGGAGCAGCCTGAGCGATAGCGAAAGCTGCTCCAAGGCGTCGCAGCTTTTGCGCTTGTTGGGCCATAGTCCGACGTGCGGTGCTCAGGCTGCACGAAAAAGAACTTGCTCTAGGGATTTCGGAATAGCTAACGGAAAAGCGGTCTTTGGAGTAGGCATAATCCTCTCCGCTTTCGTCAATTACCCGAAGATAACCATGAGAGCACTCTCGTCATCCAGAACTTCGTAACCTTTTCCGGTCTCCAACGCCGCTGCATACCCGTCGTTGTTGACGCAGACCGCAAATTTTGAAGCTGCCGCACCTGAAGTGTTCATATTAGTCGAGGAGTGGTAGCTTGAGCTGAATTCTCTCTTGCCGATACCGTGGGCTTCATACCAGTGAAGCTCTGCCATGTGCGTTGTTCCGTCCAGCAAGAGAACCGAGGCAAATCCTTTCAGTTTTCGCCACTTGCCGCGCCCGTATTGCTTGTTCAGTCTTGCCAACTCTCGGATCCCCCGTTCCGGTAGCTATTGGCTGAATGCCGGATATTTTTCCGATGATCTCGAAATCCATCGTGAGTTACGGGTGTGGGTTGCTATGGCCCAACGTCAAGGTTGGGCATCTGCATGCATGGCCAGCTATTGACCGTGTGATTTGAGTTTTTTTGTTTCATTGAAAAGGGATCTGACCCCTTTTCTTCTGAACCCTTTTCCCGAAAAGAGGATCTGACCCCTTTTCCCCCCGGAATCTTCCTCGACTCCCGGGTCATTTGGGGGTTCCCCTTTGGGCGGTCGGGTCGTAGCCGGATGTTATGTGGTTTGTTGTACTCATTGATTGGGGTATCGCTCTCTATTTTGGGTTTTTCTTTTCCGTATTTTTCTGCATCTTTTTTACTTCTAATGACCGCGTATCATCTGGCAGGGATTTTTTAAATCTCTTTTCATATAGATACTCTATGTATTCTTGTAACGGCGTTTTCCATTGTTCTTGTATTGTTGTTGGCCATACTGCAAAATTTCTTTGGGTTTAAAACCCAGTTCTCTAGTTCTCTAGCCATCTGAATTTGGGCGTGAGATAAATTATACTTCTTTCTTGCCTCTATCCATGGTTTCAATTTATTCGGAACAAAACCTTTCTTTGGCATATTGATTTGTAATTCTCTTTACGGTCTTATTATTATGAAGTGATACCCTGTTTCAGTTTCTACTGAAAAATCCTCTTCTTTTAGATTAAAACCAATTTTGTTTGCAAGTGGATAAAACCGGTTGTATGACTGTTCATCGAATGCGTATGAGGCACCCATATTTATCCCTTTAATTATTTCCCCAAACCTCGTTTTCTTTATTGTAGTTTTCTTTGATGAATCAGGTGAAGCTGACTGTATATAATTTCTCATGTTTTGTTCATTTCCAGAGATGACACAAGCATCACCTTCGCATATAACTCGGTAGGTGAACTAAAAGCAAAATACCCAATTACTTTGCTATCGTTGTCAAGAGACATGCTTTTTCCTATCCCTTCTGTTTTTCACATAACGTTTTTTTTAGGCTTCTGGCTCATAAGAATTTTCGCCCAAGACCGAGTGCGGCTTGCGTTGGTCATGAGCGTGGGAGTGAGAGTAAGCCGGCAGGACCTCAGATTTTCATACCCTTGGAAGTGGCAAACCCACCAGGAGGGACTGGAAAAGATGTACCCGAAGATCCTGCCTAAGCATGAATTTAGCCTCAGTTGCTCCCGATTTGCCAGCCGGTTCGCGCTGGCGTTCGTGCGGCGGTGCGTGAAATTGTGAAGGGCATGTCCGCTCGCGCCTGGAGCGGGCGGAACAGCTCGGGGCGGCGCAGGCGCGCTTGGCGATGGGCGAGCCCTTGCGACAGGTAGCCGCTGGGGCGCTGAGGGGGTTCCGCGCAGTACGCTGCGAGACTGGATTCTGGGCTGGCGGGCGCCGGAGGGGTTTGCCGGCGGAGGTTGGCGAGCGCTTTGGCGACGCCGGCCGGGCAAGTGTCTAGTGGTTATCGCGCCTGGTGATGGCGCTGCATCTGGTCACCGCCGCCGCCGCGCGGGAATCGGGTGCGGTTGGTGTGTGAGTGTCTGGAGCTGAGCTTTGGGGGCTTTTGTCAACCGGACCTCGTCGGCGCCTCCTACGGCAGCCAGCAGGCGATGAATGTGGCTGCTACAGGTTAGGCGATCGCGCCAAGGGATCTGACCCCCTTTGAAAGCCCCGCCCTTTACCCCGGCGGCGGCCTGGACAGAGAGCGCTCAAGACGGCACTCCAGAGGGGTCGTCCACCGGTGGTGCAAGGCACCAGTTGATGAGGCCAAGGGGCTGTTGGCCCATGATCGAGCGTCGATCTGCGGCGCGCCATCATTCCACCGATCTGTTTCATCTGGCAGCACGCGGTGAGCCAGGCGATGAGTCTGGCGGGACTGAAGCGTCGCCGAGAACAGCAGGCGGAGATGGCGCAAGCGCAGGCGAAGGCGCGCTCTGGCAAGGCGAATGCGCCGCCGAGGGGCAGGCTTATCGTGATACGCCGCTCATGGCCCGACTGCCCGCCGGCGTTTGCCGCACGCGATCAATGAGGCGCTGTACGCGCACATTCAGGCCAGCCTCAGGCATGAGCGCCCGGCGAAGGCGCGTGAGGCGAAAAAACCTTTTCACCGGTGCTTTCGGCAAGGTCGATCACCCCTATGACCTGCAACGGGGGAAGGCGCAAACGTTTCTTCCGACGGCAGTTGCAGACGCGCCTGAAGACGCTGTTTGCGCGCCTGGAGGCGATCGCCGAGGCGGGGGCGCTGTCCGATCGCCTGTGTGCGCATCTGGCCAAGGCTAAGCGACTCACCCATCGCCTTGTGGCCACGCTGTCGTTCTTCTTCATGATGGTCAACACCCCGGCATGCACGGACTCGCACCGGCGATCGAGCGGCCATGCTCAACGACCTGATCCCGGCGCTCTATTCGAGCGCGCCGCCGCGCGCAGCACCGACGCTGAGCAACGCCATCGCCTCCGGGCACTCAGTGCCCAGCGCCTGGCCCCGCTGCGACAGCCTTCACACCCGATCCAGTCGCTGGATCGGGAGACCCGCCGTTACCTCGAGCAGGTCGCCGGGGAGTGTGCCGATCTGTTCCAGCGCAGCAGCACTCCTGTGTCGAGGGGCGCAACGGCTTTCTCGCGCTCCATCAGCATGGACACCACCGTCTGAGCCCGCGCAAGCAGCAGGTCTTGACCGCACTGCACAACTTCGCGATCAGGCGCCCTGATGGCACCACGGCCGCCGAGCGCCTCTTCGCTCAGTCCCATCCCGATTTGTTCGAGCAGGTGCTCGAGCGCATGCCCTGGCCGGGCCGGCCCGACGACGACCGCGCCCGGCGAGGCCGCCTTACCTCACCAGCAGGCCTAGCAACAGCGGACCAATCGATGATCAAGGCCGAAGCCTTCATGACCGGCATTTTTTCGAACTTTCCGCTTCTCCAACTGAGCCTCGTCTCCGGCAAAGTTGAAAAAGCGAAGTGCTCGATATCGGAACGATAGTTCGCGGGCAGCTTCGCGAGCTGTTTCAAGAATCCTTTCTGGAACGAGACCTGCATTACCTGCTCTTCTCGGCCGCGTAAAAGGTGCGCGCATCCTTTAGGCCGAGAGATTCTCGTTATCCGCGCTGGTCATGTCATGCCCTTGGTTTTCTAGCAACTCTTCGATCTTTTCAAACGTCGCCAGATCAAGCTGAACCGCTATTCGCTCGTTGTTCTCGTTTATAACGTAGCTGCGAGGGATGTTCATGCTCTCCGCCCAAGACTATAAATGCTTAGAGGTTACCGCCCAGTCACTTTGCCGCCCAACAGTTAATTAGGCCGGAACCTCTGTTCGGGGTCTTAGGCGGACTGCGCAACTAACCTCGTAACATGGTATCCGACGTTCATTAGGTGTACGCGACGTGCCCCGCCGCGCGCCCTTGCGGGGAAGTCTGGCGGGAAACATCCCGCTGGCGCAACGCCAAGTTAGTGATCAGGATCAAAACGGCGTTAGATTTGTGGCAAGAACGTTGCCTAGGCTTAGGCGGGCGCAGGCCCAAGATGTCGGTTCGACCCAACTGACCCTTCCCATGTTAAGTCTTATACCCCGGAACCTTGGCTTTGCGGCTTAGGTGGGGTCCCGTGTTATGGACTATTCTGGAATTTGGTTGATCGCGAAGTCGCAGATGGGTCGCGCGGAGGTCTCAGCAATGTCCAGACAAGCTCCTCGAAGTCATGCGGGTGGGCCAACGGTCGGAGGATCGACTCGGGGGCGGCAGGCAACGCCTCAGCGAAGGGAAGGGGGGAAGCCGTCAAGCTGGGACCGGTACGAGGAGTTGCTGGCGCGGGAGCGCGTCCCCGAGAGCGCGCGGCGCTGGTATGTGGTGCGGGCACAGGAGTTTGTCGCGGCGATGCGCCCGAAGCGCCTTGGGCAGTTGACGGCGGATGAGATCACGGCGTTTTTTCCGCGGCACGCACGCGAGCGACGCCTGGAGGACTGGCAGTATCGCCAGATGGTGGAGGCGGTGCAGCTGCTGCTGGTCCGCTTGGGGGATTGCCCTGGGGCGAAGGCGGTGGAGTGGGACTTTTGGGTGGAGGTCGGGCAGGCGCTGCCGGCGGATCATCCGACGCGGCTGGGGACGCTGACCCCGGCGGAGGCGATCGACAAGAATCCACGCTATTCGAAGGCGGCGACGGAGCGGCCACTGTTGCAGCAGTTGGCTCAGGTGTTGCGCGCGCGGCGCTATGCGTTGCGCACGGAGCAGACGTATGTGGATTGGTGTCATCGCTTTCTGGTTTACTTGGAGGGGCATTCCAGACATACGCCGGGGGATTACTCGAAGGTCGGCACGGCGGATGTGCAGCGGTTTTTGACGCATTTGGCGGTGGACCTGAACGTGGCGGCAAGTACGCAGAATCAGGCATTGAATGCGCTGGTGTTTCTGTTCCGGCATGTGCTGGAACGACCGCTGGAGGAGATGGCATTCAGCCGCGCAAAGGAGACGCGACGCTTGCCGGTGGTGCTGGGCACGGAGGAGGTGCGGGCCCTGCTGGATGCGCTGACCGGAACGCCGGCGCTGTTGACGCGGTTGCTCTACGGGACGGGGATGCGGTTGATGGAGGGGGTGCGGCTGCGGGTGGGCGACTTGGATTTCGAGAACCGCCGCATCGTTGTGCGCAACGGCAAGGGCGGCAAGGACCGGGTAGTGCCGTTGCCGGAGCGCTTGATCGAGCCGCTGAAGGCGCATTTGCGGCAGGTCGCGGCGCTGCATCGAGAGGACCTGGAGGGCGGCGCCGGCTTTGTCTACCTGCCCCACGCGCTGGCGCGGCAGTCACCGAACGCGCCGCGGGAGTGGATCTGGCAGTATGTGTTTCCGAGTGCTCGGCTGGCGACGGACCCTAAGGCGGGAGTGGTGCGTCGGCATCATCTGAATGAGTCGGGCTTTCAGAAGGTGTTGAAGGCGGCGGCGCAGAAGGCCGGGATAGCGAAGCGGGTAAGCTCGCATTGTTTACGGCACAGCTTTGCGACGCATCTGCTGCAGGCGGGGTACGACATCCGCACGGTCCAGGAGCTGCTGGGGCATCAGGATGTAGCGACCACGATGATCTATACCCATGTGCTGGAGCGGCCTGGAGTGGTGCCGGTGCGCTCGCCGGTGGATGTGTTGTAGCCGCGGTCGGTAGGGTCGGAGGCCTGATCGTTGTTCCGGCCAATAGTGTGGACGAGCGATAGCGAAGTCTACCGGTCTGCGCGCCGCCTCCGGATACCGATACCAGGATGGGCGCTCGGCATCGACGACGTTGTCGTTCTCCAAGTCACGCCGCAGTACCGCTCAGTTTGACAGGCGATTGACGCGGATCAGCTCACCCCGCAGCGAGGTCTTCGCGCGCAACGCGGCGTCAATACGTCGGGCCTGACCGGTGCAATCCGGGTCAAGGGTGCAGACGATGATGCCGGCATGATCCGGGGAGGCGAGGTGCAGGCGGATGAAGTCCCGGCGGTTCAACGTCAGCAGAGCGCGGTTCAGGCGCTTGGTGTATGCCAAGACCTCCGGGTCCGGTAGGGCTTGGCCTAGGCTGCCGGTGTCCTGCATCGTTAGGCGGTCGTGCCCGAGCTTGCGCAGCTCATCGACGACGGGCAGCGGGAAGGGAAGTTCTCATTGCTGTACAGGTTCGCCAAGGCGATCAGGCCTCGTTCTCGGCAATGGCTCGGTTGATCTCGTCGCTATGCACACGTGCGTAGCGCCAGGCGTTTTCGATGTCGTCGATGCACAGGCTGGGGTAGCTGGCCAGCACTGTCTCGGCGCTGAGCCCGAGCCGTCGCGCTTGCTCCAGCGTCCAAACCGGGATCCGGGTGCGAAGCACACGCGCGTCGCCACCGCAGACGTCGGTGCTGCGCTCGATGCCGGCGTCGTCTGCGGCGAGGTCTTGGGCGATCCAACGCAGCAGTCTTGCCTTCTCGCTTGACGATAGGTGCGGTAGGAGCGTGCGAATGGATTCGAGCGCTGTCGTCATGGTGGTATTTGGGTCAGCTTGCTGAGACCGAAAAATAGACTCGGGATGCGGGATTGATCACGATTTGAATGTCGGCAGCGCTGATTTTAGGAGCCGGGGCCGAGCTTTGTCTGCGTTTCGGTATTCGGCGGACTGAAGTCCGCCGGCCCCGGCTGCCGACTGAAGTCGGCGCACCCCAGGGAGAGGGCCGACTGCAAGTCGGCGCTCCCCGAGGGTCAACGCTGCTGCTCGGACGCATCCGCCACCGGCGTCTCCGGCAGGTCCGGCACGCCTTGGAGCAGGTCCAGATCGCGTAGCTGCGCGGCGCGCTCCGCCGAGTAGCCGAGCAGCTCGTAGTCGAGGATGCTCTGCTCGGAGTGGCAGTCGAGGCAGCCGCGGCCGACGCGTTGGATGCCGTGGTTGACCATCAGGGTGCCCATCTGGCGCATCCAGTGGGGCTCGACGTTGACCAGCTTGTCGTCTTGGAGCGGGTAGTCGGTCTGCCAGCCGCCGGCGACGCCGAAGTAGGCCATGAACTCGTCCATCATGTAGAGCTTGAACGGGGTCTGGTACATGCGCTGGACGATGGGGTGCTCGATGGCCTTTTTGACGGCGGCCTTGGAGTCGCCGGTCTCGTAGTAGGTGGCGTAGTCGAACGGGAGGATCATGGCGCCGAAGGGGCCTTGATTGCCCATGTCTTCGTACATCATGGCGTTGAACAGCTTGAAGGGGTAGATGCGGCTGTCGCCGTCGCGCATGGCCGGCGTCAGGTTCTGGTCGATCATCTGCCGGCGGCGCTCGAGCAGCTCGGGGCTGAGCTGGGTCAGGGTCTCGGTGGCGGTCTGTACATACTCATCCACGTCGATGTCGGGATAGCGCTCGGCCAGTTCCTCGGCCCGGGCGCGCACGGTGGCGACGACTTGCGGGTCGGTGAGCTGGGTCATCTGCACCATCAGCGGGTCGTAGCGGCCCTCGCCGGTGGGATTGGCGCCCAGGGCGTTGGCGAGGAAGGTGCCGTTGCCGTTGAACCAGAGGTAGGTCATGCCCTGGCCGGGCTTGCCGCTGAGCAGGACATCGGTGGGCTCCCAGAGGCCGTCTTCGGGGTTCCAGGTGGGGTGGACCCAGTCGCGCAGCACGACGTTTTCGTCGACCAGCTGGGGGATATGGCAGGTCTCGCAGGCGATGCGGGCGATGTGGCCGTTGAGCAGGGCCTTGTGCTCGCTGCGGTTGTGCGGGGCCTCGGTATGGCAGGTCCGGCAGTCGACCTCCTTGTCCGGCAGGTCGTTGCCCACCAGGTCGACGCCCAGGCGACCACGGGGGATCTTGTGGCCCTCGGGGACGTGGCAGTCGACGCAGTTCATGCCGGCGGCGGCGTGGACGTCGCTGTAGGGGCTGAAGGGGTTACCGCGCTTGGCGCCGTGATGCATGATGCGCGGGTTGTGGTAGCCGGGGGCCTGGGCGGCCTGGTTATGGCGGTAGGCGTCGCCGCCCATGTTGTGCTGGTGGCAGCGCAGACAGTTCTCGCTGGTGGGGCGGGTGATGCTGAGCGCGGCGCGCAGGCTGCGGTCTTGGTTCCAGCGGGTGCCGTTGCCGTCGTCGATGACGTAGCGCTGGTTCATGTCGTATTCGGCGCTGTGGCAGATCAGGCAGTCGATGCCGTGCTTGGCCTCCACGGTGACGTCGCCGATGGGCATCATCTTTTCGGTGGCCGGGTAGTAGTTGCCGCCGATGTGGCATTGGCCGCAGCCCTCGGAGCGGGTCACGGGCGCGTCGGCGCCTTCGGGCTGGGATTCCACCAGGGACGCCCAGCCGGTCCAGGAGAAGCTGCCGGGGATGCCGCAGGCGCGGTCGATCTTGCCCACGGGGATGTGGCGCTCGCCGGGGGCATTGACCCGACGCCCGTCGTAGCCGACGGTGGAGAAGCCGCTGCCGTCGCTCTGGAACTTGAAGTGGATGGAGTTGACCAGGTCATCCAGGGTGTTGACGGTGGATAGGGAGCCGTCCTCGTGGCGCACGTCGATGGTCTGGTGGCATTGCAGACAGGTCTCGGGCCCTTTGTATTGACGGATGCCGGCGTCGCGGAAGTAGCCGATGTGGGCGTAGTCGGTGTCGTGCATGAACGATTCGGTGTTCATCAGCATCTCGACCTTCATCTCGCGGGCGAAGGCGTCCTGCTGCTCGGTGACGATGGTCTCGGCCTTGGCGCGGCGGGCATCGGCCGTCAGGTCCCGGGCCAGGGCCTCGAATGCGCGATCGGTCAGTTCCTGACTGCTGTCGAACTCCAGCGTGGCGGTGGTCTCGCCCACATAGGCCTGGAACAGCATCGGATAGATGACCTTGTAGAGGAAGACCAGCACCAGCACGGCCAGCACCAGGTAGATCAGCCGCCTTGCGAGGCGGGACTCGGGTAGACGGGGCAGGACAATGTTCATGACTGCGCCTCCGGGGCGTTGGACGCGTCGGCCTCCCGATGCCAGCCGGTGAGCATCGAGCGGATGTTGCTGGTGGGGGTGTCGCCGGTGGTGATCATGTATAGGTGGGTGAGCAGGAACAGCACCAGCATCCAGGCAACCGCCAGGTGGGTCATGGCCACCAGCCAGACGCTGCCCAAACCGAACAGGGTCTCCGGCAGGTAGACCGAGAACAGGAAGGCCCAGCCGCTGATCACCAGCACCGGCATCAGCCCGAGCATAACGCCGAGATAGGTCAGCTTCTGGAGCAGGTTCATCTTATCGTCGGCGCTCGGGTGGAACGGGTGCGGCTCGCGGCGGAAGATGCCGATCATGTACCAGCGCGCCTGGCGGAAGAGGGCGCCGATCAGGCCGCGCAGCGGCACCCGGTAGAAGCGCTTGTTGTCGCTCGCCAGGTTGCCGACGATGAACACCAGCCAACTGAGGGTCAGCGCGATGCCGGCGGCGTTGTGCACCGGTACGGCGGTATCGAACGGCAGCAGCAGGGCACCGCCGGCAAAGTGCATGCTCAAGCCCGTGAAGATCAGGACCAGGAACAGCGCCGCATTGGCCCAATGCCAGATGCGCACCCAGACGGAGTAGAGATAGAGCTTATGCATGGTCGTTCCCCCCTTTGCGATAGACCCGCCAGCGCCCAAAGGCGTGGGCACCAATCCCGAGCAGCATCAGGGCGATGACGCCCAGGCCGATGGCGTCGATGGTCGGGCTGCGGCTCATGCCGACGATGTAGGAGTCGTTGTAGACCGCCTTGGCGACCAAGCCCTTCTCGGCCAGATCCGTCTCGGAGCGGTATGAATAGAGCTGGTTGAGCAGCGTGGCGTTGCGCGAGTGGCAGTTGACGCAGTCGCGGTTGCCCTGGTCGGCGACGAGCACGTCGTGGGAGCGGTGCTCGGCGACCGGGGCATGGCAGTCGATGCAGCGCACGGCGGTCCAGTGCCGGTCGGGATTCGGCAGCCAGGCGTGGGCCGCATCCAGTGGGTCGGCAACCGCTTGATGGCAGGACAGGCACACTGCGTTGTTGGCGCTGACGATGGCGGCGATGTCGTCGCCGGGCCGGGCGGCTCGGAAGCTGTGGGGGTTGTGGCAATCGTGACAGCCCATCGGCAGCTTCGATGTGGGGTCGGCGTCCGTCGGCGACTGTGCGTGGACGCTGCGCAGGAATTCCTCGTCGATGCGCTGGTAGGCCGAGCCGCGGGGCTCGCGGTCTTCACGGTGGCAGCCGACGCAGTCGAGGTCTTCGTCGGCGATGGTCAGTGCGTGCGGGTAGGTCCGATAGTCGCGGTCGTGGCAGTCGACGCAGGCCATGTTGCCGTGGTCGGAGGCGGCGAAGGCGGCGGCGTCCACGTGCAGGTCGATGATCTCGCGGGTGATCGGGTCGCGGTAGCCGAGCGTTGCCATGCCGTGGCAGCGTTGGCAATCGTCGCTGACCTCTGCGGCGGCGACCGGGGCCTGAGTGGGCAGCAGCAGGGCCAACAGGAGGCCGAGGAGCAGGCACCGGGGCCGGCCGGACTGAGGCCGGAGCCGGGCGGGTGGTGAGCGGTACAGCATGGCGATGATGAGCCTATCGGGTCGGTGGAGGTGTGGTGGCACCGGGGTGGCGACCATGATAGCGCCCGCCCCGCTCCCTGAGAACGATCGGCCGGGGCGCTTGGCCGCGGAATCCTCACCGGGAGCGGGGTAGATTCCCGCCCCCGGCACACCCATTGTAGAAACCACAACAAGGCCGCGGCTGTCGCGGCAATAGATCAATCCTTATTCGACAAATAATCGAGAGAGCAGTGCCATGAGTATTAGTGTCCCCGTGGACGGCGAAGGTTTCCTGGTCAGCCGCGACGACTGGAGCGAGTCCGTCGCCACCGAGTTGGCGCAGAGCGACGAATTTGAGATGAACGATCAGGTCATGGGCCTTATCCGCGCCGCCCGCAGCATGTACGACGACGACGGCGTGGTGCCGCCGATCCGCATCTTCGCGAAGAAGCAGGGCGTCTCTACCAAGGAGCTGTACAACATCTTCAAAAAGGGGCCGATGAAACTGATCTGCAAATGGGGCGGCCTGCCGAAGCCCACCGGCTGCGTCTGACGCCGGTCAGGTCGTGGGGCGACACGGCCCTATGACGACCTGCCCCGCATCAACCCATCAATACCCACATTCAACACGAGGATATGACCCCCAATGGCTGGTATGTTGTCATGCAAAGGTGATCCGCTCTGGAGGCGTGATTCCGACCCCGGCTACCGCGTGGGCTGGCGCAGTAAGTCGCGCTTCGAGGCCGGCCACCTCGAAGGCGAGATGACTTACGGTGAGGCCGCGCGCAAGGCCCGCGAACTCGCGGCGCAAGACCAAGACCAGGATACTACCTACTACCCCGAGCTGATCCTGATCGAGACAGCCTGAGCGTCCCCCCGGCAGCGGGTCACCGCGTCGAGGCCACCTCGACGCGATCATTCGCTGACCCAAGTCCCCTCGGCTGCGCTAGAGTAGCGTCCGAAACAGGAAAAGGGGATGCACAGCGTGAAGCACGCCGCCACTGTAACGCAACGACCAAAGCCACACTGTTCCCGCTCCCCCCGAGCGTGGAGCATCCTGTGCGCCGTGCCTGTGGTGGTCTGGCCCGCGGCCGTCTTCGGCGACAACGGCGCTGCGCTCATCCGGCCGGCGCTGCTTGCATTCGGTTTCGTCAGCCTCGGCATCCTGCTGCTGGTAACGCTGTTCCTGACCCTGCGCTTCCACGCCCGCCTGCGCCGTGAACTCGCCCTGCGTCTGTCCACAGAGCAGGCGCTCGGCGACATCGAAGAGCGGGCGCGGCTGATCTTGAACGCCGTCGATGAGGGTGTCTTCGGCCTCGACCGCGCCGGTCACACGACCTTCGTCAACCCCGCGGCGGCGCGCATGGTGGGTTACCGGCACGACGAGCTGATCGGTCGGCCGATACACGACGTCGTGCACCACTCCCACGCCGACGGCAGGCCCTATCCACCCGATCAGTGTCCAATGCTGCACACCACCCGCGACGGACGCGATCGACGCATCCGCGACGAGGTCTTCTGGCGCAAGGACGGCAGCGCGTTTCAAGTCAGCTATGTCAGCAGCGCCCTGCACAAGGGGGGAGCGCTGGTCGGTGCCGTGATCACCTTCCGCGATGTCACCCGCCAGCGTGCGGCGCAGAAGGTGATGAGGAGTCGCGAGGCGCAGTTTCGCGCGCTGATCGAATCCGCACCGGATGCCATGTTGGTCTGCGACTACCGCGGGCGGATCGTCATGGTGAATCGCCAGACCGAGAACATCCTCGGCTACGATCGCAACGCCCTGATCGATCGGCCGGTGGAGATCCTGGTCCCGCCGCAGTTTCGAGAGCATCACCGCCTGCTGCGCCAAGAATTCGCCTCCGAGCCGGACACCCGAGCCATGGGTTACGGGCGCGAGCTGCTTGCGCTGACCCGCGACGGCGAGGAGATCCTGGTGGAGATCAGCCTCAGCCCGATTACCGGCGACGGTCCATTGCTGATCGTGGCCGCCATGCGCGACATCCGCGAGCGCAAGCGCGCCGAGTTGGCGATTCGCGAGAGCGATGAGTTGCGGGGGCGCATGCGCGAGGCCGAGCGCTTCAATCACCTGGCCATCGACCGCGAGCGCCGTGTCATCGAGCTCAAGCACGAGGTCAACCTGCTGGCCGTCGAGCTGAATCGCCCCGCCCCCTATGCGGCGATTGCCGCCGAGTTCGGTCCCAATCCCCAGCGCCCCGCACCGGAGGAGTCGGACGCGACGCTGTCCATCGACGCCGGGCTCAGCGCACTGCTGCATGTGGCCCAGCTGCAATCGCTGCTCGATGACTTCTGTGCCTCGCTGGGCATCTCTGCGGCGATCGTCGATATCCATGGCCATGTGCTCGCCGCTGCCCGTTGGCTGGAAACCTGCGACAAGGCCCGCACGGAGCGAACCGTCGAGCACCAGGGCTGCTTGGAAATGGGCAATGCCCTTGCCCGCCACGGCGATGAGCATGCGCGAGGGGCCGGCGCCGAAAAGGCCGTGGGCTTGGAGTCCATCGCCTTCGTCGTGCTCAACTGCAGCAACGGCCTATTCGGCGCCGTCTCCCCGGTGCAGATCGAGGGCCGGCATTTGGCCAACGTCTGCATCGGCCAATTTTTGCTGGAACCCCTTGGCCCCGAGGTCGTCGCCGAGCGCGCGGCCCAATTGCACATCGATCCGGCAGGGCTGGCTGCGCTGGCGCCGAAGGTTCCGGTCATCAAGCACGAACAGCTCTCGGCCCTGCTCGGGTTCCTGGCCGGCTTTACCGAGACCCTGACCGCGTTGTCGCTGGAGCGTCGTCGCGCGGCCCATGCCCGCCGGGTGCTGCAAACCCGTGCCGAGGCGCTGCGCGCGGGCCGCGAGGCCGCGGTCAGCCTGGCCGAGGACGCAGAGCTGGCCCGGGCGGAGATGGACCGCTGGTACGAGCGGATGGAAGAGCAGGTGCAGGAGCGCACCGAAGAGCTGCGCCGGCACCGCGAAGAGCTGCAGGCCATCCTCGACAACTCGCCGACACTGATCCATGTCAAGGATCGCGAGGGTCGCTACACCCTGGTCAACCATCGCTGGGCCGAGGTGGCCACGGTCGCGGAAGACCACTGCGTGGGGCTGACCGACGGCGAGATCTTCCCGTCGGACCTGGCAGACCAGCGCAGTCTGGGCGACAACCTGGTGCTGGAGGTCGGCGAGCCGCAGCAGATCGAGGAGACCCGAATCGTCAACGATGAAGAACAGGTCTTCTACACCTACAAGTTCCCGCTCCTCGACCACCTCGGTCAGCCCTACGGGCTCTGCGGGATCGCCCATGAGATTACCGACATGAAGCGCGCCCAGCAGGAGCTGGCGCGGGCGCGCGATCTGGCCGAAGAGGCCAACCGCGCCAAGTCGGACTTCCTGGCCAACATGAGCCACGAGATCCGCACGCCGATGAATGCCATCATCGTCGGCGCCCATCTCGCGCTGCAGACCGACCTCACCCCGCAGCAGCGCAACTACATCGACAAGGCCCACCGCTCCGCCGAGTCGCTGCTCGGCATCCTCAACGACATTCTCGACTTCTCCAAGATCGAGGCCGGTCGCCTGACCATGGAGAAGACGCAGTTCCAGCTCGCCGATGTCCTCGACAACTTGGCGAACGTGGTCGGTCTGAGGGCCGAAGAAAAGCACCTGGAGCTGCTGTTCGACTCCGATCCCGATATCCCCGAGACATTGATCGGTGATCCCCTGAGGCTCGGGCAGATCCTGATCAATCTCGGCAACAACGCCGTCAAGTTCACCGAACGGGGCGAGATCCTGGTTCGGGCGCGCATGCTGGAGACCACCGGCGATCATGTTCGCCTGCAATTCTCGGTGCACGATACCGGCATCGGCCTGAGCGAAGAGCAGAAGGGCAAGCTGTTCCGCTCCTTCAGTCAGGCCGACTCTTCGACGACCCGACGCTTCGGCGGAACCGGCCTGGGCCTGGCGATCTCCAAGCGGCTGACCGAGATGATGGGCGGGCGCATCTGGGTCGACAGCAGCCCCGGCGCCGGCAGCACCTTCCACTTCACCACGCGGCTGCGCAAGATACCGGGGCGGCGCCCCGGAGATGCCGATTCCCGGGCGCTGCTGCAGGATCAGCGGGTGCTGGTCGTCGACGACAACCAGCGTGCGCGAGACGTGCTCGCCTCCATCGCCGGATCCGTCGGCCTGCGGGCGGATACCGCCGTCGACGGGGCCTCGGCACTGGAGGCCGTCATCAGCGCCGAGGGGGCCGGCGATCCCTACCAGATCGTGCTCATGGACTGGCGCATGCCCGGCATGGACGGGATCAGCACCGCGCGGGCCATCGCCGACGAGGCGGCGTTGACCATCAAGCCGCGCATCATCCTGGTCACCGCGCACGGTCGTGCCGAGATCGACAACGCGCCCCTTGATGATGCGATAACCGGCTGCCTGACCAAGCCCGTGAGCCCGACCTGTCTGATCGAGGCGGTGACGCTGCGCGCTGCGGATCGGGGCCGGCTGCTCGGTCCCGGGCGACGCGTCCAGCGCGAGCTGGGCAAGGTGGACGCCATCAAGGGCGCGCGCCTGTTGCTGGTGGAGGACCATGCGATCAATCAGGAGGTCGCCTTGGAGCTGCTCAGCTCGGCGGGGATCGAGGTCGACGTTGTGGACAACGGCCGCGAGGCCGTGGCCGCGGTCCAGCGTCGGCACTATGATGCCGTGCTCATGGACATCCAGATGCCGGAGATGGACGGCTACCAGGCCACGCGCACCATCCGTGCACTGCCGGGATTCGACAGGCTCCCAATCATCGCCATGACCGCCAATGCCATGAGTGCCGACCGCGACAACGCATTGGCGGCGGGCATGAACGACCACATCCCGAAGCCCATCGACGTCGGCAACCTGTTCAGCACCCTCGGCCACTGGATCAGCGATCTGCCGGCGCCGCAATCGTGCGCTCAGGGCAGCGACTCCACTGCCGACAACGGCCCGGAGCTGTTCCACGTCCATGGTCTCGACAGCGTCGCCGGATTGGCCACCGCCGGGGGCAACGAGCGCCTCTATCGCGGCCTGCTGCAGCGCTTTTGTCGCGAGTATCGCCACTTCAGCAGCGATTTTCTGGATGCCCGGCAGTCGCCCGATCCCCAGGCCGCGGTGCGCTGTGCCCATACGCTGAAAGGCGTCGCGGCCAATCTCGGTGCGCGCACCGTCGGTCATGCGGCCTTGGCACTCGAAGATGCCTGTCGGGGCGAGCTGCCCGAGGCAACGCTGCTCGCGCTCGTCGAGCGCACCCAGTCCGCGCTCAAGGCGCTGATCGCCGATCTCGAGCCCAGGTTGATCACGCCCGCAGACGAGACGGCCTCCGCGGCCTCGCCGGACCAGGCCGATCTCGGTCTTGATGCGGCGCAGCACGGCGAGGCAACGGCCCTGCTCGACGAGATCGAAGGGCTGCTCGACCAATTCGACGCCGGCGCCCTCCGCACGGCTGCCCGGCTGGATGCGCTCATCGGCCCCGGACATCGCCTGTCCGCCGTGGTGGCGCAGCTGGTCGAGCGCGTGGAGGGTTTCGACTTCGACGCCGCCCGCGAGCCCCTGCAGGCACTAGCGGATGCCCTCTCCAGCGCGCCGACGCAGGCCGCCCCGGGCCCCGGGCGATCAGCCGATGGTGGTGATCGAGCATCTGCGCGAGCTGCTCGAAGACGACGACGATGTTCCGAGCGCCTTGGTCGATCGGCTTGTGGCGGCCATGGGGTCGCCCGGTGCGGAGGCGTCGGAGCAGCTCACCCGGCTGCGCGATCAGATCGACGCGCTGGACTACGGCGATGCCCTACGCACCCTGAGCCAACTTGCGAGAACGCTCATTTAAGAGACCGACCGATGGCAGACCACACGAACGCCTCCACCGGCCCATCCCGGCCCGTGGTGCTCATTGTTGACGACAGCGTCACCAACCTGCACGTCCTCAACGGCGCCCTGCGCGACCACTTCCAGGTCAAGGCGGCGCGCGACGGCGCCCAGGCCCTGCGCCTGGTCGCCCGCGTCCGGCCCGACCTGATCCTGCTCGACGTGATGATGCCGGAGATGGACGGCCCCGAGGTCTGCCGTCGGCTCAAGGCCGATCCGGCCACCGCCGACATCCCCGTCATCTTTCTCAGCGGCAGCAATACCCCGGACGAGGTGGCTGCCTGTGCCGCCGCCGGCGGTGCCGAGCACCTGGTCAAGCCCGTCGAGGCCGCGGCCCTGCGCGCGCGCATCCTGGCGCATCTGCCGGGGGCCGGCTGATCTCTGAGCGATCGCGAAGCGCCGGCTTCGCGGCGAGGGATGCGCCATGGCGGTGATGTCGCCGGTCGCGCTGGGCGATTGCCGGAAAAGTTGATAGAAATCGCCTTAGAACGGCATCCCGCCCCCGGGGGGAAAGCCGCCCCCCGGGGGCATGCCGCCACCCGGCGGCATCATCCCCGGCGGCATCTGGCCCTGCATGCGGCGCATCATCTTGGCCATGTTGCCGCCCTTCATCTTTTTCATCATCTTCTGCATCTGCTGGAACTGCTTCAGCAGCTTGTTCACATCCTGCACCTGGGTGCCGGAGCCCCGGGCGATGCGCTTGCGCCGCGAGCCCTTGATGATCTGCGGGTGGGCACGCTCGTTCGGCGTCATGGAGTCGACGATGGCGATGAGCTTGCCGATCTCCTTGTCGTTGGCTTGATCCTTGACGTGATCGGGCAGCTGGCCCATGCCCGGCAGCTTGTCGAGCATCCCGGCCATGCCGCCGAGCTTGCTCATCTGCTTGAGCTGGTCGCGGAAGTCGGTGAGGTCGAAGCCCTTGCCCTTCTTTAGCTTATGCGCAAGCTTTTCGGCCTGGTCACGGTCGACCTTGTCCTGGATGTCCTCCACCAGCGAGACCACGTCGCCCATGCCGAGGATGCGCGAGGCGATGCGCTCGGGGTAGAAGGGCTCCAGCGCGCTGACCTTCTCGCCGACACCGATGAACTTGATCGGCTTGCCGGTGATCTGGCGGATGGACAGCGCCGCGCCGCCGCGGGCGTCGCCGTCGGCCTTGGTCAGGATCACGCCGGTGAGCGGCAAGGCGTCGTGGAAGGCCTTGGCGGTCTTGGCGGCGTCCTGGCCGGTCATGCTGTCGACGACGAACAGGGTCTCGATGGGGTCGAGCTGCGTGTGCAGGTCCTGGATCTCGTTCATCATCAGGGTGTCGACGGCCAGTCGGCCGGCGGTGTCGACGATGAGCACGTCCTGCATCTGCTTGCGCGCGGCCTCCATCGCCGCGCGGGCGATCTCGCCGGGCTGCTGTTCGGGGCTGCTCGGGAAGAAGGTCGCGCCGACCTCGCCGGCAACGGTGCGCAGCTGTTCGATGGCCGCAGGGCGATAGACGTCGCAGCTGACCACCATGACGCGCTTCTTGTGCTTGTCCTGCAGGAAGCGGGCGAGCTTCGCCGTGCTGGTGGTCTTGCCCGAGCCCTGCAGGCCGGCCATCAGGATCACGGCGGGGGGCTGCACGGCGAGATTCAGCGTCTCGTTGGCGTCACCCATCAGGTGCACCAGCTCGTCGTTGACGATCTTGATCAGCACCTGCCCCGGCGTGAGGCTCTTCATGACCTCGGCGCCCATGGCCTTCTCGCGCACCTGCTCGACGAAGGTGCGCACCACCGGCAGCGCCACGTCGGCCTCCAGCAGGGCCATCCGCACCTGGCGCATGGTGTCCTTGATGTTCTCTTCGCTCAGCCTGGCCTGGCCGCGAAGCCCCTTGAGGACCTCGTCGAAGCGTTCCTGAAGGTTCTGAAACATCGGTTCTCCTCGAAACAGGTTGGGTTGCGGCCCGCGGGGGCCGCCGGAAATCGATAGGCTTGGGGCCGCGCGCGATCATTTCCCAGCTTGGGCCCTTTATGCGATGATCGCACGCCATGAACAGCATGCCCATCTCCATCTTCACCATCGCCGCCTATCTCACCGCCGCGGGCCTGATTACCTGGCGGCTGTTTATGCAGGATCGCGCCAAGGTCCCGCCGCGGTCATTCGCCCTCAGCCTGGCCTTCGGCGGCCTGCTGCTGCACACCTGGCTGTTGTACTCCGCGGTGTTCAGCGGCGACGGGCTGAACCTCGCCTTCTTCAATGCCCTGTCACTGGCCTCCTGGACGGTGGTTGCCTCGCTGCTGATCCCGAGCCTGAACAAGCCGGTGGAAAACCTGGGCATCGTGCTGATGCCGGTGGCCGCGCTCACGGTTGCCCTCGACGAGATCTATCCCAGCGTCGGCTTTATGGGCCCCGACGTCAGCTGGGTGCTGAAGGTGCATGTGCTGCTGTCCATGCTCGCCTACAGCCTGCTGACGCTGGCCGCCGTGCAGGCCATCCTGCTGGCCGTGCAGGACCACTATCTGCGCAGCCGCCAACCCGGGGGCTTCGTCCGCTCCCTGCCGCCGCTGATGACGATGGAGGCACTGCTGTTCGAGATGATCGGCGTCGGCTTCGCCATGCTGACCCTGGCCCTGCTCAGCGGCTTCGCCTTCCTGGAAAACATGTTCGCCCAGCATCTGGTGCACAAGACCGTCCTCTCGGTGCTGGCCTGGATGGTCTTCGGCGGCCTGCTCGTGGGCCATCGCTTCTGGGGCTGGCGCGGACGCCGCGCCATCACCTGGACCCTGAGCGGCTTCGGCATCCTCATCCTCGCCTATTTCGGCAGTAAGCTCGTCCTGGAGCTGATCCTGCACCGCACCGCCGGCTAGCCGCGGATCGCCTCCAGCACCCCGTCCCAGAAGCGGATGCGGGCGCAGATGGCCTCTTCCGCCGCGGTGGCGGCCTGCTCGATGCGCTGCGGGTCGCCGGCGCAGAGGTGATCGAGCAGCTGCAGCGACAGCGGGCCGTGGAAGTCCTCGTCCAGATGGATGTGGCGGTTCAGGTAGGCGTGGAAGATCGGCGCCTGCTCGGCATCGACGCCGCTGTCGGCGAGGATGCGGCGAAACATGTCCGGGATGATGTGCTCGCGCCCGACCGCCAGGGCCGCCGCTGCGGCGTGGGGCTTGTCCTCGCGGATGAAGCAGAAGGTGGTCTCGCAGAAGTAGCGTGCCGGTACGGGTACGGTGTCGGCGTATAGGGCCGCATCCAGGCCATCGCGTTGCACCTGCTCCAAAAACCGCAGCGGCATGCGGCCGTCGGCGCCGATCTCGTCCATGGCCCGGCAGTAGAGTTCGAAGTGGCTGCTCTCCACCGGCCCATCGCCCAGGTCCAGGCGGTCCGACTCCTCCTCCAGCACCAGCTGATTAATAAAGTAGCGCACCGACGGGTCCCCGTGGGGCATCCAGGGTGTGTCGGTGGGCGCGACCTTACCCTGTAGGTACTTGATCAGCGACATGAAGTCCCAGACCGAGAAGATGTGGTGGGACATGAAGACCCGCAGGTCCGCAAGCTCCTGGATGGCGGCATAGATCGGGTGGGCGTTCAGCTCCTCCTGGAGGGGGCGGATGTGGGCCAGGTCGACAGTGCTCATGGGGCTCCTCGTTGCTAAGGGATCGGTTCAGAAACAAGTGGCGCAGACGCCCGCTCGCTGAACCTTTTGATTGGCCGTTTCGTGGTTGCGTCTGCACCACTTGTTTCTGAACCTTGACTAACGCGGCGGACACTATACGGGCCGCCATCGCCGAGCGGGAATGACAAAGGGCAGATCGAGCCGTTGGCCGCAACTTGCAACCGGCGGGCCGGTGTATGGCCGCAGGCGGTATAGTTGGGCGCCGGGGGCGCTCGGGTCCTGTCCGTGCGCATGTTCATCCATCCATTCCGACGATCAACGATCGACAAGGGGGCGCGCGTGCAGAGCGTTATCGACGTCATCAAGCTCATCAACGGCCAGGTCTGGGGCATACCCATGCTGGTGCTTATCCTGGGCACGGGCCTGTATCTTTCGGCGGGGCTGCGGGCGATGCCGCTGCGCCGGCTCGTCTACGGCTTCCGTATGCTCTGGCGGGGTCGCCGCGAGCAGGGCCAGGGCGACATCACGCCGTTCAACGCGTTGATGACGTCGCTGTCGGCCACCATCGGCACCGGCAACATCGCCGGCGTGGGCACCGCGATTGCCATCGGCGGCCCCGGGGCGCTGTTTTGGATGTGGATGACGGCCCTGGTGGGCATGGCCACCAAGTATGCCGAGGCGGTGCTGGCGGTGCGCTACCGCGAGGTGGACGAGAACAACAACCACGTCGGCGGACCGATGTACTACATCCGCAACGGGCTCGGCAAGAACTGGGCCTGGCTCGCGGTGGCCTTCGCCATCTTCGGTGCGCTGGCGGGCTTCGGCATCGGTAACATGGTCCAGGCCAACTCCGTGGCCGACGCCCTGGAGTCGAAGTTCGCGGTGCCGTACTGGATGACCGGCACGGTGATGGCCATCCTGGTCGGTCTGGTGCTGATCGGCGGCATCCGTTGGATCGCGCAGGTCGCCGGCAAGCTGGTGCCGTTCATGGCCGCGGCCTATCTGCTCGGGGGGCTGATCGTGCTGGGGCTGAACATCACCGAGGTGCCGGCGGCCTTCATGACCATCGTCGAGCAGGCGTTCACCCCCACCGCCGGCGTCGGCGGCTTTGCCGGGGCCTCGGTGATGATCGCCATCCAGATGGGCGTGGCCCGCGGCATCTTCTCCAACGAGGCCGGGCTCGGCAGCGCGCCCATCGCCCATGCCGCCGCCGAGACCGATAGCCCGGTGCGCCAGGGCACCATCGCCATGCTCGGCACCTTCATCGATACCATCATCATCTGCACCATCACCGGACTGGTGATCGTCGTCTCCGGGGCCTGGACCAGCGGCGAGACGGGTGCCTCGCTCTCCGCCATGGCCTTCGGCAACGAGCTGCCCGGCAGCGGTGCCTACGTCGTCACCCTGGGGCTGGCGATCTTTGCCTTCACCACCATCCTCGGCTGGAGCGTCTACGGCGAGCGCTGCGTCGAATATCTGTTCGGCGTGCATGCCATCATCCCGTTCCGGCTGCTGTGGGTGGCCGCCATCCCCGTCGGCGCCATGGTCAAGCTCAGCGTCGTCTGGCTGGTGGCGGACACCCTGAACGCCATGATGGCCATCCCGAATCTGATTGCACTGCTGCTGCTCAGTCCGATCGTGTTCAAGGTGACGCGGGAATATTTCGCCGCCCGGGCCAAGTCGGCCGCCTGATCGATCCGGGCCCGGGATAGGTCGGCCGGGGTGTCGCCCTCCGGGGCGACACGAACGGCGTAGAACGCAGACGGTCAGTCCTCGTCGCCACCGGCATTGGGCAAGACCCGCAAGCACAGCGTCTTGAGATAGCCGGTCTCGGGGATGGCCGGATGGATCGGATGATCCGGGCCCTGCCCGGCGGCATACAGCAGCTGCAGCTCCACGCCGGCCTTGCGCCCGGCCTGCTGCACGGTGCGCAGGAAGGCATCGCGGCCCATGTGGAACGAGCAGGACGAGGTGACCAGCAGGCCGCCCGGCTCCAGCAGGCCGAGGCCGAGCCGATTGAGCTGCTGATAGGCGCGGGTGCCGTCGGCCTCGTCCTTGCGGCGCTTGATGAAGGCGGGCGGGTCGAGGATGACCAGATCGAAACGCTGACCCTCGTCGCGCAGCCCGCGCAGGGCATCGAAGGCGTCGCCGTGCAGGCCGCTGACCCGCCCGTCGAGCCCGTTGCGCTCGGCGTTGGCGCCGACCTGCTCCAGTGCGTCGGCAGAGCTGTCGACGCAGACCACCTCGTCGGCGCCGGCCGCGGCGGCCTGCAGCCCCCAGCCGCCGAGGTAGCAGCAGACGTCCAGCACCCGACGCGCCGGACCGAGCCGGTGCAGGGCGAGCCGATTCTCGGCCTGGTCGAAGAACCAGCCGGTCTTCTGCCCGCTGCCGGGACGGACCGCCAGCTGCAGCTCGCCCTCGGGCAGCAGCAGGCTGCCCGGGTCATCGCCGAGGACCCACTCGATGCCCTGGTCCAGGCCCTCCAGCGCGCGGATCGGGGTATCGTTGCGCAGCACGATCCGTGTCGGGCGCAGGATCTGCTCCAGCGCGGCCAGCAGCTCGCCGCGCTCGCGCTCCATGCCGGCGGTGGTGATCTGCACCGCCAGCAGGTCGTCGTAACGGTCGACCACCAGGCCCGGCAGGCCGTCGGCCTCGCCGTGGATCAGCCGGTAGAACGGTCGCCGGTAGAGCCGTTCACGCAGGTCGAGGGCGGCGCGGATGCGCTCGGTGAGCAGCGAGGCGCTTAGGGGCCGACCGCGGCGGCGGCTGACGAGCCGGGCGCAGATCAGCGAATGCGGATTCACATAGCCGTGGCCGAGCCAGCGGCCATGCTGGGCGATGATCTCCACCGGCTGTCCCGGCTGTAGGGGCTTGAGCGGGGTCGCCGCGGTATCCACTTCGTTGCTGTAGATCCAGCAATGGCCGGCGAGCAGACGGCGCTCCTGGTCTTTCTTCAGTCTCAGCGGGGTGGGCGTCATGGTCTTCTCCTGGCAGGCTCGTGGTTGGTGCAAGCGTACCCGAACGGCCGTCCCGCCTTCAGTCTTTCTCAGCGGAGCCGACGATGAACAGCAGCAGCCCGACGGCCAATCGGCTCGCCGACGCCACCAGCCCCTATCTGCAACAGCACGCAAGCAACCCGGTGGACTGGTGGCCCTGGTGCCATGAGGCCCTGGCGCTTGCCCGGCGGGAGGATCGGCCGATCCTGCTCTCCATCGGTTATTCGGCCTGCCACTGGTGCCACGTGATGGCCCACGAGTCGTTCGAGGACCCGGACACCGCCGAGGTCATGAACCGACTGTTCGTCAACATCAAGGTCGATCGCGAGGAGCGCCCCGATCTGGACAAGATCTACCAGAGCGCCCACCAGCTCCTCGCCCGCCGTCCCGGCGGCTGGCCGCTGACCCTGTTTCTGACCCCGGACGGCCACGAGCCCTACTTCGCCGGGACCTATTTCCCCCGCGAGCCCCGCCACGGGCTGCCGGCGTTCCGGGATCTGCTCGTGGGCATCGCGGGCGCCTACCGCGACCAGCATGAGGCGATCCGCGAGCAGGGCAGCGCCCTGCGCGAGGCCATGGCCGAGCTGGAGCCGGCGGCGGATGGGACAATCCCCGAGATCGGCGTCTTCGACGCCGCCCGCCGGCAGCTCGCGGCCAGTTTCGACGCCGAGCATGGCGGCTTCGGCCGGGCGCCGAAGTTCCCCCACCCGACCAATCTGGAGCTTTTGCTGCGCCATCACGCCCGTACCCAGGCCGCCGGCAGCCCCGATGAGCAGGCCTTGGGGATGGTCCGCCATACCCTGGAGCGTATGGTGCGCGGCGGCGTCAACGACCAGCTCGCCGGCGGCTTCTGCCGCTACTCCACCGATGATCAGTGGATGATCCCCCACTTCGAGAAGATGCTCTACGACAACGGCCCGCTGCTGGCGCTGTGCTGCGACCTCTGGCAGCTGACCGATGATCCCCTGTTCCGCGACGCCGCCGCGGCGACGGCGGACTGGGTGATGGCCGAGATGCAGTCGCCCGAGGGCGGCTACTATTCCAGCCTGGACGCCGACAGCGAGGGTGAGGAGGGGCGCTTCTACGTCTGGGATCCGGCCCGGGTCGCCGCGCTGTTGGACGCGCGCGAGTATCGCATCGTCGCCGCCGTCTACGGCCTCGATCGCCCGCCGAACTTCGAGGGGCGCTGGCACCTGCATGGCTATCGCACCCCGGCCGAGGTCGCCGCCGAGCTGGCGCTGGCGCCCGCCGACGCCGAGGCCCTGCTCGCCGGCGCCCGCGCCAAACTCCTCGCCGAGCGTGCCCGGCGCATCCGCCCCGACCGGGACGAGAAGGTGCTGACGGCCTGGAACGCGCTAATGATCAAGGGCATGGCCCGCGCCGCGAGGGTGCTGGAGCGTCCCGATCTGCTCGCCAGCGCCGAGCGGGCCGTCGACTTCATCCGCGCCACGCTTTGGACCGACGCCGGCCTGCTGGCCACCTGCCGGGACGGCAAGGCGCGGCTGCCGGCCTACCTGGACGACCATGCCCTGTTGCTCGATGCGCTGCTGGAGCTGTTGCAGACGCGTTGGCGCCGGGCCGACCTGGACTGGGCCGTCGTGCTGGCCGACACGTTGATCGATCGGTTTCAAGACCCGGACCAGGGCGGCTTCTTCTTCACCGCCCACGATCACGAGCCGTTGCTGCATCGCCCCAAACCGCTGGCCGACGAGGCCATGCCCGCCGGCAACGGCGTGGCCGCCTTTGCGCTGCAGCGTCTCGGCCACCTGCTCGGCGAGCCGCGCTGGCTCGACGCCGCCGCCGGCACGCTGCGGCTGGCCGGCGCCTCCATCGAGCGCCTGCCCTATGCCCACGCCGGCCTGCTGGCGGCCCTGGACGAGTATCTGGCGCCCGGGGAGCAGATCGTCATCCGCGCCGACGAGCCCGAGCTAAGCGCCTGGGCAGGCGCAGCCCAACGGGCATTCGACCCCCGGCGGCTGGTGTTGGCGATTCCGTCCGCCGAGGCCGACCTGCCCGGCGCCCTGGCCGCAATGGTCGCCGGCGACGGGCCGCTGGCCTATCGTTGCCGCGGGACGCATTGCGAGCCGCCGGTCAGGTCGCTGGACGCGCTTGCGCTCGGTGCTTGATGGCGCCGCCCTCCACCCGGCCCCTGGTGATCCGCCCGCGAGCATCGCGCCGACTGCTGCTGTGGCTGGTGGCGGTCCACGCTGCCGCCACCGGCTGCGCCCTGCCGCTGCCGCTGCCCGCCGGTGGTGGGGCGCTGCTCGTAATCGCCATCGGCCTCAGTCTCGGCTGGCAGCTATGGGTGCGCATCTTCGCGCTTGCGCCCTGGTCTATCCGCGCCGCGGTCTGGTCCGAGCGGGGCTGGGTGCTGGAACTCGGTGACGGGCGCGTGAGGTCCGCCCGATTGGGCGACGACACCTGGGTCGGCCAGGATCTGGTGGTGCTCAGGTTTCGCGATCGCCGCCGTTCGCGGGTACTGGCGGTGAGCGCCGATGCGGTGGAGGCAGATCTGCTGCGCCGGCTGCGTGCCCGGCTGCGGCTGATCGGCGCCGAGGCGCCCGGGCCCGCTACGGCGAGCTGAATGCGGCAGCGTTGAGCCCCGGATGGTTGGAACTCCTAGTGGTTGCCGACGCGGGTCACCCCCTCCGTGCCGGCGCTCCGGACATGCTCGGGTTGCTGCGGCGTTCGGGCAGGAGCAGCAGCAAGCCGATGATCGCGAAGCCGAATAGCGTGATCCCATTGTTCACCACGCGCAGTGTGCTCAACACGGGTTCGATGACATAGTGATTATCACCCGTCGATACGGGCAGGACGATGAGGCTGAATGGGCTCTGCAGCGGCCGGACCTCCTGGCCGTTGTGCAGTACCCTAAACGCCGGATACCAGGGATGGGCGATCTGGACCCAGCCGGGGGCCGTGCTCGACAGTGTTAGGGTGATGAGCTGGTCTTCGACGCGATAGTCCCTGAGCGCGAACGACACATCTACGTCGCCCTCGCCCTCGCCCTCCGCGGACGCGGTGGGCAGGGCATCGCGCACGAGCAGCGTGCCCGCTCGCCGTTGCTCCGGCTCATAGTGCATGCGCGATAGGACCTCCGATGCAAAGGTCTGCACCGCATCGCATCGGGCCTCGTTGGCCCACAACATCGGTCGGTCGGGGAAGTCGCGGTCGTGCAGGGTCGCCAAGCGCGTGGAGAAGACGATCGGTGCGGCATCGGCAATCGAAAGCACCGGGCCGAGGTGGTCGAGGGCGCGCGTCCCCGGGATATTTGCGGGTAATCCCATGCCGCGCTGATCATCCGCGATGATCGCGGCCACATTGAACATGGCCAAGAGCCGCTGCGCATCCTGTCCCAGCCGCCGCGGCTGTTGGAGGTCGCGTTGTGCCAGCATGGCCGCGGCAACCAGATAGTTGTGCACCGGTGTCGCGCCATGATTGTGCGGGCCGCCGAGTGTCGCAACCGCGCCCATCGCAATGACCGAGCCGCTGGGGCCGGCATCCATGCTCACCTCGCCGGAGTCGCCGACGGATGCGAGCAGCACGCGGCTGTTGGGATAACGCTCTGTGATCGCCTGTGCCGCCGCCTCCAAGTAGCCCTTGTCGGTGCGCGCCAGCGGTTGGATGGCGATGATGCCCAAGTCCAGCATCAAAAGGGTGAGGATCAAGGCCGGCGCATGTCGTGACCAGCGCTGCGCCAGGCATTCGGCCCCCATCGCCGCCAACGGGGCGAGAAAGAGGACCGTGAAGACAATGTCGCGGGCCAACAGCCCGCGTAGGATCAGCGACAACAGAAATAAGGCCAGGAACACCATGATCAGGCTGCGGTGGGGCCTGCATGCCTTTGTGCTCGAAACGCCCACGGCGGCAATGGCCAAGGCCAGGGCGCTATAGCCGAGGTACGCCGCGGAATCGGCCCCGAACGTTGTCCTTGAGGCGCCCCAGGTCAGAAGCCAGCCCAAATACTGGAGGTCGGGCAACACCAACCGCGGCAGCTCCGCACCGGCGGAGGCAACTACCCAGTCGGTTTCGGCCAAAAACGGCAGTACCACCGAAATGCTGGTGACGAGGCCAAGCCCGGCCGCTAGGGCGATCAGCCCTAATGTTGCAAAGCCGCGGCGGAAGATCGCCCAGCGCAGCACGGTATAGATCGTCAGGTAGAGGCCGCCGACAAATCCGTGCGCTTGGTGGCTGAGCATCAGCAGCGCAACGAACAGCGCGAGGAGTCCGAGGTCTCGGCGACTTACGGTCTTGTGGGAGATGATGCGCTCGATCGACCAAAGCGTGAATGGCAGGAACGCCATGACCAGCGCGGTCGGCAAGACGCCTTGGTAGAGCAGCAGATGCCCATGACCCCAAGAGCCGATGTACACGAAGGCGCCGACAAGCGCGCCAAAGCCGCCGACGCTGCAGGATCTGAGCCAATAGAACAGGCCGATCGCCCCGCCCAGGTTGGCCGCAAGGAGGACGATCTTGGGCGTCCAGGATGCATCGGGCCATAGCGAAAACAGGGTGCCCGTCAACCAGATGAATAGGGGTGCGTAGAACTGCCCGAGGGGCACCCCCAGGTAAAAATCGTTGTCCCAGATCGGTATCTCGCCGTTGGCCAAGGTCATGCCGAAATGGACCGCGCGCACGATGTGTGAGGTCGTATCGCCGCCGAGCAGGTAGCCCGGATAAAGAAACGCCTGCGATATCCAGATCAAGCCGGAGCCTAGGATGACCCGAAATGGCCAGTGATTCGTCTCGGTTAGCGCCCGACTCAATGCAGCGTAGCGGATCTCCGCGCGCAAAAGGACCGCAACCAAGACGCCGAGCAAGGTTCCGAACACCCCGATCATCGGCAGATGGCGCAGCAAGCCATCGATGATGATGGTCGCAAGCGGAAGGCCGTCCCTAATCCCCTCGATCAATGCATACTTCATCTCGTCGCCGACGGTCAGCAGCAGGACCAAGGCGGCAAGCTGTGCGGCGGCAAACATCAAGGCTGCCCCAGCTGCGGATTGAGTCAGCCAGGACCCGGAACCAGCGGATGTCGATGGGACGTCAGTAGATGCGCACATTATTTATTTCGCTTTGCGAGCTGAAAAATGCCAGGACGGCATTTTTCAGCATCTCCACAGGTCTTGCCTGCTGCCGGCATGGTACCCGACAGCCAGGGGACGGGCGCAACTGTCGACATCTCGTGGCATTCCGGGCCGCCTGATCTGTTTGTCGCTGCGGTTCGTAGTCTGCTGCGCTAGACTGTCGGCCAACCTTCCGCTGGCCAATGGGTCTCCTCAATGATCGATCTGTTCGCTGCCGATAATCGGCATCCCCCATCGTCCGTCCGTTCGCCGAGCTTCGAGCGGTCGCTGACATGAAGGTCCTGGTCACCGGCGGCGCCGGCTACATCGGCAGCCACACCTGTGTGGAGCTGCTGACGGCGGGACATGAGGTCGTGGTCGTCGACAACCTGAGCAACAGCAAGCCGCTCGCGCTGGAACGGGTGCAGGAACTGGCCGGTCGCGCGCCGGGATTCGTCGAGGCGGACCTGCGCGACCGCGCCGCCGTGGCGCGGGTGCTGGCCTCCGAGGCGTTCGATGCGGTGGTCCACTTTGCGGGCCTCAAGGCCGTCGGCGAGAGCACCGAACGCCCGCTCGACTACTATGACAACAACGTTGGCGGCACGCTGGTGTTGTGCCAGGCAATGGCCGCGGCCGGCGTCAAGACCCTGGTCTTCAGCTCCTCGGCCACCGTCTACGGCGACCCGGCGAGCGTGCCTATCCCAGAGGGTGCGCCGCTGTCGGCCACCAATCCCTACGGACGCAGCAAGCTGATCATCGAGGACATGCTGCGCGATCTGCAGCGGGCCGATCCCGGCTGGTCCATCGGGCTGCTGCGCTACTTCAACCCCGTGGGCGCCCACCCCAGCGGCCGCATGGGCGAGGACCCCAACGGCATCCCCAACAACCTGATGCCCTTCGTCACCCAGGTCGCCATCGGGCGATTGCCTAAGCTGCGGATCTTCGGCGGCGACTGGCCGACGCCGGATGGCACCGGCGTGCGCGACTACATCCATGTCGTCGACCTTGCCCGCGGCCACCTGGCCGCTCTGGAGTATCTCGATCGCGCGCCATCGCTGCTGACCTGCAACCTGGGCACCGGGAGCGGCTGCAGCGTGCTCGACGTCGTCCACGCCTTCGAGCGGGTCTGCGGGCAGCGCGTGCCGTTTCAGATCGTCGAGCGCCGGCCAGGGGACATCGCCGCCTGCTACGCGGACCCCGGTCTGGCCCGCGAGCGCCTCGGCTGGCAGGCCGAGCACGACCTGGACGCCATGGTCAGGGACGCCTGGAACTGGCAGCGGCGCAATCCCCGCGGCTATGACTGATAGTCAAGGTTCAGAAACAAGTGGTGCAGACGCAACCACGAAACGGCCAATCAAAAGGTTCAGCGAGCGGGCGTCTGCGCCACTTGTTTCTGAACCGATCCATAGCCGCGCTGGAGGCGATGCCGAGCGTCGGCGCCCGCTTCGCGTGCTGCACGTCGTGCACGGGCTGCCGCGCGGCGGCCTGGAAAACGGTGTGGTCAATCTGCTCAACGGCCTGCCGGCCGATCGCATCGAGCAGGCCGTCTGTTGCCTGGACCGGCGCGGCGAGATGGCCGAGCGCATCCGCCGCCCGCTGCCGATCTGGGTCCTGGACCGTACTCGGCATGACCTGCGCATCCCGCTGCGACTGGCGGGGCTGATCCGCCGTTGGCGGCCCGACATCATCCACTGTCGCAACTGGAACACCTGGCTCGACACGGTGCTGGCCCATCGTCTGGCCGGTGCTCGCAGCCAGCTCGTCTGGGGCTTTCACGGCTTTGCCGATGGCGACTGCTTCCCGCGTCGCCGCCGCGTCGCCTCACGCATCCTGGCCGGCGCGACCGACCACCTGCTCGCGGTCTGTCATGACGCCGCGACCCGTTTCGCCGGTATGACCGGTATCCGCCCGGAGCGCTTCGTCGTGCGTTACAACGGCGTGGACTGTGAGCGCTTCCGGCCAAGCAACGATCGCGCCGCCCTGCGGGCGAGCCTCGGCATCGGCGCGGATACGACGTTGATCCTGACCGTCGCCAGCCTGACCCCGGTCAAGGATCACGCCACGCTGGTCGATGCCTTGGCTGGACTGTCGCCGTCCCGGCGACAGGGGGTGCGTGCGCTCTTCCTGGGCGACGGTGCCGAGCGCCCGCGCCTGCAACAGCAGATCCGTGCACGGGGCCTGAACGATGTCGTACGGATGCCGGGAGGCAGCGATCAGATTGCCGACCATCTGCGCGCCGCCGACATCTTCGTGCTGCCGAGCCGCCTGGAGGGGATGAGCAACGCCATCCTGGAGGCCATGGCCAGCGCGCTGCCGGTGATCGCCGCGCACACCGGCGGCAACCCCGAGTTGATCCGCCATGAGCGCACCGGACTGCTCTGCACCGGCGCCGATGCGGCCTCATTCAGCGCCGCGCTCGCGCGCCTGCTCGGCGACGCCGCCATGCGCCGTGCCATGGGCGACGCCGCCCGCGAGCAGGCGTTGGAGCAGTTCTCGCTGTCGGCGATGATGCGCGGCTATGCCGACTACTATGCCGGCTTGGTGGGCACGGACCGGACCGGCACGCCCGATGTCGCGTAGACCGCCAACAGCCGTTCGACCGACGCCGCGAGGCTGAAGTCGCGCTGCACCCGCGCACGGCCGGCCGCACCGAGGCGATGGGCCGAGTCCGGCGCATCCAGCAGCGCCTGAAGATGCGCGCGCAGGGCATCCACGTCGCCGGCGTCGTACAGCAGCCCGTCGACGCCGTCGCCGATGGCCTCCGGGATCGCACCGACCCGGGTCACCACCACCGGCAACCCCGCGGCCATCGCCTCCAGCATCGCCATCGGCAGCCCCTCGTCGGAGGACGGCAGACAAAAGCAATGCGCGGCTTCGATACGGCCCACCTTGTCGGCGCCGACCACGGGGCCGGGGATCTGCACCGCGGTGCCGAGCCCCAATGCGTCGGCCAGCGCGCGCAGCCGCCGGGCCTCGCCGGCCTCGCTCTCGAAGCCCAGCAGCTCCACCGAGACCGTTGCGCGCTCGCGCAGCCCGGCCACGGCCCGCAACAGATCTTCCTGACCCTTGCGGCGCTCGTAATTGGCCAGGCAGAGGATGCGAAAGCCCGCCGGCGGGGGCGAGGACCGCGCCGGCGGCACCGGGACCCCGTTCGGCACCACCGCCACCCGCGCCGGCGTTGTCCAGGCATCGAGCACGCGCTTCCAGCCCGTGCCGAGCACAACCACCGACGCGCACAGGGCGAACACCCGGCGCGCCGCCCAAGCCGGGATTGCGCCGAGCCCGGCGAGGAAATGATGGAACTGCGCGCCGTGGATGTGCACCACCACCCGCCGGCCCAGCATCCGCGCCAGCAGGACATCAACGCCGCTGCGCCAAAAGCTGAAGCGCGAGCAGGTATGGATATGCACCAAGTCGGGTTGCCAGCGGACACACAGGTCGGCCAGTCGCCACAACAGCCGCAGCTGAGCGACGACCCCTTGCCACAGGCTGCGGTCGGCAGGCGTGGTCTTGACCGTATTCAGGACCCGCACCGCCACGCGTCCCCGCAGCCCGACGACCAGGTTCTCGACCACGGTCGCCATCCCGCCCACCGGAGGCGGCAGCGGGCCGAGCATGAGCACGCGCCCGCTGCGGCCTGCGGTGCGGGTGGTCCCGGCGGAGCCTGGTGCGCTCATCGACGACGCGCCGACAACTGCCGATAGAGCGCGACATAGCGATCGGCAATGCGCTCGATATCGAACTGCTCGACGCTGATTCGCCGGCCCTCCGCGCCCAGGCGCCGCCCCGCCTCACCGGCGACGCGGGTCAAGGCATGGTGCAGGCCGTCGGCGTCATCGATGGCGAAGGTCGCCCCGGTGCGCCCGTCCTGAATCAGCTCGCGCGATCCGCTCGCGCGGGCGACCACGCTCGGTAGGCCCGTGGCCATCGCCTCCAGCACCGCGTTCGGCAGCCCCTCGCGACTCGACGGGAACACGAACAGGTCTGCCGCCTGGTAGAAGCGGTGGATGTCGGGGTGGAAGTCGCGGATCGCGACCAGATCGGGCCGTTGCGCGGCGATGCCGATCAGGCGCGCCTTCATGGCCTCGCCGTAGCCCTCGCGGCTGACGGGGCCGACCGCCAGCAGCAGTGCCCCGGTGCCGAAGCCCTCGGTCGCCAGCCAGCGCTCCACCAGCCAACTGATCCGCTTGCGCTCGTCGAACACCCCCACGTAGAGCGCGATGCGCTGCCCCGCGGGCAGCCCCAGGTCGGCCGCCGCCTGCGCCCGCGCGGCCCCGTCCACCGGGTGGAAGCGCTGGGTATCGACCCCGTTCGGGATGTCGCGGATCTGCGCCTCGGGGATGCCCTTGGCGATCATCTCGGCCCGCAGGTCGTCGCTGATCGCCACGCAGGTGTCCACCATGCGCAGAAATCGCCGATGGACCGGCGCGACGACGGTATCCGACAGGCTGGTCAGGTCGTTGTTCGACAGGCTCGCCTTCAACAGCGTGCCCTTTCCGAACAGCCTGCCCAGCGGGCCGAGGATGCTCTGCGTGTAATAGGCGCCATGCCCATGCAGGATGTCCAGGTCTCGCCGCCGACGCCAGACATGGGCAAAAAGACTGCGCCAGACACTGAACTCCTGATGTCGCGCCGACAGGCGCGTGCGCAGCGCCTTGACCGGAAAGCCATCGATCAGGTAATCCCGCGGCTCGCCGGTCCAGGACTGGGTCGCCAGCTCCACCCGATGTCCACGCGCGCGGAGACGATCGGCCAGCAGCAAGGCCTGCGCCGCCGCGCCGCTGTACTCGGGCGGCAGATACCGGGCAAACATCAGGATGCGCAGCGGTTTCACAGCGGCGACTTAAGCAAGGTGGGACACTTGGGTAAATACGGACGCGCAAGTCGGGACATGATCGTCGAGAAGCGATGCATCCTTCCTGGCCAGGGCATGTCGCCGCTCGCGGCGGGTGGGCCGCGAGCCCACGCATGACGCGCCGCTGGACGCTAAGAAAAAAACCGCATGCAAACGTTGCAAGGTTACACGAAAAGCACCAGTCATGGGGTAGCCGATGGACCACCACCGCAAGATCGCGGTCAGGTGCGGGCTGCAGCAACGGCGCGCAACGCCCGCACTGTAGCTGTATCCAACGAACCGAACCGCAGGTGCATTGCCATGCTCATCCGTCGACCCGACCCCATCTGCCCATCGCAGATCACGCCCGAGCCGCACTATCTGCGCCGGCGCGAGTTCATCAAGACCGCCGCGGGCCTGAGCGCCGCTGCCATCGGCAGCGGTCTGCTGCCGGGCTGCGAGCCGGCAGCCCCCGAGGCCGCCCCGGTACCGCAGCCCGAGCGCATCCCGAACGTCCGCGACAGCCGCTGGTCCACCGACGCTGCGCCGACGGACTACAAGGACATCACCACCTACAACAATTTCGTCGAGCTCGGCGACGGCAAGAGCGCCCCGGCGCGCAATGCCGATCGGCTACGCACCCGCCCCTGGACCATCGCCGTCGGCGGTGAGTGCGAGGCCCCGGGCGAGATCGGCATCGAGGACCTGCTCGGGCGCTTCCCGCAGGAGGAGCGCATCTACCGGTTGCGTTGCGTCGAGGCCTGGGGCATGGTCGTCCCCTGGGTCGGCTTCCCGCTGCGCGATCTGCTGCGCCGCTTCAAGCCCACCTCGAAGGCCAAGTACGTCGCCTTCGAGACCCTCTACGACCCCAAGCAGATGCCCGGTCAGCGCAGTCGTCTGTATGACTGGCCCTATCGCGAGGGGCTGCGCATGGACGAGGCCATGCACGCCCTGACCATCCTCGCCACCGGCCTCTACGGCCGCGAGCTGCCGAACCAGAATGGCGCCCCCGTGCGCCTGGTCGTGCCCTGGAAGTACGGTTTCAAGAGCATCAAGTCCATCGTCGCCATCCGCTTCACCGAGCGCCAGCCCCAGGCCACCTGGAACATGCTCCAGCCCGACGAATACGGCTTCTATTCCAACGTCAACCCCGAGGTCTCTCACCCGCGCTGGAGCCAGGCGCAGCACCGCGTCATCGGCGCCGGCCTATTTGCGCCCGAGGAGCCGACCCTGATGTTCAACGGCTATGCCGATCAGGTCGCCCACCTCTACGCCGGCATGGACCTGCGCAAGCACTACTGACCCCGATCCGCCCGCCACCCCCGCAGGCAGCACCGTGCGCCCCCAAACCTCCGACCGTTTCATCAAGACGACCAAGCCCCTGGTCTTTCTGCTCTGCCTCGCCCCGTTGGCCTGGCTCGTCTGGCGCCTGCTCAGCGGTGCCGCCAGCGCCAACCCCATCGAGACCGTCATCCACGACACCGGCGACTGGGCCCTGCGGCTGCTGCTGATCACCTTGGCGATCACGCCGCTGCGCCGGCTCACCGGCCGCGTCCGGCTGCTTCGCTTCCGCCGTATGCTCGGCCTGTTCAGCTTCTTCTACGCCAGCCTGCACCTGAGCGCCTACCTCTGGTTGGACCAGCGCTTTCGCTGGCAGGAGATCATCGAGGATATCCTCGAGCGCCCGTACATCACCGTCGGTGCCGCCGCGGTCCTGCTCATGACCCCGCTCGCCGTCACCTCCACGCGGGGCTGGATCAGGCGGCTCGGTCCGCGCTGGAAGGCGCTGCATCGCCTCGTCTACCTCATCGCCATCCTCGGCGTCGTGCACTTCTGGTGGCTGGTCAAGGCCGACTGGCGCGAGCCCGCGCTCTATGCCGGCATCCTCGCGCTGCTGCTCGTAATACGGGTCGGACCGCGATAACTAATTGATGTTTAAAGGAAAGTGTCCCGTATTATGGTCACATAGAGGCTTAGGATGCTCATTTTTGTGCCAATACTACTGGTCTAAGAACGGGAAATGGCACGAGTTAACCGCTGCGACAAACGGGAGGTCCTGCTCAAGTGGGTCGACGAGGTGCGGCGGTCAGGTTCTGGGCGCCGGCTATGACATGGCGGCTGACTGGGAGCGCGGGTCTTTAGCCGGGGTGGGCCTAGTCGGGTCGGACCACGATCGTGCGCAGAAACTCCAGTTGCGCCTGCACCCGCGTCAAGAAGCTGAGCTTGAGCAGACGTTTGTTCTGCGCCAGTCCGATCCGATCTGCAAAGATTGACTCAACGGGTCCGGCGCGGACCTGTGCCGGCAAAAAAAAGCCCCGCCGGGAGGGGCGGGGCGATTCACCACTGAGGAGGTCAGAGAACGGAAACGGCAGAGAAGATTCCGCCTCGGTCTGGACTATGCAGAACCAGTGCCAACATTCGTTACATGCGCAAGTCATTGATTGAGAAAAAGTTCGATGGGGCCGGTCGAACGGGGTTGGTGGGCATTGCAACCAGCTCCTGGCGTGATCGGCACAATGATGGAGAATATCGCACCGTTCTGGTGCGTTTTGGCCGTCACCTGCTGCCGATCGTGTTGGTGTCGGCGGTTGGGCTCGCGCCTGTGCCGGCGAGGCTCCTGGCCCAGGGTGCCGACGCGGCGCAGTCCCGCAACGATACCGGCGCCTGGCTCCAGCTTCGGCGCGATCAGGCGACCTATCGCGAGCGCGTCGAGCCGCTGGACCGGCGCGATCAGCGCGCCCTGGAGACGATCGAGCGGGGTCAGGCGCTTGAGCTTGAGCAGGGGTTGCAGCGGCAGCGCCTTGAGCGTTCGCGCCAGCGGCTGCGGGCGCGTCGCGAGGGCGTCGGGGTCGACCGCCGCGGTGATGCCGGCGAGCGGGCGGATATGGCCAATCGGCATCGACGGTTGATCCGGGAGCAGCGCCAGCGCACGCGCATCCAGCAGCAGACCTTGCCCTACCACCGGCGCTGAGGGCGTTGTCGAGCGCCCGGCAGGCTAGTCCGGCGGGCCGAACCAGAGGATGTGCTCGCCCGGCTCCGCCTTCAGCCCGTGGCCGGCCTCAAACAGGCGGACGTCCTTTTTCGCACCGATGACCAGCACCAGGATCGCGCCCTCGGGCAAGGACTCGTTGAACCGGTCCATGCCGAATTCCCCGGTGATATGGGTGCTGTGGAATTCCCAGCCTCGGTACCATCGGCGCTGCAGGTGCTCGTAGACCACATCCTCGCCGAGGGCGATGCGGCCGCGGGCGGTGGGGTTCGGCCGGCGCGGCTCGGCGGTCTCGCCGCTGGCGAGCTGGAACACCCGCTGGCGCCCCAGTTCCGGGGCGAAATGGGCGCAGGCCAGGGCGTTGTAGCTGTCGTTGTTGGTCACCGCGAGCAGGCTGGCGTAGTCGCCGAGCTCCAGCGCATACTCGGCGTGTTCGGAGAGCAGCTCGCCGAAATAGACCGGGATGCCGGCCAGCCGCGCCTTGCGCAACCGGTGCCAGGAGCTGTCGGCGACGATCACCGGGACATCCTTGCGGTGCAGGGTCTCGGCCAGTCCGCTGCCCCAGGCGGTGCCGCCGGCGATGATCAGCCCGCCGGCGCGCTTGGCGCTGAGGTCGAGCCGGCGGGCCAGCCAGCCCAGGCTGAAGCCGTGCAGCGTGACCGTGCTCAGGATGAGCACGAACACCAGCGGCAGCAGCAGCTCGCCGCCGGCATAGCCCTGGGCCGCCAGGGCCGGTCCGAATACGCCGGCAACGGCCGCGGCGACCACGCCGCGGGGCGCGATCCAGCCCACCAGGGTGCGCTCCTGCCAGCTCATGCCGGCGCCGATGGTGCTGATCCAGATGGCCGCCGGTCGCACCAGCAGGATGATGCACAGGATCAGCAGCAGGCCGCGCCAGTCCAGGGACAGCATGATCCGCGGGTCCAGGTCCGCGGTCAGCAGCAGGAAGACCCCGGACACCAGCAGGACGGTGATGTACTCCTTGAAGCGTCGGATCTCGCCGATGCTCGGCAGGTTCATGTTGCCGAGCACAAGCCCCATCACGGTGGCGGCGATCAGGCCGGCCTCTTCCAGCACCAGGTTGGAGACGGCATAGGCGCCCAGCGCCGTGGCCAGGGCGATGGGTCCCTTCAGGTATTCGGGGACCTGACCGGCCAGGAAGGCGCGGCCCAGCAGCCAGCCGCCGACGCCGCCGAGCATGACCGCGGTGCCGATGCCGAGGAGGCTGTGGGGCAGGGTGTCGCCGAGCAGGTTGCGCTCGCCGCCGACGAAATACTCGAAGATCAGGACCACGAGGACGGCACCGATGGGGTCGTTGACGATGCCTTCCCACTTCAGATAGGAGGCCGGGCGCCGGCGCAGCCGGGCCTGGCGCAGCAGCGGCAGGATGACGGTCGGACCGGTGACGATGGTGATGGCGCCGAAGACCATGGCCACCGGCCAGGACAGGCCGCCGATGGTGTGGGCGGCGGTGGTGGCGAGTCCGAAGCCGAGCACGACGGCCAAGGTGATCAAGCGGTTGACGCCGGCGGCGGCCTGGCGCAGCTCGGCCAGTCGCAGCGAGAGTCCGCCTTCGAACAGGATGGCGGCGACCGCGAGCTTGATCACCGGCTGATAGGCGACCCCCAAGGCCTCGCTGGGGCGGATGATGCCGAGGACCGGACCGATCATGAGTCCGCAGACCGAGAGCAGCACGATGCCGGGTAGCTGGAAGCGCCAAGCCAACCACTGGGCGGCCATCCCGAGCACGATCATCATGGCCAGGGCTTCGGTCAAGTAGTGCATGGAGAGGCTCCTTGGCGGTGGGGGCTGGCGGCACGTTGACATATCGCCGGGCACCCCGCAAGCATTGCCACCGGGGCCTGCGGCGGATGCGGGGCCGCTTCGGCGCGGAGCAGTCACGCGCAGGGGTGGGCGATTTTCCTATACTCTACGCGCGTGCATTCTCCAGGCCCCGGTCATGTCGTCGAGGCCCCTGTCTCCGGGAGTCGTGGGAGCCCAATCGATGAAGCTCAAACAGATCGTCCTGATCCTCGCAATCGTCCTGTCCACGCCGGTGGTGCTGTATGGGGCGATCTACGCTTACCTTTACGACCAAGTCACAAGCGAGCTGGCGGGGCTGAAGCGAGAGCTCGAGCCGGTCGCCTACCTGGGCTATGCCGAGGTGCGGGTCGGAGCGCTGGGCGGTGTCGAGGTCGACGATTTCGAGCTGGTGATGCTCGACAGCGGCAGGGCCATCGAGATCGACCGGATTGCCATGCGTGCATCCGATCCGCTATGGCTGCCGGTGATCAGCGGCCTGCGGCGCATCGCGCTGCCGGATCTTCCGCAGGAGCTGTCGGTCGAGCTGATTGGGCTCAGGCTGCAACGCGACGACGTCGCCGCGGTGATCGAGTACCTGAGCGGGGTACGGGCCGACAGTTCCGGCGTTGGGCGGCGGGTGCTGGCGGGGATCTGCGGGCTTCCGCCCGGCGAGGAGATGCGTCGTTGGCTGGACCGCAGCCTGCCTGAAGAACCGGTCTACGACCTGCGCATCCGAATTCAGGACGGTCCCCGCGGCGGGGCCGATGTGTTGAGTCTGACCCTCAACTTGCATCAGGTCGGCGAGCTGCGGCTTGATCTGTTCGCCCGATTGAATCGATATGGCGCCGCCGCGGGGCTGCTCGATGCGGCCTCGATCCGCAAGCTCGATCTGGACTCGCGGCTCGACGCGGAATGGCTCTCCGGCGCCAAGCAGACCTGTGCGTCGATGGGCGGCGCCTCGGCCGCGTCGATCGATCGGCGCTTGATCGATGACGCCGACAGCATCTTCGGCGATATCTTCGGTCTCGTCCCCGACGACGCCCTGCTCGATGCGTTGCGCGACTACCTCGCCGGCAAGGCGCTGAATGTGGTGCTCGATCCCACCGCCCTCGATCTGGTCGGGAGCTATCCGCCGGAGTCGGTGGCCGAGCTCATCGACCTCCAGGTCTCTGTCGAGGGCGAGCAGCTGACCAGGCCCGGGTTCCGGGCCCCGCGGGCACCGGTGGTGTCGGTGGAGGCCGCCGCTGCGGATGCGCCGGCACGGCCCGGGGACCTGATCGACTTCGATGTGCTTGCGCGCTGCCTCGGCTGCGTGGTCACCGTCCGGCTCAAGGACGGGCGCGAGCGCCAAGGCGTCGCCGACGACCTCGATGCGACAACGCTCTCCCTGATGTCGTTCGTTCGCGCCTACTCAAACAGTGCCAGGCAGACAACGGCGCGCAAGGGCACGATGACCGTGTATCTGCGACGTACCGATATTGAATGGGTTCGCTTTGAGGCGCCGCCGCGCTAACGGCGACCGCGTGGCTCGGGCTACTGGGCGTTGGCCGCGACGGACAACAGCACCAGGTCCACCAGCGTCTTGGCCTGGGTCTTCTCCATGATCTTGGCCCGGTGTGATTCCACCGTGCGAACGCTGATGCCGAGCGTCTCGGCAATGCCCCGATTGGCCTCGCCGGCGACGATGTGCGCGAAGACCTGGCGCTCGCGCGGGGTCAGCGATGCCAGTCGCTGCAACGCCTCGCTGGTGGACATGCCGGCGGCCGGCTCGCGGGCTTGGCGCAGCACGCCCTGTACCCGCTCGAGCAGCGCCTGGCCGCTGAACGGCTTGGTGATGAAGTCCGCCGCACCCAGCTTCATTGCGTATACCGCCATGTCGATGTCGCCATGACCGGAGATCATGATCACCGGTATGCCGGGGTAGTCGCGGCGCAGGCGCTCCAGCAGGCTGATGCCGCTGACGCCGGGCAGGCGCACATCGAGCAGGATGGCGTCGCCCTGATCGGGGCCGGTGCCCAGGGCCTCGATGAAGGCATCGGCATTGTCGTGGGTTGCAGTCTCGATGGCGACCGATTGCAAGAGCAGTGCCAGCGATCGGCGCATCTCCTCGTCGTCGTCGACCACATGAACCAAGGGTCTGGTGATCATAAGGATTGTTTCTCGCTAAGCCTGTACGCGATGCGACGGATGGGCGCCGATGTTGGACGACGGCCGGCGGCCATTGTTCCATTGGGGTTGGACTGACTCAAGCCCGATCGCGCCAAGGCGCTGATTCGGGCCGCTCGTCGATCCGTTTGCAGGTTGGAGCAATCGGTGGCGCATGTGCTGGCGTGTCGTGAGTATGCCCGCCGGATGAAATTCCGTCACCTGGCGATGGTAGAATGGTCGGCTTCGAACATTGGGGTCGCAATGCCCCTGCCACCGTCCGGTGGCGGTTCGCGCCCAGCCTGGGCGCAGCCTTATCCGCGGAGCCTGAGCCGATGTCGTCCGTCTCGACGTTGTCCGGACCGAATGTCCGGGCAAGGCCCGCCCCGCGTCCAAGGTCGTCAGCACACGCTTGGACTGCGTGCCGTCCTCCGCGATTGATTCACGGGAGCGGGTCCGCCTGCTGCGGCAGCGGACCGGTCGGCGCAGCCGGCGTTTCGCCTGCCCGTTCGGCAGGAAGGAGCCCTCCATGACTCAACCGACGCAGATTCGTCCGCGCTCGTCCATGACGCCCCCGGTGGCCAAACCCGGTCGGCCGTTTCATGTCTACACCCAGCGCGACCTCGCCCGCATCACCGCAATCCATCACCTCCCCGCGGAGCAGCGCTTCGCCATGAAGGTGGTGTCCACGGTGCTGCCGTTTCGCGTCAACGACTACGTGATCGAGAACCTGATCGACTGGAGCCGAGTCCCCGATGATCCCATCTTTCGGCTGACCTTTCCGCAGCCGGGGATGCTCTCACCGGAGCACTTCGCCCGCGTGCGCGATCTGCTGCATCGGCAGGCGTCGTCGGCGGCGCTGAACAGCGAGGTTCAGCGCATCCGCATGGAGCTCAATCCGCATCCGGCCGGCCAGCTGGAGCTGAACATGCCGCGCCTCCCCGATGGCGAGATCGTGCCGGGCATGCAGCACAAGTATCGCGAGACCCTGCTGTTCTTCCCGAGCCAGGGGCAGACCTGTCACGCCTATTGCAGCTTCTGCTTCCGCTGGGCGCAATTCGTCGGCGACAAGTCGTTGCGCATCGCCAGCACTGAGGCCACCCAGCTGCACAGCTACCTGCGCCACCGCCGGCAGGTCTCGGACCTGCTCATCACCGGCGGAGATCCGATGGTCATGAAGACCAAGCATCTGGCGGCCTACCTGGAGCCGCTGCTGGGCCGGGACTTCGACCATATCCGCAACATCCGCATCGGCACCAAGGCCCTGACATTCTGGCCCCATCGATTCGTCGACGACGCCGATGCCGATGCGCTGCTGGCGCTGCTCGAGCGTTTGGTGGCGGCGGGCAAGCACGTCGCCATCATGGCCCACCTCAATCACTGGCGGGAGATCGACACCCCGGTCTGTGCCGATGCCGTCGCACGGCTGCGTGCCACCGGTGCCCAGATCCGCAGCCAGGGGCCGCTGCTGGCCCACATCAATGACGACGCCGATTGCTGGGCGCGGCTGTGGCGGGATCAGGTCCGCCTCGGGATCATGCCGTACTATATGTTCATCGAGCGCGACACCGGCGCCCACAACTATTTCAAGGTGCCGCTGGAGCGGACCTGGCGGGTCTATCGCGAGGCCATCAGCAAGGTCTCGGGGCTGGCGCGCACGGCCCGGGGACCGAGCATGAGTGCGGGTCCGGGCAAGATCGAGATCCAGGGTGTCGCCGAGGTGGCCGGGGAGCGCGTGTTCGTGCTGCGATTCCTGCAGGGCCGCAATCCCGATTGGGTCGATCGGCCGTTCTTTGCCCGCTACGATCCCGAGGCCGCTTGGCTCGATGATCTGCGACCGGCCTTCGGCGAGCAGACGTTCTTTTTTGAGCAGGAGTATCGCAATCGCTGGCTCGGAGCCCTGCACTGAGCGTCGGCTGCGGCGCGGTGACGAGGGCTTCGCGCTCAATGCCGGCCCCGGTAGAGCGCCAGGAAGGCGCGCTCGGAGAAGCCGTCGAGCCGTCGCTCACCGACGATCAGCACCGGCACGCCGCGTGCCCCCATGCGCTCCAGGGCCTTGCGGGCCTTGGCGCTGCGGCTGATGTCCAGCTCGCGAAAGGCGATGCCTTCGCGCTTCAGAAAGGTCTTGGCGCGGCGGCAACTGCCGCAGCCGGGGCTGGTGTAGAGGGTGACCTGTATCGGCATCGTCTGCTCTGTCTTGTGACTTGGAGGGGAGGCTGCTCGGGGCAACGGCGCCGAGGTGCCTCGCCGTCGACCGCCGGATATGGCTCAACGCTCGCAGGGGGGCACGCCCATTGCGCATTCTACTGATCAAACCCAAGGCGCGGCTCGCATCCATCCTCGGCCTGCAGGCCTGGCAGCTGTTGGAGCCGCTGGAGCTGGGCTACCTGGCCGCGGCGGCGGGCCCCGGACACCTGATCCGTATCCTGGATCTGCGCTTGGCGGCCTGGCCGGGGATGGCGCTGGAGCTGGCGTTGCGGCGCTTTCGCCCGGAGCTGGTGGGGATCACCGGATACTCCCATGAAGGCTCGATCGTCAAAGGGCTGGCCCGACAGGTCCGGGAGCGTCTCCCCAACGCGCTCATCGTCGTCGGTGGGCATCATGCCACCGTTGACCCCCGGGATTATTGCATCGGCGCCATCGATGCGATCGTCCGCGGCGAGGGCTGCGGGCCCTTTCGGATGCTGGTGGACGCGGCGGCGGCCGGGCGTGAGCTCGAGGGCATCCCCCAGGTGCTGCTGCCGACCGCCACTTGGCCCGACGGCAGCACCGAGGATTGGCCGCAGTTCCCGGACCCGGCCGGGCTGCCCGAGCCGCGGCGCGACCTCTGGGACCCGCGGGTCTATCGCGGCGTCTGGACCGGCGAGCACTTGCCGCGGCTGCATCCGCTGTTTCCGCGTGTGGCCATGGTGCGGACCTCCTGGGGCTGCAAGATGCGCTGCTCGTTCTGCATCGTGCCCCACCTGTGCCGGGGGATGCATCAGCCGCGACCGGTGGCTGCGGTGGCCGAGGAGATCGCCCGCGCCCCGGCCGAACACATCTATTTCAGCGACGACGAGAACTTCATCGACGAGCATTTCGCCTGGGAGCTGGCCGATGCCCTGGCCCGCAGGGGCGTGCGCAAGCGCTATTTTGCCTGGACCCGGGCCACCACCGTCAACCGCTCGCCGGAGCTGCTGCGGCGCTGGCGCGAGATCGGCCTGGATGCGGCCTTTATCGGCTTCGAGTTCCCGACCAACGAAGAGCTCAAACGCGCCGCGAAGGGCGGCAGCGTTGCCGCCAACGAGCGCGCGCTCGACAAGCTGCGCGCCATGGGCATCGCCGTGCATGCGGCCTTCATGGTGCAGCCGGACTACGGCGAGGCCGAGATCGAGCGGCTGCGGCGCTATGTGCAGGGCCTGCCGCCGGTGCAGTGCAGCTTCACCGTGTGCACGCCGTCGCCGGGCACCCCCGATTACGCCGCCATCGCCCCGCGCATCTGGGTCGACAATCCGCACGATCTGCACGACTGCATGCACCCGCTCACGCCCACGCGGCTGCCGTTGCGGCAGTTCGCGCACCGCTTCGCGGATCTCGCCAGCGATGCGCTGCAAAAGGTGCCAATGCGCGTGCAGCGGCACCTGCCACCGCCCCCGGACCTGGCTCGGGTCGCCTGGGCCAGCCAGCGCTACCACCGCGGTCTGCGCGCCATCTATCGGGACTATCCGCGGGAGCTTTGGGATTGGGAGGGCGAGGGCGATTAGTCGGTCGTTCCGGCCTAGAGCGCCTGATAGTCGATTGCGCTGGGATAGGTTGCGAGGTCCCGCGCCAGCTGCGAGCCCAGCCGCAGGCCGAGGTCGTAGGGGTGCAGGCCGATCCGCAAGCGGCCGCTGCGGGTGCCGCGCCAGCGGTTCAGGGCGTTCCAGGCGCGGATGATCGGGACGCGGATGGCGCGATCGGCCTCATAGCCAAGCATCGGGATGGGGTGATAGCAGCCGCTGCGGGCGTCGAGCACGCCGTTGAAATCCTCGTAGAGTCCGAACGGGGTCTCCTCGATCAACTGCACGGCGGAGACCCTGCCCATGGCCCAGGCCGGCGGCACATAGAGCGCCGGCGGCTCTAAACCGTGATCCGCGAACCAGTGATGGCAGCGGCGGATCAGATCGATGATGCCGTCCGTATCCAGATCCAGGTGCTCGGCGACCTGGCGCGAGATCAGCAGGCTGTGCAGGCGGTGATAGGGGCGGCGAATCCGCGCCACCTCATGCCGCCAGCCATGGCCCGCCAGGCGGTAGCCGGCGCGCTGCAAGGCCCGCAGCTCGTCGATGTCGGCGCTGCCCCAGCCCGTGCCCGGGACCACGAGCAGGGTCACCGGGCTGACCCGGTGCTGCTCGAGCAGGGCGATGGTCTCGCGCACCGCGGGCATGGTCTGCGGCATCAGATCGTGGATGGAGACCAGGACTTCGGGCGTCTTGCGCTGGCCCATCGTGCTCAAGCCGCCGGCGCCGGGCCGGACAGGATGCTGATCCAATGGCGCAGATTGTCATCGTTGACCCGCACCGCCGCCGCCCGCGCATAGCGGGCGGTCTGCTCGCGCAGCGCCGGGTCGAGGGCGGCCACGCGGGCCAGCGTGTCGGCCAGGGATTCGTCGGCGGCCATCTGAAACAGGCCGCGCTCCAGGTGTTCCCAGCTGAGGATGCCGCATTGGGCCGAGACCACGACGATCCGGGCGCGGGCCATGGCCTCCAGCGCCACCGTGCCGAAGGATTCCACGGTCGACGGCAGCACCAGCACGTCGGTGTTGTCCACCAGCGGCAGGATGCGCGAGCGCCGGACCCAGCCGCTGTACTCCAGGTTGTCCAGGCGCGCCGCCTGTTCTTCGATCCAGGACCGCAACGGCCCGTCGCCGGCGACCTGGAACTGGAGGTCGGGCAGGGCCTCGGCGGCGCTCACCACGGCCTGGAGGTTCTTCTCCGGTGCCAACCGGCCGGCGAACAGGACCCGTTCGAGTCGCGGGCGCAGGGGCACCACGGGCTCCGCCAGGAAGCGTCGCGGGATCGACGTGCCCATCAGATCGACCTGCTTGGCGCCGATCTCGTGGCCGATCTGGACCATTTCTTCGGAATTGGCCAGGATCAAGTCGGCCTCTCGAAACAGCTTGCGGTTGCAGCCGCCCAGGTACCATTGCACGAGTCCGGCGAATAGGCCGCTGTGGCCGTTGAGTTCGGCCAGGCGCTCGAAATGGGTATGGAAGCCGACGATCAGCCGCGCCCCGCGCCGCTTGGCGAGGAACATGCCGAGCATGCCGAACGGCCCCGGCGTCGGCACGATGACGGCGGTGGGCTGGGTCCTCGCCATGCGGCGGGTGACCAGCTTCGGCGATGGGAATAGGAAGCGCTGGGTCGGGTCGCCCGGCAGCGGCATCGCCAGTCCGCCATACCAGCGACCACTATGAAAGCGCGGGGAGATCAGTTCGACGCGGGCGCCGACCGCCTCCAGGTGCTCGGCCAGGTCGCGGTAGTAGGCGCCGACGCCGTTGCGCTCCGGGGCGGCGTCGGAGACGATGGCCACGCGCAATCCGGCGGCCGCGGCCTCCACGTCGCCGGACAATGGCGCCTTGTGCTCCCCGTTGTCGATGCTCAGCACGAGACGGCCTCCTCTGGTTTGGTGTTTGCGTCGGCGCGGGCCGCATCGGCCGCGGCAGGGCTGAGTATCGCCCCGGAGGGCGTCGTCGTGCCGGCAGCGCCGTCGTCCGGGGTCGGGATCCTATAGGCGTCGGCAAAGCGTCGGCGGATCATCTGCGCGTTCAGCCCGAACTGCTCCAAGTCGTAGCGGTGGCCGCTGCGGTAGGCGCGGGTGTGATGGTCCTCGGCCGCCAGGGTCGCCGCAAAGGCCTCGGTCATCGGCAGCTGAAGCTGCTCATAGACGGCGGTCAGCGTGGCGTTGATCCCGGCCTTCATCTGCGCCATCGGCACCCAGACGCCGCGGCTGGGCGGCAGCCGCGCAAAGGCCGCCGCCAGGTTTCGATAGTAGAAGGCGAGTTGGTCGATCATGCGCTCGCGTACCACGGCGCTGTCCGCGGGCACCCCGAACAGTTCCAAGCCCGGCCCGATGGAGCTGAGCTGAGACGGGACGGTCTCCATCGGGTCGCGCAGGCAGCCGATGAAGCGGGCGTCGGGGAAGCGTTCCACCAGCGACTGCGCCAGCGGGGCGAAGGCCGCGTTTTTCGACAGCAGTCGCTTGTCCTCGCCGTGGACGTAGAGGTGCTTTTGCAGGCAGCGTTCGTAGAAGTCGAGGATGCGCGCGCGCTCGGCCGCCGGCATCTGCTCATCGAAGCGGCCCATGCGCCAGAGGTGGCGCGAGAACGGAAAGGGCAGCATCAGGATGAAACAGGACAGGATGGGCATCAGTGCGAAGTAGTCCTCTTCCGGGTCGGTCAGCGTCATCGGGTGCACCGCGTCCAGCGCGGCGAACACCCGGCGCTCCAGCCAGCCCACCAGCCGGCCGAGGGGGCGTCCGATCCGCCGGTCCAGGGCGGCGAGGCCGAGCCAGAAACGGCGTTCGGTCACCGACAGCGCGAACAGACACTCCCAGGTCTGAAACGTCGTGAAGCGGGCGTCTTCGGCCAGCACGCGATGCAGCTTGGTGGTGCCGCTGCGGGGCACACCGAGCACGAACAGGGGCTCGCGGATCTTCACCTTTCGGTAGTCGCGAAACAACAGTTCGTCGAGCAGGAAGCCCAGCCAATGGATCAGCTGGGCGACGCCAAGCACCGGCAGGAAGGCAAGCATGAATAGGACACGGCGCGGGCGCAGTCGCGCGCGGCCGTCCGGCGAGCGCAACAGCGCGCCGACGGTGAGGCCGAGGAAGCGCAGGCAGCTGGTGAGAAAACGTTCAAGCATGACGGAGAATAGTAACGCATGCGGCGACACGAGCCGAGCCCGGAGCGATCATCGGATGCCGGAATCCCCGGGCCTTGGCCGCAGCCTTGTCGGCAGGGCGAAGGCGCGCCCCCGCCGCGCTTCCATGCGGGGGTTGGATTCGCTACTGGGCGCCGCGCACGAGCCGGAAGCCGAGGGTGCGGTGGCCGAAACTCGGGCCCGAGCGGCAGCGGTAGGCGGAGCGCAGATAGCCGGGATAACCGTGCCAGGAGCCGCTGCGGATCACGCGACGGTGGCAGTTGCCCTCCTCCCAGGCGCTGCCGTCGGTGGGGGCGCCTGCGTAGCCGTCGTTCCAGCAGTCCTGGACGAACTCGTTGGCATTGCCGTGGACGTCGTACAGGCCCCAGGGGTTCGGCGCGTAGCTGCCCACCGGCATCGTCTTGTGCAGGTCCACATCGCTTTGGTTGTCGCAGTCGCCGTATTCGAAGGTGCCGTCGTAGTTGGCCTGGTCGGTGCTGATGCAGGGACCGGTGGAGAACGCCGTGGTGGTGCCGGCGCGGGCGGCGTACTCCCACTCGGCCTCGGTGGGCAGCCGGTAGCCGGCGCCGGTGTTGATGTTGAGCCAGCGGATATAGTCATACGCCTCCTGCCAGGAGACATTGATGACCGGGCGGTCGCCGCGGCCCCAGCCCTCGTCGTCCGGCCGTTTGGTGCAGCCGCCGTCGTCAACGCAGGCGTCCCACTGGGCGAAGGTCACCTCGTACTTGCCGATCTCGAACGGCTCCAGGCAGACCTCGTGCTGCGGACCCTCGTCCGGGTCGCGCTCGGGCTCGTCGGCGGGGCTGCCCATGGTGAAGCAGCCGCCGGGGATGGCGATCATCTCGATCTCCGGGGCCAGATCGAGCTTGACGGTCTGATCGGTATCGGCGGCGACGAAGACCTCGCGCTCCACCGGATCGAAGCCGTCCTTGACCGCCTTGACCCGGTACTCGCCCTCGGGCAGGCGGATCACGAAGGTCTCCTCGGCGCTTGCCGGCGAGCTGCCCTTGCGGACCTCGTCGATGAACAGCTTGGCATCGCCGGGGACGCTGTAGATGCGCAGCGTGCCGGTGGCGACGGGGGCCGGGGCCTCGGTTGCGGCGGCTGCCGCGGCCTCTTGGGCGAGCACGGGGCTGGCGGTCAAGACGCAGAAAAGACTAAGACAGAGTGTCTGGTAACGCACGGGAATGGATCCTGTCGGTGAGGGTTCAGGAACGCGAGCATCCCGACATACCACACTCGGGGCGGTGCTCGGCGCTCGATTCTAAACGAAAACGCTCCCGCGCCAAGGGGTGAACGGCTTGTTCGAGAGACTCTGCGCCGTCTATTCCGGTGCCGGCTGGCGGCGGGGATCGTCTGCCAACAAACGCGCATCGCGTCGCCGCGAGAATGAACTCGCCCGCAAGCGCTGCAGCGCAGACGGCTCACGGATGCCTCGGCTCGCACTCGCGCTGTTCAGGCACTACAATCGGGTAACTGTGTCTTGCAACGTCCACCGCAGGCCTTCAGCTCAATGATCGACGCCACCGACCCGCCCATCGCCGACAGCACCGCTGCCCCGGCTCGCCGTCGCCGCTGGCCGCGTCGGCTGCTCGGCGCCCTGGCGCTGCTGCTGCTGGCGCCGATCGCGTTGGATCTGCTGGTCACGCTCAGCGCCGGGCGATCCGTGGCCGCGCGGATCGACGATCTGGAGCCGGCGCCGGCGGCGCTGATCCTGGGCACGTCACGCTCGGTGCACGGGGTGCCGAACCTCTTCTATCAGGCCCGCATCCGCGCCGCCGCCGACCTGTACCACAGCGGCAAGGTCCGCGGTGTGCTGGTCAGCGGCGACAACGGCAGCATCTACTACAACGAGCCCGAGGCCATGCGCCGCGATTTGGTCGCGCTGGGCGTGCCGGATGCATTCATCACCCTCGACTACGCGGGCTTTCGGACGCTGGACTCGGTGGTGCGCGCCAAAGAGGTCTTCGGCCTCGACCAAGTCATCATCGTCAGCCAGCGCTTCCATGCCGAGCGCGCCGTGTTCCTGGCCCGCCACCGCGGATTGAAGGCCACCGGGCTGGCCGCCGCCGACTCAGACAGCCTGAGCCATCTGCGCGTGCGCGCCCGCGAGGTCCTGGCCCGCGCCGCCGCGGTGCTGGATCTGGTCACCGGTCGCGGCCCGCGCTTCCTCGGCGAGCCGGAGACGGTCAAGCTTCGCCAGCCGGTGCCGACCCCGGAGCGCTCCTCGGCCTGATCGCGCCCTGATCCGCCCACTGCACCGCGACACAGACCGAGCCGGTGCCGGCATGCACCCCGAGCACCGGCGCCGATTCGGTGATCCAGGCCGGCGGGGTGCCGAGCACATCGCCGAGCAGGTCGGCCACCCCCGCGGCGACCTCCGGGCAGCCGCCGTGGGCCAGGGCCCAGCGCTGCACCCGCTCGCGTCCTTGCCGCCTGCTCAGGCGCCGGCGGATGCCGCGCACGGCGCCGTCGAACGAGCGCGCGGCGCCGATCAGCCGCGAGCCGCCGTCGGCGTTCAGCGAAATGATCGGCCGCAATCCGAGCAGGCCCGCGATACGGCCGGCGCGCCCGCTGACCCGACCTCCGCGAACCATCGACTCCAGACCCGCGACGGCGACCATCACCTCGATCCGCGCCGCCCGCTCCTGTGCCAGCGCCGCGGCCCGGGCGGCATCGGCGCCGGCGGCAACGGCCTCGGCGGCATCGAGCACGGCCAGGCCCAGACCGACCGAGATCAGCGGCAGCGCGACGACGCGGATCGGTAGCCCGCGCACCTGCTCGGCGGCGAGGCGTGCCGCGTTGACCGTGCCCGACAGGGACTCGGCCAGGTGCAGCGACAGGACCTCGCGATGGCTGGCGCCGAGTTGGCGGTAGAGGCGATCGAAGCGCGCCGGCGGCGGTTGCGACGTGGTTGGGTGGCGGGGGCGAGCGTTCAGTTCGGCGTAGAAGCGGGGCGCGCCGAGGGTGCGCCGGTCGATGTATTGATCGGCGCCCCACTGGATGGACAGGGGGACTTGGTGGATCTGCCAGCGGTCCAGCAGGGCCTGGGGCAGGTCGCAGGTGGTATCGGTGACGATGGCGGTGGCCGCCAGCGGCCGATGGTGGGCGGCATACTGCAGACACATGTCGTCGACCTTCTGCCGGCCCAGTCGCCCATGCTGGCGCAAGCGCCCGGCGGCCTCGTCCGGCTGATCGCAATGCAGGTGCACCTTGAGTCGCGGTGCGCGGCCGGCCACGATCAAGGACGCTCCGAGGTCGGCCAGCGCGCTGCGCAGCGCGGCGGCATCGGCGCTCGTGTCCTCGAGCACGATCTCGGTGCAGAAGCGCAGCGACGGCGGCTCGCTCAGGCCGCAGGCCGTCTCATGAACAGCGGCCGCTGCGATCTCGGCGACGGCATCGGGCGTCGCCGCATCATCGAGTCCCATCGCGAAGCCGCCTAGGAAGATCACCAGGCCTTCGGCACCGGCGTCGACCACCCCGGCCGCCGCGGCCTCGCGGAGCAGGCGGCGGGTCGCCGCCAGCGCCGCCTCCGCCGCGGGCAAGGCGCCGGTCAGCAGCGCGGCGGGATCAGCGTCGGGCTCGGCCGCTGCCAGGTCGTCGGCCCAGGCGCGCATGACCGACAGGATGGTGCCGTCGCGGGGCATCGCCACGGCATCGTGCGCGCGCTCGGCGCCACGAGCTGCGGCCCGCGCCAGCAGCGGCCCGTCGATGGCCTCGGCGGCGCCGACCCCCTCCGCCAGGCCGCCGAGGAACTGGGCCATGATGATGCCGGAATTGCCGACCGACGCCAGCAGGGCGGCATCCGCGACCCGGGCGGCGACAATACCCGCCGAGACATGGGGCTCGGTGTCGGCAACGGCCCCGGCCAGGGTCAGGCTCAGATTGGTCCCGGTATCGGCATCGGCGACCGGGAACACATTGATGGCATCCAAGTGCTCACGCTGCCGCGCCACCGCACCGGCCGCCCGGCCGAAGCCCCGCAGCAGGCGACGTCCATCGATCGAATGCATCAGGTCCACCTCATGTTGCACTGATCCGCGCGGCGCTGCCGCAACGGGCCGGGTGATCGGTCCGGCTGCCGAGCATTTTCCCTTCTGGGCCCATCAGACCGGCTGCAGCGCCTCGAGTTCGTCGTCTTTTTCGCGCAGCCGGCGGATCAGGGTCACGATCACGTTGCTGTAGAGCTGCGCGGCGGCCTCGGGCCTATCGTGCAGGTAGGCCTTGAGCTTGACGGCGGGGATGCGCAGCAGGCGGGAGGCGACCTCGGTCTCGACCTGCGCCGAGGTCAGATCGCTGTCGAAGGTGGAGTATTCGCCGAGGACCTCGCCCGGCCCGGCGCTGCGCAGATGAATCGGATCGCGTCGGAATGTCGAGCGCGGCAGGCTGACCCGCAGCGCGCCCTCCAGCAGCACATACAGGGCGTCGTTGCGCGTCCCCTCTTCGACCAGGATCGTGCCGGCGGCGACATCGAGCGCCGTCGCCATGGCGGCGAGATCCGCCAAGGTCTCGGCGTTGAGCCCTCGAAATAGGGTGACTAAGGCAAGTTGCTCTAGGGTTGTCATCGTCGTCTCCCGGGATTGGGGCTCGCCGCGCCGCGTGCCGCGCAGTGATAGCCCCGGCGCGGGGGCGATGAAAGCGGCGCCTCTGGATTGTAGGCAATGTGCGTCCCGGGTGTGGCGACAGGTTACAATCGCGCCAAGCATTCGATCCCGGCAGGGGCGAGCATCGGCGCGGCCCGTGCGCCGGCCGCCCGCACCGCCGGCCTCAGTCCACTTCGTCCCAGGAGCTCCCCCATGGCACTCGTCGATACCACCCCCGAATGGCAGGCGCTGACCGAGCATCAGCGGCAGATCACCAAGCGCCATCTGCGTGAGCTGTTCGCCGAGGACCCGGCGCGTGCGGCGCGCATGACCCGCGAGGTCGCCGGGCTGCGCGTGGATTACTCCAAACATCTTGCCACCGACGAGACCCTGGAGCTGCTGCGGGCCCTGGCCCGCACCGTGGACCTGGAGGGCTGGCGCGAGCGCATGTTCGCCGGTGCCCACATCAACAACAGCGAGGACCGCGCGGTGCTGCATGTGGCCCTGCGCAACCGCGCCAATACGCCTGTGCTGGTCGATGGCGAGGACGTCATGCCCGAGGTCAACGCCGTGCTGGAGCGGGTGCTGGATTTCGCCGCACGGGTGCGCAGCGGGGACTGGACCGGCCATACCGGCAAGGCCATCACCGACATCGTCAACATCGGTATCGGCGGCTCCAACCTCGGTCCGAAGATGGTCTGCGAGGCGCTGATCCCGTATCAGTCGCCGACGCTGCGCCCGCACTTCGTCTCCAATGTGGACGGCACCCACCTGGTGGAGACCCTCAAGACCCTGGACCCCGAGACCACGCTGTTCATCGTCGCCTCGAAGACCTTCACCACCCAGGAGACCATGACCAACGCCCAAAGCGCCCGCGCCTGGCTGGTCGAGGGCTTGGGCGACGATGCGGCCGTCGGCCGCCACTTCGTCGCCGTCTCCACCAATGCCGAGCGCGTCTCGGCCTTCGGCATCGATACCGACCACATGTTCGGCTTCTGGGACTGGGTGGGGGGGCGCTATTCGCTGTGGTCCGCCATCGGCCTGCCTATCGCCCTGGCCATCGGCCCGGAGCGCTTCGTCGAGCTACTGGAGGGCGCCCACGCCATGGACAACCACTTCCGCTCGGCGCCGCTGGAGGAGAACCTGCCGGTCATCCTCGGCCTGCTGGGCGTTTGGTACGCGGACTTCTTCCACGCCCGCACCTACGCCATCCTCCCCTACGACCAGTACCTGAAATACTTCGCCGACTACTTCCAGCAGGGCGACATGGAGAGCAACGGCAAGCACGTCACCCACGGCGGTGAGCAGGTCAACTATCCCACCGGGCCGGTGGTCTGGGGCCAGCCCGGCACCGACGGCCAGCACGCCTTCTACCAGCTCATCCACCAGGGCACGCAGCTCATCCCCTGCGACTTCATCGCCCCGGTGCGCAGCCACAACCCCATCGGCGACCACCACGCCAAGCTGCTCGCCAACTGCCTGGCCCAGACCGAGGCCCTGATGCGCGGTCGCACCGCTGCACAGGCGCGCGAGGAGATGCTCGCCGCCGGTATGGACCCCGCCGAGGCCGAGCGCCTCGCCCCCCATCGCCAGTTCAACGGCAACCGCCCCACCACCACCATCCTGATGGACCAGGTCACGCCCTACACCCTAGGCGCCCTGCTCGCCCTCTACGAGCACAAGATCTTCGTCCAGGGCATCATCTGGGACATCAACTCCTTCGACCAATGGGGCGTCGAGCTCGGCAAACAGCTCGCCGGCGTCATCCTCCCCGAGCTGACCGGCGGCGCCGTGGGCGACGGGCACGACAGCTCCACCACGGCGCTGCTGCACCACGTGCTCGAACGCCGCTGAGCCGCCGATGGCCATGCCCCCGGTAGCCGTCCTCTGACGGATAGGAAATCCAAGCCACCCCGAGCGTTCAGGTAGGCCGTTCAGGTGGGCTCGAAAGAGAGCGCGGGGGGGATCTGTGGTCAACACCGAACAGCGGCGCGGACGGGCGTCGGGAGCGGTGCAGGCACAGGCGTTGTGGGGTGCGGGGGCTCGCCTCTGCGGCGCAGCGGGCGCCGGAACACGAGTGGGGCTGCACCGTCTCCTGGGAGAGACAGCGGCTACCACACAATGCGCTGATCGAACGCGAAGTCCGGGTCGGGCTGTTGGAAGATATTCCAGTCCGGCATCGGCTCGGGAGCATCGTCCCAGGCGGGCGGTCCGCGCGCGGGCGTGATCGGGGGTGGACGCGGCGGCTCACCGAGATGGGTGAGAATCCGCTCGACGGGCGCGGCCTCGGGGATGAATGCAATCAGGCGCATGTCTGCGCCGCAATTGGGGCAGGTTCGGGGCTGCGACTCGAACAGCCGGAGCTTGATCCCATCAGGGCAGCATGACCCAGAGATAACGCGCCGGGGAGCGGGCATTGGAGGCCGGCGAACTGACCGCGCTCGGTGAGTCTGTTGCCTCCGCCACCTCACGGCCGAAGGCGATGGCAGCGCCACGCAGCGGCGCGTTGGGCGCGAGCGCGCCGCGGCGTCGAGCGAGAAACCGCTGTTGGGCTGGGTGGGGCTCTGAGGGCTCGCATCTCGCGCACGTCATCACGCTCGATCAGCCCGCTGCGGGCAAACCGTTGCCGCCCCCGGATGCGCACCTGGTCGGTGATGGCGGCGAGGGCCTGCGGTGTCAGTTCAGTGGCGGCACGAAAGCGCACGGCTTGCGGTCCGTCATCGGCCTCCTCGACCGGCTCGACGCGCCTTTAGGGAGCGATGCGGGAGAGCAAGCAGCCTGGCCTATTCGTCTCCAAGCGCATGGAATCCGTGGCACGTCCCCGTTTTCCCAGGTCCGGGCCGCTCGTGAGCTTCAGCCGCGTGGTCGGCTCGCCCACTGCGGCCAGGGCGAGCGTGCCGCCGCGGGCGATGAGCAGGCGGCCGTCGGCGCCGAGGGCGAAGGCGTCGATGGGTGATGTATCGACGGCGGGATGGTCGGCCGTGCCCGCATCGACGAGCAGATCAAAGAAGAAGCAGCGACCGTGCTGGCGACGATGGGCCTCACCCTGTCCGATGCGTTCCGCCTTCTGCTGATCCGCGTCGCCCGCGAGAAGGCGCTGCCGTTCGAGCCGTTGGTGCCGAACGAAACCACCATCGCGGCCATGCGTGAGGCCCGTGCCGGCAACCTCGAGGGCTTCGACAACGTCGAGGCATTGATGGCGGACCTGCATGCGAAGGATTGAGCGCACCGGTCAGTTCAAACGCGACTACAAGCGCGAAGCCAAGCGCCACCGTGCCATGCTTGACCAGGAACTGATGCCCATCTTGAAAGCCTTGGCAGACGATCTTCCACTGGAACCGCGTCACCGTGACCATGCGCTGACCGGCGACTGGAACGACCACCGAGACTGCCACGTCAAGCCCGACTTGGTGTTGATCTACCGAAAGCCCGATGGCGAGGTGTTGCAGCTCGTGCGCCTCGGCTCGCACAGCGAGCTTGGTCTCTGACCCGGCGGACACGCTGGCGATCGCAGCGCAGGCCGGAGCACCGCGCTGAGCCAATCGACTCCGCTGGTTGGCGCAAATGCCGGGACTATGGGGAAAGGGCGGTTGGTGACACGACTGCTTGTTCTTCCCCGACACGCGGCCGGGCAAGACCGCGCCGGATCCGTTTTGCTCTGTCCAGTTGACAGATGCTTGATTGCAGGATCTGCCCTTCTGTCTCCGCATGCATGATTGCAAGACCCCGTTCTTGGACGTTCTTGGAAAAAGTCAAGACCCCGTTCTTGCCGGATTCGCTCGGGGCGATGCCGTCCGCCGCCTTGACCGCAGCCGTGCCGGCGGCTAGCCTCCGTGCCGTGGACGGGGAACCGTCTCCCGCAAGCATTCCGACAAATTCCGCCATGCCGCCACGCCCTGATCGGTTGTTTACCGTCAAGATTCAGGCCTACCGCTCGTTTCGGGAGGAGGCCAGCCTTGATGTCCGGCCGCTGACCTTACTGTACGGTTTCAATCAGGCAGGCAAGAGCACGCTGCTGCGGCTGCTGGCCGTCGTCGCGGACTCCCTAGCCTCAGGCGCCGGCCCCCTCGACCTGCGCAGCGCGGCGCTGCGCGGTGCGACCTTCAAGGAGCTCGGCCACCTCGGTCGGCAGCCCAATCTGTCGCCTTGGCTGACGCTGACCGCAGCAGGACAGCCTAACGATCCCACCTTCAAGATCCAGTTCACCGACAAGGGCGGGGTGGCCGTCAACCGGCTTCACGTCATGCCGGGCGCCAGTGGGGACAAGTTCAAGGTCGATTTAGCCGACATCGCCGAGCGGGTTGGCAACGGCGTGTCCGGGGCCTATGAAGGCTCGTATCGAGGCGCGGACTGGTCGGACAACCTCGACTTCACGAGCTTGATCCCCGCAGGTCTGCCGGACGATGCCAGGCAAATCGCTGAAGACGTCCGCACCGCCCTTGCCCCCCTTGAGCGATTGCAGTGGCTGGATGCGAATCGTCTGGCCGGTCAGGACGCGACGCGGATCACCCGCTGCTGCTTGCCGGACGGCTCGGACCTTCCCGCGCGGCTCCGGGCGGACCCCGGGTCATCCGTGCTGGCAACCGCCTCCGAGTGGCTCGCCGAACAGGAGGGTTTGGGTACAGAGATCGCCCTGCGCCGGGATCCCACCGGCCAGGAACAGATCGTGCACCGCGGCTCCGGGACTGAGGCCCTGCCGCTGCACCTCGCGGGGGAGGGGGTCCGCGCCCTGCTGCCGATCCTGCTGTGCGCCCTCTGGGCCGAGACCCGATCCGCCGGTGCACCGACCATGCTCGCGATCGAAGAACCCGAGGCGCACCTGCATCCGACCCTCCAAGTCGCACTGTTCGACCGCTTGGTCGAGACCGTTGGTGCCGGCATTCCGGTCGTCCTCGAAACCCATTCCGTCTACATGCTTCGCGCCATGCAGCTCGCCGTGCTGGACGGACGTCTCGCCGCCGACGGGATCGGGCTGCACTGGGTGGACCAAGGCCCCGACGGTGCTTCCACGGTCGATGCGATCGGCATAGAACCCGATGCGACCTTGACCGGTTGGCGCCCGGACCTGTTCGAGAAGGAACAAGAGCTGGCCCACCGGATTTTGGACCGGCGCTGGGAACGGACGGAGACGCCATGATCGTCTGGGTGGACGACGCCCTGTTCGGAAGCCCCGGGCGCGACATGGACCGGCTGGCCCTTCTGCGCAACGCCGCTCGGCGCCGGCATACGGTCATCATCTCGACGAGCCCCGCCGCAGACCGCGGTTTGCGCGAGGCGCCCCGATTCGCCAGCTGGGCCGCGGCGCTTCCCGATCGTCTGCGCTTGGAGCTGAAGATCGTCATGGACCGCATCGACCTTGTTTCGGTTACCGCAGTCACACGAGGCGCTCGGCGGGTGCTGGTCTGCGACCGCGATCCCGGCGCGGAACACCGAGGCTGTCGATTGTCCCTCGACGACGCTGTCCGAACCCTTGCACTGCCGTTGCATATGCTGGTCGAGCACAAGATTCACGACGCCGCCTTCCTGCGCCGAATTCTGCCGCCGGCTTGGCGGACGCGTTTCGCACAGTGGGAGCGTCGCGGCGAGCTGCACTACGAGAACGGCGGCGGCCTCTCCGTCATTGCTGAGCTCGTCCGATTTCATAGCGACGACGACAACGCACGGCTCGCCTTTGGCGCACCTGCCGACATCTGGCAACTGCTGCATTTTTTCCTCTGTGATCACGACGGGGATTCCCCGACGATTCCGGGACCTCACTCGGCAGCGTTGGAACGCACCTGCGAAGACGCGGGCCTGACTGGACGTTGGCACCGCCTCGAACGGCGCGACCAGGAACACTACTTGCCCGTTGAGGTCTTGCGCGCGATCATCGAAAAGAAGATCACCGACAGGACCAACCGGGAGGCCCTGTTGGAGCAAATCGACCAGCATGAAGCCCTCGAAGATCGGCGACATTTCAGCCCCTTGCCCAGTCTCGGAAACCGCGACCTGTTCAAGAACGCCTTCATGGCCGAAGCAGAATGGCCGGATGAATGGTTCGAGAAAGACGGCGCTTGGCCGGAGATGACGAGACTGGCCGAACAGATTGCTTCAGCCATGTAACCGGAGGCCAGCGTGCCGTTTTACGAGCGACAGCCGTACATTTCCCCTCTGCATCAGATACTCGCCGAGGTGCTGCGCGGCGAGATCAGGATACCGCGTTTCCAGAGACCGGGGACCGAATGGCAGGCAGTGCAGCGGGGCGACCTGCTCGACAGTCTTTACCGCGGCTTTCCGATCGGGACCATCCTGTTGTGGTCCACGACCAGCCCCGTCCGGACCAAGGACGTCATCGGCGGTTTCAAGATTTGTGCATCAACGCAGCGAGACGCGCAGCGCCTGTTGCTGGATGGCCATCAACGACTTTCCACCCTTGTCGAAATCCTCGGGCGTGGGCTGATCGAGGATCTGAGAATCACGGATGTCGCGCCGACGGACGAAGCAGTCGAACACCCGTACGGCAAGGAAACCTGGGTCTTCGAACTCGCCCCAAACTCGAAAGAGGTGGCTCAACCGGAAAGAAGCCGTGATCGGTTCGTCTTGCTGAAGCCGGATCAAGAGCCTACGCCGACGCAGATCCCGTTGTCCCTCGCGCTCAACCGCAAGGCGCTGAACCGTTGGGTACGAGAGCATGAGAATACCCTCAGCGATGCCCAAGTCGCCGAAGTGGATGGCCTACGGGATCGGTTGCGCGAGTTCAACATGCCGGTCGCGGTGCTGGCGGTCGATTCCCTCGACGACGCAACGGAGAGCTTCAAGCGCATCAACTCCAGCGGCACGCCAATGACCGACTTCAACATGGTCGCGGCCTTGGCCTACCGGGATGACTTCGACCCCCAAGACCGCTTTGAGGAGCTTCGCGGCGAGCAGCTAGAGCCCATCGGCTGGCAGGAACTCTCCGACATGGACCTGCTGCGCGTCTGCGCGGCCCTGGCAGGCCAACATCCCGCCAAGATTCAAGTCGATGCCTTATCTGAGACGCTTGCAAAGCAGGACGACTTGGTGCAGCGATCATTCGCTGCGGCGGCACGATCGGCGCAACTGCTCGGCGAGCTTTGCGGCATCATCGCTCCTCGCGTTTTACCCTATTCGTGGCAACTGATCACCTTGGCTGTGGCGCTGGGCTCAGACGCCCCGAACACACCCGCTACCGGGGTAAGCGAGGCCATTCGGCGCTGGCTTTGGCTCACCACCTACGGCGAGGTCTTTCAGGGCGTCAACTCGGCCATCTACGACCGGAGTCTCGCCGCGCTCCGGGACATGATCAATCACGGGCCCGAGCGCATCAGAACCATGGAGCGGGACATCAACAAGCGGGTACCGCCTGTTCCAGGGTTCGACTTTCGTGCGGCCCGTTCCAAGGCCGTCATGCTGGCGATGGCGCGCCACGAAGATGGTGACAACCACCAGGGTGCGGCGCACCGGGCGTTGGCAGGCGGCTCCGACGCCATCGGTGTCCTGCAACCGAAGGGCAAACGCTCCGACTGGTGGAATCGGGTAATCATCACGGAGCCATCCGTGCAGCATTACCGGGAGGCCATAAGGAATAGAGAGAAAGACGCCGCCGAAGCAGAAGACAATGCGCTGCTGGCAAGGATGGGGATTCCTGTTGAAGCCAAGGGCGAAATCAAGGGTCTGCTGGCGGCTCGGCGCGAATTGATTGAGACCGAAGAGCGAACCTTTGTTGCTGCGCTGGGCCTGAAATGGCTCGAAACGGGATGAAGGCAGGCGACAGGGTAGGGCGACAGGGTCGGACCATGCTAACCAGGGTAGGGCGACAGGCTACAGAAAGGCTACAGGGTGGCTACAGGTCGGCTACAGGGAGGCTACAGGGTCGGACCATGCTAAACACATGAACTCTCAGTTATTTTCTCCAAAAATAAGCTGTTGTTGAGCGTTAGCGGGTTGTTTTCGGGGCGAAAAGCCGTTCCTTAGGAGACTTCCGGCTCCCTGAGCATGGCGTATCCGGCAGCCTTGCTGGACCCGCCTTCCCCGAGCATGCACGCCCAAGGTGTCTAGCACCGCGTTCACAAACCCTTCACTGCATAGCGCGAGTGCTTCCGTCCATTCCGGCTGGCTGGCGAATGTTGTGGAGGCTGTTTATGGCCTCTTCGACCCATTCGCGGTGACCTGCGACCAGCTCCGAGTCCGACCCAACACCGCGGCATGCGAGAAGCTGCTCGCGATAGCACTAGGCCTGGGACAGCTCTTCGGTGAGTCTTCGCACACCGATCGCCTCGATATGCTTCGAGATCGGATAGCGATCGTCGCCCGCATGGACGAGAAACGCTCTGGCGGGCTTGATATCTTCGATTGCTTGATAGAAGCCGCGCTCGGGCTTGGCCGATAGGCCGCGCTTGATCTCGATTGCCCACAAGGTCCCGTCCCCGCGCTCGAGTACCAGGTCAATCTCCGCGCCAGCGGACGTGCGGTAGAAAGATGCCTGCGTGCGCCACGGTGTCGCTGCGAGCAGCGTTTCTATCACAAATCCCTCCCAACTCATGCCGACGACGGGGTGGCCGCTAAGCTGTGTCAGGGTTTCGATGCCCAGTAGGGCATGGACCAATCCACTGTCGCGCACGTAGACCTTCGGCGACTTCACGAGTCGCTTGCCGATGTTCGCGTGCAGCGGTGGCAGGCGCCGCATGAGCAGCAGGTCGCACAGGAGGTCGATGTAGCGGTTGACCGACTGGCTACTGACTTCCAGCGCACGCGCGATCTGCGAGGCGTTCAGGGTGCTGCCTTGCAGGTGCGCGAGCATCGTCCAAAGCCGCTCGAGGGTGGCCGCCGGAATCCGCGGTCCTAACAACGGAACGTCGCGCTCCAAGTAGGTACGGATGAAGTCCTTGCGCAGCGCCAGGCTGTCGGCGTCGCTATCGGCGAGGTAGGGATCGGGGAAGCCGCCGCGCAGCCAGAGCTTGTCGCGCGCCGCACGCTCGTCGGCGATCTCCAGAACCGAGAGTGTGGTCATCTCGGTATAGGCGATGCGCCCTGCCAAGCTTTCGCCTGACTGGCGGAGCAAGTCGATGGATGCGGACCCCAAAATGAAAAACCGGCCCTTGCCTCTGTTCTTTCGGCGACCCTTGTCGATCACCCGACGAAGGGTGTCGAACAACTCCGGCATGCGGTGGACTTCGTCTAGGATGACCAACCGATCATCGACGCTCTCCAGGAACAAAACCGGGTTGGTGAGGCGGGTTCGGTCTTCGCGATCTTCCAGGTCTAGATATAAGGCGTCGCGTTGTTCTCCTATCGCGAGGGCAAGCGTCGTTTTGCCGACCTGTCGTGGGCCGATCAGCGCCACCGCGGCCTGACGGGCCAGGGCTTTCTCCACATCGGCGGCGATTAGGCGAGGAATCATCATTGTAAATGATCCATATCTTGAAAGATTTGCAATGATTTTCCGCGCCACGCTTCCTGGTCGCTCACTGGCTGTTGCGGGCATTCGCCGAAACTGTGGAGGGTCTGCGGAGTATCGCCAGAAGGTCGCACCACATTGATTCTTGGAGTACTTGCACCGTCTCTGCGCTTGACCCAGGCTACGGCCGCTGCGCCCCGCTCGTCCATGCATGCGGGGCACCTTGTTGCCCAGATCAACAACCCGGCTTGTAGCGCAGGTCTAGCGTATACGGATGCTCACAAGCGGGTGCTTCCGCTGGCGGATTGATGTCGCCGGGGGTGTGGCCCATCAGTCGGAAGCGGGCGATGCGTCGGCCCTCGGCCTCGTAGCTGTTGATCGGGAAGCGCTCTTCGGCGCGTCCGCCGGGGTGGGAGACGTAGTAGCTGCAGCCGCCCAGGCTGGCGCGATTCCAGACAGATATCGACCACGACGGATAGGAAATCCAAGCCACCCCGAGCGTTCAGGTAGGCGGCAAGCCGACGCCGGAATAGCGCGGACACGACGCCGACGACGAGCTCAGGCCGGGTCGTCGAATACATCGTCGATTGTTTGGGCTCGGAGCACCCGCCGGCCCCAGGCCCGCAGCTGCTCGGCATTGGCCTGCTCCAGTCGCTTGAGCACCGTCGGCGGCAGCGGACCAAAGCGGTCTTCAAGCTGGTCGCGAACGACCATGCCGGCGCCGAGAATCGCGCCGCGGGCCTCGCCGCGGGCCTCGCCGCGGCGCTCGACAAAGCTCAGATAGGGCATCTTCAGGCTCTCCTCAATCTGGTGGATCGCATCGGTGTATTGCAGCTCCAGCGGTTCGGGCAAGGTCATCACCCAGTCGATGAAGCGGTAGAGGTCGATGATCTGCTGCTTGGAGAATCCGCGCTCGTACAGGCGCCGCGTCAACGCCAACTTGCGGGCGAAGCGGACCTGGGGGTCCTTGCGGGTGGCCTGCGCGGCGAGGTGCGCCAGGACCACGGTAGCGAACGGGTTCGGGCTCGCCTCCAGCTCGGCCTCGCGCTCGGCATAGGCGAGCAGCTTGACGCTCGGGAAGTGTAGCCCGAGGCGCGTGCCCCAGCAGCCGGTCTCGAACTGGGACGGGCGCCAGTCGGCGCGGGTATCCGCGAGTATGGCGAAGCTTGCCAGGTCACAGGCGTAGCGATCAAAGATGCGGTAGGCGTAGGAACAGGGAGAACAGGGTCGGACCATGGCAAAGCACTGAATCTTCAAAAGAAAACGGCCGAAAAGAGGCCATACTGTCGGCTTGGAGCACCATTATTTTGCCCAAAATGAGCAACCTAAGCCTTGGAGCACTGGGAGCAGACGCATGGCGAGGGCGAATGGACGTCACATTCCGGGGCAGCTCTGGCACATCACGCACCGCTGCCACAAGAAGGCGTTTCTCCTGAGGTTTGCCCGCGACCGGTGCACATCGACCTCAACATGGTCAGGAACGGCGTCGTGTCTCATTCGAGCGCGTGGCGGCACGGGGGCTACAACGCGTTCCAATCCGCGCCTAAGCGCTACCGCCTCATCAGAAGAACCAGCAGAAGAACAGGGTCGGACCATGGCAAAGCACTGAATCTTCAAAGAAAACGGCCGAAAAGAGGCCATACTGTCAGCTTAGACCACCATTATTTTGCCCAACTTGAGCAACCTAAGCCTTGGAGCACTGGGAGCAGACGCATGGCGAGGCGAATGGGCGTCACATTCCGGGGGAGGTCTAGCACATCACCCGCACCGCTGCCACAAGAAGGCGTTTCTCCTGAGGTTTGCCCGCGACCGGTGCACATCGACCTCAACATGGTCAGGAACGGCGTCGTGTCTCATTCGAGCGCGTGGAGGCACGGGGGCTACAACGCGTTCCAATCCGCGCCTAAGCGCTACCGCCTCATCGATCGGGAGCAGCTGCTCGCATGCTGCGGTATCGGGTCGGAAGCGGAGCTGGTCGCGCGCCACCGCGAGTGGGTCGAGGAGACCATGACCAGCCCGCGGAATATTCGCCAAGCCGAGTGGACCGAAGCGCTTGCGCTCAGCAGTGAGGGCTTTGTGGATGGGGTTTGTTCGGCGCTGGGCGTCCGCGCAAGGGGTCGACAGGTCCGGCAGGGGCGGGATCACTGGATGCTGAAATAACCAGCAGCCCCTTACGGTGCGACTTTTGGGGCCGAAAACGCCCCCCTAAGCCTCGAAAACGGCTTTTTTTGGGAATTAAATGCTTTTTATTCAGCCGGTTAGCGTGGTCTGACCCCGCCGCTCCGAA
>CALOBA010000029.1:0-52013 GCA_942491465.1 uncultured Gammaproteobacteria bacterium
TGGAGGCGATCCTCGCGGGTGACCGAGGTCTGCACTGGCGGCGGGTGTTGCCGGTCAAGTTCGTCGCCGGCGTCCTGGCGGTGGGCTCGGGCTTGGTCCTCGGCCGCGAGGGGCCGACGGTGCACATGGGGGCCGCGCTCGGACAGATGTCGGCCGAGGGCCTGCGGCTTGATCAGCGCCAGCAGCGCGCGTTGGTGGCCGCCGGGGCCGGGGCCGGACTTGCCGCCGCCTTCAATGCCCCGCTCGCCGCCATCGTCTTTGTCACCGAGGAGCTGCGGGAGCATTTCGAGTACGGTTTCGCCACGATTCAGTCGGTGATCTTGGCGAGCTGTCTGGCGGTGGCCGTCAGCGGCTGGCTGCTCGGACTGGGGCCGGTGTTGCCGCTGCCGCCAATCGCGATCCCGCCTGTCTGGTCGCTGCCGTTGTTTGTCGTGCTGGGGGTCGCCGTGGGCGCCCTCGGCGTCGTCTTCAACGCCCTGCTGCTGGGATCGGTCAGGACCTTCAAGGGCCTGCGCGGGCGCTATGGCTATCTGCCCGTGGCGCTCGCCGGGATGGCGCTGGGCGCCCTGATCTGGTTCTTTCCGGACCTGGTTGGCGGCGGGGAGTCCCTGGTCGAGGCGCTGATCCACCATCCCATGGCACTCCTTGCGCTGGTGGCGCTGCTCGCGCTGCGACTCGACCACCGTCGGCAGCTACGGTCTCGGGCTGCCCGGCGGTATCTTCGCTGGCGCCGCTGCTGGCGCTGGTACCATCGTCGGCGCTGTTGTCGACGCGCTGGTGAGGGCGCTCGACTCCGGTGCGTTGCCGGTGGACGTATTGGACCCGGCTGTTCGCCGTGGCGGCCATGGGGGCCCTGTTCGCCGCCACCGTTCGCGCGCCGCTGACCGGGATCGTCCTGGCCATCGAGCTCACCGGCGCCGGGGACCTGATCCTGCCCGTGATCCTCACCTGCCTCACCGCGACCTTCGCCGCCGAGGCCCTGGGGGGCCGGCCGATCTACTCTTTGTTGCTTGCGCAATCCGGCGGCGCGCCGCCGTTGCCCCGACCCTCGGGCCGCAAACTCGCGGTCGCCGCAGGCCTGGTCACCGCGTTGCTGCTCGCGGCCCCGTTGGCCCTGCTGTTGCAGCCCGAGCGTTCGCCCAATCCGGTGACCGCGGCAGCCGATCTGCCGGCGCAGCCCGTCGATGAGATCGCCCCGGAACCACCACAAGCACAGATTGCCGATGCCGAACAACCTGCGCAGCCGGCCGCGGGCCTGAGCCCCGAACCCGCCCGCCGGCGGCACCTGAGTCGGGGCATCGTGCCGTGTCGGCCGAGACGCGACCGATCGAGCGGCTCGATGTCCTGGCGCAGACAACGCCGCCGGAGCCGGTCGCGGCGGATCTTGAGCCAGTCCTTTCGTCGACCCAAGAGGCCGCCGCGGCGGAGGCGCCGGCAGCCGGCACGCCGGGGCGCCGCTACGCCCTCCAGGTTGCCAGCTTTCGCCGACTGGACACCGTCGCCAGCGCCGCACGCCGAGCCGGCATACTCGAGCGGAGCCGCACGCTGGAACCGGTGCGGGGCTGGTACCCGCTGTTGTTCGGGGACTACAAGGGCCGCGCCGAGGCCGAGGCCGCCCTCGACGACTTGCCGGAGCAGCTCAGGCGGCAGGGGCCGATAATACGCATGCTCAGTCCCGGCACCAGAACCCTGCCCTTGCGCTAACGCCGTCGCCGGCGTTGTCGCCGCCTAGATGTGTAGTTTCCAGACCTCTTGTAAGACCAGGAACAAGAAGGCCGTCGAACAGCCGAACATCAGCACCCCCGTGATGGCGATCATTGTCCCGAGATGTCGCCAAGGATATTTGAGCAGGATGTCGCCGTAACCCAGCGTCGTGATCGATACGGCCGTGAAGTAGATGCCGTCCGTCACGCTTGGCAACAGCCGCACCCCGCGCAAATACAGGCCCCATGCCGCCGCTTCGATGACGTGGGCTGCGAACAATAAGAAAAAGCAGCCAAGCAGGGCGACCTTGCCGGCATATTGGCCAAACTGCGCCAACATCCATGTCTCGCGACGGGCCAACTCGCCGGCCACATCGATGATGATGATGACGTGAAAAAGGAACAACACCAGCGCCAGCAGTATGGCAAAGATATGGACGCCAACAATCTTGCGGCGGGGAAAAGCGCGCTGTTTGCGAACGTTCGTCCCATCTGACGGGTCTTGACGCCCGAGTTCGCTGTTGGGAGGCGGGGCAGGGTGGTTGTCGGGCTCCCCCTGACCATCGTTGGAGGCAGGCGTCAACCCCGCGTCACTGGATAAAGGGGGCGCTATGGGTGGCGCGGTTGCTTTCTGGCCTGCCTGAGGCAGATAGCGATCGTACGTCTTGCGACGCAGCCAGTGCCAAGCCACCACGGAAATGACGATGGACAAGCCCGTCACCAGCCAGAAGCCAAACGGATTGTGCTCGTCGGGGATGCCACCTACGTTCATCCCGAGCAGGCCGGTAATGAAGCTCAGCGGCAGGAACACCGTGGCGACGATGCTCAGATTGAGGCTGGAACGGGTCATGGTGTCGGAACGTTGCTCCTCGATCTGATCCTCCAGCATCTCCACCCGCGTGCGGCATTCATCCAGGCTGCCCAAGTAGCGGGCCACATGATTCGCCACCCTATTCAGCGTTTCCCGATCGTCGGCGTCCAGCGCCAGGGCGGGATCGGTCGTCATCGGGGCAAGTACCTGCTGCATGCCATTCACTTGCCGCCGGGTGCGGAAGATTCGGCGCCGCAGATCGCTCAGGGTCTGCGGGGGCAGCGCCGTCGTGCCATCGAGTACTGCATCCTCGACGTTATCGATGGCTTGTGTCAGATCGTAGATGACCGCTTCCATCCGGTTGGTGATTGCCGATACCAGGTATCCCAACAGATCCACCGCCGTCACCAGCGTCTTGTCCGACATCAGGTGCGCTCGCAACTGGTCTACGGCGACGATGGTCGCGGATCGCACCGTGACCGCCCGGGCGGAGCCGATCAGCAGCTTCAAGTCGGCGAGGTCGAGGACATCTTCCGTCTGACCGGGCCGCAGCATCTTGATGCTCAGCAACGTGCCGTCCGGCACTTGTTCGTAGTGGTTGAAACGCACCGGCGCCAATAACGCCTGCCTGGTTTGCTCGTTGATCTCCGGCCAGGCCATCAGCCATTCGCGGTCGGCGTCGACGGCCAGGTCAACGTCGAACCAGGTGACACGGCCAGGCGCGTTGGTGGCCGAGGCGTTGCCGGGACCGAAGCGGGTGATCTGAGGCATGGCGGGATGTCTTCGGTTCGATGGGGGAGGGGACTGAGGGGTCCGCTAAGGATCGGTTCAGAAACAAGTGGCGCAGACGCCCGCTCGCTGAACCTTTTGATTGGCCATTTCGTGGTTGCGTCTGCACCACTTGTTTCTGAATCTTGACTAAAGGGTAAGTAGACGAACCGGTTGTCTTTGACTCGTTGATTAGGGCATGTTGCCCTTGCCCCGAAGCAGCGCGCCCGGGTTGCGCTCGAGGTAGTCGGCAAGCACGCGCACCCCGCGGGCGGCGCGTGCCACCTCCTGCAGGGCATTGCGCAACGCGATCTGGCCCGGGGCATCAGGCCCGACCAAGGTGGCATCGGCGTTGTTCAACACCGCGTCGGCGGAGGCCAGGGCGCGCCGGAGCTCGACGAGACCGGAGCTGAGCTCCGGGATGACGCCGCTGTCGATCTGCTCCACCGCCTTGTCGATGTCCTTGACGGCCTTGTCGATGGTCGCCAGGACCTGCTTGATCTCGTTGCCGATGGCCGCGAACGGGATGGTGTCGACCTTGTCCAGAATCCCCGTCAGCTTGTCCTCGAGATTGGGCAGGGTGCTGGGGACGGTCGGGATCACCGGCGTCGGTATGTTCCAGTCGATCTTGATCTCGGGGGCATCCTGCACGTAGTCGAAGGCGACGTAGCGTTGCCCGGTGATCAGGCTGCCGCTGCGCAATTGGCCGCGCAGTCCGCGCGCTTCGATGAGCCGTTGAAGAAAGGCGTGGCTCAGCTGCTCGTCGCCGATCAGCTTTGCCGTCTTGTCGGCCTGCCCGGTCCGCACCAGTTCGACCAGCCGCTCCGGATAGGCGACAATCTCGACGCGACCCCGCAGCAGCAGGTTCTCGGGGTCCATCTCAAAGCCGACGTCGGTGACCTCGCCGGCATTCAGACCGAGCAGCGTCACCGGGGCGCCAACCGAAAGGCCGCGCAGGGAATCTTCGAAATAGAGCACATAGTGTCGCGCGATGGCCTCCGGTTGCTTCATCGCGGTGGCCCGGTCCGCATAGAGGACGAATGCGCTGTCGGCGTCGGCGGGCTCGCCCGCGTTGAGGAAGGTCGGCGTCTCGAAGGCAACCCCGCCGATCAGCAGCGACACCAGGGACTGGGTGCGCACGTCGATCCCCTCCGCGCCGAGGGAGACGTCCAGGCCGCTGGCGTTCCAAAAGCGTGTCTCCGTGCTGATGAAGCTATCGAAGGGGGCGTTGACGAAGATCCGGAAGCTGACGGACTTTCCGTCGGCGGCAAGCTTCGAGGCAATGACCTGGCCGACCTGCAGACGACGAAAATACAGCGGTGAACCGATCACCAGCGAGCCCATGTCTGCGGCCGTCAGTTCAAATTGCCTGCCCGGCTCGTCAATGGTGATCACCGGCGGCTTCTCGAGCCCGACAAAGCGACGGTGGCCCTGCGTGGATTTGCCCATTTCGAAGCCGATATAGTTGCCGGACAACAACGTACCCAGACCGGATACACCGCTCAGCGTGACCTGCGGCTGCACGACCCAGAACTTGGCATCCTTCACCATCAGGTCCTCGGCATGCTTGTCGATCTTCGCCGTGACCAGGACCTTGGAGAAGTTGTCGTGCAGCTCCACCGCGGAGACCTCGCCGATCTTCACCTCCTTATATTTAATGAAGGTCTTGCCGGCCTCCACCCCCTCGGCGGAGCTGAACAGGATGGTGATGGTCGGTCCCTCGTTCATGATCCGATGCACCGCGATGCCGACCGCGACCAAGGCTGCAAACAAGGGAATGACCCAGACCGCCGAGATCCGACCACGCCGTTTCGGCGTCAGGGTTGCGCGGGGCAGGTGTTGGCCGTCGATGACTTCAGCCAAGGCTGGACTCCTGTTGCGGACGGTTCTCGGTTGACGGGGATGGTTCAGCGCCCGCATCCCAAATCAGGCGCGGATCGAAGGTGCCCGCGGCGATCATGGTCAGTATCACCACGGCGGCGAAAAACACCACGCCAGGGCCGGGGTGCACGGACATCAGCGGGTCCAGCTGCACCAGCGCGACGGTGAAGGTGTCCACGAAGACATCGAGCATCGACCAGCGGCCCACCAGTTCCACCATGCGGTAGAGCCGGGTTCGCTCCCTGCTGCCCTGCACCGAGCGGCGCTGTACCGTGATCAGCAGATAACTCAACGCGACCAGCTTACCGAGCGGGACCATGACGCTGGCGATCAAGACCACCAGCCCCAGCGGCCAGGACCCGGAGGTAAACAGGAACATCACGCCGCCCATGATGGTGTCGTACGCGGTCGAGCCGAGGGTGGTGGTGCCGAGCACGGGCAGCATGTTCGCCGGGATGTAGCAGATGGCGGCGGCGATGACCAGCGCCCAGGTCCGCTCGACGGAGCGGTGACGGCGCGCTTCCAGCGCGCTGCCGCAGCGGGGGCAAAACCCGGGCTCGTCCGCGCTGGCCGGTTGCGACAGCAGGCCGCAGGTCTCGCAGGACAGCAGTCCCGCCTGGATCGCGGTGACGGGGGCTGCGGTCATGAAGCGGACCGTTCGGGCGGGGGCTCGCCGGTGTTGGGCGCCGAGTTGCCGAACACGGCCTGGGCTTGCTCGGAGGTGGGTTCGCGTTCGGGAGCGGGGCCGGTTTCCGGATCAGGCGCGTGCCAGGCCACCCTCGCCCACAGCGCCTCGGAATCGATGCTGCTCAGGATCGCGGGGAACAGCAGCATCAATACACCCACGGCAACCATGCCGATGCCGGCCTCCACCTTGGCCAACTCCGCGATCTTGATCAGCGCCACCAGGATGCCGAGCATCATCACCTCGGTCATCGCCCAGGGCCGCGCACGCTCCGCCCAGCGCAGCATGCCGCCGACCCAGCGCGGCGCCGGCGGTTGGCGCACCGCGAGCAGCACGATCAGCAGGGAAAACAGGTAGCCGGCAGGGGCGATGACCGCGCAGAAGGCCACGATCACGGCGGTCAGCTCCTGCCCCTCGACCCACATCTGGTAGGCACCGCCGATGATCGTCGTGCTCGCATGCCGACCGACGACAGACAGCCCCATCAGCGGCTCGGTATTGGCTACGACCAAGACCAGCAACGCCGCAATGGTGAGCGCGAGCGGGCGTGCGATCGGATCGGCCGGACGGGTTGCGAGCGTGCAGCCACACCGAGCACAGCTCGCCTTGTGGCCGGTTGGAAGCTCGGGGAGCCCCTGCAGTAGGTCGCACTCGTGGCAGACGATAGGCGTGATCTCGCCACCGTGTTGGCGTTGCTCAGGCATGCCGCGACCCGGTCAGCCAGCCGCCGGTGAAAGGTACCAAGATTGCAGAAACCACGTTGAGGACAGCGGGGGCTCGATGGCTATGGCGTCAGACTCCTCGGCAACGGCAACGCCACGCCTGTTGCTGAAGCCGAGTCAGTCGAAGGCTGTTCGCGCCGCATTCTACGCCACCGGGCCCGAACTGACATCGCCGGTGCGTGCAGTTGGCGGGAAATGGTCAGTCGGCAGCCCGGCAATTGGGTTCCGATGGCGCAGCCTCATCTCTCGGGTATCGAACTGACTAGCCTCACCCCTGGAGTCGACCCTGATGAGATTGATGCAACTCGGCCTCGCATTGTTGCTTGTTGCTGCCGGCGGCGTTGTCGCAGGCGAGCTGTCGCCTGAAACCCGACCACACTTTTCGGGTCAGGAAGCCGCCACCCTGAAGGACGCCGTACACAACTTCAAGCAGGCCAACGAGGAACTCGAAGAGTACCTGGAACACGACAGCTTCCAACGTGCAGACATCGCGCATATCCACGAGCTGACCTACACGCTCGAGAACGCCCTCGCCAAGATGCAAGCCGAGCTTGGGGCCTTGGCAACCACCTTGGAGGAGGTACACCTTGCCTCTGAGAAGGGTGATGCCGACGTCATCTTCGAGTCTGGACGCGCGTATCTGTCGGTCGCCGATCAATTCGCCGATTAGCCGCGACCAACGCTCCAGGCCGAGCGGAATCGCCCGGCGGTCGGCAATCGAGGGGGGCTCGATCAACGACCGCCGCGGGATCAGGGCGGATCTGTGAGCCTGAGGTCTACTGCTCGCCGCCGATCATGGTCTCCTGCATGGGCTCGCCGCGCACGGCGTCCATCTCGATCTCGGCATCCTCTTCAGTTCTCACGGGCCTTGGCGTAGGGCAGATCAGGGTGAGAGGGCGCGGTCGTGCCCGCCACCTTGTCGCAGACCCGACAACGACCCGCCGTGGGGCTGTCGCAAAGCATGCGATCGTTGCGGACGGCCGCTCCAAGTTCACTGAAATGGTGGGTTATTCAGAGTTGGCCCGGAGTTTGCTTTACTTCCGCAAACCCCTGCTTCGGAGCCCGCCGATGAACATGCCCGAGTCCCTTGCCGGCTCGCCGGTCCGCATCAACGACACCACCCTGCGCGATGGCGAACAGTCCGCGGGCGTCGCCTTCTCGCTGGATGAGAAGCTGGATATCGCCCGCGGCCTCGACCAGCTCGGCGTGCCGGAGCTGGAGGTCGGCATCCCGGCCATGGGGCCGGAGGAGTGCGAGTCGATCCGCGCCGTCGCCAACAGCGGGCTGAACGCCCGGTTGATGGTCTGGAGCCGGATGCTGGCCGCGGACATCGCCTGCTGCAAGGACGTCGGCGTGGACCTGGTGGACCTGTCGATCCCGGTCTCGGACCAGCAGATCGCCCACAAGCTCGGCCGCGACCGCGACTGGGTGCTGGCCGAGGTCGACCGCCAGGTGCGTGCCGCCCTGGACCTGGGCTTCGAGGTCTGCGTCGGCGGCGAGGACGCCTCCCGCGCCGACCCGGAGCTGCTCTGGCGCGTGGTCGAGGCCGCCGAGCGCGCCGGTGCGCGCCGCTTCCGCTTCGCCGACACCGTCGGCATCCTCGACCCCTTCGGCGTCTTCGAGCGCATCCGCGACCTGCGCGCGATCTGCGACCTGGAGATCGAGATGCACGCCCACGACGACCTGGGCCTGGCCACCGCCAACACCTTGGCCGCCGTGCGCGCCGGGGCGACCCACGTCAATACCACGGTGCATGGCCTCGGCGAGCGCGCCGGCAATGCCGCGTTGGAGGAGGTCGTGATGGGCCTGCGCCACGTCCACGGCGTCCAGACCGGGGTCGACCTGAGTCACTTCGACGGCCTCTCCGCGCTGGTCGCCCGCGCCTCGGGCCGGCCGGTGGGCTGGCACAAGAGCCTGATCGGCGGCGGTGCCTTCACCCACGAGGCCGGCATCCATGTGGACGGTCTGATCAAGGACCTGCGCAACTACCAGGGCGTCGACCCGGCGGAGTTGGGCCGCATGCACCGGCTGGTGCTCGGCAAGCACTCCGGGCGCCAGGCCGTGCGCCTGGCCTACGCCCAGCTCCTGCAGACCGAGATCAACGCCGACCAGGCCGAGCGCCTGCTGCCGCTGGTGCGCCGCTTCGTCACCGACACCAAGCGCCCCCCCGCCGGTGCCGACCTGCGCCGCTTCCTGGCCCAGGTGCGCAGCGACGAGTTGGTGCGCCTGCAATAGCCGGATCGACCTGGGGCGGGTCCTGAATCCGCGCCCGAGTCCTAGACTTCACAACCGCCCAGGCACAGAGCGACAAACCATGCGCAAAGCAGACCCAGATCGAAAAACGGCATGCGCTAGCCGCTGTGCGCCCTCCGCGTCGGCGCGTCTTGGCGGTTTGTCTTCTTTCGAGTGTCTTCACACTCCCTGAGCACAAGGCGAGGCACGACCATGGATCTGCTCGATTTCGACGGCGAGGCGATGTACTTCGACCAGCCGCCCCCGGACGAGGTGCAGCGACTGCTCGACGAGGCCGCCGAGCACTACGGCACCGATACCGCCGAGCTGGCGCTGCTGCGGGCCAACTTTCTGGCCCCGGATCAGCTCGCGGTGCTGGTGGCCATGTACCGCTTCTTCTACTACCGCCACCGCTACCAGGAGGCCCTGCTGGTGGCCGATCGCGCCATCCGCGCCTCCGCCGCGCAACTCGGCATCGACGGCGACTGGCGCCGGCTCAGCGATGCCGACCTGGGTCATGCCGTGCAGCACTCCATGGCCATGACCCGCTTCCTGCTGCTGGCGCTCAAGGGCGCCGGCTGGCTGCAGATGCGCCTGGGCGACCACCAGGCCGCGCTTGAGCGCTTCGAAAAGGTCGCCAACTTCGACAGCAGCGACCGCCTCGGCATGAAGGACCTGCTGTCCTGGGCCCGCGGCGCCGTCGCCGAGGCCGAGGCGAGCCACTATGGCGACAACGTGCAGTACATCGGGCGCTGACGGCCGTCATGCGGTTGCCGATATTCCCGGCCCTCTGAACCTCCCTGCTGAAAAAACCCCAAACCGGAGACGACGACCATGACCGACGACGACTTTGAGCTGGACCTCGACGAGCTGAGCACCGCCGAGGAGTTCCTCGACTACTTCCGCATCCAATACGACCCGTCCGTGGTCCATGTCAACCGGCTGCATATCCTGCAGCGCTTCCACGACTACATGGCCCAGGTCGAGGACGAGCCGGAGACCGACCAGGCCCGCTACGACCTCTATGCCGACCTGCTCGCCGCCGCCTACCAGGATTTCGTCGACTCGGATGCACGCACCGAAAAGGTCTTCCGGGTGTTCAAGATGCAGGAGCCCCAGCAGGTGGCCATCCCGTTGAACGACCTGCTGGAGCAGCGCCCGAATGCGCCCGCAGTTTGAGTTTGGTGACCAGGTCCGCGTCGTGCGCAATGTGCGCAACGACGGGACCTTCCCCGGCGCGCCCAAGGGCCGGCTGCTGATCCGCCGCGGCAGCACCGGCTACGTGCGCGATGTGGGCACCTTCCTGCAGGACCAGATCATCTATGCCGTCCACTTCATCGACGAGGACCGCGTCGTCGGCTGCCGCGAGGAAGAGCTCCAGCCCGCCGCCGACCCCTGGGTGCCGAGCCGCTTCGAGTTCCGCGAAATGGTCCAGACCCGCATCCCGCTGGGCAGCGGTGGCCGGGTGATCGTGGAGCAGGGCGTGGTCGGCGAGATCCTGCGCGTCGTTCGCGACGCCCCGGGCGGCGTCAGCTACCACGTCCAGTTCCCGGACTGCAACACCCTGCTGGTGCCCGAATCCGCGCTTGAGGCGTCCTCCGAGGCGCAGCAGCCCGCCGAGACCGGCGCCTAAACGCAAAGCCAAGGGCAAGCAGCCCTCCGCTGCACGCTGGCTCCCACGCCGATGTTGTGTCCCCCAGCGCCCCAAAATCCGATCAAAACGCCAAATCCGAGCCATCACCGATGACCCCGCCCACTGCGCCCCAGCCCACCCCGGCACCGGAATACCACTACCACCTGTTGCGCGCCGCCACCGAGCGCTTTCAGTGCAACATCGCCAGTCTGGAGCCCGGCCAGCGCGACGAGGCCGAGACCCTGGCCCGGCGCACCTTCGACCTGGAGACCCTGGTGCTCGATAGCGACGAGGCCCGCGAGGTGGTGATCCCGCAGGCGATGCTCGATCAGGCCTTCGCCGCGGTCCGCGACCGCTACGAGAACGAGACCGAGTTCAACCACGACCTCGCCCGCAACGGCCTCGACCCCGAGGTCCTGCGTCGCGCCCTGCGCCGGGAGCTGACCTTCGATGCCGCCATGCAGCGCGTCGGCGCCCGCTTTGAGCCCGTCGCCGAGACCGATCTCCACATCTTCTACGAGATGCACCGCGAGCGCTTCGACCGCCCCGAGCGCCGCCGGGCCCGCCACATCCTCATCACCATCAACGACGACTTCGCCGACAACACCCGCGCCGCCGCCCGCGCCCGCATCGACCGCCTGGCCGGCACGCTGGCGCGACCCGGCGGCGGCGAAGACCTGGCCGAGCGCTTCGAACAGCTCGCCCGCCGCCACTCCGAATGCCCGAGCGCGCTCGAAGGCGGCAGCCTCGGCACCCTGACCCAAGGCAAGCTCTACCCCGCCGTCGACGCGGCCCTGTTCGCGCTTGAGCAGGGCGGCATCAGCCCCGTGGTCGAGTCCGAGGTCGGCCTGCACCTGGTCTTTTGCGAAGCCATCGAACCCGCCGATCACCTGACCCTCGAACAGGCCCGCCCCCGCCTGCGCGAAGCCCTCGAGGCCCGCCGCCGCCGTGACGCCCAGCGCACCTGGATCGACGGCCTGCGCCGCCGGCGCCCACTGGCCGCCTAAGCCTGGACTCTAGGACTACGGTGCCCCCTACGGCTACCCGGCCCCGATGCAGCAGGTCCCCGGCGCTCCGGCTGCGGCCACCTCGCAGCCCCTGACCCAGGCGCCGGCCATGCAGTTCCCGATGGCCCAGGCCCCGGTCCCTCGCTGAGGGATCTCGATGCCCCATCAACGCCGCCGCTTAGTCAAGGTTCAGAAACAAGTGGTGCAGACGCAACGACGAAACGGCCAATCCAAAGGCTCAGCGAGCGGGCGTCTGCACCACTTGTTTTTGAATCGATCCTTAGGTCAGCGTGACGCAGGGAAGGCGTCGATGCCCTCGGCCGGGTGGCGGCAGGCACCGTGCACGAGCTGAACAACCCGCTGATGGGCATCATCAACGCAAAGGATGCGGTCGAAGGTACCGGCGACAAGCGCATCGCCATGGACATGCACACAGAGGACCGTTCCGTAATTCACCGTAATTCTTGCGTCATCCGACCGGACAGATACATCCCGACCAAGGCCGCGACACAAAACACCAGATAGAGCTGGCCGATGACGCCTTCGAGGACAGAGAGGGTCTGCGCCAGGTGCGAGATGGGCACGATGTCGCCGTAGCCGATGGTCAACAGGGAGACGAAGCTGTAGAAATAGAGCAGGTCGTAGAGCTGCACCACATCGCCCGGCGTGCCGTGGATACCGAAATTGAAGGACCCCGGCCGCAGCATCTCGACGTTGATATAGGCCAGGGTGAAGGCCGCCCCGATCAGCAGATAGACGCATAGCCCGCCGAGCACGGCACCCAGCGTGACGCGATCCATCGCGACGACAAAGCTCAGGATGCTGACAACACCGGTGATCAGAAAGGCAGCGGCAACGCCATTCAAGACAATCATGAAACCGGTGTCTTCGGGATACAGCATCACGACCCCGTAGCAGACCAGGGTCGCCGCGAATAGGGTCGCGCTGACCCAGAACAGCAGATCGTGCCTGATGGCCTGGATAACGTAGAAGACCAGGGTGAAATAGACCAGATCGCTTGTCGCACCCAGGGTCTCGTTGCCCTCAAAGATGGGCAGGGCCACTAGCTGCGCCATCATGAAGCCGAACAGCACAATGAACTTGCCATCGGCGCGGTTGGTCTTGGTCTTGGTATTGGCCATCGCGCTGTCTCCAGGATGATTGAGCCGGCGGCTCCGATGACGTTGGCGAGCCGATCTGCCGATGGTTCGTCACGGCGCTTGAGCACCGTGACGGGGCGAGCACCGCTCCAGGCCAAGATGGCGGATGCGCTTCGAGACTGTGAATTTCGCCGTAGGGTGGATAAGCGTAGCGCATCCACCATCCGGTCGTCCGTAACGCACTGATTTCTCGTCTGAGCGAGCATCTCGAAAAGGGTTATCCAGCCCAATTCCGGCCGTAAAACGAATACTTTCAGAGTCTCCTCGCTTATCCGCCGTAAAGGGATCACCTTGTTGATGGAGCGTCGTTTGCCGACCCAGCGGCCCCCCATGGAGCCGGCGCGGGCGGCTGGCTCATGCCGCCGTTTGGGTCGCGCGACGCGAGGCGGGTGTCAGCCGGGCTTCGGCACCTCGCTCGTGTCATCGGGCCCACTGGGGGGCGTGCCGATCAGGGCGCCGATGCGATCGCCGATCCCCTGGAACATCACGTACAGGCCGGGGATGAGCAGGATGCCGAACAGGGTCGCGAAGAGCATGCCGCCCAGGACCGTGATGCCCAGATGGATGCGGGCGTCGGCGCCGGGGCCGGTCGCGATCACCAGCGGCAGCAGGCCAATGATAAAGGCGAGCGCCGTCATCAGCACCGCGCGAAAGCGCATCCGGGCGCCGTTCACGGCCGCCTCGAAGCGGGACTTGCCGGCTTGGCGCTGCTGCTTCGCGAACTCGACGATCAGGATGGCGTTCTTCGCGGCCAGGCCGATCAGCAGGATCAGGCCGATCTGGGAGTAGAGTCCGGCAGCAAGTCCGGCCGCCTTGAGCGACAGCACGGCGCCCAAGATCGCCACCGCGACCGAGGTCATGACCGCAAAGGGTATCGCCCAGGATTCGTACAGCCCGACCAGGAACAGGTAGCCGAACAGCACCGCCAGGGCGAAGACCGCCGCCTCCTCAATACCGCTCTGGCGCGCCTCTTGGTAGGACATGCCGGTCCATTCGTACTTGTAGCCGTCGGGCAGGACCTGCTTGGCGATCTCTTCCATGGCGTTCATCGCGTCGCCGGACGAGTAGCCGGTGCCGGGGCTGCCATTGATGGCCGCGGTGAGGAACTCGTTGTACCGGAAGATCACGTTTGGACCGATGTCCTCGCGCACCTGCGCCAGGGCGGCGATGGGCACCATGGCGCCATGGCTGGAGCGCACGTAGGTGCTGCCGATGTCGGCGCTCATCATGCGCGCGTCCTTGACGCCGGCGATGTTGACCTGGAAGGTCCGGCCGAGATAGGTGAAGTTGTTGATATAGGTCGTGCCAAAGACCGACTGCATGGTGTCGAACACCGTCGCCACCGGTACGTTGAAATACTCCGCCTTGGCCCGGTCCAGAGCGAGGTGGAGGTGCGGGCTGTCGGCGCTGAAGCTGGAGTACGCCATGGAGATGCGCGGGTCCTTGCCCGCGGCGGCCAGCATCCCCTTCAGCACCTGCGAGAGCTGCGCGGGCGACTGGTTGTCCATCGCCTCGATCTGCAGCGCGAACCCGGCCGCGTTGCCGAGGCCGGGGATCGGCGGCGGCGGGAAGGCCAGGGTGTTGGCGCCCGGTATCGCGGCCAGCTCCGCGCTCAGCTTGTTGTACAGCCCGAGCAGCTCGGTATCCTTGGTGGTGCGGTTGTCCCAGGGCTCGAGCACGATCACGCCGAGCCCGGCGTCGGATGACGCGGCATTGGTGAGGATGCTGAACCCGGCCACATTGAGCACGCTGGCCACCCCGGGGAGCTTGCTGCTGATCTCATAGACCTGCTCCATGACCTCGGTGGTCCGCGGCAGGGCCGAGCCCGGAGGCAGGCTGACATCGACGTAGAGCGCGCCCTGGTCCTCGATGGGGATGAAGCCGGTGGGCACCCGCTCCAGCACCAGCACGGCGCCGGTGCCGACCAGCGCCACGAGCAGCCCGGCGACGATGGAGCGGCGCGCAATCAGCGAGACGACGCGCAGATAGCCGTTGCGGGTGTGATCGAGCCCGCTGTTGAACCACTTGAACGGCCCGCGCTTGGGCCTGTTCGGCACGCCGAGGAACATGGAGGTCAGCACCGGCGAGAGGATCAGCGCGTTCATGGCCGAGATGGCGACCGCCGCGGTGATGGTCACCGAGAACTGCCGGAACAGCTCACCGGAGATGCCGGGCAGGAAGGCCACCGGCCCGAAGATCGCGAACAGCACCAGCGTAGTGGAGATGATCGGCCCGGTGACCTGGTCCATCGCCTTCAGGGTCGCGGCGCGCCGGTCGAGGCCCTCCTCCAACATGATGCGCTGGACGTTCTCGACGACGACGATGGCGTCGTCGACCACCAGCCCGATGGCGAGCACGATGGCGAACAGGCTGACGGTGTTCGCCGAGTAGCCGGCGGCGAACAGCACCACGAAGACACCGATCAGCGACACCGGGATGGTGATCGCGGGCACGATGGTCGCGCGCAGATCCTGCAGAAAGACGTAGACGACGATGAGCACGATGATGCCGGTCAGCGCCAGCGTGAACAGGATCTCCTTGATCGAGGCGGTGACGAAGGCGGTCGCGTCGTACTCCACCACGGCCGCGACGCCGTCCGGAAAGCGCTTTGACAGCTCGTCGAGCTTCGCCCTGACCGCGCGGGCGACGGCGATGGCATTGGCGCCGGGCGCCTGGTAGATGCCGATGGCCGCGGCCGGCTTGCCCTGGTAGGTGGACAGCGAGCCGTAGTCCGCGGCGCCCAGCTCGACGCGGGCGATGTCCCTGACCCGCACCACGGCGCCGTCGGCACCGGTGCGCACGACGATGCGGCCGAACTCCTCCGACGTGATCAGCTGCCCCTCGGTGGTGATGGTGTATTCGAACACCTGCTCGTCGCCGATCGGCGCGGCGCCGATGGAGCCGAGCGCCGCCTGCTGGTTCTGCTCCGCGATCGCGCCCTGCACGTCCGCCGGCGTGATGCCGAGCGCCGCCATGCGCTCCGGCTTCAGCCAGATGCGCATGGAGTAGTCCATGCTGCCCCATTGCATTGCGGTGCCGACGCCGTTGACGCGCGCCAGCTCATCCTGGATGTGGATGGTGGCGTAATTGGACAGAAACAGCGCGTCTGCGCTGTCGTCCGGCGAATAGACCGGGATCACCAGCAGGAGATTGGTGGATTGGGCCTTGACCGAAATGCCCAGGTCCTGCACCTCTTCCGGCAACTGCGCCAGGGCTTGGGACACGCTGTTCTGGGTGTTGATCTGGGCGAGATTGGGATCGGTACCGACGGCAAAGGTGACGGTCAGCGAATAGCTGCCCTTGGCCGAGGTCGAGGACAGGTAGAGCATGTCCTGGACGCCATTGACCTGTTCCTCGATTGGCGCGCCGACCGTATTGGCAATGGTCTCGGCGTCGGCGCCGGGGTAGCTGGCGTTGACCTGCACCGTCGGTGGCGTGATCGGCGGATACTGCGCGACCGGGATCATGAACATGGCCAGCAGGCCTGCGACCACGAGAACGATGGAGACAACGGCCGCCAGGCGCGGTCGATCGATGAATGTCTTGGAGATCATGGCAGCCTCCTAACCGGCATCCGCCGAGCCGCCGACATCCTTTGTCTTGGGTCCGGGAGCCTCCGCTGCGGCATCGCCGTCGGCGGCATCGGCACTCGAGTCGCCGCTCGGGTCCGGGTCCTTGATCGGTGTCGGCTTGGCGGGCGCATGTCTTGTGGCCCCAGGCGCGGCCTCGGGCGTGACGGTGCCAGCGCCGTGATCTGCCGCGGTGGCCTGCGTCACCGGGTTGACGACGACCCCGGGCGAGGCCTTCTGGATGCCGGAGACGACGACACGCTCGCCCTCCTTCAGGCCCGACTTCACCGCGTAGCCGGAGCCGATCTGGCTGCCCGTCTCGATGGTCCGCTCCTCAATGCGGTTGCCCTTACCGACCACATACACCTGCTCGCCGTCGCGGGAGCGCTGGATCGCCGCCGCCGGGACCACGGGTAGGGTGAGCTCCCGCGATGTGTGGACGGTTGCGTTGATGAACTGCCCCGGCAGCAGCACGTGCTTCGGGTTCGGGAAGTCGGCGTAGATGGCGATCGTGCCGGTCCCGGCATCGACCTGATTGTCGGCAAAGGCGATCTTGCCCGGCTGCGCATAGACCTCGCCGGTGGGCAGGATCAGCCGCGGCCGATACAGCTCGCGTGCCGCCTCCGCCTGGCCATCGCCGGCGCCGGCCCCGGCCATCTCCTGGAACTTGACGAAATCCGCGCTCGGGATCGAGAACACCGCGCGGATCGGGTCGAGCTGGACCACGGTCGCGAGCGTGCCGCTGGTCTCGTCGATGAGATTGCCGACCGTGTAGGCGGTAGCGCCGATGCGGCCGTCGATCGCGCTCCTGATGGTGGTGTAGCCCAGGTCGATCTCGGCCGACGCCAGCGCCGCCTTGGCCTGCTGCTGGCTGGCCTTGGCCTGAGCGACGCTGGCCTTTGCCTCGTCGAGGGCGGCCTTGGCCTGGTCGAAGCTGGTCTTGGATGTGTTGCCCCGCGCCTGGAGCTCTTTCTGGCGCGCGAAGTCGGCCTGCTTGTCGTCCAGCTCGGCCAGCGCGCTCGCGAGCGACGCGTCGGCGGCGGCGGACTGGCCCTGGGCGCTGTCGAGGTTGGCCTGATAGGGCCCCTGCTCGATCTGGTAGAGCAACTGTCCCTGCTTGACCATGCGGCCCTGCTCGAACGCGACCTGCTTCAGATAACCCTCGGCGCTGGCCTTCACGGCCACGGATTGGATCGCCTTGACGGTGCCGATGAAGCGCTCGCGCTCGGCGACCGGGCGCGTGCTGATCGTTGCCACCACCACCGACGGCGGCGGCTTCGCGGCCTGGTCCTCGGCGGCCCGGGCGGACCCGGCGAGGGCCAGCAAGCAGAGCAGGCCCGGCAGCAAGGTCGGACGGCCCGGCGAGGTTTGCAAGACGCGCCCAAGCGCACGCGAGATGTGCGTTCCAATCATGACGATCTCTCCGTTCGGGTTTACGGTGCCATGGCCTGGGTCGCTCCGGGGCGCCCAAGCTCCCCGCCATGCGGTCCTGCGCGAGCAGGATGGGACGGATAGGAAATCCAAACCACCCTGAGCGTCCAGGTTAGATCGGGCAAAAAGCTAGCGAGGGTGGAGTACGCCGTCAATGGAATATGTCAACGTCCTGGTTCAACGCCAGCACATGATCGGGGTCCCACATGATCGGGCTCAAGTCTTGCAATCACACACATGCGTGATTGCAAGACTTGAACATCCCGCTCTTGCGTGACCCCGCTCCTGCGCGCTGAGATGCCCAAGGCGGGCGTTTCAGTTCTGTGAAAGACTAACGTTAACCGCAGCCCGCGCCAAACTGCGGCCACGCGCGAAGCGCGGGCCGCAGTTTGGCGTCGGGCTGGCGGGCTTGTTGGGCCATAAACCTTTCAGGCCGCCTTGGCAACGCCTTCGATATCGGATCGCTTGCTTACGCCCAAAACCTCAATGCCAATTAGGTGGCCTTCGGCGTCGTAGTCTCCGTTGATGCCTGGCTCAATCTCGCGGGTGGAGGCGACTTCGCCCTGGGCGATCTCGAAGTAAGCGGCATCGGCGATCGGGTCAAACTCGAGCTTCATGGGCGGATTCTCTTAACCTTCGAAAAACGCTGTGATAATCCGAGGGGGATCAACGGAGTCATTCACCACAACCCTGAGTGTTTGAAATCCGCGCTGCGGAACATCGTAGCGCAGATGCGTTGCATCTGGATCAACAACATCCGGAAAGGCTTCCCGTGGATTTTGTATTGCTTCCGAGATCCATTGAAGATCAATGCCGCGTCGAGCGCAACGCTTCCGGGCATGTTCGGTGACAGTGAACTTCACAACGGATCGCGACGATTCTCACTACGCCCAACAATTAGTATCAAGGCCATATCGCCTTGCTAAGTCGATATTAACCATGTTTTCAGGCAAATTTGCAAGTCTTTCTCCCCTGGTAGCACTTATCAAGGCAAATTTGCCCTGATAACCTGATATTCCCCGGCTTTTCGGGCAAACTTGCCTGATAAGCCGGCCCTCCCCGAGTTATCAGGCAAATTTGCCTTGATAAGTTGATATTGGCCGGGTTTTCGGGCAAGAATGTCAACAAAGTGTTTAAGGACGATGACGGCGGGTTGACGCGTTGACGGACAGCGGTTCTTGGGCGGGATGCGCACGACGATGCCCGCTAGGGCGACTGCCGTCAGTGCGAAGTCGACAGGGCGAAGGACTCGCTCTCCTGTACCGGCGGCCGCATGCAGGGCATCGACGGGCGTCAGGTCATAGCGGCTGGCGAGCGAAACGGCTAGTTCAGTCAAGGCCGCGTCGGAGAGGACCCATTCGGATATCGACTGGAAAAATCTGTCGTAGAACGCGACTTCGGCATCCTTCTTGTGGAAGCTGGGCTTCGGCGTAGTCTCCAGGCGAAGGTAGTCGCTGCCCACGAAGATGCGCGTTGGGTCTCCGAGGACCGCGAGGGCTGCTGTTGCGGAGGCCGCCTGGGCCGTCGGGAAACTCCGGGGGTAATTCCAACAACAGGCGGCGATCTGCCGAGACGCGGGCTTCCAGGGAGATTGCGGTCATCTTGTTTCTCCAGGTTAGGTGGGGCGATGGGCCGAACGCCCCACCTACGCCGGTGGTGAAACGGACTGGCCGCTGCTCAGGCCACGTTTTGGTAGTAGAGGTTCTGCGGGTGCTTGGCCTCGGCGAAGAAGTACCAGCGCTCGGCCATGAGGCCGAGGTACTGGACGGCGACGGCGAGGATCGGCAGCGTGGACGACTGGGTGGCGTAGGCGGCGCCGATGAGCAGGATGGGCACCGGGAAGACCAGGACCAGGAAGGCGAGGCGAACGGTCTTCAGGGTGTCGAGGGAGCTGTGGTGGAAGAACTCCCGGGTGTTGAACGAGCCGGCGGTGAAGCCCTGGGTGGTCTGCGTGATGGTGCGGTGGCGGATGCCGATGGCCGTCTCCAGCGTGCTCTTGTGCTTGAGCGTGGTGTTGCGCAGCAGCGAGGCGGCGCGCGAGGCGAGGCCGAACAGCGTGAACACCACCGCCCAGATGCCGTAGAAGCCGATCAGGTGGTTGCCGATGTAGGCGGAATAGGCCGCGCAGAGCATGAAACCGGAGGCGAGCCCTAAGAAGGTGAAGTTGGCGACGGTGTAGGGCGAGTGCCACTCCTCCAGGAACTTGACGCTGGCGTAGATCATGGCGGTGCAGACGAACAGCGCGAACGCCACCAGGGTGCCGAGCAGGCCGACGACCATGGTCAGATCGATGGGCAGCGCGCCGTCGCCGACGACGAAGAACGGGGCGGTCCAGTGCAGCCAGTGCGCCAGGCCGTAGATGAACACCAGGGCCATCATCATCGGCAGCACGATGACCTCGCGCGACAGCCAGGAGGTGCGCCATTTGCTGGCCGCGCGCCAGGCCCGTTCGGGCCGGCCGAGGTGGAAGAACGAGGCGGCCAGACCGCCGATCAGCAGCACCAGCGCCATGGCGCTGCCGATGGCGTAGAAGCTGTCGCTCTGCGGGTCGATCAGCTCGATGGAGGCGTAGACCTGGCCGGTGAACAGGGCCAGAAACAGCCCCTGGCCGGCGCCGATCAGCGTCGTGAGGAAGATAACGGAGAAGGCTGGATGCATGGGATGCAAGTCCTACGGGTTGGATGTTGTCTCGGTTGGGCGTGCTTTTCCGCGGCTTCGATCGCTACGACTACGACAACGAATCAGCGGCTATCAAGCCTCGGGGGGCGCAGCGTTTGCCCCCCGTGCGGTGAAAAGCGACACCCGAGTGCATGCGCCTACCAGGCCACGTCGTCGAGGGTCTCCTCGCCGTGGTATTCGGTGATGTCTTCCTTGGTCAGCGGGTTGTCCGCGCGCATCAGTTCGTCGTCGCTGATGTTGATGCGGGTCTTGCGCCGTGGCAGGTAGTGATTGGCCGGTTTGGTGCCCCACTCGGGCATCAGCGGGTAGCCGCCGCGCTCGCGGATGGCCACCGAGACCTCGGAGTCCGGGTCGTGGACATCGCCGAACAGCCGCGCGTTGGTCGGGCAGGCGAGCACGCAGGCGGGCTTGCGCTCGCGCTCGCTCAGGCTCTGGTCGGTGATGCGGTCGATGCACAGGGTGCATTTCTTCATGACCTTCTGCTGCTCGTCGAGCTCGCGCATGCCGTAGGGGCAGGCCCAGGAGCAGTATTTGCAGCCGATGCACTTGTCGTAGTCCACCAGGACCACGCCGTTGTCCTCGCGCTTGTAGGAGGCGCCGGTGGGGCAGACCGGCACGCAGGGGGCCTCTTCGCAGTGCAGGCAGCTCTTGGGGAAGTGCACCGTCTCGGTGGACGGGTAGGTGCCGACCTCGAAGGTCTGCACGCGGTTGAAGAAGGTGCCGGTGGGGTCGGCGCCGTAGGGGTTCTCGTCCGTCATGGGTCCGGCCCAGCCGGAGGTGTTCCATTGCTTGCACGAGGTCACGCAGGCATGGCAGCCGACGCAGACGTTGAGGTCGATGACCAGGGCTAACTGACTCATGATGTCATATCCAGATACGTAAAATTCTTTGCGCCTTCGCGCCTCTAGGGCGTCGCGGTCCGCGTGGAGGGTGGATAGGCGACCCCTTACTCGCTGTTGGCCGCGTACAGCTGCTCGGCCAGCTCCAGCGGCTCCCATTCGGCGCCGCTGAGGTCCGCGTCCCAATTGGTCCCCACCAGCACGCCGTCGTCGCTCATGCCCGGCAGCCAGCGCTCGAGCAGGTCGTCGAGGGGGATGGCCTTGGGCTTGAACTGCGCCCAGTCGCCGCTGCAGTGGGCGGCGGCGTCGGTGCGCTCGGACCAGAACGGGTAGACCACGCGGTCGGGCTCGTCTTCGGATTCGGTGACGGCCCAGCCGACGTTGCCGTGCAGGCCCCAGACCTGGCCTTGGGCGGTGGTCTCGGAGAGGAAGCGGTCGTGGTCGGCTTCGGTATTGTCCTGCATGGTCATAATCGGGCGATCGAGCTGGTGGAAGCGTCGTGGAGTACGCAGCGGCGCAGACAGTGGAACGATCGAAGGGCGATGCGATCTTTACTCTCTGCGCCGGTGCTGCTGCCCGGCGCTTGTGCGGTGAAACGGCCGCTAACGGCGGTTGAACAGGCCGGCGATATAGCCCTGCCAGCGCCCGCGGCGGCGCTCCTGGCCGGGCAGCGTCGGCATCGGGTCGAACTGCGGCGAGGTCATCTTCGGCTCGTTCGGGCCGGCCTTCTCGATGCGCACCCGCAGGTCGAACCAGGCCGCCTGGCCGGTGACCGGGTCGGAGTTCGACAGGTGGTCGCCGGCCTCATGCGCCGGCAGTTCCTCGGCGATCAGGTGGTTGAGCAGGAAGCCCTTGCGCGACTCGTCGGCCTTGTTGGTCAGCGACCAGGCGCCGGCGGCCTTGCCGATGGCATTCCAGGTCCAGACCGTGCCCGGCTCGACGGCCTCCGAGAAGCGGCACATGCAGCGCAGCCGGCCCAGCGGCGACTCGACCCAGATCCAGTCGCCGTCCTTCAGCCCTTGGGAGACCGCCACCTTCGGGTTGACGAACAGGTAGTTGTGGCTGTGGATCTGTCTGAGCCAGGCGTTCTGGCTGTCCCAGCTGTGGTACATGGCCATGGGGCGCTGGGTGAGCGCGTTGAGCGGGTAGCGGCCCTTGTCGATGAGCTGGGTCTCCAGCGGCTCGTAGTAGAAGGGCAGGGGGTCGAAGTAGGTCTCGATGCGCTTGCGCAGCCGATCCGGCGGCTGCCGACCGGGGCGCTTGCCCTGGGCGGCCAGGCGGAAGCGCTGCAGGACCTCGGAGTAGATCTGCAGCGTGATCGGCTCGGCCCAGCGGGTCAGGGCATGGGCGCGGGCCCAGTGCAGGTAGCCCTTGTTCCAGTTGCGCATGTACTGGTAGCTGCGCGGGAGCTCGTGGTGGAAGAAGCCGCCGTTCTTCTCGTAGTGCTCCCACTGGCGCGGGTTGGGCTCGCCCTTGAGGACCTTCTCGCCGAACTTGCCCCGCCAGCCGGCGAGGAAGCCGATGCCGGAGCCCGGCGAGGTCTCGAAGTTGACGACGAAGTCGGCGTAGTTGCGGTACTTGGCCGTGCCGTCCTCCTTGGTGAAGGCCGGCAGCTTCAGGCGCGCGCCAAGCTCGATGATGACGTCGCCGAACGGCCGGCACTCGCCCTTGGGCGGCAGCACCGGCAGGCGCACGGCGTCCACCGGGCCGTCGAACTCCGAGATCGGCCGGTCGAGCATGGAGAGTACGTCGTAGCGTTCCAGATAGGTGGTGTCCGGCAGCACCAGGTCGGCGAAGGCCACGGTCTCCGATGAGAAGGTGTCGCAGACGACGACGAACGGGATCTTGTACTCACCGGTCTCGTCCTTGTCCACCAGCATCTCGCGGGTGCCGATGGTGTTCATGGACGAGTTCCAGGCCATGTTGGCCATGAACAGGAACAGGGTGTCGACGGGGTAGGGGTCGCCGCGCCAGGCGTTGGTGATGACGTTGTGCATCAGGCCGTGCACCGAGAGCGGGTACTCCCAGGAGAAGGCCTTGTCGATGCGCACCGGCTCGCCGTCGTCGTCGACAAACAGGTGCTCCGGCGTCGACGGCCAGCCCAGCGGCATGCCGTCCAGCGGGGTCTCGGGCTGCACGCACTCGGGGCCGTGGGGCGGCTTCGGGCAGGGCGGGATGGGGCGGGGGAACGGGGCGCGGTGGCGGAAGCCGCCGGGGCGGTCGATGGTGCCGAGCACGGTCATCAGGATGGCCAGCGCGCGGATGCTGTGGAAGCCGTTGGAGTGGGCGGCCAGGCCGCGCATGGCGTGGAAGGCGACCGGGTTGCCGGTGACGGTGTTGTGCTCGTTGTCCCAGCAGTCGGTCCAGGTGATCGGCAGCTCGATCTTATGGTCGCGGGCGGTGACGCCCATCTCGTGGGCCAGTTGCCGGATGGTGGCGGCCGGGATGCCGGTGACGCCCTCGGCCCACTCGGGGGTGTAGGGCTCGACGCGCTCCTTCAAGAGCTGGAACGAGGGCTTGACCGGGGTGCCGTCGTCGAGGGTGTAGCTGCCCATCAGGCGCGGGTCGGCACCCTTGGTGCGGCTTAGGGTCTGGCCGGTGTTGCGGTCCCACCAGAGCTTGTTCTCCGGGTCGTTGCAGCCTTCGACGACGTCGACGGTGAGGTCGCGGAAAAACAGGCCGTGGTCGTCGCGGGACTCGTCGTCGATGATCAGCTCGGCGGCGTTGGTGTACTGCACCAGGAACTCGCGATCGAACAGGCCCATCTTGATGATCTCGTGGATCAGGGCCAGGATCAGCGCGCCGTCGGTGCCGGGTTTGATCGGCACCCATTCATCGGCGATGGCCGAGTAGCCGGTGCGCACCGGATTGATGGACACGAAGCGCCCGCCGTTGCGCTTGAACTTGGAGATGTGCATCTTCAGCGGGTTGCTGTGATGGTCCTCGGCGGTGCCGATCATCACGAACAGCTTGGCGCGGTCCAGGTCCGGCCCGCCGAATTCCCAGAACGACCCGCCGATGGTGTAGATCATGCCGGCGGCCATGTTCACCGAGCAGAAGCCGCCGTGGGCGGCATAGTTCGGCGTGCCGAACTGCTTGGCGAACATGCCGGTCAGGGCCTGCATCTGGTCGCGGCCGGTGAAGCAGGCGAACTTTTTCGGGTCTTCCTTGCGGATGCGCGCCAGACGATCGGCGAGCATGGTCATGGCCTCGTCCCAGGAGATCTCCTCGAACTGCGACTGGCCGCGCTCGGCGCCCTTCTTGCGCCGCAGCGGCTTGGTCAGCCGCGCCGGCGACACCTGCTTCATGATCCCGGACGAGCCCTTGGCGCAGATCACGCCTTGGTTCAGCGGGTGATCCGGGTTGCCCTCGATATAGCGCACCTCCCCGTCACGCAGATGCACGCGGATGCCGCAGCGGCACGCGCACATATAACAGGTGGTCTCTTTGACCTCGGTGCGACCGCGGTCTTTATCGGAGATGGTGGTGGGATCGAGCATGAGGTGGGGCTTCCGGGCAGTATCCAAGAAACGGAACATTCTAATGTTATGGATTAAATTTCGCCATAACTCAGGTCAACCGCCGACGCCGGGCCCGTTGGGGTTTCCCCCGGGTGCGCCGACTTCGGTCGGGCCTCGTAGACCGTGGACTTCCGAAACAGCGCGATCAGCCGTCGTCGGTTAGTCAAGGTTCAGAAACAAGTGGTGCAGACGCATCCACGAAACGGCCAATCAAAAGTTCCAGCGAGCGGGCGTCTGCGCCACTTGTTTCTGAACCGATCCTTATGGATGAGCGATAGCGCATCCACCATCGGGTACACTGTCGCCCGTCGATTCCTCCGAGCTGGATAGGGCACATGGGTCTCTCCTCGCGCTGCAATGGCGCCTGCCGGTCTTGGGCCGGCGTGGTCGCAAACCTGATGGTATTCGTCGGGCTTGGCGCCGTCGGCTGGTGGCTGTGGCGCTGCTGCCCGGTGCCGAGCTTCTGGCGGTTTCTGCCGGTGGCGATGTTTTCGCAGCTATTGGCGTTGTTGCTGGCCGTGCGCCTGGTGGCGCCTGGTCCCGGGCGCGCGGCGGTCGGTCGCGTTCGCTGGCCGCGGCTGCTCGCGGTGGCGGTGCTCGTGCTGGCCGGTGCCGTCGGCGCCTGGTGGATGATCGGCCACCCCGACGAGACCTGGGTGGTGCCGCTGATCGGCTGGCTGACCCTTGTGTTCACCATCATCGCCTGGCTTTGGCCCCGCGGCGGGGCAGGGCAGCCGGACGCCGGCGCCCCGCCGCCGGTCACCCGAGCGCCCGATGCCGGCGCGTCTAGGCCCCCGGACCAGCGCCTCGACGCCTACCTCGCCCATCAGCGCGCGCTGGCCCAGCGCGTGGACCTGGCGACCATCTTTCCGGACGCCGCCCCGAGCGCCGCTGTCGGCCCGATGGTGGGGCTCGCCGACATCTACGTGCCCCTGCGCGTCGCCGCCAACGAGGAGGCCGGCTACGACCCCCGCGGCAGCGGCAGCCTGCACCAGCCCCGGCAGCAGGACGAGGACCGCGCCCAGCCCTTCGTCGATGCCCTGGCCAACGCGATCCGCGCCGCCGAGGCCGAGGCTCGGCCCTGCTGCGGCCTGCTGCTCGGCGACCCCGGCGGCGGCAAGTCCTCGGTGGTGGGGGACATCCTCTACCGCTGCGCCCATCCCGACGAGGAGCGCCCCGGCTGGTCGCCTTGGCCGGCGCCGCTCATCGGGCGCACGCCGCTGCGGCTGAACCTCAAGCAGCTCCAGGTGCCGCCCGACGCGCCCGCCGACCTCAGCCTGACCGATGCGCAGCGCGCGGCGCCGTTCTGGGCCGCCGTGCGCGCCGAGCTTGGTCGCCGGCTGGCCGAGCAGGACCGGGGCGACCTGCCGGTCGCGGAGGATCTATCCGCGCCGCCCCCGGCGCCCGCGGACCTGGACGCCGTCTTCGCCCGGCTGCGCGAGCGCCTGGCGCGCAAGGGCCTGCTGCTGCTCGACGGCCTGGACGAGATCATGCACGAGGGCCGGCGCGAGCGCGCCCGCGACCTGATCCTCCACCTGGCCCGCAGCCTCGGCCCCGGCTGCGCGCTGCTGGTCACCGGTCGGCCCTATGTCTACCCGCGCTGCCGGCTGCCCGGCTTCCGGCTCTGGGAGCTGCGCCCGCTGGGGCTCGAGGACGCTGAGGAGCAACCATCCCAGGTCCGCCGGCTGGTGCGCAACTGGCACCGCGCCCTCGGCGAGCCGCAGGCGGCCGAGGCGCGGCTGCTGACGGCCCTGGCGCAGGAGCCCGCCCGCCGTGAGATGGCCACCCGCCCCTTGCTGCTGACCCTGCTGATCGCCCTCGGCCTGCGCCGCCGCGCCGACGGCGAGGCCCTGCCGGCGGACCGCGCCGAGCTGCTGGAGCAGGCCACCGCGCTGTTCGTCGACCGCTGGCTGCGGCTGTTCAACCGGGACGCCGGCCAGGTGCCGCCCGCGCTGGTGCGCGAGCTGGTGGACCGGGAGCTGCTGCGCGGCGTGCTCGAGCGCGTGGCGCTGCTGGCCCAGCACGACCGCCGCGCCGCCGGCGACGCCACGCTGACGGTCCGCCGCCAGCTCTTCATCGGCGAGCTGGAGGAGACCCTGGAGGCCCGGCTCGCCGACGCCGACGCGGCCCGCCGAGCGCTGTTCGACCGCCACCGCGCCGAGATCAAGAACCTGCTCATCGAGCGCCCCGGCCTGCTCTACGCCCTGGGCGACGACGCCCGCGACGTCCAATACGCCTTCGTCCATCGCCAGTTCCAGGAATACCTCGCCGCCTGCGCCCTGGTCCGCGACCCGCCGGGGCTTGAGGCGGCGCTGAGCAGCGGCCCCGCCGCCGCCAACCCCGGCGACTGGCGCGAGCTGGTGCGCTTCGCCATCCTGCGCGTGGCCCGGCTGCCGGACCCGCTGAAGGCCCTGGCCCTGCTCCGCCGGCTGCTGCGCGACGACCCCACCGCGACCGACCTCGACCCCCGCCAATGGGCGGCCCTGGCCACCGCCGGCCTGGCGCTGATGGACCTGGCCCCGCGCCGAGACGACGACGCGATCGCCAAGCATGGGCCGGAGCTGGAGGCCCTGAAGACCCTGCTGCTGGACCGCGTCCAGGCGGTGGGCGACCACCAGGCCCCGAGCCCCGAGACCCGCCGCCAGCTCGGCATCGCCGCCGGCCGCCTCGCGCTGCGCCGCCCCGGCGTCGTCCCGGCCGGCTGGACGCCGGACCCGACCGCGCCCTTCGCGCTGCTGCCGACGGACCTGGCCTGGGTGTCCATCCCGCCCGGGCGGTTCACGCCCGGCAGCGACCGCGACGACCCGCAGGCCGAGCCCATCGAGTTCGGCGGCGAGCCCATCCACCTGCCGGGCTTCGAGATCGCCCGCTACCCCATCACCAACGCCCAGTTCGCCGCCTTCGCCCGCGCCGCCGACGGCTATGGCCGGCCCGGCCAGGCGGAGCCGCCGCGCTGCTGGTGGTTCGCCCGCGACCTGGGGGCCGATGCCGATGCCGACCCGTCCCTCGACGATGCGGCGGTGGTCTGGTGGCGTCGCGAAGGCGCCGAGCGGCTGAGCCACTGGCTCGACGCCGACCGGGCCGCGGACCGGCTGCCGGGCCATCCGGCGATCCGGACGGGTTGGTACGAGGCCATGGCCTTCTGCCGCTGGCTGACGCTGCGCTGGCGGCAGGACGGGCTGTTGGCGGCGGACATGGACATCCGCCTGCCCACCGAGGTCTGCTGGGAGCGTGCCGCCCGCGGCCCCGAGCGTCCCCAGGCACCGCGGCATCGGCGCTGGCCCTGGGGCGACGATTGGCGGGCCGGGGCAGCGAACACCGGGGATGCCGGGCTGGAGACCACCACCGCCGTCGGGCTGTTCCCGGATCGGTCCAGCGAGCAGGCGCGGGACCTGGCCGGCAACTGCTGGGAGTGGACGGCGACCCGGTGGGGGCCAGACTGGGGTGAGCCGGCCTTCAACTGGCCGTTCGTCCCCGGCGATGGGCGCAACGACCCTGGTGGCACAGACCTTCGGATCATCCGTGGCGGTAGCTATCGAGACGCGCCGCGTGTATGTCGGGCCGCGTCCCGCAACAGGGGCATCCCGGACGACTGGGACGACAACCTGGGTTTTCGCGTGGTGCGATTCTCCCTGGCTCATCCTGTTTTCTGAATCCTGCTTTCTGTGTTCTGGTCTTCCGCGCCCGGTAGGCGTCCGACGGCCCGCGACATCGCGCCGATCCCGGACCAAGCCCGCTGCCGCGGCATCGGCGGCCCGCGGTCGGCCAGCACCCGCCGTGGGCTCGCTGCCCGCGGCGGCTCGGTCAGGTCCGTGTCGCCCTGGAGGGCGACCCTCCCGGGCACGATAGTCCCCGGCGGAGGCGTCGCCCGGGAGCGTCGCCCGGGAGGGTCGGCCTCCAGGCCGACACGGATCAGCGAAAGCGCATCCGCCGCCCCCGTCAAAGCCTCGCTACCAAACGACCCGCATCGCGTCGGTGGCGAGGGACAACGCGGGCACGAGGGGCGTTGCGCCTTCCAGTTTGAAGGCAGACGCGATCGGCTCGGAAGCTCGAGGATCTGCGCCGCGCTCCATGGGCAATCCGCCGGCAGGCCCCCCAGGCCGGTCTCGGCGGTAGCATCCGCGACCGCGTCGGGCCAGACCTCCTCCCACCAACCGGCAGCGCGCAGCGTCGGCTTCAGGCCCGGCGTGCGCCGCAGCCCCACGGCGATCGCCCCCCGTTGGGCGGCAGTGGTGTTGCGCCAGCTCGCCCCGCGTCGCTCGGGCTGATGGCACCATTTCCATCGTGGCGCGCTCGGTACGCTCGCCTTTGGGCCGCGCGTCCGGGGCCGCTGCGCCGGGCCGGCTCACGGGCCGGGCTGCACCTCGGCCGGCGTCTTGGCCTTGACGCCCAGGGCGTGGAGCTTGCCGGTGGCGAGCTCGTCCTTGAACAGCGCCAGGATGTCGCGCTGTCGATTCAGGGTCTTCATGCCTTCGAAGGCCGGGGTCAGCACCTGGACCTCAAAGTTGCAGCCCTCTCCCGCCACGTCCACTTGGGCATCGGGGTACAGGCCGGTGATGCGGGCCACGATCTCGCTCTCGTTCATTGGGGTTCTCCGGAAGATGGTCGGTGTGCGCTGGGGCAGTCGGGGATGAGACATCGAGAAATACGGTCGGTAGGATGGGCAAAGCATCGCGTGCCCATCAGTCAGTGCAGCGTGACGCCGGCGCTCGGCGTGCTGACCAGGTCGCTGACGACCGTGCAGACCTGATCGCGCATCCCGGCGACGAAGAAGGCGGCTTGCTCGTCGGTGAGCCCGGCGCGGGCAAGGTCGCGGTGAAACCTGGATTCGATCTCACCGAGGCGGACGCTTGCCAAGGCCGGCGGCAGCTTGAGCAGCTCCTGCGCGATCTCGGTTGCGATCCGCGAAATCTTCGTTTCGGCGTTCTGAATGTCGGCGGTGTCTGTGTGGATCATAATCCTATCTCGCTGTTGCCCTAACCTATTGTTGACGTGGGGCTTCGTCAGCGGTTTGCAGGATTCGATTCCCGTAGCGATCATGCCGGAATTCGCGAAGAGCCGACGGTCTTCTCTCCGGCGTCACCGGTACTGCAATGCGGGGCCGGTGGTGACGTGCCGTCACCCGAGCTTTTCGAGGACCTTGCGGAGCATCTCCCGGCCTTCCGGGTCGAGGGCGTCGATCAGGGCGCGGGTCTCGGCCGCGCGGGCCTTGAGGGCATCGAGCCCTGCGACGTCGATGCGCTTGAGCTCCTCGCGAGGGAGTAGGAGACTAGGCATGCCGATGCGCTGCAAGCACACCGTCGCGCAGCGCCAGCGTGCGCGTGGCGATGCGGCGGCGAAAGTGCGCATCGTGGGAGACGATGATCATCGTCTGCGGCAGCCCGAGCAGGATCTCCACCAGCCGTGTCCTGGTCTGCTCATCCAGCGCATTGGTGGGCTCGTCGAGCAGCAGCACGTCCGGCGCCATGGCCAGGACGCCGGCGATGGAGATCAGCCGCTTCTCGCCGCCGGAGAGCTTGTGGGTGACCCGATCCCGCAACGCCGACAGCCCAAGCTCGGCGAGCACCCGATCCACGGTCGCCAACGCCCGGGCGCGCGACTGGCCGAGGTTGAGCGGGCCGAAGGCCACATCCTCCACCACGGTGGGGCAGAAGAGCTGATCATCCGGGTCCTGAAAGACGAAGCCGACGCGCCGGCGCACCTCGTGGAAGTCGTGCTCGGCTCGGCGCTCGCTGCCGAACGCCAGCACCCGGCCGGCGGATGGTCGCAGCACGCCCACGAGCAGCATCAGCAGCGTGCTCTTGCCGGCCCCGTTCGCACCGTTGATGGCGAGGCGCTCGCCGGGGCGCAGCACCAGGCTGGCCCCGCGCAGCACCGGCGGGCGTCGCGGATAGGCGAAGTGGATGTCCGCCAGCTCAAGCAGGGCCGGCATCGAGCCCGCTCCCGAGACGCAGCGCGAGGTCGCCGGCCAGCAGCAGCACCAGCAGCATCCCGACGCCGGCACCGAACAGGGCGTCGCGGCGCCCGAAGCGCAGCTCATCGAACAGTACCAAGCGTCCGGTGAAGCCGCGGCAGCGCATGGCGACCAGGATGCGCTCCGAGCGCTCCAGCGCACGCACCAGCAGCATGCCGATCAGGTAGCCCAGGCTGCGCAGCGTGTGCCGATCCATGCGCACACGAAAGCCGCGCAGACGCATGGCCCGGCGCTGGCGCCGGTACTCGTCCTCCACCACGGCGATATAGCGCACCGTAAACAACAGCAGGTGCACCAGGTTCGGCGCGACCCTGAGCCGCGCGAGTGCGTGCCCGAGGGCGGTGGGGTCCATGGAGCCCACCAGCGACAGCAGCATCAGCACGATGGCGTTGGCCTTCAGCGCGATCGCCGCGGCCTGCGCCAGACCGGCCTTGGAGGCGGGCCAGCCGAACAGGCTGAGCGCCGGCTCCCCGGGCACCGTGAACGGCAGCGTCAGCAGCAGAAAAACGATGAAGCCGTCCATCATGGCCATGCGCTTCAGCGTCGATGCGGTTGGCAGTTGGGCGCGGCGCATGGCCAGCACGGCCAACAGCAGCGGGAGCGCCAGCAGCCGCAGATCTTGCAGCGCGACGGTGACCGCCGCGAAGGCCGCGGCGGCGAGGATGCGGGTGCGCGGGTCGAGCATCGCGATCGGGTTGCCGGATGTTCCCGGGCCCGGGCGCGGCGGCGGCCTGGCGGCATCACCAAGGATCTGGCCCACGCGCGGGGTCAGCGCTCGTTCAAGACGCTGATACCGGGCCGCGGGCTCGGGCGCTGTATCCGCTGCGCCGGCTCGGCACCGATCGGTGACGGCACCGGCGAGAACGCATCGAACAGCTCGGGCTTGACCCGGCCGATCAAGGTTACGGCAGCGGCGCAGACCAGCCCTTCGATCAGCGCCACGGGCAGGTGCGCCAGGACCACCAGCTTTGCGGCGGGGATGAATTCATCGCCCGACAGCCACAGGGCCGTGGCCACCATCAGTCCCGACAGCAGTATCGCCAGCGCGCCGGCGGCAAAGCCGGCCAGCGCGGCGATGCGTCTATGGGCGCTGGCCGCCCCGCGGTGCAGCAGCAGACCGATCAGCACCGCGGGCAAGGCGATGTTCAGGGTATTGACGCCCAGCACGGTCAGCCCGCCGAAGCCGAAGAACACGGCCTGCAAGGTGAGTCCGACAAACAGCGCCGGGAAGGCGGCCCAGCCCAGCACCAGGCCGGCGAGGCCACTCATCAGCAGGTGTACGCTCGCCGGGCCGACCGGCACATGCACCAGCGCGGCGACGAAGAAGGCGGCGCTCAGCACACCCGCGGCGGGGATCTGCTCCAAGCTCAGGGCGCTTAGGCCGCGGGCGACGCCGGCCGCGGCCAGCATGCCGCCGCCGATGAGCACCGGTGCGCTGAGGGCGCCATCGACGATGTGCATGGTTCGTGGGCTCCGGGAGGCGTCTGGGGGCGGGCCGATGGGCCGCCCCGATCGGTCAGGGCAATCGCCGCCGTATGCTGCTCTGCATCGATTGGGCTGTCAAACCCGCTGCGCTCCGATGCGCTTGCGCAGTCGTCGCCGCAATCCCCGGCACTGCGCTTGCCCGGGCGTCCAGGCGCCGCGTGGCAATGCCGATGCCGATCTTCGGAGATGCTGGGTTTGGCAAGCTCAACATCCGCAAGGAGATGTAAGCCGGCTCGTGGCCGACGCAAAAAGGCCCCGAATCCTCGAGCGAGGATCGGGGCCGATCGTTCCTGAAGGTGCTGCACCACGCCCCGTTCGGGCGCCTGGGCAGCAGCCGGATCGGGACTTAGCGGGCGACCGGGGCCTGGGCCATCGGGAACTGCATGCCGGGGAACTGAGGCATCGGCGCCTGGGTCATGGGCTGCTGAGTTGCCGGGGCCGGAGCGGCCGGGACCTGCTGCATGGGGGCCGGATAGCCGTAGCCGGGGGCATAGCCGTAGGGCGCACCGTAGGCGTAGGGGGTGTACTGGTTGTAGCCGTAGCCGCGACCGCGACCGTAGCCGCGGGTGAAGGCGCTGGAGCGGGCGTTCATGTTCATGTCGAAGTTGCCGTCGGCGAAGGTGTCGGCGAAGCCGTCACCGAAGAAGTCGTCGGCGAACGAGGTGAACGGACCCCAGGCCGAGGCGCTGGCGGAAACGGTGATCAGGGCGGCGGCGGTGGCGATCTTGGTGAAGGTCTTCATGGATAAGCTCCGAAAAGGGTGGGTAAGGGTCTCGTGCGTGCCGTGGTTGGCTGCGATGAGCGTTACTATATCAGAATATTCTAATATGTAAATATTTTAATGATTGCATGTGTTCGAGCCCGTCGGCACAATCTCCGGCTCCGGTCCCTCGGCCCCGAGGCCGGCCTCGACGCGGCGACCTGGCGGGCACTGCTCGCGGGGCTTGGCGCCAATGGCTGATCCGCCGGCCCGGGACTTGCCCACAGTCGCTGTGGATAACCCTGTGCACCACCCGTGGCGAAGCCCCGCAAGTCACCGTGACGAAACGGGTTAAGATCAGATCGACCGAAGATTGACCACCCACCCCCGCTGGAGCCCCCCATGTCGCAACCCGGAGACTCGACGGACGACGAGGATATCGACGTCGCCCTGACGCTGGCGCTGGAGGGCCGCGAGCGGCTCCCGCGGCACGAATACCGGCGGGCCCGGTTGCTGCACTGACGCCCCATGCCCGAAGGCCCCGAAATCCGTCGCGCCGCCGACCGCATCGCCGCGGCCATCGACGGCCAACGACTCGCCGAGGTCCATTTCGGCCTGCCGCGGCTGCGGCGGTTCGAGGATGAGCTGACCGGCGCCCGGGTGGTCGCTGTCGAGACCCACGGCAAGGCGCTGTTGATCGGCTTCGATCTTGGCCTGACGCTGTATGCCCACAACCAGCTCTATGGCGTTTGGTACCTGCGCCGCCGCGGTGAGCTGCCGCGCACCGGGCGCAGCCTGCGGGTGGCGCTGCACACCGAGACCGACAGCGCGCTGCTGTACAGCGCCTCGGACATCGCCGTGCTGGATGCCGACGGGCTGCTGCGTCATCCCTACCTGTCCCGGCTCGGGCCGGACCTGCTCGACCCGAGCCTGCACTGGCGCGACCTGGCCCGGCGGTTGACCGCGCCGGCCTTTCGCAACCGCTCGCTCGGCGCCCTCTACCTGGACCAGGGCTTTCTGGCCGGCCTCGGCAACTATCTGCGCAGCGAGACGCTGTTCGCCGCCGGGCTGCATCCCAAGCGACGCCCCCGCGAGCTGGACCTGAAGACCCGCAACCGGCTTGCGCGGACGACGCTGGAGATCGGGGCGCGGGCCTACCGCAGCGGCGGCGTCACCAATCCCGAGGCTCGGGTCGCGGCGCTGAAGGCGGCGGGGGAGGGGCGCCGGGGCTATCGTTTTGCCGTATTCGGGCGCGACGGGCGGCCCTGCCATGTCTGCGGCACGCGCATCGAACGGTTGGAGGTGGGCGGGCGGCGGCTGTATCGGTGTCCGGGTTGTCAGCCGGATTGATGGCGAACCGGTGCCTGGTAACGGTTAACTAACAAGTTAAACGACTCCATAGCACAACTAGGATTCGTTGTCGTTGTCGTTGTCGTTGTCGTTGTCGTTGTCGTTGTCGTTGTCGTTGTCGTTGCCGTTGCCGTTGCCGTTGCCGTTGCCGTTGTCGCAATCAAGCATCCGACGACGATTACGACAACGACAACGACAACGAGCTGACATGTTCACTTTGTTTCTGAATTGTTCCCTAGTCCTGTCCGCCTAAGGCGGGTCAGCCATTCAGCCACAGGTGGGTCTCGATGCTGGCGAAGTAGCCCAGCGCGATGGCCGGCGTCCATTCCAGGTGCTTGAAGAAGGTGTATTTGCCCCGCGCCTGGCCCATCAGCGCGACGCCGGCGGCGGAGCCGATGGACAGCAATGAGCCGCCGACGCCGGCGGTGAGGGTCACCAGCAGCCATTGCGTCTCGGACATCTGCGGCTGCATGGTCAGCACGGCGAACATCACCGGGATGTTGTCGACGATGGCGGAGATGGCGCCGACGGCGATGTTGGCGTTGGTGGCGCCCCACTGGTTGTACATCACCTCCGAGGCCATGGCCAGGTAGCCGATGAACCCCAGGCCGCCGACACAGAGCACGACGCCGTAGAAGAACAGCAGCGTGTCCCATTCGGCGCGGGCGATCTTGTTGAACACGTCAAACGGCGGCACGTCGCCGAGCTCGCCCTCCTGGACGCGGCTGCGCATGCTCTCCTGCCAGCTGTGATGGGTCATGCGCAGATAAAAGGCGAAGAACTGCAGGTAGCCCAGGCCGCTGAGCATGCCGATGACCGGCGGCAAGTGGAGGAACTGTTGGAAGCTGACCGCGGTGGCGATGGTCGCCAGGAACAGGCCGATGATGCGCCGGGCACCGCGCTTGAGGGGTTCCGGCCGGGTCATGATCGTGGGCTTTTCGTTGGGGACGGCAAAGAACATCAGCACCGCCGGCACCAGCCAATTCACCAACGACGGGATGAACAGGTCGAAGAAGCCCAAGAAGTCGATGATGCCCTTTTGCCAGACCATCAGGGTGGTGATGTCGCCGAACGGGCTGAAGGCGCCGCCGGCATTGGCGGCGACCACGATGTTGATGCAGGCCAGCGTGACAAAGCGCGTATTGTCGCCGGCTACGGCGAGCACGACGGCGCACATGAGCAGCGATGTGGTCAGGTTGTCGGCCACCGGCGAGATCACGAACGCCAGCGTGCCGGTCATCCAGAACAGCGCCCGCAGCCCGAAGCCCTTGCGGATCAGCCAGGCGCGCAGGGCATCGAAGACCCGGCGCTCCTGCATGGCGTTGATGTAGGTCATGGCCACCAGCAGGAACAGCATCAGCTCGGCGTATTCCATCAGGTTGTAGCGGACCGCATCCTCGACCACATGGGGCAGGCCGGAGTGCATGTATTCGTAGGCGATCATGGCCCAGATGACGCCGGCGGCGATGATCACGGGCTTGGACTTGCTCAGATGCAGCAGCTCCTCCGCCATCACCAGCAAGTAGGCCAGCACGAACACCACCAGCGCGGCATAGCCGATGGGCGTGGCGGTCAGATCCAGCGGGTGGGGGACCTCTTCCATCGCCTGGGCGAGCGCGGGCAACATGCACGACAGGACGACGGCGACGAGGCCGAGGGAAAAACGCATGGGAGGGGCTCCAACGATGGGGACGCGGTCGGGGCAGGGGCCGGCATTATGTCCTAAGCCGACGGCGCTCGCGAGCGCGGATGCTCTGAATCGACTCCATCAATCTCGGCCCCGAGAACCATGATTTCAGAACGATCAGCCGGCGTCTTCGTCCTCGAGGGGGGCTACCCCGAAGGCATCCAGCAATACCTTGATTGCCGACTGCACCGAGATCAGCCCAACCAGCTTGTTGTCTTGCTCCTGCACCACGGGCACGGGACCGCCATGCTCCACCAACAAGCGGATGCCCTCCAGCAGCGGGGTGGTTGGACGCACCAGCACAGGGCTCTCGTCCATCACCTCCAGCACCGGCACCGAGAGCAGCGAGCGCAGGTGTTGGACCACGTCGGAGTCTGAGTCGAGCATGTAGTCCAGCCGCATGTGCGCGCCCATCAGGCCCTGTGAACCCAAGGCCAAGGGGCCTGGCAAGAGCTTGGCGAGCACCTTTGCGAGCTCGAAGTGGCCCAGGAAGACGTCCTGGGCATCGACGATGGGCGCGCGGCGAACGTTTTCGCGCTGCAGCACATTCAGCGCCTCGCCGATGGTGTGTTGCGGTGAGACCGAAACCACCCGTTCAAGCATCGCATTCCGGCAAGTCATAGCGGTCACCTCAGCGTCTAATTGGTCGCGCAACAGCCCCGGGGGCCGTGCGCCGGTTTAGGGATGAATGGGTGCGGCAAAGAAATCGAAGTACATGACGACGAAAACAGAGCAGACGACCAGCGTGGTGAACATGATTGGCGTGCCCTTTCTTGCCCATAGCCCCGGCGTGATGGCGAAGGCGGGGTTTTTCTCCTGTCTCGCCAGACGTTCCGACAGGGTCACGATGAACACATTGGCCGTGGAGCCGATGTGGCTGCCGTTGCCGCCCATGCCGACACCCATCGACAAGCACCACCACAACGGGGTGACATTGATGCCCTGAGCCTCGATGCCGAGCAAGATCGGGATCATCGCTGCCGTGAACGGAATATTGTCGATCAAGGCGGAGAGGAAGGCTGCCACCCACAGCAGGGCAAGGCAGGCGAGCAGCATGTCGTGCTGGACGAAGGGCAGGATACCTTGACCCACGTACTGCAGGAACTGGCTGTGCTCGACGCCGCCGACGAGCACGAACAGCGAAATGAAGAACAGCAGCAATGCATGCTCGACCTTCTCCAAGTACGGGTCCAGCTGCAGCGTGCGGCCCGTCACCAACAGGACCAACAGGCCGGTGGCCGCGACCACCCAGGCGTCCCAGCCCAGGGCGCGGTGAAAGATAAACAGCACCACCATCAGGCCGAGCACCCCGAGGGAGAGCTTCCAGGTCTTGGGATCTTCGAGCTTTAGGTTTTCCGCGAATTGGACCGGCGCCGGCTTCACCGAGAGCTCCTTGCGGAACAACAGCCACAGCATCAGCAGTGTGCTGATCCAAGCGGCGAAGACGACGCCGCCCATACGCAGCAAGAAGGTCGTGAAGTCGATGTCGGCGGCCGAGCCGATCATGAGGTTCGGCGGATCGCCCACCAGGGTTGCGACACCGCCGGTGTCGGTGAGCAGCGCCGCCGCCAACAGGTAGGGGATCGGGGAGACCTTGAGCACCTGGGCAATCAGCAGGATCAACGGCCCGAAGATGACGACGGTGGTCACGTTGTCGAGCAACAGCGACAGCAGCGTGACCGCCGAACCGAGCATGGCCAGGAGCACGAATTGACGCCCCCCCGACTTGCGTGCGATCCAGAAGGCGATCGCCTGAAAGCCACCGGTGGGGATCATGATCGCGACGATCATCATCATCGCCGCGAGCAGGAAGATCACGTTCCAGTCGATCGCCCCAAGCGCCTGCTCGGGGCTGTAGAAGCCCAGCAGCTGGCCGGCGAAGGTCATGCATGCGGCGCCGAGCATCGCGACCTTTGTGCGATGGATGTGATGAATGCCTTCGGTGAAGATGCCGAGAAATGTCAGCACCAGAATCAGACCCGAAACCGCCATCGGCAGATCCATCGTCAGTAGCTCAATGCCTGGAGCGGGAACAGGGACTTCAGTCATCATCGGTATCCGGTATAGAACAGCTTATTAAACGCGGGAGGGGGAGTCATTGAATCGAGGGAGGGGGAGTCGCAATGCCATTAAGTTAGCGAGCGATTGCAACGCTTTGTGGGAGCGGCTTCAAGCCGCGACTCGGCCCGCGCGCAGAGCGTCGCGGCTGGAAGCCGCTCCCACGGCTTAGCTTAGGATCGGTTCAGAAACAAGTGGCGCAGACGCCCGCTCGCTGAGCCTTTGGATTGGCCGTTTCGTCGTTGCGTCTGCACCACTTGTTTCTGAACCTTGACTTAACGGCATTGGGGGGAGTCGGGGAGCCTGGAGATGGCCGGTGGCGTATGCTGCCCGCCGCCTAGTGCACCGCTGCGGAAGTCCCAAGACCGCCGGCATGCCCACTCGGTGCTGTGGGAGCGACTTGCAGTCGCGACTTCCGCGTCGCGGCGGTCGCGATTGCAAATCGCTCCCACAGCTGCGGGCGGTCTCGGAATTTTCGCGGCAAAGCACTAGCGTCCTGTTGTAGGCACGAGTCTGGAGGACGGACACCGGGGCTCGAACCGCTGCGCCGCCCGAACAGGGGCGTGAGGGTTCAGCGATCACTCGGGATGCGGCGCGGCGTTCACCGAGCGACGGCTGGGCTGAACGCTGCGGCCTTGGCGAAACCAACCATTCAGCTGACGGCGTCCCCCGCCGCGATCATCGGCCGCATGGCCGCCCTGCGTCAAGCCCGTGGCATGCATACCATAGATCGACCCGTGTCGGCCGTGGGCTATGCCGAGACCGGATCAGCCGGTCGCCCGGCCCGCGCTCAGGGTCGCGTACACCTCGGCCAGCGCCTCGTCGCCGCCGACGTTGCCGGGGAAGATGACCACCGGCAGGTCCGGGAAGCGCGGGTGGTCGGCGGGGCAGCGTACCACCGAGCAGCCGGCGCGGACCTGGCCCAGGACCCGGGCCGTGCGCAGCGCGAGACCCTTGCTCAGGGTGTCGTTGGAGGTGATGCCGCCCTTGCTGATCAGAAACCCGATGTCCGCCGGCAGGGTCTGGACGATGCGCACGAGCAGGTCCGAGACCCGCTCGCCGAAGGCCAGGCGCTCGGCCTTGTTCGGGAACGACCATTCGCCGCGACTGGTGTAGAGCACGACGCCGCGACCGGCCCCGATCTCGGCCACGGCCCTGGCCTGGATGGCTTGCAGCAGGGCCTGCTCATCATCGAGCATCTCGGCAAGCGCGATCTCCACGCCGACGCAATCGGTATCCGCCAGCAGCCGCTCCAGCTGGCGGGTGGACTTCTGCACATGCGAGCCCATCAGCACCACGCCGGGGCGACCGTCGCGGACGAAGCGGGCCATCTCGGCGGCCGGTACCGGCTGCGGGGGCAGGGCCGCTAGGGCGGTCAGCAGGCTGGCGGCGCTGCGGAACAGGAAGCGCTTGCCCCCCGCCGCCGCGGCCTGGACCTGGCGGGCAAATTGGTCCAGATCCGACTGCTGCTCGGCATCGACGGCGCAGCAGACATTGCCGGTGAGTCCCCGCAGCCGCGCGCCGATATCGCCGCGCACGTCATCCAGGCCGAAGCGCTGCACCTGTGCCGCCAGGATGCGCCCGCCGGTCTTTTCCTCGGCGTAGTCCGGCAGGAAGGCGGTGCTGAAACCGAACACCGAGTCTTGGGCGAACTCGGTCTCGTGCACCGGCACCGGCAGCCCGTCGACGAGCAAATAGTGGATGCCGTCGCGGGTGATGCGCCCGCCCTCGAAGAAGGCCGGCACCAGGAAATGGGCGTCGAACGGCCCCAACTCCTCGGCGATGACATCGGTCTCCACCGGATAATGACCGCGCAGCGTGCTGTCGGAGCGGCTGACGATGACCGGCGCGATGGGGCGGCCGGCCGTGTCCATCCGCGCCAGCGCAGCGCGCAGGTTGACGCAGATCTCGCGGGTGATCGCCGCCGCCTGCTCGGCGCCCATGCCGCGGGTGTTGCTGAGCACGAAGCACAACGGCGCGTTGTCCTCCAGGGCCTCGGTCAGGGTGTCGACGTCCCAGCGCGTCAACAGCAGGCAGCCGTGGACGGTCTGGGAGCCGGTGGGGTCATCGTCGATGGCGATGATCTTGGTGGTGGGGTGTTGCATGTCTCGGCCTCTCTGCGGAATCAGCGCGCCGCCAGGGTCTGGGCGCGCTGCGCCAGCGTCTCGCCGGAGATGCCGTTGTAGGCCATCACCTCCGCCGGGCTGGCGGTGGTCTCGCCGCGCTGCCAGCCGAACAGGTCGCGGGCCGGTGCCTTGGTGCGCAGCAGCACCGGTTCCAGGGCGACGGTGCCGCCGCCGCTGACGCCGATCAGGGCATCGCCGTCGAACAGCGCGGCAAAGGCGGCGTCGTCCATGAAGCGGTCATCGGGTTGGGCGCTGTGCTGCCAGGCCACATCGCCGGGGCGGAACAGCCGCCGCGGGTTGACCACGGCGACGATGCGCACGGCCATCCCGGCCGCCTCCAGCTGATCCTTGGCGGCAAACACCGGCAGGTAGACCATGTCGCCGGTCACGGCGAAGACCACCAGCGGACGCTCGCCGCGATCGGCGGTCTCGTAGAGGCTGACGGCGCCATCGTCGATGGCCTGGCGCGCCTGCTCCATGGTCGTGTACACCGGCAGCGGCGACTTGCTGGCGACGATGCTGATGCACTTGTTGTTCTGCTCCACCGCCCAGCCGTAGGCGGCCTGGATCATGTTCGCGTCCGCCGGGTACAGCAGATAGACGTTGCCGTTGCGCATCTGCCCGCCGATGTAGCCCTCGATCTCCGGGCGCTGGTGGGTCCAGCCGTTGCGGCCCTGCTCCAGGGCCCCGGCGGTGAACATGGTCACCACCGCCGGCGTGGAGCGGCGCAGCTCGGCCATGGCCTGGCCGACGGTCTGCACGATGGGCCAGCCGTTGATGGCGAAGCTCTCGTAGGACAGCCACAGCGAGCGCCCGCCGAACAGCGCGATGCCGGCGGCCAGGCCGGCGCAGGCGTCCTCGCTCAAGGGCTCGTAGACCTGGCCGGCGGGGGTCTGGTTGTACAGCGCGTCCTCGGTGGGGTGGCGGATCTTCAACCGCTGGTTGATCACCTTCATGTTCGACGCCTCGTTGCCGTCGGCATTGGTGACCAGAAACAGCGGGTCGCGCTCGCCCAGCGCCGCGACCATCTCGGCCATGGCCGTGGCCGGCACGGCCTTCTCACCGGTGGCGAATTCCTGGGTCGGCAGCGCGCCGATGTCGGCGAGCGGGCGCTCGAATTCGGTGACCACGGTCTTGCCCGCCGGGCCGCCGCCGGCGCGGCCGAGCAGCGTGCGCACCAGCGCCCAGGCCTGCGGGGCCAGTGCCCCGCGCTCCAGGGCGGCGGCGATGGCCGGCGCTTGCGGGTTGTCGCCGGGATACAGGTTGTGGGACTTGGCGCCGCTGGTGTGCACGCCGGCGCCCTTCAGCTGCTTGATGATCACCGCGGTCAGGGTGCCGCTCATGGCCCAGTCCGCGGCCTCCTTCATGCCCTCGAGCACGGCGCGGGTGAAGGCGTCGCGGGCCTCGGTGCCGAACCGGGTGCTGTCCACATAGTCGCCGTCCTGGCCGGCATCGTCATAGGCCTTGGCATCGATCAGGATCACCCGCTCGAAGTCCTGCGCCTGCCAGTAGGCGATCATCTGGGCGTTGTCCATCAGCGACACCATCGAGTGGTGCTCCTGGCTGTAGCCGTTCCAGATCAGCACCGGCAGGAAGTTGGTCACGTCCGGGAAGCTGGTGTGGAAGTGCTTCATGGCGGACATGATGTAGGGCTCGCCCAGACCGCCGTCGCCGATGGTGCAGGGGAACAGCTTAGCGCGGTTCAGGTAGGCCCCGGCCATGGCGAAGTGCTGGCCCTGACCCAGCGGACCGGCGGGTGCCAGCAGCCCCGGGATGGCCCCGGACAGGTGCCCGAGCAGGCCGTCGCGCTCGCGGAAGCGCTGTTGCAGCTCGGTCATGGTGTGGATGCCCATGGCCTCCAGCGAGCCGTCGAGGAACATGGCGCTGTAGAAGCCCGGCGCATGGTGGCCGACCTCGGTGACGATGTTGGTATGCCCGAGCAGCATCAAAGCGGCCATGGCATCCGCCGCGCTGGCAAAGCCGCCCGGGTGGCCGGACTCCTTCGCGGCGCAGAGCTGCAGCGTGGTGTAGCGCAGGGCATCGGCCACCAGCCGGGTCTGAAAGACCGCCGCATCCGACAGCGCGTCGATGCCGGTGGCGCCCGCGGCGATGGCCGGCTGGCCGGCGGGGCCGTTCAGGGCGGCGGGCGGGCTGCTGAAGTGCAGCATGCCGTCGCAGAAGGCGGGGATGGTCTGCTCGGTGGCGGTTGCGCTCATGGTGGATGTGCTCCGATTCGGGTCTGAAGGGCTGAGGGTTCGGGTGCCGGTGCAGGCCCGGCGATGGCGTATAACCTAGCCTTTCAGTGTGCTTTTCGCAATGCAGATGACGTTTCACATTGCGGAATCTTGACGCCAAGCCACGAGTGTTGGCGCTAACTAATTGTTATTTATAGCGAATCGAGCAACGGCGGCGCCCGCGGTTTTCACATCGCGGAAACTCTCGGCCCAGCGCACGCCCAGGCGACATCTCATGTGTTTCCGTTGTTTCTGAACCGATCCTAAGTTCAGCGGGGACGGCGTTGCTCCGATGCTTCAGCTTGGTCGCGCTAGCGGTCTGCCTGCTTGGCTGCGACCGGCGTATCGACGGGTGCGCTAGGGCCTCGGGGCTACCCCAAGTCGTGCGGACAACGGGCGCGACCGGCGCCAAAAACGGCCGAGGTCGCGGCGGCGGATGCGGTAGCGGGCGTCGGCGTCGATGACCAGCTCGGCGAGCCGTCCGGCGCGCAGTGCCGCCAGCGCCGGCGCGAGCAGGGCGTCGAGTTCGGCGAGTGCGCGGCACCAGGGTGCCGGTTCGGCGTCGATGACGGCGGGCTGGAGGTCGTTGTAGACCCAAAGTCGGGTGCCGGGATCATCGATGTGATCGGCGACCGATGAGCCCGGCAGGGTGGCGATGCCGGCGGCCTCGGCCAGTCCCCGCGCCAGCGCCAGGTCGGCGTGGACGGCGGACAGCTCGGCCGGGCGCGGGATCGGCGCCCAGCGACCGCCGCCCCAGGTCCAGAGGCCGTTGATGGCGGGTCGGCCGGTCTGTTCACGACGCTGATTGACCGGGTGCTGGTGGAACAGCATCTGCGCCTCGTTCATCAGGCCGGCCCAGCGCCGCGCGTCGTCGCCCACGGGCAGGAAGGGGTCGACGCTGCGCCCGGCCACCACGGACAGCGGTTGGGCGGTGATGCGCGGCGGTGTCTGCGCCTGGAGATACCAGCGCTCTGCCACCGGCGCATGCAGCCGCAGACCGTCGTCGGCAAAGTGTGCGTTGAACGCATCGGCCAGGGCCGCGGCCTCGGCCGGCTCGATGTCGAGCCGGCGGCCGTCGAACAGCCGCAGCCGGTCGAGGTCGGCGCGCAGGTGTACCGGGTCGGCGTGCAGCCACCAGCCGGTCTGGTCCGCATCCGGGTCATCGGCGTGCAGGGCGTAGGCGGCGGTGCCGGCATCCGGCGGGAGGCCAAAGCGCGCGAGCAGCAGCGCCTCCGGCGTGGCCGCGGGGGACGGCAGCGTCTCGGCGCGGCCCAGCAGTCGGTCCAGCACCGGGGTCGGCGGCAGCTGTTCCGGCAGCACCGGGACGGGCCCGAGCAGGCCCGGCGCGATCAGCTCCATGCGGCGGTCCAGGCTAGAGCTCCCGCGTGGCCAGGAAGCGGATGTCCGGCCAGCGCTCTTCGGTCAGCTGTAGGTTGACCCTGGTCGGTGCCAGGTAGACGAGCTGATCGTCGCCGTCCACGGCCAGGTTCTCGTAGGCCTTGATCTTGAAGCGCTCCAGCTCCTTGTCGTCGTCGCAGCGCACCCAGCGGGCGGTGTAGACGCTGACCGTCTGGACCACGGCCTCGACGCCGTATTCGTCTTTGAGCCGGTAGGCGGCGACGTCGAACTGCAGGATGCCGACGGCGCCCAGGATGATGTCGTTGTTCTTCAGCGGTCGGAACACCTGGGTCGCGCCCTCCTCGCAGAGCTGCAGTACGCCCTTCTGCAGCGCCTTGGTCTTCAGCGGGTCCTTCAGCACGACGCGGCGGAACAGCTCCGGGGCGAAGTAGGGCACGCCCTCGTACTTGAGGTCTTCACCCTCGCTGAAGGTGTCGCCGATCTGGATGGTGCCGTGGTTGTGCAGGCCGATGATGTCGCCGGGCCAGGCCTCTTCCACATGGCGGCGCTCGTCGGCCTGGAAGGTGATGGCGTTGGCCACCTGCACCGCCTTGCCGAGGCGCACGTGGCGCATCTTCATGCCCTTCTTATAGCTGCCGGAGCACACGCGCAGGAAGGCGACCCGATCCCGATGCGCCGGGTCCATGTTCGCCTGGATCTTGAACACGAAGCCGGTGAAGCGGTCCTCGGCAGGCGCGACGGAGCGCTCGCGGGTGATGCGGGGGCGCGGCGGCGGGGCATAGTCCACAAAGGCGTCGAGCAGCTCCTTGACGCCGAAGTTGTTGATCGCCGAGCCGAAGAAGACCGGGGTCTGGCGGCCGGCGCGGTAGGCGTCCAGGTCCAGCGGGTGGCTGGCGCCCTGCACCAGCTCCATCTCCTCGCGCAGCTCCGCGGCCTGGTCGCCGAGCAGTGCGTCCATGCGCGGGTTGTCGATGCCCTCGATGACCTCGCCTTCCTGGATCTTGCCGCCGTGGGTGGCGCTGAACAGATGGGTGCGGTCGTGGCGCAGGTCGTAGACGCCCTTGAAGCGCTTACCCATGCCGATGGGCCAGGTGATGGGCGCGCATTGGATCTTGAGGATGCTCTCGACCTCGTCCATGATCTCGATGGCGTCGCGGCCCTCGCGGTCGAGCTTGTTGACGAAGGTGAGGATCGGCGTATCGCGCAGCCGGCAGACGTCCATCAGCTTGATCGTCCGCTCCTCGACGCCCTTGGCCACGTCGATGACCATCAGCGCCGAGTCCACCGCGGTCAGCGTGCGGTAGGTATCTTCGGAGAAGTCCTCATGGCCCGGGGTGTCGAGCAGGTTGACGATGGCCTCGCCAAAGGGGAACTGCATCACCGATGAGGTCACCGAGATACCGCGCTGCTTCTCCAGCTCCATCCAGTCCGACGTGGCATGTCGGGCCGCCTTGCGGCCCTTGACGGTGCCGGCCATCTGGATGGCCCCGCCGAACAGCAGCAGCTTCTCGGTCAGCGTGGTCTTGCCGGCGTCGGGGTGGGAGATGATGGCGAAGGTGCGCCGTTTGTTGAGCTGTTGCAGGAGCTGCGGATTGGATTGGGACATCATGCGGTGCCCGGGAGGGCGGGTCTGGAAAACTCACCAGTATAGCGCATGCCAGCGGGGCTCGATCCGATCACGGAGGCGGTGCGCGAACCCTGCCTTCCGCTAGGCGGCCCAGCTCCGGCAGGCTCCGCTGTGGCGCCGATGCGTCTGCCGCCGTCGGCGGCCCTGCCCGCACAATGGCGGATGATCGGGCGACACCTGCCCGACGGCCGAGATCAGCCCGCTGCCTGGCCCCTGTGCTGCGCCGCAGCGTCCTGTGCCAGTCTCCGGCGACGGGGGCGTCTCCGGGCCCTCGTGGCAACCCTGAGCCTGCGGATCGCGGCTTGACCGATGGGCGACCCACTGCTGGCCGGCATCGCCCACAGCTCGAGCGACCTACTTGATCAGATCAACAGCTTTCTCAAATCTAGGGACGATGCGCTCATTCTCGAGCGTCCATTTCCCAATTCGTGTAAAACCCAAACTGCTCTGCGCTACACTCCGTCATCGAAGGGTCCTCGCCGGATCGTGCATAAGTGGTTGTTCAAGCAGTCTTTATGTCTCTGCCTGCCTATCGCATAGCAAGCAATCCTTGCCCGACCTACTCTCGGCAACGATACCTTGCTTGGCTTGATCGCGGCCGAGACTAACCGGCTATCGGCTCCCAGGGAGGGCGATGCGGCGGTAATACCGGGCTCAGGTTTCAATCGCAAGAACAATTTGGGAGCTTTGAGCTACAACCTTGATGCAAATATCGCGGTGCGACTGCTGGCTCCAGACGACTCGGCCGAAAATTTGAGGGACGAGTAACTGCCCTCGTATCCCCCGAGGCATTTACATTTCGTTCCAAGTGCATGCATCGCCCGCGCCACAGCCACCAGCCCGGCACATCGCCCGCTACCACTGCGGCGGTTTCGCGCGCCGGATTTGGAGGCCATCGACAACGTCAGCCGGGCGCGTGCCTCCCCGTAGGCCTAGGTGTCGGTACTTCCGGGATCCAGACCGGCCATCACCCGCCTGACCAAGATCTCGTCGACCACCTATCGGCACCCGTCATCCTCCGACAGCACTTGGGGGATAAACATCGACAGCGTTTCCGTGGGCGGGAACGGCCGCTCCGGGTGCTCGGGCGCTTACACCTCGACCCGGTCAAGCAGGTGCGGCCCCGTAAGCAGGTTGAGGAAGGTGTGGGAGTCGGCGTTGCCAACTGATGGCTGACGCGCGCTTGTTGCCCGCGGCTCGAGCACTGGTTAGTATGCATCTAGGCTGGCTCTGCGTCTGGCGTCTGCTTCGGTGTTGCAGCCTCCAGCCTACCATCCGGAGCGGCCAGCCCCCAATTTTCACGCCCTGTCAGTGCCTTGGGCTTTAGTCAGTGCCATTCCGCTCCGATCCCTTTTCCGCTTGCTCCCTCTAAATGTCGCATTGCAAGACATGACCCTGCTCCCGCATTTGATGGTGTTGGCACACGATCGTGGCGTGCCGCCCCTGGCCGGAAGACCGACTGAGTTCGTATGCGCCATTGACCTTAATCCACCAATCTGGTTGACCTTTTTATGACCCCCGACTATCAAGCCTATCTCGATTGGACCTATTTCAGTGAGCAGGCACTGGATCGGGCCGAATATCCTCGCTTTGAATCGATCGTGCGGGGTACCCGGCGATTTATTGACGTCGGTGCCTCCCATGGGGTTTACACCTACCTCGCCAACAAGGCCTTGCAGGGGGCAGAGATCATTGCGATCGAGGCAGATCCGGAGCGCTTTGCGATCCTGGAAGAAAATGCCAAAAAATGGCAAGCGGAATCCACCAATACCATTCGTTGCATCAATGCCGCTGCCAGCGACGAAGCGGATCGACGCGCATCGCCCCACATTACCTTTTACACCACGGGCACACAAATCAGCGGCGGTCTCTTTTCCGTCAAGGAACGCTCGGATAACTACGCACCGATTGACATCCCGCTGGTCTGCGTCGACGACTTCTTCCGGCCCGATGTCAAGACCTTCGTCAAGATCGACGTCGAAGGGGCCGAACTGCGCGTACTGGAGGGGGCTCGGCAACATATTACATCGGGCGATGCCAAGTTTTTCACCGAGATCTCTTGGTGGGGGGATCGCGATCGAGGTACCAACGCCTTAGATGTACTACGTTTCTGCTATCGAGCCAAGATGCGTGTCGATCGACGTTTGCGGTCCGACTACCTGATGTCGATGGAGCTGAACTCGGCCACTCGGTTGTTTGCCGTGCTGCGGTGTATCCCCCCCCTGCTGTTTCGCGTTGCCTACGACACGATCGTGCCCGACAGCCTACGAGTGTGGCGGGAACGGCGCGAGAACCGCAAGCGGCTTGGGCGCTATTCCAGTACGGACTCGGACTGAGTCCGCGTCGCAGAGAGGCGCGGCGGGTGAGCTTCAATCTCACAATCGCGCACTAATGGTGCGCTAACAAGAAAGGCCCTCGATCATTTCCCTGTCGGGGGCACTGCTGGATAATATGCATCGTTTGAGACGCGGATCTCCTAAGGCGGAAATTCGGCGCCAGATGCATACCACCCGGCTCGACGCGGCTTGAGCCGCGGCTCGGATACGCAGCGAACAGACTCAGCCAGAGAGGACTTCCGATGTTCGGCTTTATCGGCACCCTAGGTGCCCGCACCGACCGCCTAGTCGGCGCCCGCGAAATTGCTCAACAGTGGGGCGACGCCAACTGGGTACCCCATGCTCTGCCATTACCGGCCGCACAGCTCGCGACGCTGGGCGAGCGAGCGGCAATCTTGGGCCTCGCGACCAGTCAACAAGTTTGCTTGTGCGTGCTTGGAGCGATACACGAGCCATTTCCGGTGCCCCTTGAGGGTTCGCCGTTGGACGACCCGAATGTCACGGCCGCCGCGCTGCTGGCTCGTTATCTCGATAGTGGCGACAGCTTCCTGGATGGCGTGATCGGCTCCTACTGCGTGGCTCTGTTTGACGCAAGGGACGACTCACTGTTGCTGGCACGGGACCCAGCGGGGGCGTCGCACCTGTTCGTTTATGAGCATGCCGGTGAGGTGTTGTTTGCGACCCGGCTGATCGATCTTATCGGTCTGCTCGGTGCCGACTGTCGTCTAGACCGCTCCTTCGAGGACTTCTTCCTCGGCTACGAGTTCTTACCGGACGATCGCACCTTGCTCGCCGGAGTCCGGGAGCTGCCGAAGGCACAGATCAATCGTTGGCGCGGTGGCCAGCGTAGCGAGCGCGGCATCCTCGGCTTCGGTCCCGACCCCGCGTTGCTGGCGGCGGCGAGCACCGCCACCGAAGACTGCGTCATCGACGCCCTGCACCAAGCCTTCATGGAATCCCTTGTCGATCAGTGTCAAAGCCAGGGTCCAATCGGTGTACTTCTCGGCGGCTTCGACTCGATGTTGATCGCGGCGACGCTGACCGCGATGGGCCGCGAGGTGGAGACCTTTACGTTCCGCTATCGCGAAGACGGCTATACGCAACGCATGGTCGACGAATTGCAAAGCCTGCTCGATATCCGCCACAACTGGGTCGACATTACCCCAGGCGTGCTTGCGCGGGGCCTTGAATGCTTTGGGCAGCGCTTCAACCAACCGGTCGGGCAGGCCCATTATCTGATCGCCACCGCCGAAGCCGCGCGAGTCATGGGCGAGCGAGGCATCGCGCACTGCCTAACCGGAGATGGTTGCGACGGGCTATTCCTCGGCTATCCGACCGTGCATGCACGGGCGCGTTTCATCAGCGCGTTGTCCTCGCTGCGCGGTGTACTGGCACCGGCGATCATAGCCGCCGGGTCATCGGGCTGGCTGGAGCAACGTATCGGCCACCCATACCGTTTCGGGCGCAACATCGGTCGGGTGCTGGCACGCCCGCTGCCGGCGCGCGGACACATCGCCGCGTGCACGCTGGATAAGACATCTCTCAAATTCCTGCGCCAGGGGGCAGGCCCGGTCCAGGCCGAGGATGCGGAGGCCACTCTCCAGCGACTCGCGGCCGGGCTGGAATCGGTTGAGCCCCTGCGCCTAGCCTACCTCGGAAAAGGCCGGGTCGGACTCAATGCCAACAAGCTCGAGGGTGCCGCGCGAAGCTCCGGAATCAGCTTCCTGTCGCCCTATTTGCACCCACGCATGGCGGCGGTGGCCGCCCGCATTCCAGACCAACTCAATCGCCCGCGCGGGCGCGACAAGGCGGCCGATACCGGCAAGTACATCTTCATGCGCATGGTCGACAAGTACCGGATGTTGCCCGCGGCCTTCGTGCACCAGCCGAAGATGTCGCCCGTCACCGCCCCTGTCGACCTCTGGTACTGGGGAGAACTGCGCGATGCGGTGCTCAAGCAGTTCGAGGGTCTGCCTTTCGCCTATGATGCGGAGTATGCCGCTTCCTTGCTCACGCCAAAGCCCGCTGAACATTGGTTTCGCAATCGCATCGGCATCTCCCGCTACGTGACGCAGGCCGCCAGCCTACTGGCAACCTACGCCGCTTTCACCGGTCTAGTGCCGCGTTCGGAGACGCCACGGTCATGACCCATATCCTGATCGTTAATCAACATGGCGAGAACCGCGGCGACGAGGCCGCGATGCGGGCGATGCTGGCGGCCTTTGCCGAGGCGGTTCCGGGCGTCACGTTCACGCTTCTGTATCAATTCCGCGACCACTCCTTACGCCTCGAATTCAACCAACCGGTCGAAGCCCTGCCGATCGTGCTGCCCGCCACCAGCTATCTCCGCGGGGGGTTGTACACCCTCTTTAAAGCGTTGCGTATGGATGCGCGCTGGCTGTTGCCAGACAGCCTGCGGCGCATCATGGCGGCCTATGACCGTGCGGACTTGGTGGTCTCGGCGCCTGGAGGCCCATACTTTGGGGATATCTATATCGGCCACGAGATTGTGCATTGGTGGTACGTGCTGCTCGCGGTGCTGTTCAGAAAGTCGTTATTTCTATACGCCCCGTCTGCCGGCCCCTTCAAGAACCCCCTGATGAATCCGATTCGCCGGTGGCTCTATCCGAAGTTTCGGGTACTGGTCTCGCGGGAGCAAATCTCCGCCGGTCATATTGAAGCATTGCTGCGCAAGCAACGCAGAGTGGCAGTCACTGCGGATTCGGCGATCCAATCCTCGTTTCAACCCTATCGAAGGGAAGACTATTTCGGCGGCGAAAGGGCGAATCTCCGCAGCCGATTTCTGGTGGCGGTGTCACTGAACGACTATCGCTATCCCGGCAGCAATGATCCAAAGGCAATGAGGGATGCCTACAACACCGTGATGATTGACTTTCTGAGCGGTCTCGCGAAGCGCACCCAAGCGCATTTCCTACTTCTGCCCCAGCTCTATGGCCGTGTGCATAGCGACGTCCCATTTCTGAGGTCAATCGGCGAACGGCTACCGAATGGATTGAGTTGGGAGCTGGTCGATCCGGATCTGGATTCCGACATGCAACGTCGGCTTTTCGCGATGTGTGATTTGCATATTGCAAGCCGCTACCATCCGGCCATTTTTGGTCATACTGCGTTCGTACCAGGAATTTGCATCTATTACGAGCATAAGGCCCTGGGTTTCATGCGGCAATTGGATCTGGAGCGCTTCGCATTCGATATCCGAGCACTGAATGCTGCAGAACTCACTATTGCACTTGAAGAGCTGCTTAGCCAGCGGCAGGAGATCATTGAACGATTACACAAACGTGTTCCAACCCTCAGGGAGAGGGCAGCCCATACCACAGACTTGGCCGTAAAGTTACTAACTGAGGAAATACCTTCGTGACGCGAACGGACGGCACACAACCCAGGGTCGATAAATACGCGAGCCCCGGTCGCCGCTGGGCTAAATTGGCCAAAAACCTGATCGCCGCGTTGATCGTCGCCGGCTTCTGCTGGTATCTGTGGGACCATCGCGCCGACGTCGGCAAGACCCTGCAAGCCTCGCCGTTACAAATACTCGGTATTGTTATGCTGATCATGCTGGGCTGGGCGATTGCCGGCACTCAGACGGCGATCATCTATCGCTCGATGAGACTGCGCGTGACAATTTGGGAAGGCGTGATGCTGACCGCAGCTGGCGGATTTGGCAACTACCTACCCATGCGTGCCGGTACGTTGGTGCGCGCGCACTACTTGAAAGAGGTCCACGGTCTCGGCTATGCGCGCTTCGGCGGCATCACCGGGCTGCGTACGCTGTTGACGCTGATTGCGGCGGGGGTTGCGGGGATGCTCGGTCTCTGTGCGATCGCCCTGCGGCAAGACGGGGGCGGCTCGCCTCCGCTTGCCTTATTTTTTGGTGCCATGATCCTGCTCCCGATTTCACTGATGCTGGTTCCGCTGCCAAAGTGGTCATGGATGCCTCTACGCCTTCGCGGTCTTGCGCATGACTTCTCGGACGGATATGACGCGCTGCGCCGGCAGCCGTGGGTCGGCTTCTCTGTGGTGATCTTGTTCCTTGCGCAGTATGCGGCGCTCGGGCTGCGATTCCTGATCTCCGGGAGCGCCATCGGCGCGGAGATGGACGTCGTCGTCGTGATGATGATGGCACCGCTTGCGGCGTTGACGCAGTTCGCGTCGATCACCCCCGGTGGGATCGGTCTGCGTGAGGCGGTGATGGGCTATGTGGCAATGAGCCTGGGCCATTCCTTTGCAGATGGCGTGTTTATCGGTGCCATTGATCGCGCCTTGTTGCTGCTTGTGACGGGGGCGTTCGGCGGCTTCGCGTTCTATTGGCTGTGGCGTGTGATCCGTAGGCGCGAAGACACACCCATCGCTGGCGATGGCGTCCGTATGGCGTCATCGGGGGACTAACGGCCGCTCGTCCGTTGCGCGCCGAC
>CALOBA010000030.1:0-117284 GCA_942491465.1 uncultured Gammaproteobacteria bacterium
TCTGATCGCCATCCATACCCTACATCAATTCCAGGAGGATGAGGTCGAGGCGTTCATCGATCAGCAGCCCGACTGGCTGGCACACCTGTCGTTGCGCGCGGTGGGCGTTCGCTACGCCCTCCCCGCCGCGGTCGTCATCGCCGCCGGCATCTGGCCTCCCGTACGTCTCCGAAGACCTGTCCTCGGCCATGGGCTGGGGCAATCCCGTTCACCGGCGCCACTGTTCACCGCCGCGACCTCCATCCCCGAGCTGGTGGTCGCCTTGGCCGCGCCGCTCTCCGGCGCCATCAGCCTGGCGATCGGCAACATCTTGGCAGCGGCACCCTGTTCAGCATGCTGGTGCTGGGCATCGACGACCTGTTCTACGCCGAGGGCCCGCTGCTGGCCGCCATCTCGCCGACCCATCGGGTGTCCGCTCCGCACCGCCATGATCATGATAGGGATCGTCGTCGTCGCCCTCTACCTGCGAGCCGCAGCGGCGCGTGCTGCGCATCGGCGAAGCTGGGTCAGCCTGCTGCTGGTCGGCCTGTTCGGCGTCAACGCCTGGCTGAGCTGCGTCCTGCGATGACATGGCGACGGAAAGCCCGCCCCCGGCACCCCGCGGTCATCGTGCATCGCACCCGCGAGCATCCGGCCAAGCTCCTGGTCCGGGGACGACGATTCGTGAGCTTGTCCGTCAAGGTGCTGCTGTGTGTACGGGTTTTCCAACTCGCCGGCCAAGGACATCCCGGCTGCCAGGCGTGACCGCGCGCTCGGCCTCGAGGCTCGGTTCGAGCTACGGGGCGCCGATCGACTGCAGTGCCTTGATCGCGTCCTCGCGACGCTCCTGGGTCCGGGGTCGCGGCGGCGTAGCGCGATGGTACTGGCAGTCCGAGGTGCCATGCTTGCCGAGGTACGGGCACGGTAAATGCCCGCCAATCGGGCCAGCCCGGCTCCTAGACGCAGATCACCGAACACGCCCGCGAGCTGTGGACAACCCCCTGCATCAGCCACCGGCTTCGCCCTGGTGCGCCGCCGCCCAGCCGTTGTAGCGAGCAACCAGGCCGTCCAGGGCTGTTTGGTCCAGCGGTCGCAGACCGCTGAGCAACAGCTTCTTGGTGCCTTGCCCGATGCGCTCACCGTTGGCGGTCAGGTCGAAGCTCAGCCGCGCATCGCCGCGCCGCCCGGAGACATCGAGCGTGCTGTCGACGAGGTGGATGCCATCCAGGGGGCGGTCCAGATGGGACAGATCGAAGGACATGCGCTCGTAGATGACCAGGGGCCGATCGGTGTTGATCATCACGCCGTGGCGTTCCATCAGCGGCACCAGGATGTGGGGAAAGTTGTGGCCGGAGAAGGCCACATAGCGGCGCACCAACGACTCGATCAGCGCGGGGTCCCTGGTCGATGCGCCGGCGCGGGTGACGGTGAGGCAGGTCTTGCCGGCATCGCCGCGCACCACCAGTTGCTCGTCCGAGCTGTCGATCTGGAGCGCGACATCGGCGCCGACCATGCCGCTGAAATGAAACTGCATCCGACTGCTTAGGCCGAACCGGGTCAGCACCAACGCGAACAACAGGTCGCCGGGCACACAGAAGCGCGGGTTGTCGGCGTTGTGGAGCGGATTGAAATCACCGGCGACGTCCTTTGCAAAGGCGTTGCCCTAGGCCGCAGAGACGCGCGGCGCTTGCTCGTTGCCGCTCAGATAGGGTTCTAGGAACATGCGCTTGTACCAACTGTGCCGAGCTAATCGACGTCGATGAGAAGAAGGCGCCGGTGCCAGCCGCGGAACGGCCCGACGGTCAGCGCAGCATGGGCTGCCCCAGCCGCGCGGCATGCAGGATGATAGGAAGCACGCAGGGGGTCAAGGATCTGGGCCAGCGATGGCTCGGCGGAACGGCCGTCACCCCAGCCTGTACATGACCTACGGCGGCAATGCACCAGGCCATCCGGTCCAACTGCACCTCGATGCGGCCAACAGGGGGGGTGCTCGTTGTGGTAGTCGGTGTCGTAATCGACGTGGGCTCGATTACGATTACGATTACGACAACGACAACGACAACGACAACGACAACGACAACGACAACGACAACGACAACGACAACGGCAACGACAACGAACGCTTTTGATCGGATTAAGGCGCGCTGGTATTGAAGAGCAACATCCTCATACAGGTCCGCAAGCCGGAAGCGAATGTCCAGCCCACCGCAGTCGAACGCCAATGCGCCGTCCGGCGCCTCGATGACCTGGTAGCACCAGCCGACCTGGGGCTCGCGACGGTAGACCTCGACCAGCCGGCGGTCTTGGGACACCAGCAGGTAGTAGCGCAGCGACGCCAGGGCGCGATAGGCGAGCAGCTTTTCCCGGCGGTCGATGACCTCGGTGGACGGGGAGAGCACCTCGCCGATCAGACAGGGGGCGGACTTGTACAGCGATGCGTTATCCGCCGGGTCGCAGCCCAGGACCACGTCGGGATAATAGAAGGCGTCGTGGGCCGCCACGTGCACCTTCATATCGCTGATGAAGACGCCGCAGGGGGTGCCGCGGGTGGCCGTGCGCAGATGAAAGAACAGATTGCCGGCAATGCGGTTATGGGCCTCGCCGGCCCCGGCCATGGCGAACACCTGGCCGGCGACATACTCGTGGCGGACATCGCTGTGTTGCTCTCCTTGCAGGTAGTCGGCAACGCTCAGCGGCTGGACTTGGGCTGGCAGGTTCATGGGGGCCTCCGCGGTGGCTCGGGTCTGATCCGGCAAGCATACACCGGCGGGGGCTCAGCCTCGGGATGCCGGCATCAGGATCGCCACTGGGCAATCTCCTGCCGCAGCCGGATGGCGGGGGCGTCTTGGCGGATCAGGTCCTGCTGCAGCGGCACCCGGTAGCGGTAGCGGTTCGCCTTCAGCCCCAGCACGAAGGCGAAGCGCAGGCGGCGCAGGCTGCGCTCCAGCAGTTCCGGGTCGAGGCCGAGGCCGGCGGCTTGCAGTCGCTCGGTGAGCTCGCCGTAGCTGAAACCGTCCGCCGCCACCGTCGCATAGACCACGGCCCGGTCCAGGCGCTGTTGCGCGGGGTCCGCGATGAGCTCGCGCCAGTTGCCGAGCAGCTCGTCGCGGATGGCGTCGCCGGCCAGGGCCGCGTCCAGGTCGGCGGCCTCGATGCGGCGCTGCTCGGGGCGCACGCCGGCGATGAGCCCGTGGCAGGCCATGGCGATGAGGTTGGCGCGCTGGCCGCAGGCGCGCACCAGCCGCTCGGCCAGCGTATCGGAGGCCAGCGACAGGCCGAGCCAGCCCAGGGGCTCGCGCACCAGGGCCAGGCAGGCGTCCCACTCCAGCTCCTCCACCGAGATCAGCTCGCCGAAGTTCCTCAGCGGCGAGTGGAAGTCCAGCGCCGTGCGCTCGAACAGGGTCCAGTAGCCGGCGAAGCTGAAGAAGGCGAGCCGCGCCTCGGACAGGGCCCGCAGGCGCTTGAGCACCGCATAATCCCGCGCCGCGTCGGCGGCGATGAAGGCGTCCGCCTCGTCGATGAGGTACACCGAGGGCTCTCCGGTGCCCGCGGCCGGCAACCGCGCCTCGATGGCGGCCAGATCGGCGCCGGCCGCCAAGCCCAACGCGGCGGCGAGGGGGCCGATCAGGTCGCCGCCGCCCAGGGGCACATAGGCCGCCCGCAACCGAGCAGAACCCGCCAGCGCCCGCTCCACCGCCTGCAGCAGGCTGGACTTGCCCACTTGGCGACCGCCGACGATCAGATAGTTGCCGGGGTCGCGGTTGACCATGTGGTCCAGCAGCCCGGCGCGGCCGAAGAACATGCGCGGGTCGCGCACCCCGCCGCCGGTCTGGTAGGGCGAGAGCTCGGTGCGCGGGATGCGCCCCGCCAGGGTCCGCGCCAGCACCTGGGCCGGCTCCGGGTCCAGCAGCAGCCGGGTCAGCACCTCGGGCGCGGGTGCGATGAGCCGGTCGCGGCGCTCGGCCATGCGGCGTTGGAGGTCGCGCTGGGTCTCGGCGTCCGCGCTCAACAGCAACAGCGGCACGCCCCGACCCAGCGCCCTGTCCCGGCGGTCGCGCAGCCCGCTCAGCAGGCCCTCCGGGTCCGCCGGGCTCGCCGGCACCACGTCCGTGGCGCCCACCCCCATCGGGGCGGTTTGATCGGCGTCCGAGCGCTCGCGCTTGCTCGTCAGCGCAGTAGCGTTTTTTTTAACGGCTTGTGCAAACGCCCGGCGCGCACCGCCTTCGATAAGGTGTCGCGCTTGATGCCAAGCCGATCGGCCGCCTCCGCGGGCTCCAAGCCCTCGTCCGCCGCTGCGCCTCGGCCAGCACCGCCGGCCCCCGCCGCTTGCGTGGCGTGTAGAAGCCTCGCGGTCCCTCTTCGCGGTAGCGCTTCACCGCCCGCTTGAGGCTGATCTTCGATACCCCGAAGGCGCGCACGATGTCCATCTGCTTGGCATTGCCATTGACACAGAATTGTGCGGTGATCATCTGAAACGAGGCCCGATCGGTTTCCTCGTGAATGTACACCGGCATACTGCCGTTGAAGTAGGTGACCTGCCCGTCGCGCTTGCTGAACGCCAACACCGCGGTGATGTGGGTGACGCCCTCGGGAAAGATCGGAAGCTGGAGCTGCGGCATCGGCTCTGACCCTTTCGGTAAGACTCGCTGGTGGCTCGGCGCAACCGCGTACGCCTCATCCGGTATCTTCGCAAAATCCGGGGCGCAAACGCGACCTGGTTCGTCCGGCTGCCGGCTTGCGTTTGCGCGCGATTGACTTGATTGGGATTTTCAGAAAACCTGCGTGAGGATGGCCAGGGGCGAGATCAGGTTCTCTGAAGATCAAGCGGACCTGCACGCCTCGGTCGACGGCCTTGCGCAGCGCCGCGACAACGGGCTCGACCTTGTAGGCCGCGAAGCTCGCGATGGTCAGCTGTTCTCGGCTGCTGTCGATCACCTCGATCAGCGCACCGAAGGACTCCCGAGGCTTGACGACCTTCGTTTCCGGGCCGGTCCACACCAATTCGACGCGGTCGGTTTCGGACTCGCGAGCATCCCGTGCACCGGCGCCACGCAGCGCCCAAGCAATCGCGGCGGGTGGCAGCTCGATGGCGGCTGCGCCGACACACCGCATGAGCTGCTGCAACTGGCGCCGATGCGATGCCCCCTGACAGCGCCGGATCAACCGCTCCAGACGCGGCCCCGTCAGTCGGCCATCCGGGACGGCCTCGAGCTCCGAGGCGAACCACTCGATGGTTGCCGCCGGAAGCTCGCTCGCCGCCGCCGCGATGCAGTCGAGGGCCTGTTGCAGACCGCCGCGCACGCTGCCCTTCCTAGTTGAAGAACGGCGTCACGCCGGCATTCAGCGTCTGCACCAGCACGCGCCGATCCAGGTACTTGTTGCCGCGCTCGCAAGAGGTCTCGGGCGAGAAGGTGCAGGCGTGGCATGCGGCGCCGTGCAGCGTGGTGCCGTGGTCGTGGGGATGATGGTCCGCACAGAGTGGGTCGGAGGTGCAGAGCTCCGCCTGCTTCAGCGCCTGGTCCAGGTGGTACGCAAGGACCTGCGGCTCGCCCTGGGCCACCAGCCCCCCCAAGGTGCCCTCGCTGTCGCTGGCGGCGGTGTAGATCAGCACGCCGGCCATCGGTCTGTTGTCGTCCTGCGGATCGGCCGCGTAGATGCGCTCGCGCACGCTGGCGGAGGTGTAGCCGCACTCCAGCGCGAGCTGGCGCATCAGCACATGCGCGAAGCTGTGCAGCAGCACGAAGCGCATGCCCGGAAAGGCATCGCTCGGCGGCGTGATGTTGCGGGCGGCACGCCAGCGGCGATGGGCCTCGCGGAAGGTCGCCTCGAGCGCCAGCACGTCGGGCCGATGCAGCCAGGCCGAGATGGCATCCTCGCGGAAGCGGATGAAGATGCCCTCGCCGCGGACCTCGGCCGCCGGCACCCAGGTCAGGGTGCCATTGCCGAGGGCAGCACGCCGCTCCGGCGGCACCCGCCACTCCTCGCCGAACTCGCCGGCCGCCTGGATGCGGGTGAAGCCCACCAGGGCACGCGCCTCGCGCAGGCGGTGCAGCAGCACGACTTGCTCGAAGTACTGCGCGTAATCCTGCGGCACCAGCGTCTGCTGGAGCCGAAAATCGTCGGTATTCTGAGCGGGATCGGCGGCGACGAAGGCCTGCCACTCGGGGGTCTTCAGGTCCTCGTGGTCGGCGTCGTCCGCCGGCTGGGCGCCGCGCTTTGCCTGCACCTGTTGCCAGATCTCGGCGTTGTCGAAGTCCTCGAAGGGCTGAAACGCGCCCTGGAAGGCGGCCGTACCCCGAAAGGCGGCGAGTATCTCCGGGCTCGTGACTTGATCGAACAGCGACCAATGGTCCTCGACCAGTTGCGCGAGCTTGCTGGCACCGACCGTCGGCACGGCGAGCGCCGAGAGATTGATGGGAAACCAGCTGTTGGACGCCCCCAGCAGCATCGCCTCCATGCGCAGCGGCTGGTTGTGCTCGTCGGCGCATCCGCAGGTGGCCTCCAGGTGCGGATGATAGCCACGGCACAGGGGCATCAGCGGGTTGTCGCGCTGCGAATCGAAGGCATCGATCATGCGGCGCGAGGTATCGCAGGTGTCGCACTTGATGACCACGTCCGCCACGGAATCGGACACGCCGAACTGGAGCATCTTCAGCACGGACCTGCAGCTGGTCGCCCCTCCATGGACAAACTCGACCCAGGGAAAGTCGTCCAGATGTCCGTTCCGACAGGCGACGACGAAGCGCACCGGCACCGCCGTCTGCCCGGTCTTGCCGGGGTTCTTCGGGCACGTTGCATGGACCCAGCGGGTCAGATCGGGGCGATAGGGATTCGGCTTCAGCTCGAACAGCCCGCTCTCGATCGGCGCCATCAGTTCGCACTGCGGGCAGCGCAGCCAGCGCGGGAACATGCGCACCGGCATGCCGATGCCGGCCTCCGGGTCCAGCGGCGACTTCGGCTCCTTCTCGGGCCGCGGCGGCTCCAGCAGGCGCTGCACCTGCCCGCCGAGCTGCTCCTGAACGGCGCTCAGCAACCGCGCCTCGTTGATCTCCCGGCAATGCACCGCCGGCCACTGATCCACGCCCAGCACCATCACGGCCAGGTTCGGCAGGTCGATGCTGGCGCCGACGCCGAAGGTGAACAGGATCTGACTCGGGCGCAGCTCGCCGACGCGGTGGTTGCCGTATCCGCTCATGCTCATCGCTCCTTCAGGATCAAGCCGACGCTGGGCTCGACGTCGCGCAGGGAGTGCAGCGTCGTGAAGGGCTGCCATTTGCCCTCGCCGGGGTTGCGCAGCAGCGCTGTTGCGGTACCTTCCCGGCTCGCCTGGTAGCCGAGCTGATAGCCCTGCCCCTGGGCCTGCTTGAGCCATTTGTCGAGCTTGACGTGGATCTCCTTGCGCACGGACGCCGCGAGCGACTTGCCCTCGATGGCCTCGACCCGGCGCACGATGGCCTCGATGGCCTCCTGCACGATGGGCCGGCTCTTATCCAGATCCTGTGCGCGCAGGTTGGCGTTGTACTCGTCGCTGAGGAGCCGGATCAGCGCGACGACGATGCCCGCCAGCCCGCGATCCAGCGCGCCGCTGGCGAACGGCGTCACCGACAGCGCCTCCACGTGCTGGTAGAAGGTCGCGTGGTAGTGCGCGAAGCGCTCGTAGTGGGAGAGATCCCGCGGCCGAGCCCAGTTGTAGACCGTGCAGACCAGGCCCGGATGCCGGCGGCCGACGCGGCTGGTGGCCTGGATGTATTCCGCGGTGTTCTTCGGCTGCCCGGTCACCGCCATCAGCCCCAGGCGCTGCACGTCCACCCCCACCGACAGCATGCTGGTGGCGAGCAGCAGGTCCAGCGGCTTGTCGAAACCCTTGCCCCGCTTGCCGCTGCGCGCCTCGCCGGCCTTGTAGCGCGCCTTCCGCGCCGCCTCCTTCACCGGGTCGAATGCCACCTCCAGCCGGTCCAGCAGCTGCGGGATGTCGCCGGCCTGCTTGCGCGACGTCAGCTCCTCGACAAACGGCGGGTTCAGAAAGCGCCGGCTGAAGCCCCGGTCCTGCGCGTTGCGCAGCCGCGCGCGGATGTCGTCGTCGATCAGCCGGCGCATGCCGCCCAGCTCGCGGAGCGAGTTGAAGTAGCCCACCAGGGTCATCCAGGGGTCCGCCGCGGCGCCGTAGCCGCGCCCGTCGTAGAGGGTCTGCGCGGCGGCCAGCAGCGCGATGTAGGTGCGGATCAGCGTCGACTTGAGCCGTTCCCCCGGCGCGCAGATGCCGAGATAACGCCGCCCCGGCGTGTCCGGGCCCGGCGCGCGGCGGATGGCGAAGAAGTTGTCCGCGAGGTCCAGCCCATGCGGCGGAAAGACTTCCACCCGACGCATGAAGACCCGCTGCACCTGGTCGTGCGCCTGGCGGATGGTGGCGGTGGAGGCGATCACCTTCGGCCGCACCCAACGCCCGTCCACCTCCCAGGCGCTGAGCCGGTCGATGGCGGTCTCGTACAGCCCCACCAGGGAGCCGAGCGGGCCGCTGATCAGGTGCAGCTCGTCCTGGATGATCAGGTCCGGCGGCCGCAGCGGGGCGTGGTCGATGACCTTGGCCGCCGCATGCCCCGGCCGCGCCGGATGGCTGCCGCTGTGGTCGATGCTTGGCGACAGATACCCATGCCGCGGGCACCACTTGTTGACCTGCCCGAACAGCATCTGCGTCTCGCCGCGCCAGGGCAGCTGGGCGAACTTGTCCACGGTGGCGATCAAGAGCGCCGGCGGGCGGTGATAGATCTCCTGGTCCACCACCACCACCGGCAGGCCCTCGCCGGGCGCCTGCGCCTCGCTGAACGCGCACTGCCCGAGCGGGTCACCGCAGAACAGCAGCGTCCGCCCGCGCCCCTGCTGCTGGGTCTCCACCTTCAGGTGCTTGCCCGCATCCACCTCGCAGCCGCACCAGGGGCAGCTGGTGAGCTGCGCCGGCGAGGCGGCGCCCGACCAGGCCCCCTTCGCCTGCCCGCGGTGCTGGCGCGCCGCGTCGTTGGCGCGCTCGGTGTTGTTCGGCGTGGTCTTGGCGCCGACCCAGAGCCCGATCCGGAACGGCTCCAGCCCCCAGCGCGGGTCCTGCCGCGCCAGCGCCTCGCGGCGGATGCTCTCGCAGGCGCAGATCAGCGCCGTCGCCCGCTGGAACTGCTGCAGCGTCAGCAGCCGCAGCGTGTAGCGCATCAGAACCGCGACGCCCACATCGCCGCGGCGACCCGCCACCACGCCCTGGAGCCGGCGCAGGCCGAGCACGAAGGCGGTGAGCCCAAGATAGGCCTCGGTCTTGCCGCCGCCGGTGGGGAACCAGAGCAGGTCCGCCGTCGCGCTCGGGTCCAGGTCCCGCTCCGGGTGCTTCAGGTCCCCGCAGCCCGGCAGGTTCAGCAGGATGAACGCGAGCTGGAACAGCCGCCAACTGCGGTTCGCGGGTTGGTCGATGGCCGACATCTGCGGCACCTGACCCCGCCGCGCAGCCTCCGCCAGCAAGGTATGCACCCGCTGCTGCCACATGGCCCGGTTGGCAAACTGGAAGGCCTCCAGCGCCTGCGGATCGGTCCGCAACAGCGCGATCCCTGCCGCGATGCGATCGCACGCCCGCTCGCAGTCCGCCAGCGCCAGCCGAGCGGCCTCGGCGTGGTCGGACAGGTCATCGTCGGAGCCCGCCCGCAACCGCTCGCTCGCGATCCACCGGTGATAGGCGTCAGGGACCTGCGCGAGGTTCTTGAGCAGCGCGGCGGGGTCCATCTCCGCCAGCGCCTTCATGTCCAGCACCAGCCCGGCCAGGTCCGGATTGTCATCCGCCGTGGCGCCGGTGACCTGCGCCACCTCGTAGGCGGGGATGATCTCCGTGTAGAGCTCAACGGCGCGCCGCGTCTCGCCCTCCGGCAGGCGCCAGTTCACCGCGACACCATGCCCCACCGCGAACTCGACCAGATCGCGGTACAGCATGCCCATGGCCTGGGCCTCGATCTGCCGCGCCTCGCTCAGATGCCCCCGCCGCGTCTCCAGCGACTGGCGCACGAACACCGGTTCGTCGTCCGCGGAGCGCACCCGCAGCACCGGCTGAAACAGCCAGCACTCGCCCCTCTTGCGGCCCTCCTGGCCCACCACCTGGTTGTTCACCAGGAACAGCGACACATGCCAGACCCCGTCGGCCCCCGCACGCATCTGGCCGCGCAAGACCACGTCCGGCTGTTCATCGTTCAGCACCAGCGGCGGCACGGCGCCCTCGCGGACAGGAACATCCGCCTCCCCCTCCATCGGATAGCGCCGCCAGACCATCTTCGGGTTGCCCTTGTCGGTCAGCACCTCCTCGCTCTTCTCGCGCTTGTACCAGCCCCACTCGACGCAGACCCTCAGCACCGCCGTCCCCGACGCCAGCGTGAAGCTCAGCCCGATGGACGACGGATACAGACTGTCCCGGCCCACGGTACTCGGCTCGGTCCCGCCCTCCTCGGCGCCATCACCGTCGGCGACGGCCAGCTCGTCGTCCTGGTCCGCCGGGACCTCCTGATCGCGAGGGGCGAGCTTGCCGACGAGGTAGCGGTCGGTGATCGGGTCCTCGATGACCTCTTCTTTTGGGCCGGCGGCAGGGCCGAGGAGGTCGTTGACGAACAAGGTTTCCAGCTCGTCTCGAAGCCGGCTGGACCCAGTATTCGGAAGGTTACTCATCGCGGTGGATGGGCTAATCAGGAGGGAAACAGTCGACCGGCAGCGACTCAATCACCCGGTAGACGTGGCTGCCGGGCGACCGCGGCCAACGGTCCCTTGGCGATGGATCGGCAGCTCTCGCCCTGCTGGAGGCGTCGCGAACCCTGGGCAACAGCAGGTCGATATCCAACCGCCGCTTGTTGTACGAGCCATCCGCGGCAGCGCGCAGCTCGGCCTCGATCTCGTCACAGCGCTGCGTTTGGGGCAAATGATCAGAGAAGTGAAACAGCAGCCACGACTCGAAGCAGGGATGGCTGATCGCAAGCCGGAAACCGGTCGCCTGTGCCTCGCGCGCAATTGAAGCGAGCTTGCCGTCTCCCCAGCGATCCACATCCAACATGAGCCAAAGCTCGTCGTCTCCGGCAAGGCTGTATTCGTCTCGAAACGCTCGCAAGCGCTGCAAAACGTATTCCGGTGCGGAGCGGTCGTCGTTACCGGCCGGGAGAACACGCACCTGCACCCGAGTGCTGCGAAACATCTCAAAATACTGCCCCTCGGTAACACGCCCCTCGGCCGCGATGATGATCAGCCGGGTGTCCCGCAAGTGCGAAACGCTGCGGTTCAATGGCCGTGGCTTTCGCGAAGTCAGCGCCATCGCCGAACGCCAGTCAGCACGCCATGCGATCTGTCGCAGGCGCCCCCTCAATCAGTGGTACTGCACCAAATCGGCCTTGCAGGTACCCTTTTTCGATCTTCAGATCAGGGCGCACCTTGAGATCAGTCATTGGGTAGAGCTCGGAAGCGCCCCAGCGATCTTTCTCAAGGAACCAGATCTCGTCACGCCGCAACAGATTCAAATCCATCAGATGCGTGTCATGCGTCGTAAAGATGAGCTGAGTCCGGGTCGGCTCGTCGCAGCGGTGGATGAAGGTCTCGACGAAAAGCCGAGATAATGCAGGATGCAACTTCCGATCAAGCTCATCAACCACGTAAACCCGTTCTTGTGATTCTGCATCCGCGAGAACCGGCATAATCTCCATCAAGCGCTGCGTCCCGGAGGACTCCTCGGAGAACTGAAACTCCACGCTGCCGCCGGATTTGCTTGAGTGCGTGGTTTTCAGGCGGCCAACCACCTTTTCCCCTGCGCGGTTCTTGTAGATCGTGATCAAGCCGTTCTGAGGGTTCTCTAATAGTCCAACCGCAGAATCTTTCTCAACGGCGCCGACAATCTTCTTCACGATTTCGCGTGGCGCATCCGTAAAAAAGTCATCGACGTCCAGCGGCGTTTCATCCACCGTAACACCATCAATCCCGGTTCCGGCCCGCCGCAGGAAATCTTCCAGGTAGTCCACAAAGCTACTCTGCCGACTCGCCCGAAAAGCAATGGGTTGCGGCAGGTCATCAGCGCTCAAAATAACCAAAACACGTCGGAACCATTGCAGCAAGGGCTCAAGCTCTTCGACATTGCGATCGAAAGCTTCGGTGAGAAACAGTTGATTTGGCCGGGTACCCTCCGCAACAAACTCCATACGCTGACGTTCTTTCTTGGTCCGCCCAGCGAGTGAGGCGCCAAACTCGACGGTTACTTCTCCCGCTTTGTCTGTGAGCCGCTCGAAGAACTTGCTTTCCCGTGACGTGAGACGCGCGAACAACCATTCTTCCCGAACTCGCTCATCGTCGACCGCAAAACCATAGTTATACTCGACACCGGCATGATCGATCGTTAGCTCGAAACGGGATGGCTCGTTCAGCAAGTCCGGGTCGAGCCGAAACGTCGTCCGGTCGATGCCGTCTCCTGGTCTTGTGCCGTCGACGACAAGATCCCGGACGAAGCGGAGCGCCTCGACCACCTTGCTCTTGCCGTGACCGTTGGCTCCGTACAGCGCAGCAAGTCGCAAGACTCGCGGCTTACGTCCGACCGCGCTCTGCACGACGTGTTTCGGGTGGGAGTCGTCGCCGGAGGCGACCATCGAGAACGACGCTTCCCGGGCGAAGCAAGCGAAGTTCCGAACCGAGAACTGGAGGAGCATGATTCATCTCACATGGATTCTTGGCCTCAGTATCGACGATATCGGAGAAAATTTCGAGAAAACTAGCGCGAAGAATTCTGCAACCTGCTGCTCCGCGGTCGGACCAAGCCTGCCGGTCGCAGGCGTTGCCGGTCCCAGCTACCGCTAGAACAGCGTTTTCTGGAGCTCGTCACCCGTGGTGCGCGCGCGCCTTGTCCTTGCCTTCGTCCTCTCGAGTGTCTTGTGTCCTCGACGCTCGTGCAGCCCCGCGGCGACCTCCTCGGCGTAGCGCTCGTGGTTGAGGCGGAGCAGGCGGTCGAGGACTTCGCGGCGGGCGGGTTCGCTGAGGGTGTAGCGCAGGCCCTGCTTGGTGTCGTGGAAGCCGTGGCCGAGGTCGAGGGTGGCGGGGGCGCGGTCCCAGCCGTAGGCGGCGGCGACGGCCTGGTCCATCTCCACGTGCAGGGCGCGCAGCTCGACGATGTCGGCGCTGGTCTCCTGCGGGTCGTGGAAGCGGTTGTAGGTCTTGGTCAGGCCCTCCTGGCGGGTCTGCATGATCTGCTGGCGGCGGGTGTAGTAGCGCTCGCCGATGGCTTCGAGTCCGTCGATTGAGTCGGGGAAGGGGAAGGTTTCGAAGCAGTCGGTGGGTGTGTAGCGGAGGTCGCGTTCGCATGCTGGAGCTTTCGCTGTTGTCCACTCCAGCATGAGGCGTTGACTGCAATAGCGCAAAGAACCCGTAGTCTGCCTGAAGCACAACCGACCATTTCATTCGTACAACGCTCCGTTTCGAATCCAGCTGATCGAGTTCATCTTGGCGACCCTGCGCGATGCACCAACACCCGCTCCATCCCCTCAATGGTGGCGTAGAGCTTCGGCGCGCGTTCGGCGAACTGCCACCAGCGTTCTCGACGAATCTTGCGTTTATTCCGCATCCGCTCCGGCTTCACCTTCTCCTCGACGATCCCCAGCAGCACCGGATAGTCCGCCGCCACCGGCTTGGGATAGTCCGCGGGCACCCGCCCCGCGCGCAGCCACTCCTTCCGAAGATCGTCGTCGGCGTTCGCCCAAGAACCGCTCGCCGAGCGATCCAGCGGCCAGTCGTGAAAGTTGATGACCCAGCGGCTTGGCGACTGGTCCGGGCGGCTGTTCAGGTCCTCGCCGTTGAGGTACGGGAACAGGCAGTCGCGGTGGCGCGGGTCTTGGGCCAGCAGGGCCTCGGCCTCGGCGGGGTCGAGCACGAAGCCCATGCCGAGCACGATGGAGCCCTGGAAGGACTTGTCGGCGTTGGCCTTGAGCCGGTGCGGCGGGCCGACCACGGCGCCGGGTTCGGTGAGGTAGGGCGTGATGCCGGAGACGGGGCGGTCGTTGAGCCGCCAGCCGCCTTGCCAGGCGCGGCCCTTGGGCGGGTTGTGCAGCCAGACGTGGGCCACCTCCAGGTTGGCGCCGCCGGGCCATTTGCGGCTCGGGATGGCGCGCGGGATGGCGACAGCGCGCGCGTCGAGCTGGTCGAGGCCGACCTCGCGGGTGTCGCCCTGGGCGATGGTGTTGGTGGCCAGCAGCCCGGCCATGCCGCCGGGGCGCAGCAGGCCGGCGGCGCGCAGGAAGAAGTAGGCGCAGAGGTCGGCGCTGCCGCGCCGGCCGCCGGCGAGGTGGCCCACCAGGTAGTTCCGGTAGCCGGTGCCGAGGTTGCCGGTGATCTTCTGCCCGCCCATGAACGGCGGGTTGCCGATGAAGGCGTCGAAGCCTGTTGGCCGCTCGGCGCCGGGCTCCGGTTGTGGGAGCGGCCTCTGGCCGCGATCTTCGGCGGCGCTGGCGGCTGCGTGTTGGCTTGGGCTTGCTTGGGCGTCTGGTGCTTCGCCTTCGCGGCTGGAAGCCGCTCCCACGGGGTCGGTGGCGAGGAAGACCTCTGGGAAGGCGAGCGGCCAGTGCAGTGGGCGGGCGCCATCCAGCCAGTCGGCTGCCTGCTGCTCCATGCTGCCGAGGTCGAGCAGCGCGGCGGTCTGGAGCAGGTCGTCGGCGCTGGTGCGCTTCTGGCCGGCGGCGGCGAGCCGGGCGCCGGTGACCAGGTCCGCCAGCAGGCGGGTCTGGCGGACCTCTTCCTCGGCGTCGGCGAGCAGCAGGGCCTTGCTCTCGATCTGGTCCAGGCTGTTGTCCGGGATCGCGGCCAGCTCGGCGCGCTTGGCGGCGGCGTCGAGCAGGGCGTCGGCGTGGGGCTTGAGGCGCTGCTGGCCGCTGCCGTCGAGGTAGAAGGCCTCCAGCTCGTCGAGCCGGGCGACACCGAGCAGGGAGTCGCCGGCGACGATGGCGTGATCCAGGAAGGTGAAGGGCTTGTCCCGCTGCAGGGTGGCGAGCCACAGCGAGAGCTTGGCCATCTCGACGGCCAGCGGGTTGATGTCGATGCCATACAGACAGCGGTCGGAGACCAGGCGGCGGGCTACCAGGCGGCGCTCCTCCGGGTCCGCCGGGATCGGGCAGCTGGGCGGTCGCTCCAGGGCCAGGGCGCCGTCGGGGGCGATGACGACCTCGCCCGGGTGCGCGGCCTCCAGGCGCTCCCAGGCGGCGACGAGCTTGTCGGCCAGATAGCGGCAGGCCTGCACCAGGAAGGCGCCGGAGCCGCAGGCGAGGTCGCAGACCTTCAGCGCCAGAATCTCGGCGGGCGAGCGCAGGGTCTCCAGGCTCGGCGGCACGCCGTCGGCCATGCTGGCATAGACGAGCGGGTCCAGGGCGTGGCGGACGACGGGCTCGGTGAGCTCGGGCGGGGTGTAGTGGGTGCCGGAGCTGCGGCGGTCCTGGCCGGCGGTGACGAAGACGCTGTGGGCGGTGATGACGATGGGATAGCCCAGGCTGTCCGCGCGCAGCAGGCCGGCGAAGGGGCGCACGCGCTCCAACAGGTCCGGGTCGTTGTCGCAGGCGGTGCGCAGCCGGGTGTCGACCGCCGCGGCGGCGGGGCCGGTGGCGTCTTGCTGCGTCTCGTCCTCGACCGCGGTGATGGCCCGGCGCAGCGCGGCGGGGCTGCGCTTGGTCTCGCGCTTGAGCGCGGCGGCCAGCGGCTCGACACCCTGCCCGCGCAGGGCCTCCAGATCTTTCAGCGGCAGGTGCACGGTGGTGTTGCCGGCGGCGGAGAGGCCCAGCACAGCCTCCGGGGTGCGCCGGGCGGTGTGGTCCAGCAGGCCCTCGTAGACGCTGCCGATGTTCTCCTCGGTGAGCGCCCGGAACGACAGCCGCCGCGCCTGCGCCGGGCCGCCGCCCGGCGTGGCGAGCTTGAGGGTTTGCAGCGCCTCCAGCAGGTGCAGGACGGTGCGGTTGTGGATGGCGAGCGGCTGTGCCTCGGCGGACCGCCAGCGGCTGCCGGCGGGGCGGCCTTCGAGGAAGGGGAAGGCGTCCGGGTCGAACAGGTGCCCGCCGTAGGCGGGCAGGCGCAGGTCCTGGGCCTCGCTGCCGGCATGGATGAGCCGGAACAGCGCCAGCAGCCGATTCCAGGCGTCGTAGCGGCGCTCCAGGATCGCTTCACCCTGCTGGTCCGCGACCTCGCGCAACTGCCCGCCGAGGGTGGAGACGGCGTAGTGCTGGGCGTAGATGGGGTTGTCCGCCGGCAGCAGAAAGCGCTCCTCGGCGAACAGCAGGAACACCAGGCGCATCATCACCGTGAGCCCGGCCTCGTAGAGCCGCGTGACGCTGTAGCCATCGAGCAGCGCCCGGCCCCGCTCCTTGTCCAGCCGGTCGATGGACTGGATCAGGATCTCCACCGCGGCCAGCACCTGGGCGCCGAGCTGATCGGTGATGTCCTGTTGATGCTCTGCGCTCTCGGCGAACAGCGCCGCGAGGCTGTCCTCGGGCGGCACGCCGAAGAAGCGCCGGGCGCCGAGCAGGCTCACCAGCGCGCGCAGGGTCAGCGGCTCTTCGCGCCACAGGCTTGCGTGCCAGGTGGCGTAGCTGGCCGTCTCCACGTCCCGCGGGGCGTAGATCAGCAGCCAGTCCTCGCCGTTGGTGACCAGCCCGAGGGGTACATCGGCGGCGCGCAGCAGGTCCGCCATGCGCGCGGCGGGGGATGCCTTCCAGAAGCGACCGGGGACGGTCCGGTCCAGGCGCTGGCCGGCGGGCCAGCTGTGGATCAGCAGCCGCGTCTGGCGGGCGTCGCCGGCGGCTGCTTCGCCGTTGGCGGGCCGCACCGCTGCCGCCTCCGCTACCGCCGACTGCGCCGCCACCGCCGGGTCGGGCTCGCCGAACAGGTCCGAGGTCGGATTCGGCACCGGCGCCGGAGCTGCTGGATTGCCGGTCGCAGCGGCGGCCGGCCCAACCAGCGCCAGGTCCGGCCGCAGCACCTCGCCCTCCTCGGTGCGGTTCAGTTGCAGGCCCGGCGGCAGCGACTGATCGCGCAGCAGCATCGCCTCCGGCAGCCCCAGCACCTCCTCCAGCACAAACCGAATCCAGGCCTGATGCACCACCGGGTCCGGCGCCCCGCCTTCCCCGCTCGCCTGCCACTCCTCGAACGCCTGCCCCAGCCGCCGCCGCACGTCGCTGTCGACGGTCTCCAACCCCTGCGGAAACACCCGCAGCAGCACCGGCAGCGACAGGAAGGGCCCGGACTGCTCGATCAGGCCGAGCCATTCGGTGTGGTGGCGGGGGGTGGACATGCCGGTCGGTGCGGCGCTAGAGCTGGAGCTGAACGCGAATGGCAGCTTCCACTGCGCTCATCTCAGCGCCGGTCAGGGTACCGAGCCGATCACCGAGACGCGACTTGTCGGCGGTGGTGAGTTGGTCGGCCATGGCCTTGCCATCTTTGCCCGCGACATGCACCCGCGCCTCGCTCGGGAAGACCTTGGCGACGCTGCTGGACAGGGGCACGACTTGGACACGATTCAAAAACCGGTTGGCGGAGTCGTTGCTGACGATCACCGCCGGCCGACGCTTGCGGACCTCGCTGCCGGTTGCGGCAGCGAAGTCGACCCAGACGACGTCACCGCGGCGCATGGGACGCGTCTCCGATCAGGGCCTCAGACCAGGCGCGGGCGTCTTGCTCTCGCTTCGTGTCCGCGCCCATCTCACGGTAGGCGGCGTCGAGGTCGCGGTCGGGGGCGAGCTCGCGGGCGCGTTCCAAAACAACGTCTTGGAAGGGTTGGGGCACCAAATACCACTGGGCATAACCGCGGCTCTGCGGGTTTCCGAGCGGCTGGGTTTCACTGTTGCCGTTCCAGCGGATGCCGATGCCCGGCTGGCCATCCCAATCCAGCTCCGCGACGGCGCAATCATCGGCGCCGCCGTCATAGACCACGCGCACGTTGGACACGGAACGCTTGGGGCTGTCGACTTGTCTTGGATCAATGTAGGTCGTCATCGAAATCTCCGGAAGGGTCTGTCGAAGGCGTGAAGATAGCCGAAGTCCATACGTATGTCAATACGTATGATCTCTTCGAATGCGATCTACGTATGACCCTACATATGGTCACCGCGCGACGGCATCAGAAAACTCACCGCCACAGGAAACAGCCGCGGCACCGGCTCCGCATAGCGCCGCCGGATATTGGCCGCCTCCTTCTCCCGCTCCTGCGGGATCGCCTCCAGGCGCGCGCGCAGGTTGGCTAGGTCGCGCTCGCGCTGCTCGACCTCGGGGTCGGTCCAGAGGCTAAGCTGGAGGGGCGCGTCGCCGCGGGCGAGTTCGGCCTCGATCTGCTGCTGGAGCTGGGCGAGGACGGCATCGATCTCGGCGATCTCGCGCGCCATGCGCTCGTCGAGGAAGGATTGGAGGTTCTTGGTCCGGTCGGCGGCACGGCGCTCCAGCGATGCCATCAGGCTGTCGCTGATGTCTGGCCAGAGGGCCTGGAAACGCTGCTGGACCTCGGCGCCGGCTGGCTGGGGCAGCGCGGCATCGAGCAGGCGTTCCACCTCGGAGACGCTGGTGATGCGGCGGAAGCGGCCCTGATTGAGGGTGCCGCCAGCGCTGATGATCTCCTCATGCAGCCGTTGCGAGTCGCCGCCGAGCACGAGGATGCGGCCGTGGGCGATGACGACGGGGGTGTCCAAGGCGCTGTCGGGCACCAGCCGGGCGGTGACCCGGTGCAGGCGCTTGCGGGTCTCGCTGGCCCAGAGCTCGGCGCGCAGCAGGTGCAGACACATCTGCACCAGGCGGTGGTTGAGGTGGGCGAGGACGACGTCGTCGCGGCCCTGGGCCAGGGCGTGGTCGAAGCAGATGGGGCGGATGGCGCGGGTGTGCGGGTGCTCGAGCCCCTCGGTGCAGTGTGCCCAGCTGCCTTTGAGCTGCGGCAGGTGGAACAGGGGGCAGCGGGTGCGCGTGCCGGTCGGGTCCGGCCAGATCCCGTCGACTTCCGCCTCGATCAGCGCCGGTTGGCCGGCGAGCTGGAGGCCGAGCTGCACGGCGCGCTGGATGTTCTCCGGCGCCAGGTGCAGCTCGCGCCGGGAGCTGAGCAGCTTCTCGTGCAGCTTGCCGAGCTGCTCGCGCAGGTCGCGCTCGAAGCTCAAGCGGCGACGCACGGCCCGGGCCTGGTCCTCGGCGTGGCGGGTGTCGAGGCCGCGGCGGCGGCCGAGCATGGCCTCCTCCACCTGCTCGGCGATGACGGGGCCGACCTTGCCGAGGTCCTCGCGGATCTGTTCCACCTTGAGGACGGCGCGCATCAGGAACTCGTGATCGGCCTCCAGGGTGCCCGGGTCCGCCTGTGCCTCGGCGCCGCTGGCGTTGCTGAAGCCGTCGCCGACGAAGTGGTAGATGTTGACCTGCTCCGCGCGCTGACCGTGGCGGTCGATGCGGCCGTTGCGCTGCTCCATGCGGTTGGGGTTCCAGGGGATCTCGTAGTGGATCAGGTTGGCGCAGTGGTTTTGCAGATCGACGCCCTCGGAGGCGGCGTCGGTGGCCAGCAGGATGCGCACGGCGGACTCGGCGGGCGCGGCCTGGAAGGCGGCCTTGATACGCTCGCGCTGGTCGCGGTCCATGCCGCCGTAGAGCAGCAACAGGCGGTCGTCAGCGGTGAGCCCCTGGGCCGCCAGCAGGGTTTGCAGCCAGGCCTGGGTGGCACGGTACTCGGTGAAGATGATGACGCGCTCATCGCTCCAGCGACCGTCGGGGCGCAGGTTGGTCTCCAGCCAGTCGATGAGGCGGGCGGCCTTGGCATCGGCCCGTTGGGCGAGCGCGGCGGCGCCATCGACGAGCCGCTCCAGCAGGGCGAGGTCCTCGGGCTCGATGCGGTCGAACAGCTCGGAGGCGGTGTCGGTGAGCTCAAGCTCCTGTTCCTCCAGCACGGCATCGTCGGCGAAGTCTTCGCCGAGGCCGTCGATACGCGCGCGCAGCACGCCGACGCTCGGCGAACGTCGGCTCGACCGGCGGCTTGATTGACGGCGGCGCAGGGTCTCGCGGTGCTGCTCCAGCGTCCTGACGAAGGCCGCGGGCGACGAGAACAAGCGCTTCTTGAGCAGCTTCAGCACAAACTCGGTGCCGAGCCTTGCCGCGGACTCCAGGCTGTCGGCGAGGCGGCGCTCGCCGTACTCGCGCAGCAGTTGGTGAAGCTCGCGCTCGGCGTCCGGATAGGCGATCTCGAGGGGCTCGATGCGGCGCTCCGGGAAGCGTGCGCTGCCGTCCCAGCGCGGCGGCAAGTCGCGCTTGAGGCGGCGCACCATGATGCGCTGCAGTTGCTTGGGGTCGGGGTCGACACCGCGGCTGAAGCGCTGCGGGTCGAGCAGATCGAGCAGCGCGGTGAAGCTCTCGCGATAGCCGTTGTGCGGTGTCGCGGACAGGAACAGCTTGTGCTCGAAGTGCGGGGCGATGGTGCGGATGGCGGTGGTGCGCAGCGAGTCGGTGGCGTACTGGCCGCGCCCGGCGGGGGCGACGTTGTGGGCCTCGTCGACGATCAGGATGTCGAACTTGCGCGGCCAGCCCGGCTGGCCGTCCGGCGGCAACAGGTGCTTGAACAGCGCCAGCGGTCGCTCGCGCTTGAGGAAGTCGATGGAGGTGATGAGCCGCGGGAAGTGCGCCCAGGGATTCACATGCAGGCCACGCCGGCGCCGCAGTTCCTTCTGCTTGTCGCTGTCGATGATCTCGAAGCGCAGGCCGAACTTGTCGCGCATCTGCTCCTGCCACTGCACTTGCAGCGCCGATGGGCAGACCACCAGCACGGTCCGCGCGCGATGCCGCAGCAGCAGTTCCTGCACGACCAGGCCGGTCTCGATGGTCTTGCCGAGGCCGACGTCATCGGCCACCAGCAGATTGACGCGCGGCATGGTCAGCGCCCGCGCGACGGGGTCGAGCTGATAGTCCTCGATCTGGATGCCGCTGCGAAACGGCGCCTGCAGCGCGCGCACGTCGGCCGAGGACACTGCGCCCCAGCGAACGGCGTCGATGAAGCAGTCGAGCACCTCGGGGGCATCGAAGCCGGCGACCTCCGGCAGGCCGGAACGTTGATGGATCGCCCGAGAAGGCTCGATGCTCCAAATCACCTGGAGTTCTTCGCCAAGGCCGTCGTCCTCGATGGAGGACAGGGTCACGAGCGCATGCTCGTCGGTCGCGCCGCGGATCGGGTCCGGGGTGAACGCGGACCGCGAGACGTCCAGGACAACCCAAGGCCGCTGGCGGACCTCGACGACCTGGCCTGCGGCTGGGATGCTCATTTCGAACTCATCCTTGCGGGTGATGCCTTGGGCACAAGGAACACCTTGGCTTTGCCATCAGAGCGTTTCGCCTCGATCAGCGCCAGGGTGAGCAGCTCCGGGTCCTGCACGCCCGGCACTTGCGGCAACACGCGCAGGCTGTAATCGGCGCGGTCGCTTTTGCGCCGACGCGGCTTGACGCCCACCATCTCGATGGTGCCGGCGCTGACCTCGCGCCCGATCATGCCCTTCGGCTGCGACCAGCCGCGCTGTTCAAGCGCCGGGTAGATGAGCTCGGCGCGGGTCTCGGCCTCGTTACGGTTGCTGGCCGGCGGCACCATGGCGCTGTGCTCCTTGCAGCTCATTGACGTGGGCAGCGCCTGCGGCACCGGCGCCGGGATAGCCGCGAATCATCACCTCCAGCACAGTCGCCGAACTGCAGTGCTTGCGCGCCGCGGCCTCGCGCAGTGCCGCCTTTGCCGCCGGAGCGATGCGGCAGGGCAAGTTTTCGGTCTTGATGGCTGGCATGATCGGGGTAGCCCTTAGCTATGCTCGCGTGTACGCAAATATACCGCATAACGCGGTTTTCGGCACGGGCGGGGGCCGGTGCCGAGCAGGACCGGGCAGTTCCGGGGCGGCAGTTCCGGGGACAGAGTTCCGGGGACAGTATTTTTATTTTTCTCGCAGGGTTAATGGTCGCGCAGCAATAACGTCGCGGTGCTCATCTCCGCGTTGACCATCATGTCGACCCTCCGTGCGCAGGATCTGGGGTGGTCCGGCGGTTCGGCGAACAGCAGCAGTCCCGTTGGTGCGGGGCTGGCCGCTTCAGCGCAGCGCGCCGCGGGGAGACGAGGTAGGCCGCGCCGTTTGCTACGAGAGAGACGGCGGCTACGAGGCAACGCGCTGTTCGAATTCGAAGTCCGGCTCGGGCTGTTGGAGGGAATCCCAGTCCCGCACGGGGCCATTGTCCCAGGCAGGCAATGCCGTCAACTTAGCTTCGGAAGCCCGGCAAAGCTCTGAAATTGTTAGAATATCCGTGCAATATCAACCAAGGGTGCAGAGATCAAGAAGCATGCAGTGACTGAACTCCAGGCCGCAGAGGCTGAGAAGCTGGGGGTGATTTGAATCTGTTGATGAGGGTATAAACCAGGCGTTGTCATGCCCCGAGGTCATCGCCCGGTTCCGCCTACATCCGAAGGCGTTCACGCGCCAGCGCGAGCTGCCTTTGCATCGCCTCGTGGCGCTGATACTGAACTTCCGCAAGAGCAGTACGGAGTGGGAGCTCAAGGGCTTCTTCGCGACCCTGCTCGGCGTGGTCATCGCGCTTGGCGCGCCGTCCCGGGCGGCCTTCTCCAAAGCGCGCAAGCGTTTGTCTGAACAGGTCTTCGTCTCTCTCAATCGAGCGGCCGTAAAGACCTTCTGTGCAGGCTGGGCAACGCCCCGTTGGCAGGGTTTCCGCCTGCCTGCCGTCGATGCCTTGCTGGAGCCCGAGCGCTTCGGGCGCATCGCCGACAAGTTCTGGGATCGCCCCGACGGCAGCTACCGCCGCGTCGTCGATCAGGCCTTCGCCGCCTGGCGGGAATGGTGGGCCGGCACCTCCCATCGCCCGGCAGCGCTGCGCGACGGCGCGCTGCCCGGCGATCTGGCCGCGACCCTGACCATCGGCGAGCGACGCATCGGCATCATGGCCCTGAACACCGCCTTCCTGCAGCTCGCCAGCGGCGACTACCAGGGCAAGCTGGTCTGGGACCCGCGCCAGGTCGCGGCCCTGTGCCCGGACGGCATCGACCGCTGGGAGCAGGCGCACGACGGCTGCCTGCTGCTGACCCACCAGGGCCCACAATGGCTGACCGCGGAGGCCCAAGCCGCCGGCGAGCGCGAGATCGCCCCGGCCGGGCGCTTTGCGCTGCACCTGTTCGGGCACATGCACGAGACCCGTATCGATGCGCACCGCCGCGGCGGCGACCAGCGGGTCACCCGGCTCTACCAGGGCGCCTCGCTGTTCGGCATGGAGCACTATGGCGAGCCGCCCAAGCTGGCGCGCAGCCACGGCTATGGCGCCGGCGAGCTGTGCTTCGACAACGACGCCGCCCGGCTGCGGCTGTGGCCGCGCATCGCGACCTGCAAGACCGGACCATGGCGCTACGTCCCGGATGTCGAAAACGCCGTGCTGGTCTCCGAAGAGGCCACCGCGCCCGAGCCGATCCCGCTGAACCGCCGCAGCGCAGCCGCAGTTACCGCCGGCGGGGCGGGGGCCGCGGCAACCGGCGCAACCCCGGCCCCAGCCCACCCCAGACCCCACTCCACGCTCCCGGCCCGCCGCCCGTTCTTCGGCCGCGTCGACGAGCTGGCCCGCGCCGCCGCCTGCTTGGAGCCCGAGCACCGCGGCTGGGGCCTGGTCATCGACGGCCCCGGCGGCATCGGCAAGACCGCGCTGGCGCTGGAGGCCGCCCACCGCGCCCCCACCGAGCGCTTCCCGCTCAAGCTCTGGGTCACCGCCAAGGGCCGGGAGCTGGACCCCGACGGCCTGCGCCGGCTGCCGGACCAGTCCGTCACCGGCTTCGACAGCCTGCTCGCCGAGATCGGCCGCGCCCTGGCCGACCAGGCCATCCCCCGCGCCGACCCCAAGCAGCGCGCGACCCTGGTCCGCCACGCCCTGGCCGGCCGCCGCGCGCTGCTGATCGTCGACAACCTGGAGACGCTGAACGCCGCCGAGCGCAAGCGCTGCTTCGACCTGCTCGCGGTGCTGCCCCAGGACTGCCGGGCGCTCATCACCAGCCGCCGCTCCGGCGGCTCCCAGGCGGTGGAGCGCCTGCAGCTCGACCGCCTCCACCGCGCCGCCGCCGACGCCCTGCTCGCCGAGCTGGCCCGCCGCTGGCCGCCGCTGCAACGGCTCGACGACGCCGAGCGCGGCCAGCTCTACGCCGAGACCGGCGGCAACCCGCTGCTGCTCACCTGGACCGCCGGCCAGCTCGGCCGCGACCGCGGGCGCTGCCGCACCGTCGCCGAGGCCGTCGAGCGCCTCAAGGAGGCCCACCGTCGCCAGGCCGTCGACCCGAACAACGACCCGCTGGCCTTCGTCTTCGGCGACCTGGTGGAGACCTTCACCGCCGCCGAGACCGCGGTGCTGGCCGCGCTCGCCCACTTCACCGAGCCCGCCCCGCTGGACTGGCTGCTGCCGCTGACCGCGCTCAGCCCCGTCGCCGCCGAGACCGCGCTGGATGATCTTCGCGACCGCGCCCTGCTGGTCATCGACGAGACCGAGCGCCGCTGGCTGCTGCCCCCGCTCGCCGCCCGCTTCCTGCGCCGGGCGCGGCCCGAGGCCGTCGGCGCCTGCGGCGAGCGGCTGGCCGAGCGGGCCTATGCGCTGGCGTTGGAGCATGGCGACCAGCAGCACGACCGCTTCCCGGCCCTCGATGCCGCCTGGCCGGAGATCCGGGCGGCGGTGCCGGTGTTGCTCGATGGGGAGCATCGGCGGTTGCAGCGGTTTTGCCGGGCGCTGAGAGACTTCTTGGACTTCTCCGGTCGCTGGGACGACCGGCGGGCGCTGAGCCTGGCCGCGGAGCGGCGGGCCGAGGCGGTCGGGGATCATCACAACGCCGGCTGGCGCGCCTATGACGCCGGCTGGTGCGATCTGCTGCGCGGCAATGCCGAGGCCGTCCTCGCCTGCGCCGAACGGGCCGAGGCCCATTGGCAGCGCGCCGGTGCCGGAGCGCGGGAACGGGCGACCGCCATCCGCCTGCGCGGAGATGCCCATCAAATCTCTGGAGACCACCCGGCCGCGATCGCCGCGCTGCGCGAGGCGCTGGCGCTTTGGCGCAGCCTCTCCCCGCGCAGCAGGGAAGTGGCCATCGGCCTCAATTCGTTGGCCGTGTCGCTACAAGCCGCCGGCGACGACGACGAGGCCGAGCAACACTATCGCGAGGCCCTGGCCATCGCCCGCGAGCTGCCCGATCCCGAGGGCGTGGCCATCTGCACCGGCAACCTCGCCGAGCTGGCCCTGGACCGCCAGCACTGGCCCGAGGCCGAACGCCTGGCCCGCGAGGCCCTGGCCCTGGCGGAGCCCGTCGGCCGCAAGGAGCTGATCGCAGCGGACAGCCGACGCCTGGCCCAGGCCCTCGCCCGCCAAGGCCGCGGCCCCGAGGGCCGCTGCCACGCCGAGCGCGCCGTCGCGCTGTACACCGAGCTGCGCTCCCCGGACCTGGCCGAGGCCCAAGCCACGCTGGCCGAGTGCGAGACCGGTGCGCCGGCTTCAGCCGGCGACTGATCCCGCCGGCCCCCCGCGAGCCGGCAGCCCCTCGCGCCACTGCGCCCGAGACTGGGCGAGTAGTCGCCCTTCTTGCCGAAATCGCGCCTGCGGTAGGTCGGGTTAGCGGTAGCGGGACCCGACCCTCAACGGGTTACGGACTCGCATCGTCGGGTTACGCTGCGCTAATCCGACCTACGGCTGCAATGCACCAGGCCATCCGGTCCAACTGTCCAACTGCACCTCGATGCGGCCAACAGGGGGTGCTCGTTGTGGTAGTCGGTGTCGTAATCGACGTGGACTCGATTACGATTCGACAACGACAACGACAACGACAACGACAACGACAACGACAACGACAACGACAACGACAACGACAACGACAACGACAACGACAACGGCAACGACAACGAACGCAACCTTTTGATCGGATTAAGGCGTACTGGTATTAAAGAGCAACATCCTCATACAGGTCCGCAAGCCGGAAGCGAATGTCCAGCCCGCCGCAGTCGAACGCCAATGCGCCGTCCGGCGCCTCGATGACCTGGTAGCACCAGCCGACCTGGGGCTCGCGACGGTAGACCTCGACCAGCCGGCGGTCTTGGGACACCAGCAGGTAGTAGCGCAGCGACGCCAGGGCGCGATAGGCGAGCAGCTTTTCCCGGCGGTCGATGACCTCGGTGGACGGGGAGAGCACCTCGCCGATCAGACAGGGGGCGGACTTGTACAGCGATGCGTTATCCGCCGGGTCGCAGCCCAGGACCACGTCGGGATAATAGAAGGCGTCGTGGGCCGCCACGTGCACCTTCATATCGCTGATGAAGACGCCGCAGGGGGTGCCGCGGGTGGCCGCGCGCAGATGAAATGCCAGATTCAGACTGATTCGGTTATGGGCCTCGCCGGCCCCGGCCATGGCGAACACCTGGCCGGCGACATACTCGTGGCGGACATCGCTGTGTTGCTCTCCTTGCAGGTAGTCGGCAACGCTCAGCGGCTGGACTTGGGCTGGCAGGTTCATGGGGGCCTCCGCGGTGGCTCGGGTCTGATCCGGCAAGCATACACCGGCGGGGGCTCAGCCACCGGATGCGGAAAGCGCAGCTGCACCACGGCCTGGTGGATGCTTGGGAACGAGAGAAAGTCCCGAAGCCGCTGGCATGCGCCGACGGTGCTGTGGGAGCGACTTCCAGTCGCGACGCTCCAGGTCGCGGCAGTCGCGATTGCAAATCGCTCCCACAGGGCCGTAGGGCGGGAAAGCGCAGCGCATCCCCGACGGTGCTGTGGGAGCGACTTCCAGTCGCGACGCTCCAGGTCGCGGCAGTCGCGATTGCAAATCGCTCCCACAGGGCCGTAGGGCGGGAAAGCGCAGCGCATCCCGCCGCTCGGACTTTGGCACGCGAGACGACTACTGCAGCGCCGCGGGCGCGGCGACCGGAGGCTTCTCGCCGCCGCGATGCTTGCCCCCGGTCCTGACCAGCACCGAGGCGGTGGTGCCCACGCGCAGCGCGACCGCCTCGGGCACCTGCTCCAGGTGCACGCGCACCGGTACCCGCTGGGCCAGGCGGATCCACTCGAAGGTGGGGCTGATGCTGGGCAGCAGGTCCTCGCCGGTGCTGCCGTCCTGCTGGGCGATGCCCCAGCCGATGCTGTCGACGATGCCGGTGAGCGGGGCGTCGGGGTAGCTCATCAGGGTGATCACGGCCGGGTCGCCGGCCTGGATGCGCCCCACCAGGGTCTCGCGGAAGTAGCCGTGCACCCAGTAGCTGTTCACATCCACCAGTGCCGCCACCGGTTGGTTGGCGACCGCCTGGCTGCCCAGGCGCAGGTTCAGGTTGGTGATGTAGCCGTCCACCGATGCCTTGACCTGGGTGAAGTCCAGGTTCAGTTGCGCGGTCTCCAGCGCGGCCTTGGCGCCGCGCAACTGGGCGTTCTCATCGCCCGCCGCGCCCAGATTCGCCCGGGCGCCGGCGAGTTCCGCTTGGGCCTGGGCCTTCGCGGACCGGGCCTGGAGCAGCGCGGACTGGGCCTTGTCCAGGTCGGCCTGATCCACGTCTTGGGCCGCCTTGGCGCTGTCGAACTGGCGCTTGGCGATGTCCCCCTTCTTGACCAGTTTGGTCGCGCGTTCGAAATCCGCCTTGGACTTGATCAACTCGGCCTCGGCACTCGCCACCGCGGACTGGGCCTGCTCGATCTGCGAGTCGCTCTGTTGCAGCGCCGCCTTCGCCGCCTCCACCTGTTGCGCCAGGTCCTTGAGCCGGTCGCGGGTCTGATCGAGGTTGGCCCGGGCCTGGTCGAGGGCCGCCTGGAAGGTGCGCGGGTCGATCTCGAACAGCAGGTCGCCGGCGTTGACGAACTGGTTGTCCTTCACCGCCAACTTGACGATGGGGCCGGAGACCCGGGAGGTGACCTGGATGACGTTGGCGCGCACCTGCCCGTCGCGGGTCCAGGGGTTGGTGATGTAGTCCCAGTACTTGTAGCCGAGGGCCCCCGCCGCGACTAGGACGATGATGGCAGTGAGCGTGATCTTGGTGGGTCCGCGCATGGTATTCAGGCCGGTATGACGAAGGTTGCGAGGGCGATGCTGTAGATCACCGCCAGTGCCAGAAACACCAGCGGCGGATAGGCGAGGAAGCGCGACAGGCGGTAGCGGTTGAGCATCAGCGCCGTCAGCCAGGCCGCGGCCGCCCCGAGGATGCCGGCGATCAACATCGGCGGGAAGTACACGTCGCCGATGGCCAGTTCGCTTGGTATGAGTTGCATCATGGTTCTATTGGTTGGTACCGCGGCAAGAATTATGTTGAACAGCTTATCGGTTTGGTGGTCGTTAGCCAGCCGGTCGGTATCGGTATCGGTATTGGTATCGAAATGACTGGCCCGGTATTCATTAAGTAATGGTTCACTAACAAGTTAAACAACTCCCTAGCGCAACTAGGGTTCGTTGTCGTTGTCGTTGTCGAAATCAAGCATCCGACGACGATTACGACAACGACAACGACAACGACAACGACAACGACAACGACAACGACAACGACAACGACAACGACAACGAGTTGACATGTGCGCGTTGTTTCTGAATTCTTCCTAAGTCCCTCGTGGACCGCTTAGCCACGCTGTCTGAGCTGCTTCAGCGTGGTCCCAATGCGATCGAGCAGTACCTTCTAATGATTGTGGTCGCCGTTGGGCAACGCCTCGCACTCCGATTCCGATAGCGACCCCGACCCAATGCCATTAAGTTGGCGAGCGATGGGAGCGCTTTGTGGGAGCGGCTTCCAGCCGCGACTCGGCTCGCGCGGCGACCGTCGCGGCTGGAAGCCGCTCCCACGGCTTAACTTGACGGCATTGGGCCCCGACCCCGATTGCGCTCCGCCAATCAATAGATAGATCTGTGAAGGTTATTAGTGCGCCGTTATTAACGAAGTCTCAATAACGAAGATTCCTCACGCTTCTTGCTCTTCTTCGCGCCTTCACGTGAGAACCAAACAGCGGTCATGGAACGCTCCCATTAGAAACGCGCCTCGCGCCACCGGCTCCAGTCGATCCCGTCGGCGGATGCGGTGTAGGCGATGGTCGCCTCCGACAGGCCGCGGTAGGCCCCGAGCAGGCGGTAGAAGTGCTCGGCGTCGCGCTCCGTGAGTTCGCCATGGTCGGCCTTGTTCAGGGTCTCCTCGATGCGCTGCTCGAGGTGCTCCAGTTTGTTCGTCAACCGCTCGCGCAGACCCGCGGCGGAGCTGGCGCCGGAATCGGCGTCCGGCCCCCTGGCCAGCCCCTGAAAGAGCCCCTGTATCGCCAGTCGCCAGGCGCGCAGGTCCGCCAGCAGTTCGCGCACCAACAGGTCCGCCTGGGGACTTTGCCGCGCCTCAATCAGTTCCTGCATGCGGTAGGTCAGCGCCTGCAGGCGGTTGGTGAGGGTCTGCACCTGCTGCGGCGTGGTGCCCGGCAGCGCCTTGGTGTCGATGGCCTTCGCCCAGGCGCCGAGCTTTGCCGGCAGGTTCGCGACCTCGCGGGCATGGAAGGCCTGCCGCCAGCGATCCAGGGCGCTCGGCGAGCGGGTCGGGTCCCAGCGCAGGGTGGACATCAGGTACTCGCAGCTGCGGAAGAAACGTCCGAGCAGGCGTTGATAGGCCTGCTCGGGCCGGGTCGAGACCGGGATGTAGGCGGTGATGGCGAACAGCGCGAAGATCAGCGGAAATATCAGGGCGGTATTGGCCACCGACAGGAAGTTGTAGCTCTGCTCATTGGTGATGCCGGCGATGGTCGCGAACATGGCCAGGCCGAACGTCCGGCCCAGCATCTGCCGTGGCGCGGCGAACAGATAGCAAATGGCGAAGGTCACGGCGAAGATCATCACACCCAGACCGGCGAAGCTGGACAGCTGGGGCATCACAAAGATGAAGAGGATGCTGGCAAAGGCGACGCTGACGGCGGCCGGTACCAGCAGCAGCGAGATCGGCAACTGGGGCATGGACGACACGGCCATGCCCAGGGATCCGGCGATGACGACGAATCCGATGCCGCCCGGGACTTCGGTGAAGATCCAGAGCAGATAGGCCAGCCAGAGGGTGACCAGGGTCCTCACCGCGGCCGCCATGCGATCCGGATCGAGCACCGGCCATCCGGGCTGCGCCGGCTTTGCCGCCGGTCGCCTGCCTGGTGCCCCGAAGCCCTGGATGTCCGCCACGGTCTCGAACAGGTCGCGGGTCAGGGACTCGATGCGCTGCATTTGCGTGCGGGCGACGGCCAGCGCGGCGGTCTCGAAATGCGACAGGCCGCGCACCGCCTGCTTGTCCGTCGCGATCTCCAGCGCCTCGGGCGCAGGCGTGGGTGGTGTGCCGTCGAGCATCTGGCCGATCTGCCCGAAGCGTTGCTCCACCACGTCGCCCACTGCGACGATGTTCGGCATCAACGCCCGCAGGTCGAGCCCGCGGATCTCCTCGATGCCCTCGCGCCAGCGCTCCAGGGTCTCCATCAGTTCTTGGCGCTGGTGCTGCACCGCCAGCCACTGGCGGCGCACCTCATGCACCTCGTAGGTGTCGGTCTGGGCCGCGGCCAGGGCCTGACTGAATAGGCCGAATTGCTCGACCTCCTGCATCCGCAGGGGGTCCGAGTCCGCCGCGCTGCCCTCGCCTTTGATGAGCAGGCGGTAACGTCCGAACAGGGCATGCTGCGTGGCGTCCAGGGCCCGGTTGGCCCGGTCCAGGTCGTTGCGGGTATTGGTGGGCCAGAGCAGGATCGCGACCAGGCTGTAGACCAGGATGCCCAAGCCGGTCTCCTCCGCGCGCTGTAAAGCGACGTTGAAGGCGTCCTGCGAGGTGCTGCCCGACGCCTCCAGGCAGACGATGGCGGTGACGGAACCGGCCACGTTCCAGAAGTACTGGCGTCGCCCACCGCCCATCAGGTAGGTGCACAGGGCGACGAAGACCGAAACCGCCGCCATGAGCCCCCAACGCGCTTGCGGGAACAGACTCAGAATGATCAGTGCAACGACCACGGCGAACAGGGTGCCCAGCATACGCATCGCGCCCTTGTTCAGGGACTGCCCCACGGTGGAGAGGCTGATGAAGGCCACCGCGAAACCCGCCCACATGGGTTTGTCCCAATCCATGGCCAGGGCGATGCCGTAGGCGATGGTCATCGCCAGCGCGGTCTTGATGGCCTCTTTGGTGCGCGTGCTCAACATCGTCATCTGCGCGTCTACAGCGCACCACCCAGGTCCGCGATGAACCGCTGATAGTCGGGATTGCCGCGCAATAGCTGGCGGCCGGCGGCGATTAGCTTTTCCACCTGCTCGTCGGTGAGCGAGAAGCTGGTCGGCACCTGATTGAAGAACCTTCGCCGTTCGGGCTGCGTGATGTCGCGGAAGCCGAGCTGGATGAAATAGGGGCTGACGGGGGCGCCGGGTGTTGCTAGGTCCTTTGCCCAGCGCTGGACACTTGTGTTCATCAGCTCCAGGGTCGCCGTGTTGTAGAGGTGCAGTTGCGCATCGGACACGGCGCCGATGGTCTCGCCCAAGGACGGCTGCCTGTTGCTGATGTCCATCCGCGGCTCCGGGTCGGTGGAGGCGTTGACGGAGATAACCACCAGGTGACGCGCCGGCTTACGGTCGAGCTTGCGCACCAGGGTGTCGATGCCGCCCGAGACCTCGACGATCTCGTAGATTGCACGCAGGCCCAGGTTGTCGGTGATGCCGCCGTCGACAAAGTGGGCATATTGGCGACCGTCCTGCTTGAAATAGCTGTTCAGCCCGGCGACCACCCGCGTCATTTCCGGGTCGCCGAGGGCGCGTTCCTCGGCGGCCTGGAGCCAATCGGGCTTGGTCTGTTTGCAGTCTTGATAATTCTCCAGCACCACCGGGTTGAACAACACCGGCACCGCCGACGAGGCGGTGACCGCCCGCGCCACCGGGAAATCGGAGATGTCGGAGCACAACAGGTTGAAGTACTCCTGCACGAAAGAAAATCGCACGCCGTAGCCGAGGTCCGAGGCGTTGATCAGCGTCAGTGGACTGCCCGGGCGTTGCATGTCGCGGAAGGTCGCCCCGTCAAACACCTCGCGCTGGTAGAGCTTGACGGCCATCTCGGTGCGCCCGGTGGAGGCAAACCATTCCAGCGGGTTGAGCAGTCCTCGGATCAACTGGCCCTGGACGTTGCGCTTTAGGAATGCGTCCTCGAAGTCATCGAAGATGCGCTCGCCGTAGAGGGCGTAGTAGGCGGACGTGAAGCTGCCGCCGGACACTGAGCTTACGAGGTCGATCTCGTCGAGCAGCCTGCGCTGGCGTCCGTCGATGACGACCGTCGTGTCGCGCAACTCTTGCAGGACCCCGTAGGCGAGGGCGGCGGCTCGCGTACCGCCGCCGGAGAAGGCCAGCAACAGTCCGATGTCCTCCGAGGCCCAGTGGCTGCCTCCGCCAGCGCGGATCGAGTAGCCGTCGGCCGAACCCGTCGCCAGCTCCGCCCGCGTCTGCCGGGCATTGTCGACCACGCCGTAGGAGGCGCAGCCGGCCAGTGTCCACAAGACCAAGCCGAATGGGAGCGCTTTCAACACGCGTGCCTCACTGCGCCAACAGGCGATTGAGCTGATCGGCCTTGAACAACCGGCTGATGGTCAGGCCTTGGACGATGATGGAGAAGGCGACCACGCCGTAGGTCATGTGCAGGATCACGGTCTTCTCCGGACTATCCGGCAGCGACATGGCCATGGCCACCGCCAGGCCGCCGCGCAGGCCGCCCCAGGTGAGCAGATTGGTCAGCCCGAGCCGGTCCGCCTTCAGCGCCCCGACCAGCGCCAGGGCGTTCAACGACAGGCCGACGCTGAGCCAGCGTGCCGCCAGACAGACGACGATGGCGGCGGTGGCGGCGGGCAGCAGGTTGGAGCCGGGCATGATCGCGACATGCAGACCGATGACCACGAACAGCATGGCGTTGAGCACCTCGTCGATGGCCTGCCAGAAGGTCTCGAAGGGCGCGAGCTGCTGCTCGACCAACCGCGGCAGGCTGAAGTTGCCCACCACCAGACCGGTAACGACCATGGCGATCGGCCCCGACACCTCCAACTGCTCGGCGAGTCCGTAGCCCAGGGCGACCACGGCCAGGGAGATCAGCACATGGGTGCCGTAGTCGCGGGTGTTGACCAGCAGATGATGCATCAGGGCGGCGGCGATCATGCCCAGTCCGATGCCGCCCAGCACCTCCCGGAGAAACATGACGATGGCGTCCATGGCCGTCGGCTGCTGGGTGCCCAGGGCGACCGACAGACAGATGGTGAAGACGACCACGCCGACGCCGTCGTTGAACAGGGACTCGCCGTTGACGATGGCCTCCAGGCGCGGCGGCAGCCCGACCTTGCCCAGGATCGCCAGCGCCGCGATCGGGTCGGTGGGCGAGATCAGCGCGCCGAAGACCAGGGCGAAGAACAGCCCGAGGCCGATGCCGAGCAGGCCCAGCAGCCACCAGATGGCCAGCCCCGTGAGCATCGTGCCGATCAGCGTGGCGCCGATGGCCAGCACCAGGATGACCCATTTCTCTTCGCCCAGGATGCGGATCTTCACATTGATGCTGCCGGCGAACAGCATGAAGCAGAGCACGCCGTTGAGTAGCGTGTCGTCCAACGCGAGCCGCATGACGAAGGCCTGTTCGCGGACGAAGGCATCGGTCAGTCCCAGCGTGTTCAGGGCCATCAGCACCAGTGTGAAGACCAGGGCCAGCACCATCAGACCGATGGTCTGCGGCAGCCGCAAGAACCGTTCGTTGATGTAGCTGAACAGGGCCGTCAGCCCCAAGATGGACGCGACGGTCAGGAATGTAGGCATTTTATGATCCTCAGTCGTCGTCTAGTGACCATGGGCGATGCCCCTCCAACTCCGTTGCACGATCAGGAACAGCAGCGCCGTTGTCCAACCGATCAGCACAACGCCGATCAGCGCCTCGATCCCGCTCAACAGGCGCCAATCGTGATCCACCAGGGTAATGTCACCATACCCCAGGGTCGTGAAGGTCACCACGGAAAAATAGGTCGCCTTCTCGAAGGTGGCCAGGTGATCGCCGGGCAATATCAGTAGGTAGGCAAGCGCCCAGAGTACGACCTCGATCATATGCAGCATCAGCAAGACCAGCGCGGTTAAGGTCACCGCCGGCACTGCCGCATGGGGCTTCAGGTTGCCGTCGGGGCCGGCGTAGCGATGCACCAGGTAACGGCTCCAATAGGTGGTTCCGAGCCCGTGAATCACCACGCTAGCGGCGACAAGCAGGACGGCGGTCAAGACCAGCGCAAGCATGTTCGGGGCCTCATGTTGTGGAAGGAGTTGTTGGGGATCATGATGCAGCCGCTGCTATGGCCGGCGTTCGGCATTGGCGGTCGGAAACACCCAGACGACCTTGCCTGCGCGCACCAGCGGTCGGCGCGGCGTGCCGGGGGCGGTCCCGTTGACCACCAGCTCCATGAGATCGGCGCTGACTTGCGGATTGCTCATGAAGCTTGAGCGAATCGGCGGGGTCGTTGCCGGTGATGGGGCTCAGGCCGGGTTGGCCGATGCGACGCCCTTGCCGGGCTTGGCCGCGTCGGCATCGAACTGCTCCGGGAGCATCAGGTAACTGGCGCTCAAGAAACACAGCGCGCCGATCAAGGTCCACAGGTTCGCGTCCCAGGCCCAGCCGGTTGCGGGTGGAGGCGGAAAGAACCCGTACAGGGCCGAGATCTGAAAGGCGACGGAACCGAGCAGGTTGATGATGACGATCCACCAGGCGACCTGGCGCGGCTCGAATGACCACCAACCGTGGGAGATCTCGATTAGGGCGAGATAGCTGGCGGCCAGAAAACAGAGGCTGCCGGCCATGTTGGGAACCCAGATCAGGATATCTTCCGCAGCCCAGTCCAGGCCGCCGAGCAGCGCGTCGCCGGTATTGAGGTTGAACAGCAGGGTGCCGAGAAACTGGATCAGGCTTGCGAGGTAGCCGGCGTTTCGGGGTTTCCAAGCGAACCAACGCCAGGTGCGACGACCGTGGTCGTCCGCCGATCCGAGGTCGGCGACATCGCCGTTGATCGACTCCAGCAACTGCAAGCCTGCGGCCGCCGTAAAAAACAACGAACCGACGAAAAAAACCACACCGATCGCCCAGGCGCTCACCGCCCCCGGGGGAAGCGCCCCAGGCCAATTCGCCGCGAAGCTCGCGTAGGCGAAGCAACTGGAACCGATGATGAATAACAGCGCGATCCACCAGGCCAGGCGATGCGGCGCCGAGAATCGCAACCAGGGCGAGCGCGAGATGCGGGCCTGTCGCGGCACACCGTCGCCGGTCAGATGGTAGGGCGGCAGCCGTTTTCGGTGCCGCCGCGACACCGACACCAGCCGATGGCCGTCCTCCAGCGTTTGGACGACACAGGTCAGAAAGGGGCCGGGCGTCGACGCTCTGTTGTCGACCAGTTGAGTTTCGGTCATCGTGGGACGGGGTGTGCCTCAGCGGGGAAATGGCGGCGGTCGATGGGTAACCATTTAGCATCCCGTCCAGCTTCAGGGATCGCGGCGCATCTCGCCGAACAGCAGGCTACCCGCGGCGCCGGTCGCAGCGCCCTTGCCGGCGTCTTCGGGTGTAGATCGAAATTCATGGCTGCTTCCTCTGATGGTAGGCCTTCAGTAGCTCGTCGCCGGTGGCGTAGAAGGCGTCTTCTCCGACCAGATCAGTCACCCCGAGGCGGTGGAGCTCGGCCCGGACGTCGTCGCTGACCACCGCGAAGACCAGGCGGATACCCTGATCCTTCAAGAGGCCGTAGGTGGCGCGCAGCTTTGCGGCGGCGGAATAGTCCACGTCGTCGATGGCGACGGCGTCGAGACAGAACCACTCGAGCTTGGGGTCGGCACCCTGGACCAGTTCGAGCACTTGCTCGGAGAACAGCTCGGCGTTGGCGTAGTACAGGCTGTGGGAGAAGCGGTAGGCCATGAGCCCCGGCTCGAACTGGACCGGGCTGCTGACCGGTGCGCTGCTCCAGCCGTCGCCCTTGCGGGCGGCGATTACGGAGTTTTTCGGGCGATAGCCTCGGCGCACATGATCCAGCAGCGACAGCACCATGGCGAGAATTATTCCCTGCTCGACGCCCACCAAGACCACGACGGCCGCCGTGAGCAGCGCCACCCAGAACTCGGAGCGCGCCTGCACGAAGATGGTTTTCATCCCCTTCAGGTCGATCAGGTCCAGGCCAACCATGAACACGATGGCCGCCAGCACCGCCTCGGGCATGTAGGCCAGAGGGCCGGTCAGGAATAGGATGACCAGCAGCACGACGACGACCGTGGTCAGGTGCGTGAGCTGGCTGCGCCCGCCGGCACCATCGACCATCTGGGTCTTGGTGGGGCTGCCGCTGACGACGAAGGTTCCGGACAGACCGGCGCCGATGTTGGCCATGCCGAGGCCGACCAGATCGGTATTCTCACTGAAGCCCTCGTTGTAACGGGCAGCAAAGGCGCGAGAGGTCGCCGCGCTCTGGGCAAGGATGACCACGAACATCGCAAAGGCGATGGGGAGCAGCTTCTGGATCAGGTCCCAGCTCCAGTCCACCTGCGGTAGCCCGATGGTGGGCAGACCGCTCGGGATGGCGCCGAGCACATGCACGCCATGGGACTGCAGGTCCAGCGCCCAGCTCGCGATCAGGGCGCCGATCACCGCTAGCAGCGCGCCCGGGATCTTGGGAGAGACCTTCTTCAAGCCGACGATCAGCACCAGCACGGTGAGCGCTGTTGCTAAGGCGTAGAGGTTCGTTTCACCGATCTGCTGCAGATCGGCGACGATCTTGCCGAGGGTGCCGTGCCCGCCGGCTTCCAGGCCCAGCATGCCGGCGATCTGGCCGAACGCGACCTGTATCCCGACGCCGGTCAGGAATCCAACCAATACGGTGCTGGAGAGGAAATCCGCAAGAAATCCCAGCCGGGCGATCCGTGCGAGGAACAGAAAACCGGCAACCAGCATGGCGAGCACGGCCGCCAGCGCCACGTACTCATCCGACCCGACGGCCGCGAGCCCGACCAGTCCGGCGGCGAGGATGGCCGCCGTCGCGGAGTCCGCGCCAACCACCAGGTGCCTGGAGGCACCAAAGATGGCGTACAGGGCCATCGGGATCAGGATGGTGTAGAGCCCGGTGATGACCGGGGTACCGGAGATCTTGGTGTAGCCCATGACCTCGGGGATCGCCAGGGCGGCGAGGGTGATGCCGGCGATGATCTCGGTCGGTATCTGCGATGCCTTGATGGGCAGCAGGCCCCCGAAGATCGGAAACCGGAAGCCCTTGGCCTCAGTCTTTGCTGTCGTCATAGTGACCTTCTGTATGCGGAAACCGCGAAATGAACAATCAGTGACCTGGATGGCAGGGCTTCAACGCAACCAGGGCAGCGGTTGGGCAAACTGGAGTGCAAACAGGCTCAGCAGGTTGGTCGTTTGGTCCGTTGGCGCATATTGTAGGTGCCAGACCTCCACGAAGACCCAATAGATCGGTACCTGAAGCGCAAAGTAGTAGGCCGCGAAGACCCATTTTTTCTCATCCAGGGCCGCGCCCTTGGTGAAGCGCAACGCCTTGCCCCGGGCGTCGGTGACCTGTCCTTCGGTGCGCTTGCCGACTTCGCCTCCCGATTTGACCTTCATCAAGGCCCGCATGCCGGCGGCGAGGACACTGACGCCAAGCTGCTCCCCACCCATCACGCAACGCGAGGTCGATCCCATGAGTCAACGCTGTTTCCAGTGCCGGGAGGCCGCCAAAGGTGTCGGCTGCACCGCCAAGGGCGTCTGCGGCAAAACCCTGGGGTCGGTGAGGCTGCCGGACCTCCTCCTGAAGCCCATCGGCACGCCCGAGGAGGGCGTCGCCGCGATGCTGGCGGCGGCCTGAGCGCGGTCGTGGTCATGCCCCAGCCTCAGCTGCCGACGCGTCAGCCCCCCACCGACCCCGCCCCCACCGCGCGGGAGCGCCATGGGCTGCTGGCCCTTGGGTTTCGGCCGTTCTTTCTGGTCGCCGGCCTCCTCGCCGTCCTGTCGCTGGCCGCCTGGCTGGCGGTCCTGTTCGGCCAGCTCGCGCCGCCGAGCTACCTCGCCGGCAGCAACTGGCACGCCCACGAGATGCTGTTCGGCTACACCGCCGCCGTCATCGCCGGTTTCCTGCTGACGGCGGTGCGCAACTGGAGCGGCCTGCCGACGGCGGCGGGCGGCGGGCTCGCGGCCCTGGTGGGGCTGTGGCTCGCGGCGCGGTTCGCGCCCTGGCTCGGGCTCCCCGGCTGGTTGATCGGGGGCCTGGATATCGCCTTCTTCCCGGCGCTTGCCCTGGCGTTGCGGCGGCCGCTGTGGCGGGGTCCGAATCCCGCCAACCGCCTGTTCCTGGCCGTCCTCGGCGGTTTCACGCTGGCCTCGCTGCTGGTCAACCTCGACGGCATGGGCATCGCGTCGGGCTTGGCCCCACGCGGTCAGCGGCTGATGCTGGATCTGATCGTCGTCATCATGTTGGTGGTGAGCGGGCGCGTCATGCCCTTCTTTACCCGCGCCGCGGTGCCCGCCGCGAAACCGGTCAGTCGGCCCTGGCTGGACGCGCTGAACGTCGGCGTCGTGCTCGCGATGCTCGCGTTGCACCTCGCGCTGCCGGTGAACCCGCTCGCCATGCAAGCCTCGGGCGTTGCGGCGATGCTCGCCGGGGGCTTGCTGCTCGCGCGCCTCGCCGGCTGGCACGAGCGCCGCGCCTGGGGCCTGCCGATGCTGGCAGTGTTGTACCTGGGCCTGCTGTGGCTCGCCGCCGGCCTGATGCTGGACGGACTCGCCGACTTCCGGCTGCTGCCGCCGAGCGTCGCGCTGCACACCATCACCGCCGGCGCCATCGGCACCATGACGCTCGGCATGATGACGCGGGTCACGCTGGGGCATACGGGCCGCCCCATGCAGGCGGGCCGGCTGACGATCCTGGCCTTCGCGCTGGTCACGGCCGCGGCGCTGCTGCGCGGCCCCGTGGTCTGGATCGAGCCCGGGCTCTATCAGGCCTGGATGCTCGCCTCCGGGGCCTGTTGGGTCGGTGCCTTCGGCCTGTTCATCGCCGTCTATGCGCCGATGCTGATCGCACCGCGGATCGACGGCAAGCCGGGCTGAGGGTCAGCAGTCTTGGGCGCGTCGGGTGCGCAACAGGTCGGTGCGTCGATACGCTCGTAGAGTAGACGGAATAGCGCACGCGAAGACGCGAAAGAAGACCGAGACAGGGGATTGTGCAGATGCTCCAAGCCGGGACGGGCGAGACAAACCGCTCCCGCTCACGCATCGGGCAGCCCCAAGAACGCCAGTACCCGTTGTTCGACATAGGGATAGAAGGGATTCCAGCGCAGCCGCAGCATGTCCGACGCCGGTATCTGCAGGACACCCCGCTCGCCGCGAAGCGCACTGTCGCCGAGGTGGATGCCCGGACTTTGCTCCGTCGGCTGCCCACCGTAGAGCGGATCCTCCGGTGGAAACGGCAAGGCGACGTGCGCCAGCGAGTAGAGGTCTCTCGGCCAGGATAGGCCGAGGTCCGACGCCTTGACGGCATCATCCCCGGGTTGCGCGGTGCGCGCGACGACGGGTCGGTGTTCGCTGTCCTTGTTGGTCACCAGCGTAAAGGCGAAGGCCCGATCCGGGTCGTCCTGCAACGCCCGGATCAGCCCGATCGGGTCGGACTTCATGATCGGCTCGATCTCCGCCGTGCGGTTGATGTCGAACAACACGAGTTCGTGATCGCCCGCCGGCAGCCGCTCGAAGAGACCATGTACCAGGGCCGGGGTCGAGACGGTGGCGTCGACGACGGACGAGAAGGCCAATAGAGGGGGGAAGCCCTGGAGCTTTTCGGTCCCGCTCAGGTCGTTGAGTTGTTGCTGGATCCGGTTGGTCAGGCGGTAGACCAGATCCCCCGCATTGACCGCGAATGAGCCGTACTTGTAGGGGTCGTACTCGGGCAGGATGGCGTTCCAGGCGAGCTTTTCGAGCCCCAGGAGATGACCGATGCGGGCCTGCCAGACGGCAAGCGCTGCCGCCGGCGTCACGCCGATCTCGGGCGAGAGCAGCACCAGTCGCTCGGCCTTCGGCAGGGCCGCGTCCTCGAGTGCATCGAGGGTGTAGTGCACGGCCAGTGCGGCCCCGTTGGAGTAGCCGACAATATAGAGGGGCGCGTCGCCCGACTGTTCGGCGAGGTGCTTCATGGCCAACCGCACGGCGGCCGCCATGTCCTGCCAGGTGACCTCCACGAGCCCCGATGGCGCCGTCCCGTGCCCCGGGACTCTAAGCCCCAGCACCAAGGCGCCGGCACCATGGAGGCGCTGGCCGAGGCTGCGAAGACTGTAAGGGGAATCCGACATCCCGTGCAGCAGAAGCACCCCGGCCTTCGGTGTCTCTACCGGCAGCTCGAAGCTGCGGTTCCAGTTGGGTTCCCAACGTGTTGGGTCCGACAGGCTGTTGCTGTTGTAGCGGTTGATGAGGCGGCGCTCGTCGTCCGCGATCTTCGCGTAGACCTGTGCATCGAGTTGGTCGAACAGGCGCTGCTCCAGCGCCAGATAGTCGGCGAAGGTCGCCACGCCGGACGCCGCGGTGAACTCCTCGTCGAGCTGCGTCAGGTGCCAAACGCTGAGATCCGGCTGGCGCTCCATATAGGCGATGAAGACGACGACGAGCACCACCAGCGCGCCCGCGGCGCTGTAGGCGCTCGCCCTGAGAAGCCGCCATAGAAGCCGGCCGATTCGTAGCTGCATCGTCGTTTCTCCTCTACTCGTACACCGCTGCGGAAGTCCCAAGACCGCCGGCATGCCCAATTGGCGCTGTGGGAGCGACTTGCAGTCGCGACTTCCGCGTCGCGGCGGTCGCGATTGCAAATCGCTCCCACAGCTGCGGGCGGTCTCGGAATTTTCGCGGCAAGGCACTGGACCTTTGAGACCCGCTGCCTGCGCCGCCAGCTCAGAAATAGAATCTCGCGCCCAACTGCGGCCCGCTGAGATTGAGGTTGTCGAGATCGCGGCCGGACTTGAAGTCCCAGTCCCTATACCGGTAGACGAGGTTCACCTCGCCCCAATCGAATCGGTAGCCGACACCCGCGGCGACCAGCCAGGCGAGGTCCGAGTCGCCGGTGCCGACGTCCAGGGAGTAGGGAGCGTAACACTTGTCGGCCAGCGTGATGTCGCCCTTGACCGAGATAGCCCGCCACCTTCTCATCGAGCGCGACCAGGTTGTCCGCCGGACCGGCGAAGCGGTTGGGCGCGGTCTCGATCCCGATGCGCCTCAGACGGCGCCGCCGGGCGCCGGCTGATCCGGTGCGCCGATGCCGCGTGCCAATAGGTGCGCGATGGAGGCATCGAAGGCCCTTTTGAAGTCCGGGTCTTGGGCATAGTGCTTGTACAGCGCAAGCTCCTTGCGCCGCTCCTTGCTCACGGCCTTGCCGATCAGCTTTTCCAGTGCCAGCCGGCTGTTCTGCTGGTCCGGGTTGTTCAGCACCTGGGCCGCGTAGCCGGCGTCGTCCAGCACATGTCGGGCGATGTTCAGGAACTTCACCCGCTGTTCCTCCGGCGTCGCGCTCCAGCCCTGGAACCAGCGCTCGTTGAAGTGCGCGATGATCTCATCCAGCGGGTCTTTTGGCGGATCGTCCGAGCCGGCGCCGCGGACATTCGGGTTCTGCGGGTCCAGCTCCGCCGCCGAGGCATCCAGCCCGATGGGCGCCTTGAGCTTGGTGCGCTCCAGGCCATAGGTGGACAGGTCCACGCTCTCCAGCAGCGCGTCCAGCTTGTCTCTGTCCCTATCCTTAAGCTTCAGCTTGGGGATCAGGAACTTCAGGAACCAGTGCAGCTTCTCCCAGGCCGGGTTGTCGAAGGGCAGGATGCAGGCCACCTGGGCGTAGATCTTCACGAACTGCTTGGCCTTGATCTTGAAGTCGGCCTGTCCGTCGTCGTCCAGCTCCAGCTCATCGCTGAAGCGCACCGCGCAGCCGTCGATGATGGGACTCAGTTGCTCCGCCGGGGCGTTGCCGAAGTACAGCCGGTTGAACTGCTCTACCTCCGGCCAGTCGTAGACGCCCACCGTATCCAGGGCGTCCTTCAGCTCATGCAGCACATTCACGTCGGTGGCCGAGGACAGGCTGGTGGCGGTGTAGAAGGGGTCGAAGGCGGCCTTGATGTCGTCGGTGGTGTTGAAGAAGTCCAGCACGAAGACGTCTTCGGTGCGCTTGCCCAGGGCGTGGTTGCAGCGATTCAGCCTTGAGAGCGCCTGCACCGCCAGCACCCCTTGCAGCCGCTTGTCCACGTACATGGTCGTGAGCTTGGGCTGGTCGAAACCCATCAGATACTTGTTCGCCACCACCAGCAGCCGATAGTCGTCGCCGTCGAAGCGCTCCTCGATCTCCTTGGCCGGAAAGCCGTTGATGGCGTCCTCGGTGTACTCCACCCCGTCCAGCGTCTTCTTGCCGGAGAAGGCCAGCATGGCCTTGAACCCCGCCCGCCGATCAGCGAGCAGGTCCTGAATCTGCCGAAAATAGCGGATCGCCGTCTCGATGTTGCGGGTCACCACCATCGCCTTGGCCCGGCCCTTGAGGCGTTTGCCCGCCACCACCTGCCCTAAAAAGTGGCTGACCATGATGTCCGCCTTCACCGCGATGGTCTCCTCGTGCCCCTCCACATAGGCGCGCAGCTGTTTCTGCGCCTTGGCGTTGTCGAACAGCGGGTTGTCGCGGATCGATTTCTCGATCTCGTAGTAGCTGCGGTAGGTGGTGTAGTTGGCCAGCACGTCGAGGATGAAGCCCTCCTCGATGGCCTGCTTCATGGAGTACAGATGGAAGGGCACGAACCGGTGCCCGATCTGGCCCTGGGCCGTCTTGCGGCCGAAGCGTTCCAGGGTTGCGTTCTTGGGTGTGGCCGTGAAGGCAAAGTAAGACGCATTGCCGCGCATCTTGCGCCGGCGCATGGCCTCCAGGATCCGGTCCTGCACCTCGTCCTCGCCGCCCCCGTTTCCACCAGCTGCCTGGCTGCCCTCGCCCAGGGACTTGTTCAGAGTGTCCGCCGCCGTGCCGCTCTGGGAGCTGTGCGCCTCGTCGATGATCACCGCAAAGCGCTTGTCCGACAGGTCGTCGATGCCATCGACGATGAACGGAAACTTCTGAATGGTGGTGATGATGACCTTCTTGCCGCCCTCCAGCGAGGTCTTCAGCTCCCGGGCGCTCATGGCCGGGGCGACGATGTTCTTCACCTCCGAGAACAGCCGAATGTTGTTGCGCAGCTGCCTGTCCAGCACCCGCCGGTCCGTCACCACCACCACCGAGTCGAACATCGGGTGCTGGCTGCCGGGCCGATACAGCTCGATCAGCTGATAGGCCAACCAGGTGATGGAGTGCGATTTGCCGGAGCCCGCCGAGTGCTGGATCAGATAGGTCTGCCCGACCCCCTGCTCGGCGACGTCCCGCAGCAGTTCGCGCACCACTTCGAGCTGGTGATAGCGCGGGAAGGTCAGCGTGCGCTTGGCCAGCGGGTCGCTGTCCTTCCTGCCCACCAGCTTGGCGAAGTGCTCGATGATGTTGGTCAGGCTGTGGCGGGTCAGCACCTCCCGCCACAGATAGGCCGTGCGATGGCCGCCGGCGGCTGCATCGCCCGGCGGGTTGCCCTTGCCCTGATTGTGGCCGCGGTTGAAGGGCAGGAAGACCGTCTTCGGCCCCGCCAGCCGCGTGGTCATAGCGACCTCGTCGGTGTCCAGCGCAAAGTGCACCAGACAGCGCCCGAACTGGAACAGCGGCTCCTTCGGGTCGCGGTCCTCCCGATACTGCTTCCGGGCGTGGTAGCAGGTCTGCCCGGTCCAGGGGTTCTTCAGCTCCATGGTGGCAACGGCAAGCCCGTTGATGAACAGTGCCATGTCCACGGACAGCTTGGGCTCGGACTGGGAGTAATGCAGCTGCCGCGTCACCGAGAAGACGTTGCGCTCGAACCTCTCCGCCACAGCCGGGTTGATGGCGTTATAGGGCGCGCTGTAGAGCAGGGTCAGGTGGGCATCGTTGATGGACAGCCCGCCCTTCAGCAGCCGCAAGACGCCGTGCCTCTTGATGCGCTTGTTCAGCAGTTCCAGCACCAGCCGCTGCCAGTTCGGCTGGTCCTTCAGCTTGGCCAGCTCCTCGGGCTGGGTGGACTCCAGAAAGCCCCAGAACTTGGCCTTGTCGATGGCGAACTCGCGGTCGAAGTCCGTGGACCAGCCCAATTGGTAGCCGTGGCCGGTCTCGGTGCGATACTGCGTCGCCTGTTCAGCCTGTTTCGCCGCGACCTGATCGCCGCCGACCTGCTCCATCAGCGCCTCGCGACTGATGCCGGCCAAGGCCCGCTCAATGGTGGCTTCCAGGGCTTGTTCGTTGGTTTGGCTGACCATGGGGTAGGTTCCTTGTTACGACTGGTTGCGAAGAGTTTTCACCACGAAGGGCACGAAGGGTTTGGTTCCTTTGGCATCCATTTCCTATTTCTCTACACCTGAGTGTCGTACCCTTTCAGGTCTTCATCCAATGACCAGATCAGCACTCGACTCATGTTGTGTCGGCGCTTCGTGATCTCCCATTCCTTGATGATCGATAAGTCACTCAGACTGACCCCTTCCCGCTCCTTTCGGGGGCTCTTGTTGCGGTTGGCATAATCGGGGAACGCTCTGATCCAATCAAGGAGTTGCGCCCTGTCGGGGAAATGGGTTGGCCGATAAGGGGCTTTACCCTCGAATGCGCTGACCACTGCGTCGACGAATTTCTCCGCGTACTGACTGCGCAAGCCTCCGCTCGACAGATGAGCGATATGGTTCCTGGTCTCCCAAATCGCCGCCATCGGTAGCAGGAAATGATCTTCATTATTGGTTCGTTCCTCGAACTCTCCAAGAATATTATCTCGATCTTGATTGAAGGCCGGGATATCGAGGACATTGAGAAAAACCGAGGTATCCAGCAGTACGATACTACTCATCACGGCCTCCCTGCTGGTGACTCTTCATTTTCTCCAGCCAGGACAAAGCCTTGCGCTTTCGTTCTTTGGGCCCGCGCTGCGTCTTCACAAAACGTTCCAGTATGCCCGAGGTCATCAGCCCGCCCAAGGTGCCCTGCGCGATCAATTCCGGATAATCCGGCAGACTTTGGAGGCGAACCAGCTTGCTCGAGCCGCTGCCTGGGTCTCTGTAACAAAACACGACATCCGAGATGGCAGTATCCGGCAGCGCGTCCAACATGGCTGGATTGTGCGTGGAGAGCACAACCCGCAATGAACGCTGCTCGGCGGTTTGCTGAATCTGTTCCAGCAAATGGCGTGCGCGGCTGGGGTGCACCCCGTTGTCGATCTCTTCGATCACCACCAAGCTGCCCTCAGGCGCCGAGAGCATGGCGCAAGCCACCGCCAACACCCGCAGCGTGCCGTCGGAAAGCAGGGTTGCATCGTATTCCTTGGGCGTTCCGCCGAAGGTCTCGACGAGCTTCACCATGACCTCGCCCCTCGGCCCATCGAGAAAACCGAGGTCGGCGATATTCTGTTCCGGCAAGCTTTGGATAAAGCTCAACAGGCGTTCGCGGGGGGGGCCGTTAGGGCCATCCGGCGCATTCCACAGTGCGTGCAGCACACTGGAAAGGTTCGTGCCATCTCCCTGAAGCTTTCGGTCGTTCTTGAAGCTGTAGTCCCGCATCCTTGCTGGTACTGGATCGAGAAAAAGCACATCTCCCAACCATTTCTGATACTGACGAACCGTCCTTGGGATGACCTTCTTGGATGTTGCGTGATGCGCCTGAAAGCTTGCAGGGCTATCCAGCTGGGTAAAGATCGCGACTTGGTCGCTGCATGTGATATGAGGCTTTTTCCCGCCGCGCGAAAAATTGTTATACGCGACACCGACATCTGAACCGATGCCGGAAGATGGTTGGTCCAGATCATAGAGGGGAACATTGTTCTCCCTGTCGAAAATCGATTCCGCCGTGATATGCAGTTCATCGCTGCGCAGTGAGAGTTGCATACGCAACCGATTCCACTCGTTCAAGCTGGTCTTGCATCCAAATTCGAACGCTTCCGCGCCTTGGTACCCGAGTTCCGATAGCCTTCCGCGCACCACCTGCTCAGAACTCTGGACCCCCTGCTTGATAGACGACAGCCTCTGGCCCTGTGCCAGCCAAGAGAGCATGCGCATCGCCTCGATTGCGTTGCTCTTGCCGGAGGCGTTCGCGCCGATGAGCACCGTCAGTGGCGCCAACGGGAGAACTGCTTTCTGGTAGCTCTTGAAATTCTTGATGAGGATATTCTTTAGCATCTTTCAAGCTTCAGTTTTTCACCGGTTTCTCGGCAACGATCTTCATGGCCTGCTGGTGGATGGAGCGTTCTTGGTGATCGCTTCGGCTGTGCCCGCGGGACGCAGAACCTCCGCCCTTGCTCCCACGCTGGAGCCGGGGAGCCAGAAAAAAGATCATGCATCCTTCGCTTCAACTTCGTGCTCTTCGTGGTTATACATCTTTCTTTACGGTTCAGCGAATGCTTACGGCTTGGGCGTTGTCGGGGTTGTGGGTCGAGTCAGGAGAAAAGGGGCTCGCGCAGAGACGCAGAGACGCAAAGGGCAGAAAGAGGATTGGTCGATGTAACCACCGCAATGCCTTGGGCGAGTCTTGACGGTTTCGTTTTGATTTTTCTCATTGCGCTTTTCTTCTCTGCGCCTTTGCGCCTTTGCGCCTTTGCGTCTCTGCGCGAGATATCCCTCTTTTTCACAGAGCGTGCGCGCTTGCCCCCATGCTGGAGCGTTGGAGCCAGAACAAGTCTTTGGCACAAAGGACACAGAGAGTACGAAGGGTTTAGAGTTTGAGCTTTCCTGTGACGGCTTCCGCTATAACAATCTGTCGATATTCGGCCAACATCGCCATCTCTTTGGATACCATATTGATGCCGCTTTCGAAACTTGAGTTGACTTCGTCAGCGAACTTCAAAATTGCGCGCTGTTCACTTAACTGCGGCAGCGCGACAGGGAAGTTTCCCAACTTGGCTCTGTTGGTTGATGCCAAATTGGTCGTCTTATTGGCCGTATTGGTGAAATATTTGCGTCCATAGTCTGCTGCTAGCACCAAGGCGATAAAGTACTCCGATGCTAGCGATCTTAGGATTCGGACGGCAAAAATATGATTTTGGTGGATGCAGTCCTTGATCTGACCTTCCCAAACGGTTCCTCTCCCTAGCTTGTCAATATCTCCCCCTTCGGTGATTAAGATGTCGCCACTACGCACCAGATATTGATCCACTATCTGAGAGGGCAATCGAAGTTCTGCGATATCGACAAGGTCGAAGTGCCCTGCTTGCACATTCGCAACGCGGAGGTAAGGGATTGTGGTGAGCTGGGTTCCTGTATACAGCTTTCCCAGGGTAATCCCGCTTTGTACATCGCTGAAGTATTTTAGCTTTCTAACACTCCAATGCGCAGGCACCTCCCCAATCCACCCCATCCCGCTATCGCGCATGGGGGCGTCGGGGTTCAGGCCCTTGGTCACGGCCTGGTTGATCAGGATGGTCTTCTGCTCTTTGATCAGCTCGATCAGCCGCTGCTTCTTGGCGATGGCCTCGTCGATCTCGGTGGTCTTTTGGTCGAGGAAGTTGGCGATGCGTTGTTGGGTCGGAAGGTCTGGAAGCGGGATACGGATCGACTTCATGTCCCAATATTTCGTGGTCCACAAGTCCGCGACGATTCCATGCCCATTGCGGTAAAACTCTTCGATGAAGCCGTTACTCTTCAATAAGTGTTCGCAATATCTCGGCTCGATCCCTTTGGGTTTCAAAACGATATTGATCAGCGAGACGGAGCCATCTTGGGCTGCTACGCCGCTGGATCCCTTGCGGTCCGAGCGGCTGTTGATGACAAAGTCTCCTTTCCTGACGCCTTTGCGGTTCTCTCCGTCGTCTGATTTCGCTGCGGAGTCAAGTTGCGGAAGGATGCCGTTCTTCGTAACGGATAGCGGCGCAAAGTCCTTGTCCGAGACCTTCTCTCTTCGTTCTTCGAAGACTGTGCCAAGTCTTTTCAAACCCCATCCAGCTGGGATCGCTCCCAGCCAGTCGAAACCGCTGTCCACGTATTCCTCATATCTCGGAAACCCCATCGTCTGCTCCATCACCCCACCTCCCCAAAACTCACCAACCGCTTCAACAACCCCTCCGTCTCCGCCTCCAGCGCCAGAATATCGCGCGTCACCTCTTCCAGCGAACGCAGCGGTTTGTGCTGGTAGAAGTACTTGTTGAAGCTGATCTCGTAGCCGATGCGGGTGGCGGCGAGGTTGATCCAGGCCTCGTCGACGTGGGGCCGGACCTCGCGCAGGAAGTAGGCGTGGATGTCGTCCTTGAGCGGGACGTTCTCGGTGTCGCGCAGGTCCGAGTCGGTCTCGTATTCGATGTATTCCGAGTCGGTGGCCTCGCCGGTGGGCCAGTAGCCGAAGTCCGCCAGCAGCTTGGGCTTGCATTGGAAGCCGCCGAAGCTGTGCTCGCTCAAGACCCGATCGAGCCGGGCGCCCTTGAGCTGGTGGACGCGCTTGATGACCTTCTCGGCCTGGTCGTCGCGCCAGCTGACGGCGTTGAGGATCTGGTTCCGCTCGGCGGCGCTGAGCTTGATGTTGCGGGCCTTCAGCGCCGCGTCGAACTGGTCGCGAAAGCGGTTGAAGTCGAGGTGCAGGTCCTGGCTCACGGCCTCCATGAGCTGGGCGGCCTTGTCCATGAGCGCGCGCTGGGCGGCCCAGGCCTTGGGGTCGAGCAGCAGCCGCTTGTGCTTGGGGCTGAGCCCGATGTCCTCGCGCTCCAGGTGGTCCTCGATCAGCGCGCGGCGTTCGGGGAGGTTGTCGTAGAGGTCCTCGCCCCAGCGCGCGAAGGCCCAGGCCATGGGCTCGGCGATGGCGGGGATGAAGCGCAAGCCGGCGACGCGCTCCGGCGTGAACTGGGCGGCCTTGCGGCTGGGGCGTTCGATGGTGACCTTGTAGTAGCCGAAGTCGCGGTTGTCGAAGACCTTGGAGATGCCCTCATCGGGCATGGCGGCATGCAGGGCGACGATCTGCTGGATGTGCTCCGGGGCGAACTCGCAGTTCTTGTCGCCGAGGTTCTTGCGCAGCTTGCGGTGGAGCTTTGATGCGTCGATGAGCTGGACCCGGCCTTTGCGGCTCTCGGCCTTGTGGCTGGCCAGCAGCCAGATGTAGGTGGTGATGCCGGTGTTGTAGAACAGGTTGTTGGGCAGCTGGATGATGGCCTCCAGCAGGTCGTTCTCGATGATGTAGCGGCGGATGTTGCTCTCGCCGCCGCCGGCGTCGCCGGTGAACAGGGAACTACCGTTGTGCACCGAGGCGATGCGCGAGCCGAGCGGGCTGTGGGCGCTGGTCTTGAGCTTGTCCACCATCTCCATCAGAAACAGCAGCTGGCCGTCGGAGGAGCGCGGGGTGGCGGGGACGGTCTGCGGCTGGCCGCGGAAGTCGCGCAGCGCCACCTCGAAGCGCGGGTCGAGCACCTGCTTGCCGTCGAGGATGGCGCCCTGGTCGGACTTCCAGGATTTGCCATAGGGCGGGTTGGAGAGCATGAAGTCGAAGCGCAGGCCGGCGAAATCATTGGTGGCCAGCGTGGAGCCGTTCTTGATGTTCTCGGGGTTGTTGCCCTTGATCATCATGTCGGACTTGCAGATGGCGTAGGTCTCGTCGTTGATCTCCTTGCCATAGAGGTGCACGGCCTGGTCGCCGAGCTGAAAGGGCCCGGCGGGGTCTTCGAGATAGTTTTGAGACTCGGTGAGCATGCCGCCGGAGCCGCAGGCGGGGTCGTAGATCAGCAGCGTCGGCGGCAGGCGCCCCTGCACCGGGTCGAACAGCAGATGGGTCATCAGGTGGATGACCTCGCGCGGGGTGAAGTGCTCGCCGGCCTCTTCGTTGTTCTCTTCGTTGAACTTGCGGATCAGCTCCTCGAACACGTAGCCCATGCCGAGGTTGGTCAGGGGCGGCAGCCTGCGGCCGTCCGGGTCGGCGGCGGGCTTGGGGGAGAGGTTGATGTGGGGGGAGGTGAACTTCTCCAGCACGTCGAGCAGCACGTTCTTGGCCGCCATGTGGCCGACCTGGCGGCGCAGGTCGAACTTCTGCACGATCTCCTTGACGTTGTCGCTGAAGCCGTCGAGATAGAGCTTGAAGTTGGCCTCCAACTGCTGGCGGTTGTTGGACGCGGTGGCCACCAGCCGCTTCAGGGTGTAGGGCGAGGTGTTGTAGAAGACGTAGCCCGCGGCATCGCGCAGGCCCATGGGCTCCAGCTCGGTGAAGCCGCTGCGGCGCTGGAAGGCGACCTCTTCCATCACCGCGTCCTTGCTGCCTTCGAGCAGGCAGTCGAGCCGACGCAGCACGAACATGGGCAGGATGACGTCGCGGTACTTGCCGCGCACATAGACATCGCGCAGACAGTCGTCGGCGATGGACCAGATAAAGGAGACGATCTTGTTATGGGATGCCTGATCCATGCGCGGTGCTTCTGCGGGGGTTGGCGGTGGTGCCCGGTGCCTTGGGGTGCCGCGCCGGATCGGGCGGGCAGGGTTGGGTCAGCATGGAAACTGTCCCGGGCGCGTTCCCTGCACATGCTACGGCGTTGACCGCCGGATGCAAGGGCAGACCAGGCCGGTTGACCCCGGCATCTGGTGCTGTATTCCCACAAGGGGGCGCCGTGCGAGCGCCCGGATGCGGCACGCCCATGCTCGGCGGGGGCATCCCCCCTGGGTGGACGGGGCGCGGGCGCTGCATGGAAAACGCCGACCACCGTGCCCGCGGTCGCGGTGTAAGATGCCGGCCCAACGCAACTCTCACCTTGAGGCATCCCCATGGAGCCCCGCTTCGACCTCCCCGGCCGACCGGTTGTGCTGATCATCCTCGACGGATTCGGCGCGAACCCGGGAAAGGCCAACAACGCCGTGTTACTCGCCGATACGCCGCGCTTCGACGCCCTGTTCGCCAGCAACCCGCACACCGTTCTGCAGGCCTCCGCCCGCGCCGTCGGACTCCCCGACGGGCAGATGGGCAACTCCGAGGTGGGCCACATGACGCTCGGCTCCGGCTGCATCGTGCGCCAGGACCTGGTGCTGATCGATGATGCCATCGCCGATCGCAGCTTCTACGACAATGCGGTGCTGATCGCCGCCGCGCGGCGCGCCGCGGAGCAGGGGCGCCCGCTGCACCTGATGGGGTTGGTGTCGGACGGCGGCGTGCACAGCCACCTGCGCCACTTGTCGGCGCTGATCAAGCTGGCCCGCCGGCAGGGGGCAACGCCGGTGGTGCATATGATCACCGATGGGCGCGACACGGCGCCGCGCTCGGCGAAGAGTTATCTGGCCGGGGTTCAGGATGCGTTGGATGCAGCCGGCGGGCGGATCGCAACGGTGATCGGCCGCTACTACGCCATGGATCGCGACCATCGTTGGGAGCGCACCAAGATGGCCTTCGATGCGCTGGTGCACGGCGAGGGGCGGGCGGCGGACTCGGCGGCCGATGCCATCGCCCAGGCCTATGCCGCCGGCGAGGACGACGAGTTCATCAGTCCGACGATCATTGCCGGTGGCGAGCAGATCGGCGACGGCGACCCGGTGGTGTTCTTCAATTTCCGCAAGGACCGACCGCGACAGACCGTCAGTGCGCTGTATCAGTCCGACTTCGATGCCTTCGAGCGCGGCGATTTCCGCTGTGCCAACGTCACCTGCATGATGGAGTACAACGAGCGCTTCGGGCTGCCCTATGCGTTCGAGCACGAGATGCCTTCGGTGACCCTCGGCGAGATCCTGAGCGAGGCCGGATTGGCGCAGTTCCATTGCGCCGAGACCGAAAAGTATGCCCACGTCACCTTCTTCTTCAACGGCGGGCGCAATGAGCCCTATCCGGGCGAGGAGCGCTGCCTGATCCCGTCGCCGAAGGTCGCCACCTACGATCTCCAGCCGGAGATGAGCGCACGCGAGGTGGCCGACGCGGTGGTCGAGGCCATCGGCAGCGGCACCTATGCCTTCGTGGTGGTCAACTTTGCCAACGGCGACATGGTCGGGCATACCGCCGTGCGCGAGGCCGTGATCGAAGCCGTCGAGGTCCTCGATCGGGAGGTCGGGCGGGTGATCGATGCGGCCCGCGCCGCGGGCTACGCGGTGCTGATGACCGCCGATCACGGCAACTGCGACGAGATGGTCGATCCGGTCACCGGGGATCCGCACACGCGGCACACCGTCTACCCGGTGCCCTGCCTGGTGGCCGACGACGTCGCCCGGGAGCTGGCGGTGGGGGCCGGCATCGAAGACGTCGCCCCGACCTGTCTGGCGTTGATGGGGCTGCCGAAGCCCGACGCCATGCATGGTCGCTCGATCCTGCTCAAGCCGGTTCAGCGTTGACCGGCGTGGGCGCAGACCGCGCTGCCCGGCGCTAAGACGGAGGCGACGGATCTTCGATGGACGTCTATCTGCAACTGCTCCGTGACGTGGTCGACAACGGGGTCGACAAGGCCGATCGCACCGGCGTTGGAACGCGATCGGTGTTCGGACGGCAGCTCCGCTTCGACTTGGCCGACGGCTTCCCGCTGTTGACCACCAAGCGCATGCACGTCAAGAGCGTGTTCCATGAGCTGCTCTGGTTCCTCTCCGGGTCCACCAACAACGCCGATCTGCGCGCCAACGGCGTCACCATCTGGGACGAGTGGGCGGCCCCCGACGGCGGGCTCGGGCCGATCTACGGGCAGCAGTGGCGGGCCTGGACGGCGCCCGACGGCGAGCGGATCGACCAGCTGTCCGAGCTGGTGGCGGGCATCCGCCGGGAGCCCGACTCGCGGCGGCTTGTGGTGTCTGCATGGAATCCGGCCGACCTGCCCCTGGCGGGCCTGTCGCCGCAGCAGAACGTCGCCGCCGGACGGATGGCCCTGGCCCCCTGCCACTGCCTGTTTCAGGTCTACGTCAGCGACGGTCGACTCTCCTGCCAGCTCTATCAACGCAGTGCGGACCTGTTTCTGGGGGTGCCGTTCAACATCGCCGGTTATGCGCTGCTGACACACCTGCTGGCGCAGCAGTGCGATCTCGTCCCCGGTGATTTCGTGCACAGCTTCGGCGACCTTCACCTTTACCGCAATCACCTGACCGATGACATCGTCTTCGAGCAGTTGCGTCGTCCCCCGCGGCGACTGCCTCGACTGGAGATCCTGCGTCGCCCCGAGCGTCTGTTCGACTATCGCTTCGAGGACTTCGCCATCGTCGATTACGATCCGCATCCGTCAATCCGCGCCCCGATCGCCGTCTAAATCATGTTTGAAGCCCTGATCGATTATCTGTTGTTCGCCGCCAAGCTGATCACGGTGTTGGTTGGCATCGGGATGCTGCTGCTGGTGCTGCTGCGGGCGCGCCGATCGGGTCACAGGGCTCGATCCGTTGCCGCGGATGACGACGGGACCGCATTGGAGCTGGTCGACCTCGGCGAGCGTTACCGCACCATGGCGGATACGATTCGACATGCGACCCTGTCCCAGCGCGCCTATCGCCGTTTCGTCAAGGACGAGCGCAAGGCGGAGCGGGCGCGGGAGAAGTCCGACGCGGTGCGGCGGCGGATCTTCGTCATCGACTTCAGCGGCGATCTGATGGCCACCGAGGTCGACGCCCTGCGCGAGACGGTCTCGGCGCTGCTGATGGTGGCGCGCGACGATGACGAGGTCGTGGTCCGTCTGGAGAACGCCGGCGGCGCCGTTGCCGAGCACGGACTTGCCGCGGCCCAGCTTCAGCGTATCCGCGCGCGCGGCCTTGCGCTGACGGTCGCGGTGGACACGGTGGCGGCCAGCGGCGGCTATCTGATGGCCTGCGTCGCCAATCGCATCCTGGCGGCGCCGTTCGCCGTGATCGGCTCCATCGGCGTGCTCGCCGAGCTGCCCAACTTCCATCGGCTGCTGGAGCGCCATGGCGTCGATTTCGAGCTGCACACCGCCGGCGAGCACAAGCGCACGATCACGCTGTTCGGAGAGAACGACGAGGCCGGGCGGGCCAAGCTGCGCGAGCAGCTGACGGCAACCCACGAGCTGTTCAAGGGATACATCCGTGAGCAGCGCGAAGGTCTCGACGTGGAGCAGGTCGCCACCGGTGATTACTGGCACGGTCGCCAGGCCAAGGCGATCGGCCTTGTGGATGAGGTGTGCACCAGTGACGACTACCTGCTCGCCGCCTGCGAGGACGCCGATGTGCTCAAGCTGCGCTACGAGGTCAAGAAGGCCCCCGTGGAGCGTTTGCTGGCCGCGGTGCGGTTGTCGCTGGCGAGCCTGCGCGGGCGTTTCGGCATTCGGTGAAGCACACCGCGGCTGACGTCCCGATCCGTATCCGGCAGCCGCGGGCGGGATCGCGTTCTAGCGCTCCGGCATGGCCCGGTTTTTGCCGTACAATGTCGCTCCTTGCCACGGCGTTGTCGGCCTGATCCAGCCTCTCGCCGTAGGCGCTACTGCCGATGCCTCGCCGATGAACGCGATTCTCCCTCGTCCGCTCAACCGCTCTTTACGGACCCTGCGCCGGCATGCGCCTGTGCCGCCGGCCTGCTCGATGGCGCGGGTCGCCGCGCTGTCGCTGCTGCTGGCCGCAACCTTGGGCTCGGTCGGGGCCGCCGAGCCCGACGATGGCGCGATGCAGCCGCTGGAAGCGGTCCAGGCGTTGCGCCGGCAGATCGGGGTGCAGCAGGTGCGCATCGCCGAGCTGCAACGCATCCATGCCGAGACCGAGCGTGAGCGCCAGCGCCTTGCCGTCGAGCTTGATGCGCTGCGGCTGAAGGCCAGCCAGGGCGCAGAGCTGGCCGAGCAGATTGCGACGCTGCGCCTGCTGACCGATCGCCTGGCCAGGGTCGTGCCCGCGGATTCGCAATCGCCCGCCCAGCCGGCCGAAGACGGCGAGCGAGACGCTGAGCTGCAGGCGATCGAGCTTGCCGAGGCGCGCCGCAGATTGGCGGCCCTCACCGAGGTCTATGCCGATGCCCAGCAGGCGCGCCAGTCGGCCGAAGCGGAGCAGGCGGCCGCGGCGGCCCGCGCCGCGGAGCTCGACGCGCGACTGCAGCAGCAGCAGCTTTCACTGACCGATGCGCAGCTGCGCGCGGACAAGGCCGAGAAGCTGCATGCGGCGCTCGAAGACGCGCGCGCCCGGTTGCTGACCGAAAACGAGAAGTTGAAGGTGGAGCTGGAGAATGCCCGTGCCCGCCAAGCCGAGGCGCTGGAGCAGGCGGTTAGGCTCGATGCCCGGTTGGTTGCCGCCGAAGCGCGCGCCGAGCAGGCGACGCGTGAGCCCGACGCCTCGCTGGACGTGCCTACGACGCCCGCCGGCTCCGACGCGGTCCAGGCCGCTGTGACGGCGATCGGCAATGACGGGGCGGCCGCGTCCCCGGTCGTCTACCTGGTGCGCGAGGATGACAGCCTCTCCAAGATCAGCGTGCGCTTCTATGGCAATTCGGCGGACTGGGAGCGGATCTTCGCGGCCAATCGCGATGTGCTCGACGCCCCCGATACCCTGGCGCCGGGTATGCGGCTGATCATCCCTTGAGGGACCGCGGCTGCCGTCGCGGCTTGATGATCGGCGATCAGCTCGGCACCGACATCCTCGGCGCGTCCCGATTCGGTCTCGACTCGCTGCTCATCGGCAGCGGGCTCGCCCCCGGCGGACCGGTGGCGAGCTGGTCGGTACGGCCCACCTGGTACCTGCCGAGCCTCGCCGGCTGACCGGGGTGGCCAACTTCCAGGCACACCTCATCGGCGGCGCGCTGGCCAGCAGCGCCGGTGCCTTCGCGAGCTTTGGTCGGGGGCTCAGCGACGCCGCCGAGTCCCAAGCGCTGTTCGCCGTCGGCGTCGCCGCCAGCCTGCTGCCGGACATCGATGCCGATGCATCCAAGCCGGTCCGGGCCGTCTTCGCGCTGGCCGGCATTGTCTTCGGCTTTCTGGTGGCCTTCACCTTCGCCCACCGCCTCGGGCTGTTGGAGCTGGTGGTGGTTTGGGCCGCGCTCTGGCTGTTCGTCCGCTTTCCGGTGTTCTGGCTCTTCGCCCACCACACCGTTCATCGCGGTGTTTGGCACAGTCTGCTGATGGCGCTGGTGCTGGCGTTGACTGCCGCCGTCCTCGCCGAGCGCTGGCTGGGGTTGCCCGCGCTCATGGCCTGGCTGGTGGGCGGGTTTACCCTGCTCGGCTACTTGACCCACCTGACGCTCGACGAGCTCGCCAGCGTCGACCTGGCCGGCAACCGCGTCAAGCGCTCGTTCGGCACGGCGCTCAAGCCGTTCAGCTTGGATGCCTGGCCCGCATCGCTGCTGTTGCTGCTGGCGTTGATCATGCTGCTCGGCATTGCGCCCGATCCCGCGCCGCTGCTGGCCGCCATGGCCGGTCTCGGGCTCGACACCCGGCTGGTTGCGGCCCTCTGGCCGCGCTGGGGGGTCTGATCGGCCGATGGTCCTCGCGCGGAGCCCTTCCAATTCCGCGGCGTTCATGTATCATTGCCGGTTTACCTTCGCTGGGCCAGGGCAGACGCATCGCTTAGTCGTTCGCCCCACGCGTGCTCCGGCGTCCCCATCGACACCAACCCAGTGTGCTGGCTCAGCCGGCGCAGAGATTCGGAACACCTCCATGGTCAAGATTCGTCTGGCTCGCGGCGGCGCAAAGAAGCGTCCCTTCTATCAGATTGTCGTCACCGACATCCGCAATTCCCGTGACGGGCGCTACATCGAGCGTCTCGGTTTCTTCAACCCCGTTGCCACCGGCGGCGAGGTTCGGCTGCGCGTCGACCTGCCGCGGGTCAAGCACTGGCTCGAGCGCGGTGCCCAGCCCACAGGTCGCGTCGCGACGCTGATGAAGCAGGCCGAGAAGCAATCCATGCCGGAGGCCGCCGCAGCCTGATTGCCTCGTGCATACGGTGCGCACGGCGCAACTGGTGCGTCCGGGCCGCCTACGCTTGAGCGCCGGTACTAAGTCGGCGCCGACAGTATGCAGGTCGCCACAGGCATCGGATCAGCCTTGATGTCCGCTGTTCAGCTCAGCCCTGCCGATCCCCTACGACTCATTCCCGTAGGACGGATCGTCGGGGTGTTTGGGGTGCAGGGATGGGTCAAGGTCTTCTCCGAGACCGCGCGGCGGGAGGACATCTTCCGCTACTCCCCCTGGTATCTGGACAATCGGCCCTGGCGACTGATCTCCGGTAAGCGGCATGGCAAGGCGCTGATCGCTCAGCTGGACGGCTGTGACGATCGCGACGCCGCTGCCGCATTGATCGGACGCTCGATCTCCGTGCGCCGTGATCAGCTGCCGCCGCCATCGCCCGACGAACTCTACTGGGCCGATCTCGAAGGGATGCGCGTGATAACGGCGCAAGGGGTGGATTTGGGGGTGGTCGAACGGCTGTTTGAGACCGGAGCCAACGACGTGCTGGTGGTGCGCGGAGAGCGCGAGCGCCTGATCCCGTTCCTCTGGGAGCGCGTGGTGCAGGATGTGGATCTTGATCGGCGCGAGATGCGCGTGGATTGGGACCCGGAATTTTAGCCGGCGGGTGCGTCGGTAGTCAGCAGGACCGGACATGCGGTTTGATGTGGTCACCTTGTTTCCGGAGCAGTTTCGGCCGTTCTGTTCCGAAGGCGTGATCGCTCGGGCCATCGATCGGGGCGTTGCGACGCTGGCGACCTGGAATCCGCGGGAACTGGCGACCGATCGTCACCGCACGGTCGATGACCGTCCCTACGGGGGTGGGCCAGGGATGTTGCTGAAGGTGGAGCCGCTGCGCGCGACCATCCAGGCGGCAAAGGCGGCGGCGACCGAGGCGGGTGTGGCGAGTCGGGTCGCGTACCTCTCGCCGCAAGGACGCGTGCTCGACCAGGATGCCATGGTACGTATCAGCTCGGCCCGGGGCTGGGTCCTGGTGGCCGGGCGCTACGAGGGGGTCGACGAGCGTCTCTTACGGACCTGCATCGACGAGGAATGGTCCATCGGCGACTATGTGCTGAGCGGTGGCGAGCTGCCGGCAATGGTGGTCATGGACGCGGTGATTCGGCTGCTCCCGGGTGCCCTCGGTCACGCCGACTCCGCTGGACAGGATTCGCACATGGATGGTCTTTTGGATTGCCCGCACTTCACCAGGCCGGAGGAGATCGACGGTCTGCGGGTGCCGGAGGTCCTGCTCGGCGGCAATCACGCCGCCATCGCGCGCTGGCGCCTGATGCAGGCGCTCGGCCGGACCTGGCTGCGACGGCCCGATCTGTTGCGCCGCCGAACACTCAACGACGAAGAGCAAGCGCTGCTCGACGAATTTATCCGGGCGCACAACGACGCCCGTGGGGAACAGGAGCCACACGAAACATGAGCAACATCATTCAACAGCTGGAACAAGAGCAGATGGGTCGCGAGATCCCGACGTTCGCGCCCGGTGATACCCTGGTCGTGCAGGTCAGGGTCAAGGAGGGCGAGCGCGAGCGCCTGCAGGCCTTCGAAGGGGTCTGTATCGCCAAGCGCAATCGGGGTCTGAACTCCGCCTTTACGGTGCGCAAGCTGTCCCATGGCGAGGGCGTCGAGCGCGTCTTCCAGACCTACAGCCCGGCGATCGCCGGCATTCAGGTCAAGCGTCGCGGCGACGTGCGCCGGGCCAAGCTCTACTACCTGCGTGGGCGCACCGGTAAGGCCGCCCGCATCAAAGAGAAGGTCTGAGTCTGTCGATCCGCGCCGCTGCCGGCACCCCGCGCATGCGGGGTGAGGCCGCGCGCGGATCTCAGGCTGCGATGAGGGCCGTTTGGCCGCCGTGACCAAACCGACCTTTTACTGGCACGACTACGAGACTTGGGGCGCCGATCCGTCCCGAGATCGGCCGTGCCAGTTCGCCGGTCTGCGCACCGACCTTGATCTCAATCCCGTCGGCGAGCCGCTGATCCTGTTCGCGCGCCCCGCCGATGACGTGCTGCCCCAGCCCGACGCCTGTCTGGTCACCGGCATCACCCCCGACCGGGCCCTGGACGCGGGCATCCCCGAGTGGGACTTCGCCACGACCGTGCAGCGCGAGCTGGCCCTGCCCGGGACTTGCGGGGTGGGCTACAACAGCATCCGCTTCGACGACGAGATCACGCGCCATCTCTTCTACCGCAACCTGATCGATCCCTACGCCCACGCCTGGCGCAACGGCAACTCCCGTTGGGACCTGATCGATACCCTTCGGCTTGCCCATGCCCTGCGGCCGGACGGCATTCAATGGCCCGAGCGGGAGCCCGGTGTTGCCTCGTTCCGCCTGCAAGACCTGACGGCGGCCAACGGCATCGCCCATGAGGGTGCCCACGATGCCCTTGCCGATGTGCACGCGACGCTGTCCCTTGCGCGGCTGCTCAAGGCCGCTCAGCCAAGGCTGTTCGCCTATGCGCTGACGCTGCGCGATCAGCATCGCGTCCGCGCGCTGGTCGACCGCGGTGGACCGCTGCTGCACGTCTCCGCCCGCTACCCGGCCGAGCATGGCTGTATCGCCCCGGTGGCCATCGTGGCCGCGCATCCCGGCAACCCCAAGGCCGTCATTGCCTTCGACCTGCGTGTCGATCCCACTGCGTTGCTGGATCTCGATGCCGATGCCATTCGCCAGCGTGTCTTCACGCGCGCCGAGGATCTGCCGGACGGCGTCGAGCGCCTGCCGCTGAAGGGCATTAAGCTCAACGCCGCGCCGATCCTGGCGCCGATGGCAACCTTGACGGCCGCCAGCGCCGAGCGCTGGGGGATCGACCAAGCGGTGGTCCAGCGCCATGCCCGGCAGCTGGACGGTGCCGGCCCCGCGCTGGCGGCAAAGCTCGCCGCGGTGTGGCAGGGAGGCATGGACCGGCCCGAGCCCGATGATCCGGAGCTGATGCTCTACAGCGGCCCCTTTTTCTCCGAAGCGGACCGGCGCAGGATGGCCCGGCTGCGCGAGCAGGGGCCGTCGGCGTTGTCCGAGGGGGCACGCTTCGACGATCGGCGTCTGCCGACGCTGCTGTTTCGGATACGCGCCCGCAATTGGCCGGAGACCCTGACCGAAGACGAGCGCGAGGATTGGGACGCTTGGCGTTTGGAGCGCCTTACCGAGCCAGACTCGACGGCCGGTGCCACCGCGTCGATCACGCTGGAAGCCTATCAGCAGCGGCTTGCGGATCTGCGGTCCGAATCCGCCGAGGCCCCGGAGCGACTGGCCGTGATCGACGCCCTGGAGGCCTGGTCCGATCGGATCATGGATGCCGGGGGCTACTAGGGATCGGTTCAGAAACAAGTGGTGCAGACGCCCGCTCGCTGAGCCTTTGGATTTGCCGTTTCGTGGGTGCGTCTGCACCACTTGTTTCTGAACCTTGACTAGTCGCGCACGGTTGGAATGGTGGAGACGTCCAGCGCCCCGATTTCCACTTAGGCTGTCGGTTCCTGGGCCGCGGGCTCGGCGATAACCTTGGCGTCGGCATTCGGAAAGCGCCCGACGACCCAGTCGGGCAGCTTTGCCTGATTGGCGTGATAGAGGGCGTCGGACTCGATGATGATCAAGACCAGGACGGTCACCATGATGGGCAGGACGCTGGCGCCGACGACCATGGCGATCACCGCCTCCTTCATCATTCCCCCGTAGACATGCGCCGCCCAACCGGCGAGCGCGACGCCTAGGGCTGCCGTCAGCATCAGGATAAACAGCCGGCTGCGCCGCGCGCAGACCTGCCAGTGGCACATCACGTACCAGGTATCCCGCGTCCGCGACCGCCGCGCCCGCCACAGCGTGAAGCCGAGCAGCAGGAACGAGGTCGCGGGGATCAGGGCCATCACCCAGGGGAAGCTGCCGGCGATGCCGCCGACCGCCACCGCCATCAGGATGTGGTTGCCGATCAGGTTGGTCAGGAAGATCTCGTGGGGGAGATTGGCCTGCTTGATCTCCTCGGGGCTGACGTCATAGCGCATGGGTGGAGTCCGGGGGCGGGTCGTCGGAAAAGCCTGGGAGTATATAAGCGCTTGCTAATGTTGTCACCTTCGGCCGGCGCGTGGCTTTTCTCGTCGCGCCGCCCGGCGGCGGGGGCGGCGCGCCATCGTGGGACCAAGGCAGCCGCGGCTAACGCAGTTTCTGCAAGAGTGCCTCCGCCTGCGCCTTTTCCGGGAACGGAAGGAGGTTGATCTCCAGCAGCAGGGCGCGCGCATCGCGGGTCTGGCCGGTGGCCGCCAAGGCCTTTGCATAGCGGAAGCCGATGCTCGGGTCATCGGAGCCCGCGTGGGCCTCGGCAAGCAGCGGCAGCGCGCGCCTGGTCTGACCCAGATTGAGCAGGATCGTGCCGAGGGTGTCGATAAAGGACGGGTCCTGTGGGCGCAATGCGTAGGCCTGCTCGGCCAGGGGCAAGGCTGACTGCGGATCTTCATCGGCCAGCAGCATGGCCAGGTTGTTCAATGCAATGGGGTTCTGCGCGGCGGTGTCGAGTATGCTGCGGTACTGCGCCTTGGCCGTATCGATGCGATTGGCGCGCAAGGCCATCTCGGCCAGCAGCATGCGTGGTTGGCTCGATTCGGGATGGGTCGCGGTCCAGTTCTCGAGCAGCGCGAAGGCCCTGTCGATCTGGCCGGCCCGCTCGTGCGCCAGGGCCAGGTCGGCCAGCCGCACCGGATCATCGGGCTTGTCGTCATATAGCTGCTGGAGTGCCGGCAAGGCTATCTCGAACCCGCCCTGATTGAGTGCGAACCCGGCATGGGCGGTGACGACCGTCGGGTGGGTGGGCGCCGCGGCGAGCAGTCGCTCGAGCAGGTTCTCGCGGGAGCGGTCGTCCGGCAATGCGGCGAGGATGCGTGCGAGGGTGCGCCGGCGCAGCTGCTGTGCTTGGTCGCGGTCGAGCCCATCGATCAAGTGCTGCTCGACGCCATCGGTATCGCCTATGGTTGCCGCGGTGGCGGCCATCAAGAAGTAGCCCTGCGGCCGTTTGGGCTGTTGCTGCGTCAGACGCTTGAAGCTGACCATGGCCAAGTCCGCGCGGTCGCTGGCCAGCTCGGCCCGTCCGCGCAACCGGAGTAATGCAGGTGTCTGCGCCTGATCGGGGGGCGCGTCCTGCAGCAGCCGCAGGCCCGCGTCGATGTCGCCGTCGGTCAGCCGTTCTTGGGCCAGGGTGATCCGTACCCTGAGATCGCGTGGATTCCGGTCCAATGCATCGTGCAGGCGCTTGGAGGACGCGGCGTCGTCGCCATCGCGGCGGTCCAGCTCGGCCAAGGCCAGTATCGCTTCGGTGTTGCCGGCGTCTGCCTGCAACAGTGATTCCAGCGTGGCCTGCGCCGAATCAAACCGGTCATTGCCGGCCTCCAGGGCCGCAAGGGCGAGGGCGGCACCGGTGAACGACGGATTCAGCGCCAGCGCGCGTTCAAAGGCGGCCTTGGCGCCATCGGTGTCTCCGTCCAGTGCCAATGTGCTGGCGAAGATGGCTTGGGCCACCGGGTCGTCGGGCGCCTGTTCCAGCGTTTCCCGGGATTCGCGCTTGGCGGCTTCGATGTCGCCGACGCCCAGCAGCGCTCGAATCGTCAGCAACCGCGTCGGCAGGCTGTCGGGGGCCAGCGATTTTGCCTGCTTCAGGTGCTTCAACGCGGCGGCGTAATCGCCGGACAGGATCGATAGCTGCGCCAACGCAATGCGTGGCTCAATGGATTCCGGCTGCATGTCCGCGAGGCGTGCGGTCAGGGTCAGGGCTTCGTCATTGCGACCCTGAGCGAGCACAGCCCGGCGCAGCAGCACCAGCTGGGGCGGCGTTGCATTCGGACGCTCGGCGAATGGTCGGATCGCCTCCTCTGCACCCTCGGGATTGCCGTCTTGCAGGCGCGTCAGCGTCAGTAAGACGGCCACCATCGGGTTGTTGGGCCGTGCGGCCTGGAGGCGGATCAGGCGCTCCTCCGCTTGAGCGGGACGGCCGCTTTGCAGCAGGGCGAGCGCCGTATAGTATCTGGCGCGCGGGTCTCCGGGAGCAACACCCAAGAACTCCTCCAGCGCCTGGGCTGCGGTCTCCGGGTCATCCTCAAGGAGCGCAAGCCGTCCTTGTAGGTATAGGATGCCGGGGAAGGTGCTTGCGTAAGGGCGCAGTGCCTCGAAGTCGCTGCGCACCGCTTCGACGGCCTTGGCCTCGACGTTGGACAAGGCGCGGCGATAGCGCAACAGCCATTGGTCGGGCTCGCGCTCAAGGGCCTCACCGAAGGCCGCGGCGGCCTCTTCGAAGCGTTGCTGGCGATATTCGAGGCTCCCGAACGCTTCCCACGCCTGTGCTGAGCTCGGCTCGGCGGCGATTGCGCGCTCGAGCAGCGTCCGCGCCCGGTCATCATCCTCGTTGATCGTTGCCAACTGGGCCAGACCTACCAGCGGCAGGGCCAAGTCCGGCGCGAGCTGCGAGGCTTGCTCGAATGTGTCGCCCGCCGCGTCGGTCTCCCCGGTTGCCAGCAGGGCCGCCCCCCGCAGGCCCAGCAGCTCGCCTTGCCACTGGGGCTCGCCGTCGGTGGGCGGTGGGATGCGCTCCAGCAGTTGTGCAGACGCGCCTTGGGCGAGCAGGGCGCGGGCGAGGGGGATCAGGGCGTCGCTGTCTTTGGCCCCCGCGGCGAGCGCGCGCTCAAATTCTTGGGCGGCTGCTGTCGCATCGTCGATATCGAGGTAGATGTTGCCAAGCAGCAGCCGCGCGGCGGCGTCGTCGGGCACCTCGTCCAGGCGTGCCTTGAGTCGAACGACGGCGCTTTGGGTGTTGCCGTTCGTTAGGTCCTCCTGCGCTTGGTCGACCGTATCGTCGGCCACGACGTCAACGCCGAGCATTGCGACGGTGACGAGCAGGGCTCGTAGGATGCAAAAGCGAAGCGGTGCAGAAGTTCGGTGCATAGCTCGATCCCGATTCGATGTTGTGTCAGAGGTGGGTATGGTGTCCCCGGCGCTGCGGATCATAGCAAGGACCTACCTTGTACAGGACTGCGCGGCGTTCAGTCTGATCAAGGTCATGCGCTTGCGATCCCGCAAGCGGGTTCCCGGGTCAACGAGGCGATTGGACGCATCCTTGCCCTGGTCGGGCGCTAAAGGTAGTCGCGATCGGCCGATGCCGCGGGGCCCTTCTCACCACGCAGCTTGGGCAGGAGCTTGTTCTCGATTGCGCGGATCAGCAGCCCGCGCGGCGACGATTTGAGCAGGCCGTCCCCACCGGGCGCACTATGGGTCCATCGCCCGCAAGCCTCTCCAAAGGTGACGACGCGATACCTCTCGGGATGTGCCGCAAGATATCGGCAGATCTCCTGCAGCCGTCGCTGCTGGGACCGTCTTGGCCGTACCCCATATCCATCCGGGCCGCTCATGCGCGCGATCTCGGCGAAGTCATGTGGGTGCGCCAGGATGACGATGGGGGCAACCTGTTCGGCATACGCATGCTTCAGCACCGCCTGCATCTCTGCCACTGGTGATCCGTAGAGGCTGAGCGATGAGTCGGGCATACTGGAGCCAAACCGCGCGTAGGTGGTGACGGGGACTTCCATGACGCCACTGAACAGATGCCGTCCGGCGTTGATGTGCAAAGCCTTTTGCGGAGGGTGCCAGAAACCGAGTCCGACGTTCGAGGCCAGCGGTATGCCGATATCGCCCAGCACCTCGTACAGGCCCAGGTCGACATTGAGGTTGCCCGACCGGAACGCCTGGACATCTCGACCCGAGAGTCGCTTGAAGATGTCGCACCCGGCGCTCAGCCACTCACGTACGATGCGCCGCTCCACGCCTGCAAAAACATCCTGCGGGATTGGCCCGCCCCACCCCCGACCGCGCATCTCCGGTAAAAAATAGCGCCAAACCGGATGCAGATGCAGCTGCGCATCGTGCCCGCGCGCGACGATCTCCTGCAGGACCTGCGCCATCGGCTCATCACCGAAATAGAAGACGTTGAAGCACTCGACGAAGCAGGTGCACTTCAGGCCATAGCGGTCGAGCGTATCGAGCATGAACCCCAATCCCTGCGACCCATTTTTGTCTCTCGCGTATACCCAGTCGACACCAATAGGCTTGCGCTTCTCGAGCTGCAACGCCCGATTGACGGAAAATTCTACGTCAACGGAAATGACGACATCGATTGGCGGGGGGTTCATGCTTGCATGCTGAGAATGGCAGTAAATGCGCGGAAACGCCGGCATTTGAAATCGAGAAGGACGTCCGTTGCGAACATTTTGGTTGGGGGCGGGGAGGGCTGGCAACTGTCTTGGTGCCCGAGCACTGCAAGATATCAGAGCCCGGCACGCTGTCTCCGCGGAGGATGACGGCACGTCCGCCGGCCCCCACCCGCTCCGCTCTCGAAGTCTCGAGTCCGTCGTGACTGGCCAAGGCTGCGCGTCTTCTGGCAGTATACGCCTGCCGCCCGCGCGCCGACGCGATTTTTATCTATTTGACTACGGCCTGTAAGATGTCTTTCCCTCCTGACGCGCTCCTAATCGGTGCCGAGAAATGCGGTACGACGACACTCACGGATCTGCTGGATCAACATCCCGGTCTCACGCTCTCGAAACCGTTGGGGAGTGACTTCTTTTCCCGCAACTATGGTCGGGGCCTGGATTGGTATCGGTCTCTGTTCGCCGACGACGGTGCAAATACCTGTCTCGACGTATCCCTCAGCTACACGTCCGCACCCCTGACGAAGATGGCCAGGAACGAAGCACAGCGCGACTTGCGGACCATCGGCGTCCCTGCACGCATTCACGCGGCCAAACCGGATGCCCGCTTCTTGTATATCCTGCGAGATCCGGTCACCCGAACCTACTCTTCATACTGGCACGCAGTTCGCTACGGCTATAAGGACATCGGCTTTCTGAACGCCTTGGAGGCTACGCCGCAGTTCCTCGATACCAGTAACTATGCCGGACAGTTGGAGCTTTACTTGGAGTGGTTTCCAATCAGTTCGTTCCGCATCATCCTGTTCGAGGAGATGCGTGAAGATCCGGTCGCCGAAGCGCGCCATTGCTTTCGTTTTCTCGAGTTGGATCAGCCGGATTTCGCGCCGGTTTTCGAACGCGCCAAGAATGTCTCGTTCAAATACAACGCAGTGGGCCGCTACATCCGGGATCTCATGCCCACCGGCAGCGCCATGAACAGTCTCGTCAATCGCGCCCAAGCGATGATCCCTAGGCGCTTGGAAAACTTCGCGAAGCGCCTAATCGCAACCGATGTTCCGCCGATGGATGCAGACGCCGCGACCTTTCTGGAAGACTATTTTCGCCCGCACAACGAGAAGCTCGCAGCCTTGACGGGAATGGACCTGTCCGCTTGGCGCGGCGTCCGTCGCACCCCCTAGGAACGCCTTCTTCTCGCCGTACCATGGTGTCGCGAGCGATCGCTGTGCTGGGGCAATCCGGGGGCTGACGTGCATCGATCTCGGGATCGGTACCGGGCCGTCGATGCGGTTGCCTCCATCGCGCTGTTGGGCGGCTGCGCCCAGATCATGCAGGCGCTGCTGGTCCGGGAGGGACTGACGGTCTTCTACGGCAACGAGGTCAGCCTCGGGGCCTTCTACGCCGGCTGGCTGTTTTGGCTCGGGGCCGGTGCGCTGGCGGTCCTCTACCGCGACCGCTCGGCCCCGCTGCGCGGTCTGCGCCAGGCGCTGCTGGCGCTGCCGCTGTTGCTGTGCGGGCAGGTCTTGGCCCTGCGCACGGTGCGCTTGGTGCTCGATGTGTCGGCCGGGCAGTTGGTGCCCCTGGGCGAGCTGTTTGTGGCCCTGTTCCTGATTGCGGCGCCCGCTGCGCTGGTGCTGGGCGCCGCGTTTCCGCTCGCCTGCCGGGTCTTGGCCCGGGCCGACCAGGCCCGGCAGGGTAGCGGGCTGGTCACCAGGCTCTATCTCGCCGATGCCGTTGGCGCGCTGGGCGGGGGGCTGGTGTTTACGCTGGTGCTGGTCCACTGGGCCGGGCCGGTGCGCACCTTGGGGCTGCTGATGCTGGCCTGCGCGTTCATGGCCTGGCGGCTGGCGCCGCTGCGGCGTTGGGGTACGCCGGTGGCTGCGGGCCTGCTGGTCTTGCTGGGGCTTGTGCTGAGCCTGCCCCCGACGAGCGAGCGGATCGGCGCCGCGCTGGAGCGACTGCGTTTTGCGACCCTGCAACCCGGCATGACCTTGCTGGCGGCCGCGGAGACGCGCTACGGCCACCGGGCGGTGGCGCGGCTCGGCGAGCAGTATTCCCTGGTGGAGGACGGCCAGATCGTCGCCAGTTTTCCGCGCCCGGATGGGCTCGCCCGCGAGGCGGCCCTGCTGCTGGCACAGGCGATGCCGTCCGCCGATCCGGCCGCGGGGCCACGGCGGGTGCTGGCGCTGGACGGCCTGGCGGGCGGGCCGGTGCCGGCCCTGCTGCGGGGGCCGGCCCCCATCGACCGGCTCGACCAGGTGGAGCAGGACCGCGCAGCCTTCGAGCTGGCGCGGCCATGGCTCGATGCCGGTGACATCAGCGATCCGCGCCTGGCGCTGCATTTTGCCGACGGTCGGCGATTCGTTACCGGGCTCGGCGAGGCCGACCGCTACGACCTGATCCTGGCCCTGGCGGCGGTGCCCTCAAGCGCCGCCGGCAACCGCTATTTCACGCGGGACTTCTATGCCGCGGTGCGGGCGCAGCTGACGCCGAGGGGCGTCTTCTGCACCCGGGTCGCGGCGGCGTCCAACTATCTGGGCGAGACCGTCGGTGGTTATCTGGGCTCGGTGTATCGGACCCTGTCCTCGGTCTTCGCCGAGGTCGCGGTGGTGCCCGGCGATGAGGCGCTGCTCTGCGCCTCGCCGGCAACGGGTCAGGTCAGCGACGATGCCGACGCGTTGGCCCGGCGCTGGCAGGCCGTCGGTGGCGCCGGCGGCATCGGCCGTGCGGACTTCGCGACCCTGCTCCCGGCGGAGGAGGTCCGCTACCTGCGCGAGCGCCTTGCCGAGCACCCGGGGGAGCTGAACACCGACGCGCGGCCGGTGACCTACTATCTGAACATGGTCCTCTGGGGGACCTTCTCGGCCTCGGGCCTGGTGGCGCTGCTGGAGCGGCTGCACGGCCTCGGGGTCTGGCCCTATCTGCTGCCGGTGGTGCTGTTCGTGCTGGTCTGGCTGCTGCGTCTGGGCGTCGACGGGGGCGCCCGGCAGCGGCTGCCGCGCCAATCCGCGACCTTTGCGCTGTTTATCCTCGGGCTGGCGGCGATGGCGGCGCAGCTGGTGGTGCTGTTCGCCTATCAGGCGCGGGTCGGCTTCATGTTCGAGCGCATTGCGCTGCTCAACGGACTGTTCATGACCGGGCTGGCGCTCGGCGCTGCGCTGGCACTGCCGACGGCTCGGGCCGCCGGGGTCGTGCTGCCGCTGCTGCTGGCGCTGACCGCCGCGGTGCTGCTCGGGATGCCCGCGGGCTTGGCCCTGATCGGCACCCTGCCGCCGTGGTGGCAGGATGCGGCCTTTCTGGCCTGCGCGCTTGCGCTCGGCGGGCTGACCGGGGCCGGCTTTCCGCTGGCGGTGGCCCTGACCCGCGACGGGCGCACCGAGATCGCCAAACGGGGCGGTCTGGCCCAGGCCGCCGACAATCTCGGCGGGGCCGTCGGCGCCCTGGTCGCCGGGGGCCTGATGGTGCCGTTGCTGGGCGTCGACGGCACCTCTCGGGTGCTGGCGGTGCTGCTGGTGCTGACGCTGCCGCCGCTGCTTGCCACGCGGCTGCCGGCAGGTCAGGTCCGCGGCGGCGGCCTGGCGCTGCCGGCGGGGCTAGGCTGGGGGCTGATCTTCCTCGTCGTCTTGGCCTATGGCTGGCACTGGCTCGATCGCGCCGCCGCCCCGGCGGTGCAGGTGGATTTCTCCCCGACGTTGCTCGCCGAGGTGGCGGAAGCCGATGCCTTCGAGCGGCTGGAAGCGCCGTTCGTGCATTATCTCGGCGGCGTCGCCGCGGATGGCGGTCCGCGGTGGGTCGCGCTGTCGAGCCGGGCGGCCGGGGCCGACTCGTCCGGCTACGGCGGGCCGTTGAATCTACTGCTGGCGCTGCAGCGCGATGGCCGCCTCGGCGGCGTGCGGCTGGTCGCGTCGAACGAGACGCCGGCCTATATCGCCGGCATCGACGAATGGCTGGCGGGGCTGCGTGGGCGGTCCCTGGCCGACGGTCCGCTGTCCGGGCGCGTCGATGCCATTGCCGGCGCCACCGTGACCAGCCGCGCGGCCCTGGCGAGCATTGATCAGGCCGCGGCGCGGGGAGCGCGCAGGCATTCGGTCAACCGCTGCCGGTGCTCACGTCGACGCACCGGCCGGACCTGGACCCGGGGCTGATCGCGGTCGCCGCCTTGCTGCTGGCCTGGGTGCCGGTGTATCTCTCGGGGCGGCGGCGTTGGCGGCTGCCGTTCCTGATCCTGGTGGTCGGCGTGCTCGGGTTGTGGCTGAACGCGCCGCTGACCGAGGTGGACCTGGTCAATCTGGCCCTCGGTCATGCCGCCGCGCCCTGGGAGAGCCCGCTGCGCTGGCTGCTGATCGGCTTCGTTGTCGTCGCCACCTTCGCCTTCGGGCAGGTCTGGTGCGGCTGGCTCTGCCCGTTCGGGGCCATGCAGGAACTGATCGGCCGGGTCGGGGGCTGGCTGGGACTCGGTGCCGAGGTCGATCAGCGCCTGGAGCGACGCCTGCGCGCGCTCAAGTTCGTGCTGCTGGCGTCGATGCTGATCATGGTCTTCATCACCGCCGAGGCCGGCTGGGCGGCCTGGGACCCGATGCAGTCCGTGTTTGCCGGGCGTTGGAGCTGGCCGATGGGGCTGATGATCCTGGCCGTTTTGGCGGCCTCGCTGTGGTGGGTCCGTCCCTGGTGCCGCTACCTCTGTCCACTCGGGGCCTTCTTGGCCCTGGGCAATCGTCTGGCCCTGTTGCAGCGCCGGGCGCCGGCGCGCCGCTTTGGCCATTGCGACCTGGGGGTGCGCGGCGGGGGCGATCTCGACTGCATCCGCTGCAACCGCTGCATCGGCCCGCAGCCGCGCGGGTCCGCGCCGGCCCGGACCGCGGGTGGGGCCGCGTTGACGGCGTTGCTGGTTGCTGTGCTGGTGTTGATCGGCGCCCACCTGTCCCAGACGCTGAGCGCACCCACCGGCCAGGGCCGGAGCTGGCGTGACCTGGATCTGGAGCTGCTGCGGCGCCGGATCGACGCCGGGGAACTGCGCGAGCACGAGGCGGATTGGTACCATCCGGCACGGGCGGGGGAGGGTCCCTAGGGCTGATTGCGCAAGCGCCCGCCGTCATCGCTATCGGGGTCGCTATCGGGATCGGATTCGATACCGATACCGATGCCGACAACGACGTCTTTGCGCACCGCGCGTCTTTGCGCTTTACTTGACGGCAATTCTCGGGCTTCCCCAGAGACCAAAACATGAGCACAGGCACCACCGAGGCCGTCACCTGCGAGCTCTGCCCGCGCAGCTGCCTGATCCCGGAGGGCAAGGCCGGCGATTGCCGCATCCGCGTCAATCTCGGCGGTCGGCTGCGGGCGACCACCTACGGGCGGCCGTCGGCGGTGCACATCGACCCGATGGAGAAGAAGCCGCTCTACCACTTCCTGCCCGGCTCGCCGGTCTTCTCCGTGGCCACTGCCGGCTGCAACCTGCATTGTCTCAACTGCCAGAACTGGCAGCTCTCCCAACGCGCCGGCGAGGAGATGGAGCAGATCATCCGTGCCGACCCGGCGGACCTGGTGGCCGCGGCGCGCAAGCAGGATTGCCGGAGCATCGCCTACACCTATTCCGATCCCGTCGTCTTCTACGAATACTGCTACGACAGCAGCGTCATCGCCCATGAGCAGGGCCTGCGCAATTGCCTGGTCACGGCGGCCTACATCAATCCCAAGCCCCTGCGCCGGTTGTGCGCGGTCACCGACGCGGCCAACGTGGACCTGAAGGCCTTCGACGACGGCTTCTACCAGCGCATCACCGGCGCCAGCCTGAAGCCGGTGCTCGACGCCCTGATGCTGATGCGCGCCGAGGGGGTCTGGTTGGAGCTGACCAATCTGCTGATCCCGACGCTGAACGACGACCCGGCGATGATCCGCCGGCTGGCGCGCTGGGTCGTCGCCGAACTGGGCCCCGGCACGCCGCTGCACTTCAGCCGCTTCCGGCCCCAGTACCGGATGCGCAACCTGCCGCCGACGCCGGCCGAGACCCTGGGCCGGGCCCGCGCCCAGGCCATGGATGCGGGGCTCGAGTATGTCTACATCGGCAACCTACCCGGTCACGTCGGCGGCTCCACCTACTGTCCGCGCGACGGCACGCTGCTGATCGGCCGCAGCGGATTCTTGATCACCGAGTACCGGCTTGATGACCATGGTCGCTGCCCGACCTGCAACGAACCGGTGCCGGGTCGCTGGCACTGAACCCAGGAGACCGTCCATGTCCAAGACCATTGCCGAGGCCATCGACTCGGGACCAGCCCGACGCCGATTTCTCACCGCCGTGGCCGCGCTGCCGGTGCTGGCCCTGCCCTTGCCGCCCAACCCCACCGCTGCGCTCCGGCAGGAGCGATCCCTGGCAAGTCTGACCGCCGCCGAGCTGCGCCGGCCCCACAACCTGGCCGGCTAGGAGGTACCCATGCGGCACAATCATTTTCCCGTCCTGATCGTCGTGCTGGCCTGCTCGATCATGGCCGGCAGCACGCTCGCCGCCGCGGCGGCGGACCTGCGCGTGCGCCCCAGCGCCCTGGCCGGGGCCTGGTATCCCGCCGATCCGACCCTCCTCGCCGACGCGGTGGACGACATGCTGCGCCAAGCCGCGGTCGGCCGCGCCCTGGCCGATGCGGAGCACCTCCGCGCCCTGATCCTGCCCCATGCCGGCTATCGCTACAGCGGTGCGACGGCCGCTGCCGGCGTTGCCTTACTCAAGGGCCGGCGCTTCGAGCGGGTGTTGGTGCTGGCGCCCGCGCACCGAGCGGCCTTTGCCGGGCTGTCCATCGCCGACGTGGACGCCTACGAGACACCCTTGGGCCAAGTGCCGCTGGACCGGGAGGCGGTGGCGGCCCTGCGTGCATCGGCGCTGGTCCAGGCGCATCCGCGGGCGCATGTCGACGAGCATGCCATCGAGATCGAGCTGCCGCTGCTGCAACGGGCGCTGATGCCGGGCTGGCGGCTGCTGCCGGTGTTGGTGGGTGCCCTGGACGGCGACGACTACCACCGGGCCGCGGACCTGCTGCGCCCCTTCGCCGATGCCGACACGCTGGTGGTCACCTCCAGCGACTTCACCCACTACGGCGAGCGTTTCGACTACCGGCCGTTCCCGCTCGACGACGCCATCGCCGAGCATATCCGCGCGCTGGACGATGGCGCCCTGGCGCGGATCATGGCCGGCGACCGCGACGGCCTGCTCGCCTATCACCAGCGCACCGGCATCACCGTCTGCGGGCTTCGGCCCATCGCCGTGCTGCTCGGCATGCTGCCGCCGTCGGCCCGACTGGAGCGCATCGCCTACACCACCAGCGGCGCCCTGACCGGCGACTTCGCCAACTCCGTCAGCTACGCCGTGGTCGCCGTGAGCAGTGCGCAACCGCTGGCCGAGGCGGCGCCGACGGCGGATCGGCCCTCGGGGCAGTCCGAGGCCCCGACCGGCGCCGACAGCGACCTGACCGAGGCCGACCTGCGGCTGCTGCACCGGCTCGCGGTGCTGGGCCTGGAGCAGGCCGTGCTCGGCCCGGATGCCGAGCGCGAGGCCGCCGCCCGGTCCCTAGTCGCGCAGCTGCCGCCGCGGCTCAAGCAGGATGCCGGGGCCTTTGTCACCCTCAAGCGCGACGGGGCGCTGCGCGGCTGCATCGGGGTTATCGAGCCGCGCAAGCCCCTGTACCAGGCGGTGCTGGAAAACGGCGTCAACGCCGCCGTCAACGACTACCGCTTCAGTCCGGTTCAAGCCCCGGAGCTCGACGGGCTGGAGGTGGAGGTCAGCGTGCTCACACCGCCCCGACCGATCCCCGGACCCGATGCCTTCATCGTCGGCGAGCACGGCATCGTGCTCAGCAAGGCCGGTCGCCGAGCCGTGTTCCTGCCCGAGGTCGCCGTCGAGCAGGGCTGGGACCGCGCCGAGACCCTGACCCGGCTCGCCCGCAAGGCCGGCCTCCCCGCGGACGCCTGGCGCGACGGGGCGCAGCTTGAGGTCTTCGAGAGCATCAAGCTCAGTGCCCCTTATCCGCGGGCGGCCGGGCGTTGATCTCAGCGCGTGCAGTCCCCGATGGACCACAAAGACTTCATCCTGAAATCATGTCAAGCTCGCCTTCCTCAGTGCCTTCGCCGACCGGGATGCACCGGGCTATCGAAGGGCGTATCAGGGCCTGGCTTGGGGCCAATGCCATTAAGTTAGCGAGCGATGGGAGCGCTTTGTGGGAGCGGCTTCAAGCCGCGACTCGGCTCGCGCGGCGACCGTCGCGGCTGGAAGCCGCTCCCACGGCTTAACTTAACGGCATTGGGCTTGGGGCAGCTTTGCCTGGTTCGCCCTGGAGCCGGACAAGCTGGTGTTGCTGCACGACGGCGAGATCGAGCTGGATCGGCTGTTTAGGCTGGACGAGCGGGATTGAGCAGGCACCTCGCTGACGCACCGCAACGCGCGCCTCTTCAATCGATATCGAGCAGATACGTCAGATCGATCTCAAGCCGCCCTGCGCACTGCGGGCACCGCCGGGACAGCGTAAACTTCCGGCCGTACGACCACATGCGCAAGCAATCCTGAGCGAAATCGCGAATGCTTTCGGAGCCGCCGCAGCCCATGCCCATCGGTGCCGTCTACTCTCCGCATCAGACGCAGTTCTTCGCCTGGGAGTTGACCCGTCGCGCGCGTGCGGACAGCGTCGAGTCTCTCGGCGCGACGCTCGTCGATGCCCAGGTCGACCTGAACCTTCAGAAGACGGCGCTATCGCTGCAGCAAAGGGAGCAGGGCCTGCAACAGCAGCTTGGACAGATCAAGGCCGTGCGGACCCTCCGCGACAACCACGCGAAGGCTGTCGTGGAATCCCAGCGCTTGGAGCAACAGGCGCAACGGCTCAAACGTGCATCCGACGTCGTTCGCGAAACCCGCATCAAATTCATCGACGACATCCTCGAATCCGTCGCGACGGAGACGAATCGACTCTACGGACTGATCCACCCGAACGAGCCAATCGCCCTCTCGAAGCTGGAGTTGGACAAGGCGCGTCGCGCCTCGCTGGTCCAGCTAAGTCAAGGTTCAGAAACAAGTGGTGCAAACGCAACGACGAAACGGCCAATACAAAGGCTCAGGGAGCGGGCGTCTGCACCACTTGTTTTTGAATCGATCCTAAGCCACTTCGAAGGCGTGGACGATGTTCCGCCCCAGGCCTATTTCAGCGAATCGCACCTCGACACCCAGGCGTTCTGCTTCTGGCTGGCGGTCGCGAAGCGCGAGCGTCCGTCGAAGGACGCCGTACTGGCATTGGACCAGTTGGTGCAATCCATCGTCCGCGAGCCTTTCGAGCGTCAGCATGTCGCCCAGGAGGCCGGTATCCTGCTCGAAGCCATCCTGGACCATCTTGCACTGACCTATCGTTGTCGCGTGCCGCGCACCACAACGAGTGACTACACCCTGAGCGAGCTGCTCAACGGCACATCCACCCTATTTAAGAAGCTGGCGTTGACCTTGTAGGAGCCGATCGGTGAGTAAGAAGCGACATGAGTACAGACAAGAACACTGAACGCAGACCCGAGACAAGCATTTGCCGCATCGGTGTCGCCGGCTACAAGTCCATCGCCGCGGAGATCCGATGGGTCTTCCGGAACGCTGCAACCCAACAGCGGTTCGGAGCGCGCGCGGGGCGCGCTGCCGGAGCCTTTGCAGAGTCGCGTTTCCCCGGATTTCGCGCCGTCGGGGGTCGATGTCGGACGGCAACGCTGTTTTCTCGCCATTCGCGCGATCACCGAAAAAGCGCGTTTCGCAAGCCGTTGGTTCGTGAACCTGGTGGCGAGGAAGCGCGTGGTGTTTCTCGAAGACCCGACCGATCCCGGTCTGCGCGCGCACTTGGAGCAGTGCGCGGAGCAGCGCGCTGAGAACGACAGGCAAGAGGCCAATCTCTACGTGGAGCTTACGAAAGACGCCTGTCTGATCGAGGCATCCAATGCCTGCGACAAGGCCCCGATCAGCTCGCTGGATGACAAGATGCGCGACCACCTGCGCGCCTGTGCCGCCTGGGTGCCGGAGATCAGTGGTGTCGTTTGGGTGAATCCGGCAAATGCAGCCGAAACGCCAGTAGACTTGCCGGGCACCGTGCAGGACGCACCCTGGGGACCGTTCAGCCGCCTTTTCCAGCTCGAACGCTTCCACGGATAGTCGCCTCCGGCCGAAAGGGTCTTGTCACAGCCGTCGGCCGAGTGATGGCGCGATCGGCGTGGACCACTTCAGGACCGAGATTTTCGGTTGACCTGACGCCGCCGCAACGGTCAAATGGCGCGCCATGATTGAGACCATCCTGATCCCCGTCGTCCTGGTCGTCGCCGCCTACCTGTTGGGCTCGATCTCCAGTGCCATCATCGTCTGCCGGCTGATGGGCCTGCCGGACCCGCGCACCCAGGGCTCGAACAACCCGGGCGCGACCAATGTGCTGCGCATCGGCGGCGACAAAGGCAAGGCCGCCGCCGCCATCACGCTGCTCGGCGACAGCCTCAAGGGCGTGATCCCGATGGTGGCCGCGCACCTGCTCGGCGTGGCACCGGCGGTGCTGGCCGCGGTGGGCCTGGCCGCGTTCCTCGGTCACCTCTATCCGGTGTTCTTCGGCTTTCGCGGTGGCAAGGGCGTGGCCACGGCGCTGGGGGTGCAGATCGGGCTGTATTGGCCGATCGGGCTCACGGTGGCGGCGATCTGGCTGTTCATCGCCAAGGTGCTGAAGATCTCGTCGCTCTCCGCGCTGGTGTCCATGGCGCTGGCGCCGGCGATCGTCTGGTGGTTCTGGCCGGAGCCCAAGCTCATCGGCATGCAGCTGATCATCACCGGCATCCTGATCTGGCGCCACCGCAGCAACATCCGCAACCTGCTCGACGGCACCGAGGAGCGCATCGCCAAGGGCGACGGCGCCGAATAGCCGAGCCTTGGCCGCTCTGCGGAAGCCATTGCACGGTCACGGATACAGGCTGGACAAGCGCAGCGCATCCAGCCCGCGCCGTCGGAGGATGCGCTGCGCTTCTCCACCCTGCAACAGTCTCCAAGCGCTCTGCCTGTTCACCGAGGCGCTGTGCCTCTGCGGTTTGCGCTCCAAAGCCCCGGTCCTTACATGAGCCCGATCACTACCGACCACCGTCACGCCGCCGGCTCGCTGTTCATCCTCGGCTTCGACGGCACCGACGTCGGCGACACCCTCGAGCGCTGGATCGAGCGCTACCGCCCGGCGGGCTTCATCCTATTCCGTCGCAACATCGAATCCCCGGAGCAGGTTGCCCGGCTGTGTGCACAGCTGCGCGCGCGCTATCCGGTCGACGACCCGCCGCTGATCAGCGTCGACCAGGAGGGCGGCCGGGTCGCCCGGCTGCGCGCCCCGTTCACCGAGCTGCCGGCGGCACGGGTGCTCGGGCAGCACTACGCCCGAACCGGCACACTGGACCTGATCCGCCAAGCCGGTGCCGTCACCGCAGCGGAGCTGACCGCCGTCGGCATCAACCTCAACTACGCCCCGGTGCTGGACGTCGACAGCAACCCGGCCAACCCGGTGATCGGCGACCGCGCCTTCGCCGCCGACCCGGACACCGTCGCGACCATCGGCAACACGCTGATCGGCGCCTACCAGGCCGGCGGCCTGCTCGCCTGCGCCAAGCACTTCCCGGGCCATGGTGACACCAGCACCGACTCCCACCACGACCTGCCGGTGGTGACCCGCGCGCGCGCGGCGCTGGAGCTGCTGGAGCTGCTGCCGTTTCGCCGCGCCGTCGATGCCGGTGTCGCCGCCGTTATGACCGCCCACGTCCTCTACCCGGCGCTGGACGCGGACTGGCCGGCCACGCTGTCGCCGTCGATCCTCACCGGCCTGTTGCGCGAGGCCATGGGCTTCGACGGCCTGATCATCACCGACAACATGGAGATGCACGGCGTCTGGGGCCGCTGGGACGCCGACACGCTGATCCAGCAGTCGGTCACCGCCGGCTGCGACCTGTTCATCGGCGGCGGCGGCGGCCTGCAGGGTCAGCAGCCGCAGACGGACATCCAGCTGGAGTTGATGGACGCACTGGCGGGGCAGCTGGCCGCGGGCCGCATCTCGATGGTGCGCATCGCCGAGTCAGGCCGGCGCATCCGCGCCGCGAAGGCGCGGCTGCCGCAGCCCTCCGCCGAGGGACGTCGGCAATGCATCGGTGCCGCGACCCATCGCGCGGTCGCCGAGGCGCTGGGCAAACCGCAGCCGGCCTGAAAAACGGCCCCGACGATGCCCTGCGGCGAGCGAAGTGGACTTACCCTGTTGCGGGAAGGCTATAATCGCCCGCTGTCGACGATGCCGCCTGTCGGCTTAACGCCGTCACCATCGGTTCCGTTCAGCCGCCGCCAGCAGTCAGGGCGGCAGCGTAGGTACGAGCCCGAGTGACCCGCATCCCGCGCCCGTGGCGCCGGTCGCGGCCTAGAGCCGCTCCAACAGCGTAAAGAGTCAGCACCAGATGACAGAGCCAAGCCCAACGACGGACAACCAGACCCAGATCCCCGAGATCGGCCCGGACAAGGTCCCAGCCCTGCCGGTGGCGGTCAAGGATGCCAAGGCGACCCGGGAGCTGATGTTCACGCTCCGCCACTTCCACTTGGGCGATCCCGCCGCCCGCCGCCAGCTCGACGCCCTCGGCGACGACTGGTTGCCGGCGCTGCTGGACCCGTTCCGCGACAGCACCCGGCTGCGCTACGACTATCCGCTGTTCCTGTATCCGCCGGCCGCCGGCGACGGCGACCAGGATGCCCGGAACCTGATCCGCAGCATCGGCCGCTGGATGACCGAGGCCGTGGCCGGATTCGCACCCGGCGAGCAGGAGGCGCGCATCCTCAAGGACCATATCCCCTGGCTGGAGCACCACCTGCGCGACTCCCTGCGCGAGCATGAGGGCCCCGTGCTGGCGGTGCCGATGCTGGCCGCGGCCGGCATGGCGCTGCAGGATCATCTGCGACTCGATCAGACCCACCGCGAGCGCCTCGCCGCCGATCTGGAGCGGCTGCAGAACGCCGCCGGCGACGGCGAGATCCTCGGCTACGGACAATACCCGTCGCTGCACCTGCTGATCCACGCCATCCGCAGCCGCGTCATCCCCCGTCGCCAGCGCTTCAAGGAGCGCGTCAATCAGTGCATCCGCGGGCTGCGCGGCCTGTTCGAGGTGGAATACGGCAAGTCCGCCGAGGCCATCGAGCCACGCCAGGCGCGCGGCAGTGTCGGTCCCGGCGGCGAGCGCTTCGACCCGGTGGCCCTGTCCGAGGTCATGGACCACTCCCGCGGTACCCGCGAGATGTCGCCGGAGCGCCGCGCCCGCATCGAGGCGGCCCTGGAGGTGCTCGATGCCTGGCGCCCGGACGCCATGCTGGTGAAGTTCATCCACCTGGGCAGCGTGGCCGGCGACTGGATCGGCGAGGCCGGCGATGTGGAGGATCTGGTGGACGCCGACCCCTGCGCCCGCGCCACCGAGCTGTTCGACCAGGAGGCCGAGCGGCTGTCGCGCATATTCGCCGCGGTGCGCGTCGCCGAGCTTGAGATCGGCAACATCTACGACCCGGCCGTGCACGACCCCTGGTTCGCCAGCTTCCATTGGGAGGCGTTCTCCCACGAAGAGCTGTTGAAGGTGCCCTGCGTCGTCGCCCTCGACGACGCCAACCGAATCGCCGGCGAGGGCCTGCAGTCGCTGTCGCGCCTGCTCAGCTCCGGTCGTCCGGTGCAGGTCATGGCGCGCATCCAGGCCAGCAACAATCCGGGGGCGCTGGCGAACGAGAATCCATTCCAGGCCTACCGCACCGAACTCGGCTATCTGGGCATCGCCCATCGCCAAGCGGTGGTCAACCAGTCCTCGCCGGCCCGCCACCGGCATCTGATGAAAGGCTTCCTGGCCGCGTTGGACGCGACCCACACCGGTCTGCACCTGGTCAACACCGGCCAGCGTCCGCCGGGCAACCTGCTGCCGCTGAACGCCTGGCTGGTGGCCGGCGCCGCCATCGAGGGCCGCGCCCATCCGTTCTTCCAGATCAACCCGGCCGCCGGCGATTTCGCCGCCGCCCGCGTCAGCTTCGACGTCAATCCTCAGCCCACCAACGACTGGGCGGTGCACCCGTTCCGCTATCGTGACGAGAACGGCAGCGACGCCAGCCAGGACCTGGCCTTCACCTTCGCCGACTACGCCCTGCTGATCGAGCGCCTGCGCGATCACTTCCGCGTCATCCCACCGGGCTGCGATTCCGAGGCCCTGGTGCCGGCGGCGGAGTACCTGGCCCTATCGGTGGATCAGGCCCACAGCCTGCTGCCGTTCGTCTGGGCGGTGGACGGCAACGCGCTGCTGCACCGGGTGCTGATCAGCCGCGAGCTGATCCTCGCCTGCCGCGACCGCCTGAACTACTGGCACAGCCTGCAGGAATTGGCGGGGGTGAAGAACCGCTATGTGGAGCTGGCCATCGAGCGCACCCAAGACGACGAGCGCGCCCGCTTCGCCGAGGAGCAGGCGGCGATGAAGACCGCCCACCTGGCCGAGTTGGAAGAGGTGCGCGAGCGCGCCGCCAGCGAGGCCATGCAGCGGCTCACCGACACGCTGCTCGGCCTGGACATGGCCGGCGGCGCGCTGCCGACCATCGCCGGCAGCCGACCGGCCCGCGCCGAGACCCCTGCCGCTTTGGCCGCGGAGGCCGAGCCGGAGGCCGCCGAGGCGACGCCGGAGCCGGAGCCCGAGGACGACGGCCTGAGCTTCGACGAGCCCTGGATCGACACCCCGCTGTGCACCAGCTGCAACGACTGCCTGCGCATCAACCCGCAGCTGTTCCTGTACAACGAGGACAAGCAGGCCTATCTGGGCGACAAGGCCGTCGGTACCTTCGCCCAGCTGGTGGAGGGCGCCGAACTCTGTCCGGCCAAGTGCATCCACCCCGGCAAGCCCTGGGACCAGGGTGAGGCGAACCTCGACGAGCTGGTGGAACGGGCCGCGCCGTTCAACCAGTAGGCCGGCTTACGGCGTCGCGGGACTGGACGCCGCCTGCATCGCCCCAAACCGATGTCCCGCGATATCGTCGTCTTCAACCCCCGCTCCGGTGCCAAGCCGGGTGAGGCCCGGACCATCGCCAAGACACTGGTCCGACGGCTGCGCGGCAGCGGTCGGCAGGTAGGGCTGATCCGCGTCACCCGCCGCCATCGCCGCTGGGAAGAACGCCTGCGGCACAGCCTGCGCCGCGGGCCCGATCGCGTCTTCGTGCTCGGCGGCGACGGCACCCTGCTCGGCGCCACCGAGGTCATCCTGGGCACGCCCGAGGCCGCTGCCGCGGCCCTGGGCATTATCCCGCTGGGCACCGCCAATCTGCTCGCCCGTGACCTGGGCATCCCGCTGGAGCCGCGGCAGGCTTTGAATGCGCTGCTGGACGGTCGGCGGACGCGCATCGACGTCGCCGAGGTCAACGGCCACCCGTTCCTGTGCGCATCCATGCTCGGGTTGCCGACCCACCTGGCGCAGGTCCGCGAGGCCGGCCGCCGCGATGGCCCGCTGCGGCTCGGCCTGCGGCTGGCGCGCCGCGGGCTCTGGCTGCTGCGACGCTATCCCTACGCGCGGGTGCGCCTGGAGCTGCCCGACGGCGCGGTGGAACTGCGCACCCGCGCCATGGTGATCTCCAACAACCCGCTGCGCCCCGAGGCCGGCCCCTATCCGCGCCGCGACTGCCTCGACAGCGGTCGGCTCGGCATCTACGGCGTCCGCGAGGGACCGCTGCACCAGCTGCCGCGCCTCGCCGCCAAGCTCCTCACCGGCACCTGGCCCGACGAGCCGCGGCTGTTCATGCACCAATCCCCCTGCGTCCGGCTGCAATCGGGCCGGCATCGCCGCATCCTGGTGCTGAACGACGGTGAAGGGCTGCGGCTGACCGCACCGCTGGCCTACCGCATGCGCCCGCGCGCCTTGGCGGTGCTGGTGCCGGAGCCCCGCGCGGGGGATCGGCGATGACGGCAAGCATCCTGCACCTGTCGGACCTCCACTTCGGCCGCGAGCGCCCGGCCCTGGTGGAGGCGGTGCTGGCACTGGCCCGCACCCTGGCCCCGGACCTGATCGCCATCAGCGGCGACCTCACCCAGCGTGCCCGGCGGCGCGAACTCGAAGCCGCCCACGCCTTTCTTGAACGGCTGCCGCGCCCGCTGCTGCTGGTCCCCGGCAACCATGATATGCCCGGCTGGCGGCTGTGGGAGCGTTTCGGCAACCCCTGGGGGCGATGGCGCGCGCGCTTCGGAGCGACGCTGGAGCCGGTGGTGGAGACGCCGGACCTGCTCGCCATCGGCATGAATACCGCCCGGCCCGGCGGGCCCTATCGGGACTGGTCGCGGGGGTGCATCAGCTCGGCCCAGGTCGCCCGGGCCGAAGGGCTGCTCGCCGCCGCCGGTCCCAAGCCCCTGCGGCTGCTGGTGGCCCATCACCCCCTGCTGCTGACCCCCGCCGCCGCCCATCGCGGTCTGCTGGGCAACGCCGCCATGGCGCTGCCGCGGCTGCGCGCGACCGGGCTGGATCTGGCCCTCGGCGGGCATGTGCATCTCGCCTATGCCGGCGTCGCCCACGGCGTCGTCATCGCCCAGGCCGGCACCGGCACCTCCGACCGGCTGGTGGGCGAGCCCAATAGCTGCAACCTGATCAGCGCCGACGGCGATCAGCTAACGATCGCGCGTTGGCAATGGCAAGGCGAGCGCTTTGCCCCGGCCACCGAGTCGCGCTTCCTACGGCAGGCCACGGGCTGGGCGGTCGCCGATTAGGGCCATGCGCGGCATCTGGCTCGACAACGCCGTCTCCCCGCGCCCCCGACTGCGCACCGATCTGCCGATGCCGACACCGGCCCCGCAGCAGGCCTTGGTGCGCGTGCGCCTGGCCGGCGTCTGCGCCACCGACCTGGCCCTGTGCGCCGGCTGCTACCCGTATCGCGGCATCCTCGGCCACGAGATGGTCGGCGAGATCGTCGACGCCCCGGCGGCCCCGGCGCGCATTGGCGAGCGCGTGGTCGGTGAGATCAACATCGGCTGCGGCGGCTGCCGCCAGTGCCTTGCCGGCCGCCCGAATCACTGCGCGCAGCGCCGAGTGCTCGGCATCCGCGACCACGACGGCGCCTTCGCCGATTACCTGACGCTACCGCTGGCCAACCTGCACCCGGTGCCGGATCACATCCCGGACGAGGCTGCCGTCTTCTGCGAGCCCTTGGCCGCGGCGCTGCGCGTACAGGAGCTGGTGCCGATCACCCCCGACGCGCGGGTGCTGGTCATCGGCGCCGGCAGGCTCGGCCAGCTGATCGCCCGCGTGCTGCGGCTTCAGGCGGTCGAGCTGGCCGTCGTGGCGCGCCACCCGGCCCAACGCCAGGCCCTGGCGTCCGCCCGCATCCAGTCCCTCGACGAGGCCGACGTCACCGCCGGGGACTGGGACCTCGTGGTGGAGGCCAGCGGCGCCATCGGCGGCTTCGCGCTCGCCCGCCGCGCGGTCCGCCCCGGCGGCACCCTCTGCCTGAAGAGCACCTATCGCGAGCCGCCGCCGTTCGACGCCGCCCGACTGGTCGTCGACGAGGTCCGGCTGGTGGGCTCACGCTGTGGCCCGTTCGCCCCGGCGTTGCGCCTGCTCGCCGCCGGCCTGGTGGACCCGCTGCCGCTGATCGAGGACCGCCTACCCCTCACCGACGGTTGCGCTGCGCTGGAACGGGCCGCCGGGGGCGGTGCAATGAAGCTGCTGATCGCCCCGACTCCAACAGCGATCGCCCCTGGGAACCGGTGATCCGGCTGAGCTTTGGCTGTTCGAGTTCAAGGTGGAGGAGCGCGTGCCCGGCGCGACCGCGTTGCAGCAGATTAAGTAACGGTTCACTAACAAGTTAAACGACTCCATAGCACAACTAGGATTCGTTGTCGTTGTCGTTTTCGCAATCAAGCATCCGACGACGATTACGACAACGACAACGACAACGACAACGAGCTGACATGTTCACTTTGTTTCTGAATTTCAGCCGCGAGAAGCGCACCCTGGTGGGCTTCGAGGCGGAGACGCTGGACTGAGATCCGCGTGCCGGGACGCAGCTGTGTCGTTCGCGATGCGTGGATGCGCCGAGAGGTCCGTCGGCAGAAACTGTTGTCATTGACAAGCAAAGTGTTGTGTTTCCCAAGCGCGAGCGCCCGAGCGCCAAGACCGAGTGATATGCTTGGGATGATGAACCGGTCGCGTAGAACGCACGCTGAACTTGCCCGCTTCCGGCAGTTCAACGCTCCTGTGGCCTTTGTTTCAGACGAAATTGGAGAGCCTGGCAATGTCGGTGCTTGGAGATCATCCCCTTGGGTCTGGGCGGCCCCAAATCGCCCCCAAGCCGATGACGCTCGGCAACATCCTTGATGTGACCCTTCGCGACGGCGGCTACCTCAATCAGTGGCGCTTCACCGATGCCGAGGTCGATGCCGCGCTGCGATATCTTGGGCGCTGCGGCATCGGTCGCGCCGAGGTCGGCTTTCTGCGTGCGCCGGGGGAGGGGACCACGGCGGTCAACAGCCTCCCCGGCGAGGTGCTGCGGCGACTGGCCGATACGCACCCCGGGATGCGGCTCGTGGCCATGCTCAACCCGGCGGATGCCAACTGGCGGGCGGCCATCGACGGTCGGCTCGACGCGCTGTCGCTGGTGCGCCTCACCTGCACCGCCGATGTCTTGGAACAGGCGCTGCACATCGCCGATGCCATCCGCCGCGCGCCGTCGCCGCCCGCGGTCAGCATCAATCTGATCTGCATCTCGTCCTACACCCATGATGAGGTGGCGGATCTGGTGCGGCGGGTCGAGGGCTGCGGCGCCGCCGACTATCTCTACTTCGCCGATTCCCGCGGGGCGCTGTCGCCGCGGGAGGTCGGTGCGCTGGTCGATCTGGCCCGGCGCCACTGCCGCAAGGCCCTGGGCTTTCATGCCCACGACACCCGCGGCAATGCCGTCGAAAACTCCCGCGTCGCCTTCGATCACGGCTGTGCGTTGGTGGATGTCAGTCTCAACGGCTTCGGCTTGGCCGGCGGCAATACCCCGTTCGCCGGCCTGCTGGTCGCCACCGGCTTGGCCGATGCCGGCATCGAGGCGCACACCCGGGCCTTCTGCCGGCGCAGCCTGCCGCTGCGCCACGCCGCCTCGGACGACCGCGCGCTGTACCGGGCACTGGCGCAGCGCAACCTCGACCCGATCTGGAGCGACGCCCTGACCGAGCGCCATGGGGCGCAGCTGATGGATCGGCTGCAGACCCTGCCGCGACGCACCTACAAGACCTTGGACGACGCGCTGGAGGGGTTGGATGCCGCCGCGCCAACCGCCGCCAAGCTGACGGAGCCGGCGCGCAAATGCGCCTGAGCAGGCTGCTGCAGCGTCGCCCGCCGCCGGCAATGCGCGGCAGTGCGACGGCGCATCACCGATACCCGGAGCGGGGGCAAGACCCGATGAGCAGCGCACAACCCGCCTACCCGGCGCTCGCCATGGACGAGGTCATGGCGGTCTTCGAGGGCACCGATCATCGGCCCTTGGAGCCGATCAACTTCGGCAAGGGGGTCTCGTCCTTCAACCCCTTCGAGCATGTGCAGACCGACCTCAGCCATGCCCACTTGGGCGCCCATGTGGGCTACGGCGACATCAACGGGCTCGCCAGTCTGCGCCGGCACGTCGCCCGCTACTATCAGGAGAAGCTCGACTACGACCTGTCGCCGCAGCGGGTGTGCATCACCGACGGTGCCTCCGGGGCCTTGACCATCGCCATGGCCATGCTGCTGGAGGCCGGCACCGAGGTGGTGCTGCCCGCGTCCTGCTATCCGGCCTACAAGGTGCTGGCGCGGATCGTCAAGGCCAGGGTGCAGCGGGCGCCGATGGCGCAGGAGGGCTTGATCGATATCGAGCGGCTGCCGCGGCAACTGACCCGCCGCACCCGGGCGATGGTCATCAACTCGCCGAGCAACCCGCACGGCACCTACCTCGACGCCGACGCGCTGCAGGCGCTCAGCGAGCTCGGCGTGCCGGCCATCTTCGACGAGGTCTACCAGCCGCTGCCCTTAGGCGAGGAGACCATCCCGAGCGCGATCGGGCATGCCGACCGGCACATGATCATCGGCAGCCTGTCCAAGTCCCTGTCCATCGCCGGCTTTCGGATCGGCTATCTGATCGTGCCGGAGTCGCAGGTGGCGCTGATGACCAACGTCAAGGCCGTGCTCAACATGTGCACCAGCCTGCCGAGCCAGATCCTGGCCGAGCGCCTATTCGAGCATTGGGACAGCCTGGTCGGCAAGCACCGGGCCATGCTGCAACGCAACTGGGCGATCTTCCGCGGCGCCGCCGACCGGCTGGGCTTGACCCTGCGCACCGAGCCCAAGTCCGGCTTCTTCGCCCTGGTGGATGTCGCGGGCTGCGGTCGCGACGCCCGCACGCTGTCGCTGGAGCTGGCCCGCCATCAGGCCCTGGGGTCTACCCCCGGCATCGACTTTCAGGACGGCGACAACGCCTTCCTGCGGCTGAGCTTCGCCTGTCCGAGCGATCACATCGAGCCGGGCCTGTGCCGCTTGGCCGCCTGTCTGCTGCAGGACGCAGTCGCGAAGCCGCCGCTGCGGACTCCGGGGTTGGCGTGTTCCTAAGTCCAAGTCCAGCGGCCTAGCCGCAACCGCCACCCGACACCCCATCCACAACCCATCGCAACAGACCGAGAGCCCCGTCCATGACCAACGTGTCCGCGTCACGTGTCCCCGTATTCGGCGATCAGCCCGGCCGGCTGAGCGCCACCGACTACACCATCGACTGCGCCGCCGGTAGCATCGCCGCCGAGGTCTACCGGCAGTGGCATGAACGCGGTCTGGTGATCCTGAAGAACACCGGCATGACGCACCTGCGCGAGCTCCAGCGTTGGGCCGAGATCCTGTTCGACGACTTTGCCGCCTACGCCGGCGGCTCGGCGCCCCGCGACAAGTGGAGCGACAAGGTCTTCGGCCTCGACGACGCCCCCGAGACCATCGACCTGTGCTTTCACAACGAGGGCTGCTACCTGCCCGAGTATCCGCGCTGCTTCGTCATCGGCGCGGTCGCCTGCCCGCGCGAAGGCGGATTCACGCTGGTTGCCGACAATGAGGCGACCACCGACGCGCTGGAGGGCACCGACGTCGGGCAGGCGCTGCGGCAACAGGGTGTGCGCTATATCCGGCGCATGCAGGACAAGAACGCCGCCGGCGTGATCGGCTACAAGTCCTGGCAGGACACCTTCTATACCGAGGATCGCGACGCCGTCGAGACAGCGGTGCGGGCCAACGGCTGGGACTTCGACTGGCTGGCCGACGGCACCCTGCGCACCAGCCACCGGGTCGACGCCTACGAATATCACCAGGGCCTCGGCAAGTCGCTGTTTTTCGCCGGGCCGGCCAGCCATGCGGCCTTCTTCGACCAGTGGCCGCGCTACAGCCACCTGCCGGACGACCAGCGCCCGCTGAACATGACCCTCGGCGACGGCGGCGCCTTCAGCAACGCCGACCTCGCCGACATCTACGCCGCCTACAACGGCGCCTCGCTGGCGCTCGACTGGCGCCAGGTAGACCTGGCCTTGCTCGACAACCTGCGCTGGGCGCATGCGAGACCCGCCTATCGCCTCGCCGACGGCGATCAGCGCACCCTGGGCGTCGCCCTGGGACTGATGACCAAACGACAGGGCGCCCGCCCCGCAATCGAACCGAGGTAGCCGAAGCCATGCGCATCAAGAAGGTATCGCTGTATCACAAGATCATGCCGATGATCTGCGGCAAGTTCTCCTGCTCGCTGGAGCCCGGCACCGAGACGGCCGATGTGGTGATCACCCGCATCGAGACCGAATGCGGCCTGGTCGGCTACGGCGAGGCCGGCTCGGTGGGCGGCTATCCGAGTTACGCCGCCGGCGCCCTGGCCAGCAGCGCCGAGCTGATCGAGCGTCATCTCATCGCCAAGGACCCGCGCAACATCAACGACATCCAGTACAGCATGTCGCTGATCGACGGCCACGGCGCCGTCAAGGCCGGCTTCGACATGGCCTGTTGGGACATCCTCGGCAAGGCCCTCGGCAAGCCGCTCTACGACCTGCTCGGCGGCCGGCTGCGCGAACAGGTGCCGATCTATCGCTCCATCCCCACCATCGCGCCCGCAGAGATGGTCGAGTCCGTCGGCGACTGGCGCAGCGAGGGCTACCGCATGTTCCAGCTGCGCGTCGGCCACGGCGACCTGCAGGCCGATCTACGTCGGATTGCCGACGTCATCGCCGAGCGCAGGCAAGGCGAGCTGTTCACCGTGGATGTCGCCGGCCACTGGCGCCGCGACGAGGCCCTCTACGTGCTCAACGCCACCAAGCACCTCGCCTACACCATCGAGCAGCCCTGCTGGACCATGGAGGACTGCATGGCCATCCGCGCGCGCACCGGCTTCCCGCTGAAGCTCGACAACAGCCTCAACGGCATCCAGGACATCCTGCGCGCCCACTGTGCCGACGCCTGCGAGAGCGTGGTCATCCAGGTCAACAAATACGCCGGCGTCAGCCAGGCCCGCTTTGCCCGCGATATCGCCGCCGCCGCCGGCCTCGGCATCACCTACGCCACCCAATGGGGCACCGAGATCACCGGCGCCGTGCTGGTGCACCTGGCGCTGACCACGCCGCCGAACCGCTTCATCAGCACGCTGGACATCCACAACTACTCCAGCCTGACCGTAGCGACCAACGCCCCCATCACCGTCGACAACGGCGCCATGCGGATGGGCAGCGATGCCCCCGGGCTGGGGGTGGAGGTCGACGACGCCCGCCTGGGCGAGCCGGACCGGGTGATCGAGCGATAAGCCACGGAAAATGATTCCATTCGATGACCATCTGCGTGTCCTGCTGCCCCCACGCCAGCGCCGCCGGGCCGCGGCCAAGGCGCTCAAGCGGCAATCCAGGTCCGTCGTTGCGACAACGAAGCGCGTCATGTCGACCGCGGAGCGCGAGGCGGCGGGCCAGCAGCGCCTGGCCCTGTCGGCCGCGGGGCTGACGGGGCTGGGGCTCTTCGGCCTGCCCATGCTGACGCTGGTCGGCGTGCCGCTGCTGGCCGTCAACTACGTCTTCATGATGCACCGGGTCTGGCGCTCCTACCGCAGCAAGGGCCGGATCGCGGTCGCGACGCTGGACGCCCTGTCGCTCAGCTTCGCGCTCGCCATGGGCTACTTCTTCACCGCCAGCCTGCTGTTCGCCGCCTATTTCACGGCCAGCCGGCTGGTGGCGCGCACCGAGCGCGAGGCGCACGCCGACTTCAGCCGCATCTTCGGCGAGCTGAGCGACACCGTCTGGCTGGTCAAGGACGGCGTCGAGATCGAGACCCCGCTGTCCAGCCTTCAGGCCGGCGACCGGATTGCCGTGCATGCCGGCGAGATGGTGCCGGTGGACGGCAGCGTGGCGGCCGGAGAAGGCATGCTCGATCAGCACCTGCTCACCGGAGAGTCCCAACCGGTGGAGAAGAGCGCCGGCGATCCGGTCCTGACCTCCACGCTGGTGATCGCGGGCAGCCTGCAGATCGTCGTCGAGCGCACCGGCGAGGACAGCATCACCGGGCAGATCGCCCGCACCCTGGAGCACGCCGCGACCTTCAAGCACAAGGTGCAGTCACGCGGGGAGCGACTGGTGGAGCAGGGCGCCTCCATCACCATGCTCACGTCCGCCGCCGCGCTGCCGATCCTTGGGCTGAGCCAAGCGGTTGCGCTGAGCTACAGCGGCTTCGGCTATCAAATGCGCATGGCCGCGCCGCTGATGGTGCTGAACTACCTGCGCATCGCCTCCCGCAAGGGGGTCTTGGTCAAGGACGGCCGGGCGCTCGACGGGCTCGCCGCAGTCGACACCGTCGTCTTCGACAAGACCGGCACCCTCACCGAGGAGGTGCCGCGGGTCGGCAGCATCGTCGCCGCCGCGGGCCATGGGGAGGTCGAGGTGCTGCGCATCGCCGCGAGCGCCGAGCAGCGCCAGCGCCACCCCATCGCGCAGGCCATCTGCCGGCATGCCCGGCGCGCCGGGCTGGCGCTGCTGGCGCTGCGCGATACCGACTATGCCGTCGGCCGCGGGCTGAAGGTCCAGTTGGAGGATGCAGACCGGGCCGACGCGCGGCGCAGCATCCTCATCGGCAGCCGCCGGTTCATGGACGGTGCCGGCATCGACGTGCCCGCCGACATCGATGCACTGCAGGCGGCGGCCGGGGAGCGCGGCTTCTCGGTGGTCTATATCGCCGAGGACGGCGGCGCGCTCATCGGCGCCCTGGAGCTGATCCCGGCGCTGCGGCCGGGCACCAAGGACGCCATCGACGCCTTGCACGGGCTTGGCCTGACCACCTGCATCATCTCCGGCGATCAGGCCGGGCCGACGCGCTATTTGGCCGACAGCTTAGGGGTTGATCGCTACTTCGCCGAGACCCTGCCGGACGCCAAGGCCGAGCACATCCGCAACTTGCAGCAACAGGGCCGCAAGGTCTGCTTCATCGGCGACGGCATCAACGACTCCGTCGCCCTGCAGCAGGCGGACGTCTCCGTCTCGCTGCACGGCGCCGCCACCATCGCCCAGGACACCGCGGACATCCTGCTGATGACCCCGGACCTGATGCATGTCCCGCAACTGGTGGCGATGTCCCGCGACCTGCACCGGCGCATGAACACCAGCGAGGTCATGAACTACGGCTTCGGCGTCGCCTGCATCGCCGGCGTGCTGGTGCTGGGCATGGGCGTGAGCGGCGCCATCGTCCTCTATTCCGGCGGGCTGTTGACCAACCTGCTCAACTCCATGACCCCGCTGTTCCTCCAGCGTCGCGCGCGGCCGCTGCCGGCGTCCCGGCTTGATGATCCGGCCCAAGTGAATAATCAGGAATAGGCGTTGCAGTGGTTGCTCGGGTCAGCGAAACCCAGCGTCACGGCCATCGAAAGCTGAACCGCTGTCGGGGTCGGGGCTGCAACACCTTATTTCTGCAATGTCCCCAAGCCGCCCGGCGGCCCCGAAAACCCATTCCAGGAGCCTCAAAATGCGCATCACCCGAGTCTCGCTCTATCACAAGCACCTGCCCATGCTGTGCTCGTCGTTCACCTGCTCGCTGGAACCCGGCGTCACCAGCGCCGACGTGGTCATCGTGCGCGTGGAGACCGACGCCGGGCTCACCGGCTACGGCGAGGCCGGCGCCGTCGGCGGCTACCCCAACTACGCCGCCGGCATCATGGCCGGCAGTGCCGAGCTGATCCGCCGCCACCTCATCCACAAAGACCCGCGCGACATCAACGCCATCGGCCATCGGATGTCGCTGATCGACGGCCAGGGCTCGATCAAGTCCGCCTTCGACATCGCCTGCTGGGACCTGCTCGGCCAGGCGCTCGGCCAGCCCCTGTCGGTGCTGCTGGGGGGCAAGCTGCGCGACGCCGTCCCCGTCTATCGCGGCCTGCCGCTGAAGGCCCCGGACGCCATGGGCAAGGAGGCCGAGACCTGGCGCACCGAGGGCTACCGCATGTTCCTGATGAAGGTCGGCAGCGGCGACCTGGCCGAAGACATCGCCTGCATCGACGCCGTCATCGGCAAGCGCCGCCCCGGCGAGCACTACACCGTCGACGCCTCCGGGCGCTGGCGCCCCGAGGAGGCCATCACCGTCCTGCGCGCCGTCGAGCACCACGACTTCATTCTTGAACAGCCCTGCTGGACCTACAAGGAATGTCAGGCCGTGCGCCAGCGCACCCACCGCGCCATGAAGCTCGACAACGTCATCACCGACGTCAACATGGTGCTGCGCGCCCAGGCCGATCGCGCCTGCGAGCTGATGACGCTGAAGATCGACAAGCTCGGGGGCTTAAGCCAAGGACGCATCGCCCGCGACATCACCGCCGCCGCCGGCATCGCCGTGACCCTCGAGGCCCAATGGGGCACCGAGATCATGGGCGCCGCCGTCACCCAGCTCGCCCTCACCACCCCCGCCAACCGCCTGCTCGCCGCCTCCGACCTGCACACCTACTCCTCGCTCAGCACCGTGCACGGCCAGCCGATCTTCATCGAAGACGGCATGATGGGCATGACCAGCCAGCTGCCGGGCCTGGGCCTGGACGTCGACCCGGGCAGCCTCGGCGAGCCGGGCTACGTGATCGAGCCCTGAGCGCCGGCGCGAGGACTTCAGCGCGTGCCGAGGCTCCCGCCTCGGCACGCCGTCTTGGCGACTCTGCCGCCCGCGACCGGTCTGCGACGACCGCGGGCTCGCTGCGCATCGACATCGTATTCCGGCACCCGCCGACCCGACAGCGGGAATGCCCCGATCTGCTCTGATCGTTTGGTGATGCGATCGACCATTCGCAGGGCGTAGGTCTCGGAATCCTGCGCGATGTAGCTGTAAATCGCGTCGAGATGCGCCTCCGCCGATGCAGTCCAGTGGACCTTCACTCGGTCAGGCCGTATTTCGCTCTGATCTCCGAGACGTCTTTGGTCCTGCCTGATCGGCTGTCTTCAAGCCCCTTCTCGATAGCTGCGCGCACATAGATCTCCCGCATCAGGTCATCCCAAGTCGCATCGATCGGAAGTTGATCGATGAGCTTGTGCGCTTCTTGTTTGCTGACGACGCTTGACATGTTCATATAATTAACACCGCTTGATAGAACGAGGAAGACGCTTGGGCGCTCTTGCCCAAAGGCCGGCAGCTAATCTTCATTCGGGCTCTGCTGTACTGCCGCGAACAAGCGGACTGAGGATACTGTACAACCTGCCCATTGCGTCGACTGCCTGTTCGTGTGCCTGCGGCCAGGTGGAATCATCGGCCCACCCGCCGGGCAAAGTCCTGCCGATCGACGATGCACGACCCTCATCCTTACGTTCCCAATCCAGTGCGCCGTTGAAGGCTTGCTCTACCGTTTCTCGCTGCGCATAGAGTGAATCGAACAAGCTCTTGTTGGCTGCGGCATTGGGCCCGTCGATGTAGAGCATGGCTCGGGTTTCATGCTGAGTTACGGAGTAGTTCCACCACATCCCGTCTCGCCGTGTTCCGATCCAATTGTACTTGCTTGGCGAGATGTTGGAATGCAAATCGGACTTGGTATTCGCGTGATCAAGCAATGCGGCCCAAAACGCAAGCCTAGCCTCGTGCCGATCCGGTCGGTCCGGCACGTCCGGCTCGGGATCGACTCTCGCGATCGGCTCTCGGACAGGTGGCTTCTCGTCCTCAAGATCCAGACGTGAGGGATTCCAAACCCATTCGGCGATACGGATGTAGAGCTCTTGGCGCTCTTGCTGCCGTTCGGGACCAAAGCTGTCGCAGTGTTGAAATGGCAGCCCAGTACGCTCAATCAGCGCCACAAAAGACGGATTGTTCCGATATGCCTGGGGGTGCAAGCTGCGAGCGAGTAGGTTGGCACCGTGAACGCCATAGGCGTTACGCTTTTTCTCGTAGGGCGCATCGCCTACGCTTTGGTTAATGCCTCGCTGCAGCAACAATAGACCACCGATGCGATTACGCTGGATCTCGAAGTCCGTCGGATGCGGAAACCAGTCCGTAAACCGCTCGTACTGGTTCTCCCAAATATGCTCGATCTCAAAGGGCCTACCGCGGCCTTCTGAAATCAGATCCTCGAAGTGCGAGGCAAGGCCGCACTGTGTATCAACCCAATGTGTGATGCGTGCGAGGATATGACGCACTTGACGAAAGTTCTGTTGATGCAGACGGAACAGCGGCTCGCCGGCGAAGCTCTCCGGCTGCGCCTCGAGCTGCTCACGCAAATACTGTGACAGGCTTTCAAGGTTTCGTGCACGAAGCTCCTTGGTGAGCTGGAACAGCGTGTATCGCACCGAGGAATAGGCGATCGTTCGGAAGTTCCAAACTCGACGCGCAAGCCAGATGTCCAGATAATCGGCCACGAGTGAGATCTTTCTTCGCAGCACTTCCGGTGGATCGTCGGGCAACAGTGAGGCGAGCATGGTTTGCGTCTGCAACGTGAGCCCCCGATCCGCGTTGTAGCGGATCGATTCCCAACCAGGGGTCAGCGTAGCCGCAGCGAGACGGACCTCTGCGTAGCGTTGTGCATAGAAATCCAGATCCCGCTTGACGAACCGAATAAAACCATCCTCTGCCATCAGTCCGAGGCGACGCTTGTGCTCCCGAACCCAACGGTGGAATTCCGAGCCGATACGCTCATAGTCTTTGTTCTCCGCGCCCTTCTTGCCGGGCCGGATGCTTTCCGCATGGCAAGCACGCAGCCAATCCTTGAAGAAATCCACATCCTCATCTTCACCGATGTCCCGTAGCCGCTGCATATGTGCTTTCCAGGTGTTGTTGACATCGCGCTGATCGCCTTCATGGCCGATCTTAGCCAACACATAGCCCTTCAGCATCTCCGGTAGGCTCAGTGAGAGCCCCCGGTCGTTCATCGTCTCGAAGATGGTATAGGCGTCCTCGTCCGAGTAGGTCTCGATGGCGACTAGATGAACGTTCTGCTTCAGCCAGTCGATGAAAAACGGCAGTGCGTTGCCGGCTATCTCTTCGGGGAAGTGGTCGCGAATGTTGTCGTAGCGCAGCACAATGTTCCGTACCGACTCGTTCCAACCTTCCGGGGCGAACGTGCGACCGTCAAGCAATGCCTGCATCACCTCGTTGCGGTCCGCCACATCCAGGTTGAAGCTTTTCCGCCCATAGGTTTCGGAGTAAATCAGGTTGTGTACCGGCACTTGCTCGTCGCGGTGTGCCTGTAGGCTATTGAGATAAATCAGCAGCAGAGTCAGTGTGGTGAGACGCTGCTGACCATCGACAACGTACCAATCACCGCGCTTATGGCTCAGCACCACAGAGCCCAGAAAGTAGTGTCGGTAATGCTCGACCTCGTGGCGCGCGTGGCCTTCCTCATAGCTATCCAAGAACTTTCCGGTCAGATCATCGATCAGCTCGCGAACTTGGCGCTCCTTCCAGGCATACTCACGTTGATAGGAATCGATTGCGTACTTGGTCGTATCCAACAGCTCGCGAATCGAGCGGGCGCGTGCTTCGATGGCCTTTGGGGTTTGTGCGTAGATTCTCATGTGCAATAACACTCCAGTTGGTCCGAGCCACGCGCGCCTCCGGGCTCGGCAACGTCCGAACTACTCCGTTCCCAGCTCCCGCAGGACTTCAGGATGCCGCTCCGCGACACGGAGCAGGGTCTTGGCAGCGCCGCTCGGCTGGCGCCGGCCTTGCTCCCAGTCTTGCAGGGTGCGTTTGGAGATGCCCAACAGGCTCGCGAATCGTGCTTGGGACAGCTTCGCGGCCAGTCGTGCTCTGGTGACGGGGGACTCGACGACTTGGCCGTCGCGGACGATGGTCACGCGGCCTAGTCGACCTGCTTGGAGGTCGTCGACCGAGTCCAACAGTTCCGCGTTCAGGTCGCGCTCGGCATCGCGTTGCAGCAACGCATCTTCAGTCAATCTCGGCATGATCGGCAATCTCTCTGAGGGTGTAGAGGGTGGCCGCGGCGATGTTCTCGCGTGCACTTTTTGCGTAGACCGTCAGCAGCCAGATGCGACCTTTGGCGTCCTGCACGTAGTACAGGATTCGCAGTCCGCCGCGTTTGCCCATCCCCGGGCGGGACCAGCGCAGCTTCCGAACGCCACCGGTTGCCGGCACCACGTCGCCTGCTCGGGGGTTCGCGGCGAGATGGGTCTGCAGTTCCACAAGGTCGCCGTCGTCGAAGTAGTCGCCAGCGTAGCGGGTGAATAAGGGCAGCTCGACGAAGGTGTGCATGCCCTGATCATACGGCAATGCCGGACAATCGCAAGCCCTGACGCTGCCAAGCCCAATTCGGCGCTGGCGGGTTCGGGTGGGGGTTCGGGGTTCGGGGTCGGACCAAGCCAACGGGGTTCGGGGTCGGACCAAGCCAACCAACTGAGCTCGTTTTAATCGGGTTGAACGGGTCGGACCAAGCCAAACGGGTTCGGGGTCGGACCAAGCCAACCAACTGAACTCGCATCAATTTCTTCCCGCAAGCGGCTGTTTTCGGGCGTTAGCGGGTCAATTTCGGTGCCGAAAGCACCGCCTTAAGGGGTTCGATCGCGGCGATGGTGGAGTGTCGTCGCGATCGCCGTGGCGGTCGGCCGCGCCGCATCAGTTACCGACGCGCCAGCGCCGGCGCAGGGTGGCGATGCCCGCGGCGCCGGTGGCGAGCAAGGCCAGGGTGAAGGTCGCCGGCACCGGGGTTCCTTCGCCGGCGGCGAAGGCGTTGTAGCTGTTGCCGCCGGTGATCCAGGACCGGAAGATGCCGGCGGCGAGCATCCGCATGGCCAGGCCGGTGCTGCTGCGCGGCAGGCCGGAGACGATGTTGACGCAATCGCGCCAGTTGGCCGGTAAGCCGGACTTGTCGACCAGGGCCGCGGGGCGCGGTGCGGCGTCCAGGGCGATACGCCCGGCCTCCTGGTCCACTTCGGGGGCGAGCTGCTCGGTGAGCCCCTCCAGCATGAGCTGGGCGTCGGCGACCCGCGCCAAGCGCCGCTGCGGGGTGAGGGCGAGGATCTCGCGCACCAGCCGGCAGTGCTCGCGCGAGGCGGCCAGGTCTTACCCGCAGCGCAGGCGGTAGCGGGCCAGCACCCGGTGCGCGCTCGAAATTGGGGTACTCGATGCCTGTTTACAGCCAGACCTCGGCGTCGATGCGATCCGATTCGGGCAACGCGTGCAGCGAGTCCAAGAGGTCTTCAAAGCACGGGGCCACCCAAGCCAACGCCTCGAACCAGCCCACGCCGGCAAGCGCGCTGGAGAAGGTCAAATGGCGAAAATACACCGCGCCGTGGTTTGGCGCGTCGGGGCGCAGATCGAGGATCATCGGCCCCTCATCGGTATCGTCAACAGCGGACCCGATGACGATCATCTTCGGCGCAAGCGTATTCGGTTCGTCGTCGTAGGTGCTGTTCCCCAGCAGGGTCTCCGTTTGGGCGCGGACCTGCTCGACCGGGTAAAGCCACTCCAGTCGCGGAAAGGTGATACCGGTCACGAATACGGCCTTGAAGCGGTGCGTGTCTTCCATGAACGCGGCACCCCCGGATGCCTCCATGAAACGCAGATACGCTTGGGGAAACCTAACGCCGAAGTGCTTCTCAAGGGCTTGTAGCGCATGCGGCGGCGCCGGATCGAGGTAGTCTACGTCGTCGAATCTTCTCATCGGTGATCACCCCTAGAACTTCGTGTCGCGCCACATCGAGTCGCCGCCCCGGTGCGGTGTGCCGGCGTTCGCCACCCCGGAATCGGCCTTGTAGGCGGTATGGATTTTTTGTCGATGAGCGACATGGTCACCCCATCCGGCTCATGGTGCCAGGTATGGCCCAGCTCATCCTTGCCTTTGCTCCAGTCGCCGAACTTGTCCCTCGCCGCCTGTCTGGCGTTGGTGAAGTCCGTTGGCGAGCCGCTCATCTCGATCTCGACACGGATCGGCTTGCCGTTGGCGTCGCGTTTGACGAAGGCGGAAAAGTCGGGATGGCCGTTCTTGAACGGGATCCCTTCTCCCTCTTTACCGAACTTCTTCAACGCCGCATGGAGGCTGGGGTTCTTTTCCGGATCAGGCACATAATGCCCCGTTCCGGGCGGCACGGCGTCACCGGTCTTGGGATCGAGCCACTTGCCTTTCTGACTTGACGGCAGTCGCCCGGTATCCTTGGCCCGATTGGCAATGTCGATCTGCGCCGTGATCCTGTCGCGGCACTTCTGAGTCGAGCACTCGCCAAGCCTTTTGTGCAGCCTTGCGCGCCGCGTTTCGCGGCGCGCAGCGATGATCTCGTCCCAGTATCTACGTGATGGAGCCCTGAGCGCCGGCGCGAGGACTTCAGCGCGTGCCGAGGCTCCGCCTCGGCACGCCGTCTTGGCGGCTCTGCCGCCCGCGACCGGTCTGCGACGACCGCGGGCTCGCCGCCCATCGACACGGATGGCGGAGCCCTCAAGACCGGGGGCCGAGGCAGGGCCTCGGCACGAGCGGTAGGGCAGTCCTGCGGCAGCGCGGTAGGGTTGATGGCCACCCCGCAGGGAGACGGGCGCCCGCCAAACAGTGGGACCCCGACCTGAGTCGCGTCAACGCCGATCGGCTATCCTAATCGGCATGATCCGCAGGGGGCCATGTTCGCACACCGTCGCTCGGTTGCTGCGGCAATCAGGCATCAGGGGTCGCATCTACTCCCCGGCACCGCTGCCACAACAACGAAGAACGCCGATGCCACTGCAACCGAAACCGCACCTGAGCTTCGATGACTGGCTGGCGGGCGAGCGCGCCCGTCTTGAGGAGCGCTACGAGTATGTCGATGGCGAGGTGTACGCGATGAGCGGCGGCACGCTTGAGCACAATGCCATCATCAGCAACATCGTTCGCGATCTCGGCACACAGATGAAGGGCCGCCCGTGCCAGGTCTTCGGCAGCGGCCAGAAGCTGCGCGTGCAGGCGGTCGATGCCGGCAAGTACCCGGACCTGATGGCCTTCTGCGGTGAGCCGCAGTTCTACGACGGTCGCCGCGACCTGCTGCTGAACCCGAGCCTGATCGGTGAGGTGCTATCCGTAGTGCCAGCAAGCAGTTTACGACTCGAAAGAATCCCGCGTAGACGTATCGCCGTGGTTTGAGGACGCGGAACCACAGCCAGACGCTGTAGACGGCCATGGGAATGGCGCTAGTCGGTGCGATCCACACCGCAGGCCGCGGGAGTCCTGGGGTGCTCAGCCCGAGCCGGCCCGGCGTACGCGCACGACCTCTTCGCGCTCCTGTTCTTCCAGGGCCGTGTCCACCAGGTTGAGGGTCTCGTCGATCTCCGGCAGCAGCACGTCCTCCAGCGCCCGGGCGCGGCGGGCGGTGCGGATGTATTCGCTGCGCAGGCGCTCCAGGTTGCCGGTGAGGACGGCCAGATGGGCGGCGATGGGGATCAGGCGGGTGCAGCAGGTGCGGCAGTGCTCGGCCTCCGGGGAGCGGTTCACCGGGCCGGCGGCGGGGTGGTCCGCGGCTGGGGGCTCGGGTGTGGCGGGGTCGAGGGGCGGTGGCTCTTCGACCCGCACGCCGAGTACGGATCTGGCCCGCCGTGACGGCGCGCAGTCGAGCGTCTTGGCGGTGGGGTAGATCGACAGCTCGTCGAAGCCGTGGCGTCCGAGCGCCGCGCGTACGGCCTCCAGGGCCTCGGCCTGGGCGGCCTGCCAGCGCCGTTGGGCGGTGTCGTAGCGGCCGAGTAGGGCGAGGATCTCGGAGGCCAGGATCAGGCGCTTTTCGTCGAGGAATCCGTAGCCTTCCTGCATGCCGGCGCGCTCGTCCTTCAGCTCCAGGTAGGCGCTGTGGGTGGGGGTGATCTCGCGGCTGGACATGGCTCTTGTGCCCTGGACGGGTCGGGGTTAAGCAGGGATCGGTGACGTCGGATCAGGCCGCGGCATCGGTGCGGCGCAGGTGCGCGCGGATCTGCTCGTCGCTGAGCCGATGCAGCTCGCCCCGGGGCAGTCCGTCGAGGACCCGCCAGCCGGCCTCCAGGCTCTGGTCGATGTCGCGCCGGTTTGTCTGGTTGATGAGGTCGTGCTCGAAGCGCTCGCCGAAGCCGAGATAGGTGCGATCGATCGGCGACAGGCCCTCTTCGCCGACCACGCTGGCGAGGATGCGCGTCTGCTGGGCCTGGGCGTAGGCGGCGTAGAGCTGGGCGGCCAGGGCGCCGTGGTCGGCGTGGGTCATGCCGGCGCCGGTACCGTCCTTCATCAGCCGCGACAGGCTCGGCAGCAGTTTGATGGGCGGGTAGAGGTTGCGCCGGTGCAGCTCGCGGTCGAGGACGATCTGGCCCTCGGTGATGTAGCCGGTCAGGTCCGGGATCGGGTGGGTGATGTCGTCGTTGGGCATGGTCAGGATCGGCACCTGGGTCACCGACCCGGGGCGACCGCGGATGCGCCCGGCGCGCTCGTAGAGGGTCGCCAGGTCCGAGTACATGTAGCCGGGGTAGCCCTTGCGGCTCGGGACTTCGCCGCGGCTGGCGGAGACCTCGCGCAGGGCCTCGCAGTAGTTGGTCAGGTCGGTGAGGATGACCAGGACGTGCTTGCCCTCGCTGAAGGCCATGTACTCCGCGGCGGTGAGCGCGAACCGCGGCGTGAGCAGGCGCTGGGCGCTGGAGTCGCTGGCCAGGTTCAGGAACAGCACCGTGCGCGCCAGCGCGCCGGAGCGCTCCATCTCGTTACGGAACAACTCGGCGCTGGCGTGGGGGATGCCGATGCCGGCGAACACGATGGCGAAGGCCTCATCGCCACCACGCCCGGCGGGTAGCCTGGCGTTGCAGGCGATGTCGACGGCGATGCGATCATGGGGCAGTCCGCCGCCGGAGAACAGCGGCAGCTTTTGGCCGCGGACCAGGCTGTTCATCAGGTCGATGGACGAGAAGCCGGTCTCGAGGAAGTCCCGCGGGGCCTCCCGCGCCGATGGCTTGATCGGCCGCCCATCGACCCGGAACGCCTGCCGCGCGGCCAGCGGCGGACCGCCGTCGAGGGGCTTGCCGATGCCGTTGAAGACCCGCCCGAGCAGCCCGGGGCCCACATGGAAGCGCACCGGCTCGCCGAAGAAGCGCACCCGGGTGCCGGCCAGGCGCAGGCCGGCGGTGTCGTCGAGCATCTCGACGGTGACGCTGTCCGGGTCGAGCGCGGCGATGCGCCCGAGCCGGATGCGGCCGTCGCTGTCCTCGACCTCGACGGCCTCATTCAGGCCGACGTCGACGCTGCGCTGCAAGAACAGCAGCGGGCCGTCGACGCGGGTGGCGATATCTTCTCCGATCAGGGGCGCGTACATCGATCGCTTGGCTCAGCACAACGGGTAAAGGGGGTTTTGTATCACAGTCGGCGCCGGTCGACTGCTTTGTCGATGCGCACAGGCGCCTAGTCTTGTGGATCATCGCCCCCAGCTTGGGCGCTTGTGCGCGGGTTTCGGCAGCTTGGTCGACCGTTCCAGCGCCAAGCGCCACAGCAACCCCGAGGTCGTATCGAAGATGATCGTCGAAAGCCGCTTTCGCCCCGCTTGGTGGCTGCCGGGCCCGCATCTGCAGACCATGCTGCCGGGGCTGCTGCGCCGGCGCCCGCGCATCGAGCTGGTGCGGCGGCGCATCGAGTTGGCGGACGGCGACTTCATCGATCTGTCCTGCGGCGGCGACCATGGGCCGCGGGTGCTGATCGTCCACGGCCTGGAGGGTGGGATCGGCTCCCACTACGCCGGCACGCTGATGGAGCGTCTGGTCGCCGCCGGTATGCGCCCGATCTTCATGCACCTGCGCGGGTCCGGCCCGGAGCCGAACCGGCTCGCGCGCAGCTACCACGCCGGCGCCAGCGACGACCTGGCCGAGGTGGTGGCGGCCTTGGCCGCGGACCCGGATGGCCCGCCCGAGGCCGCGGTGGGCTTTTCACTGGGGGCGAACATCCTGCTCAAATATCTTGGCGAGCGCCCCGAGCCCGGGCTCGGGCGCGCCGTCGCCGTCTCGGTGCCCTTCGTGCTGCGCGATGCGATGCTGCGGCTCGAGATCGGGCCCTCGCGGATCTACCACCGCTATCTGCTGCGCTCGCTTCGGGCCTCGATCCGGGGCAAGGCGATGCATCCGGGCATGCCGCCGGTGGATTTGGCCGAGATCCGCAGCCTGGAGGCCTTCGATGATCGGATCACGGCCCCGTTGAACGGCTTTGCCGGCGTCTTCGACTACTATCGGCGCTCGAGCTGCCGCCGCTTCCTGCCCCATATCCGCACCCCGACGCTGATCATCCAGGCCGCCGATGATCCGTTCGTGTTCCGGGCCACGGTGCCGTTGCCCGGCGAACTCGGTCCCGGGGTGCGCTTGGAGCTGTCGCGTCGCGGCGGCCACGTGGGCTTCGTTGCCGGGCGCTGGCCCTGGCGTCCGCAATGGTGGCTGGAGACACGCATCCTGGCGTGGCTGCGGGAGGATGCGGCGTAGGCCCGGTCCGCCTTCGTTACTGGTTGCTGGCGACGGTGACCGTCAGCAGCACGAAAGACAACAGGATGAAGGCCGACTGGAAACTGCGGATCGGGAGCCGGGCACGCACGTCGGAAACCCCTAGGACGGCTCGCTCAACCGCCGCGCCGTCGCCGTCAGCTCCCGCTCCAGGGCCGAGAACGCCTCCCAATCGCCCTCGGGGATCTCCTCGCCCATGCGGGTGAGGGCGCGGAAGATCGGGGCCGCGGCGATGGCCTCCGGGTCGACGCCGGCGTCGAGCAGTTGCTGGCCGGCATCGATGAAGTGGCCGATCACCCGCATCATCACCGCTTGGCGCTGCGGGGTGGCGTAGCGGTCGTTCTCCGAGAAGGCGGATTGGCGCAGGAAGGCCTGATTGATCAGCTGGGCACAGAGCAGCACCAGGCGCTGGGGCGCAGGCATGGCGTCGCGGCCGATGATCCGGGCCATGCGCTCCAGGCGGGCCTCGTCTTCGAGCAGGGTCAGGAAGCGCCGGCGCAGCTCCTCCCACTGGGTGCAGCCGGTGGCGTGCCACCAGCGCGCCAGGCCGTCGGCGGCGACGCTGTAGGAGCGCAGCGGATGCACCGCCGGATAGAATCGGGCCTGGGCGCGGCGCGCGTCCAGCGCCCAGAGGCAGCTGACATAGCGGCGGGTGTGGTTGGTGACGGGCTCGGAGAAGTCGCCGGACGGCGGGCTGACGGCGCCGAGCACGGTGACCGCGCCGATGCCGCCGCCCAGCGTCCGCACCCGCGCCGCGCGCTCGTAGAAGTCGGCCAGTCGGCTGGAGAGATAGGCCGGGTAGCCGGCCTCGCCGGGCAGCTCGCCCAGGCGACCGGAGACCTCGCGCAGGGCCTCGGCCCAGCGGCTGGTGGAGTCGGCCATGAGGGTGACGTTGAGGCCCTGGTCGCGGAAGTACTCGGCGACGGTGATGCCGGTGTAGATGCTGGCCTCGCGGGCGGAGACCGGCATGTTCGAGGTGTTGGCGATGACCACGGTGCGCTCGAGCAGCGCCCGGCCGCTGCGCGGGTCCTCCAGACCGGCGAATTCCTCCAGCAGCCCGGCCAGCTCGTTGCCGCGCTCGCCGCAGCCGACGTAGACGATGACGTCGGCGGTCGCACCAGTTGGCGATGGTCTCCAGCAGCACCGTCTTGCCGGTGCCGAGGCCGCTGGGGATGGCGCCGGTGCCGCCGCGGGCGTACTCCAGAACAGGCAGTCGGACAGGCTGGTGCTACGCCAAGATTCGCGACGCGATGGGCGGGCAGATGCGCTTCATCGTGTGCGGGGGCGCGCGACTTTCGCCCCCATTCGGCTACTTCTACACGGGACTCGGGGTATCCGTCCTGGAGGGATACGGGCTCACGGAATCCTCGGCTCCCACGACGTGCAACCCCCAGTACACCTCGCGCATCGGAACAGTGGGCATGCCGCTTCCCGGATGTAGCGTCCGCATCGTCAACGATGGCGAGGTACTCCTGAAGGGTCCGAACATCTTCGCGGGCTACAGGCACGCACAGGTGGTGTCACCGACGAGGTGCTGAGCGACGGCTGGTTCGGCCACGTGAGACCTCGGCTCCCTCGACGCCGATGGCTATCTCACCCTCACCGGCCGCAAGAAGGAGATCATCGTTCTCGATGCCGGCAAGAACGTGCAACCCGCCGGACTCGAGGACGCGATTAGGCCCGATGCGATCGTTCAAGAGGTGGTCGTCATAGGCGACGGTCAGTTGATCTGTCGCCGCGCTCATCGCACTTGACGAGGCGATGCTGAAGCATTGGCTGAGCCAGCAGCGGCCTGCCCGCGATGACCGCGGCAGAGGCCGCCGAGAACCCCGAGGTCCTCGCATACCTCGAGGAACTCGTCAATCCGCGCGAACGCGACGGTCTCGAAGGTGGAGTCCATCCGCAAGTTCAGGGTGCTGCCGCGCCCCCTCACGGAGGCCGAGGGCGAGTTTTCCGCGTCCCTCAAGGTGCGTCGCAAGGTGGTCATCGAACACTTCGCCGACGTGGTGGACGAGATTTACAGCACGTCGCGCCGCTAGCCAACACCAACAGCGCACGACGCCAACGGCACACACGACAGACGACGCGCCTCGCTTCCCAGCGATGCGCGTCGTCGGCGGATGTGAGGCGCGCCGTCACGCGCCCACGACGCTGCTAACCCCTCGTCCTCGGCCAGCAGCCTGTACATGTCCTTGCGGGCTGCCACGGCGAGGATCCCTAGCGCCGAGGCGGCGAGGCCGCCTCCGCCCGGCCGCCTGGCCACATGCATCGCGGCGTCCCTCAGTCCCATCAGTTCGGCGCGAATAGCGCCAGCGGAGTCGATCACGCTATCGGCATCGAAGATTCCCTCGTGCTGGTCGGCGTGCTCATCAACCCAGGCCAGGCCGTCGGGCGTCAGCGAGGCCGTGCGGCGCCCGTCGACGGTATCGATCCGACGAGCAGGTCCTTCGTCTTCGAGCGCCTGGAGCGTCGGATAGATAGATCCCGCGCTGGGTGTCCACGACCCCCACTCCGCTCCTCGGATGGCCCTGATGAGGTCGTAGTCCGTGTCGGGGCTGTTCGGCAAGCAGGACCAGGATTGCGGCCCGCACGTCGCCGCGTGGCCTTCCTCCGCGTGACCCGCCGCCTCGTCGTCCGCTGCCGCGACGTCCGCGGCCCCCTCGTGGCCCAAATTCGTTGTCGTGGTCACCCGAGGGGCGCGCGGTGTTCCCACGCACGCTCCGGGGTGTTCGCCTCTCGAAGCGAGCTGCTCCGGGGCCTCTTTGTGAATGTCTCATGATGTCTTCCTTTCTCTCACGCGACACGATCACGATATATCGTGATGCAACGACAGTCAAGCCCGCGTCGTTGCACCTTGTGGCGGCAGTTGCCCGGCTCGCGCTGGTGGCTTGTGTCATGCGGTTTCGCGCCTCCCGGGACCCCCGGGTCAGCCCCAGGCCGTCGAACCCCCGATAGGTAGGATCGCAGGTGTGGATAACATCTGCGCGTGTTTGCTGGCCAAGGCGGAAAGACATTTGCGGCACAGATGTGCGAGCACTTAGGTGTCCCGTTGCGAGGAGTCCCAGACGGATCGCTTCGCGAACGACTGCCTCCAGGTGCAGCTGCTCGACAACTGCCGAGAACGCGACGTCTACCTGGTCCAGCCCATCGTGGCCCCCACCCAGGAGAATCTGGTCGAGTTGCTCCTCATGATCGACGCGGCACGGGGAGCCTCCGCACGGCGCATCACCGCCGTCATGCCACATTTTGCCTATGCGAGGTCCGACAAGAAAGACGCCCCCCGCATCTCGATCGGCGGGCGCCTTGTCGCAGACATGCTCACCGCCGCGGGCGCGAACCGCGTGCTCACCATGGCCCTGCACGCGCCTACAGGTGCATGCGTTCTTCCCGCGAGCCCACCGACCAACTGCACGCGCTGAGGGAGCTCGCCGAGCACTTCTCGGCACTCGACCTGTCCCGCACCACCGTCGTATCCCCCGACCTCGGCAACGCCAAGAACGCGACGCGCTTCGCCAAGCTGTTGGGCACGCCCGTCGCGGCAGGCGCGAAGGAACGTTTCCCCGACGACAGGGTCAGGATTACCTCGATTATCGGCGACGTCGAGGGCCGCGACATCATCGTGCTCGACGATGAGATCGCGAACGGCAGCACGATCGACGCCATTGTGGGCATCCTCGTGGACCGCGGCGCCCGGCAGATCCGGATCGCCTGCACCCATGGCATCTTCGCGAACGAGATCGCTCGAACGCATCGGGGCCGAACGAGAGGAGTCACCGAAATCGTCACCACCGACACGGTCCCCCAAGGCGGCCCCGGCTTCACCCATGCAGAGTGCCCTCACCGTGATCTCGGTGGCCCAGGCCTTTGCAGAGGCAGTGAAGGTCGTATTCACAGCGGCGATTCGGTGAGCGCACTGTTCGAGGATCACAACGGCTGAAATAGCAACAGAGGGGGCGTTGATGGAAGCAGCTAGTCGCCGCAAGGCGCGACACGCAATGGGTGATCGCAGCATCCTTGTGGGCGTAGCGGGTGCCGTGATGGGCATGCTGCCCTGGTGGGCGTCCGGGGCGCGGCTGCCGGTTCAGAACCTGTGGTCCACCACTAAGACGGCAAGCGAGATGCCGCTGGCGGCGCTGCCCGTGAACCAGTACTACCTGATCGAATGCGCTGCGCTTCTCATCATCGGCGGCGCGATCGTTGGGCTCGGCGTGCGTGCGACACGTCGCTTCGGGATTGACGTGAACCGAGGCGTCGCCGTTGGCACCGTGGTGGGCGCGCAAATCCTGGCGGTCATGCTCAGTCACTTCTTGCCACCAGCCAAGGTCTCCTCGACGCTCGCTACGAGTCACAGCAGTACCTCGCGGCGATGGCCGTAGGCCTAGTCGCAAGCGCCGTCGTCTCGGCAGCGGTCGCGCTGGCGGTGTCGGGGCGTGGAGTGGCGGGGGCCAGCATCGCGGTCGCGATTGCCTCCGTTGCGGGAGGACCCTGGCTCATCGCATGGTGGTACATGACCACCCATCCGTCATCAACGCCGCTGTTCGTGTCGGACGTGGCCGAGTGGCTGCCTGCCATCGGCACCGGTCTAGCGGTGGCGTGGTGCGGCGTAGACTCCGTGAAGCGAGCAACCGCCTCGGTCACCGCAATGCTCGTCTTGTGGATGGCTCCGGCCCTGATGACCGCGGTGTCCTACACCCTCGGCAGCCGCATGTTCCTGAAGAACCCCGAGGAACTCTGGCCCGTGGGTAGCCAGGTCTTCAGGATGGCGCTGGGACCCGACGGTGGCGCACCCACGCGCATGCTCCATGCTCTTCTAGTGATCGCAGTCGGAACCGCGATTCTTGTGACGTGGCGTCGACGCCGCGCCTCGGGCGAGGCCCCAAGTACCGCGCCGGGTGCCGAGTCCCAACAACCGGTCGAGCCCCTCGCCTGACGCCGCGCGGTTAAAACGCTGCCATGAGAAGCGCCGGTTACGGGCTGGTTGCGCTCTGGTTGCGCCACGCCCGGCGACTTCGCGATCTGACCGCAACCGATTACATTCATGGGTGTGAATGAGAACACTCCGCCCGTCGCAGCCCGCGAGCACACTGTCGACCAGAGCTTCACGAGGGAGTTCCTGAGGAGAACGTCCAGTCTAGCCGTGTTGACCTAGACAGGGCCTCGGACAACGACAAATACCTCGCGCTAGCGAAGACGTTCGCCACTACCTGATGACCAGGTGGCTCGAAACGCTGCGCAACCAGTACCAGGATCAGGCCAAGACTGTCGCCTACCTGTCGGCGGAGTTCCTCCTCGGCCCTCAACTCGAGAACAGCATGCTCGCCGCGGGCCTCGACTCGATCGCCGCCGAGTCGCTCCAGAACCTGGGAATCGACATCGAGGCCCTGCGCACCGTCGAAATCGAGCCTGGGCTTGGAAACGGCGGCCTTGGTCGCCTCGCCGCGTGCTTCATCGACTCGCTCGCCACACTGAATGTGCCGTCCATCGGCTACGGGATTCGCTACGAATACGGCATCTTCCGTCAGACCTTCGTCGACGGTAAGCAGTACGAAAAGCCCGATGACTGGCTACGCCTCGGCTCCCCGTGGGAGATCGCGCACCCCGAGAACGCCGTCGAAGTTCACTTTGGCGGGCACACCGAGCCTGCAGTCAACGGCTCCGAGGGCGCTCGCGCCTGGTTGCCCGATTGGCATGTCATGGCGGTCCCCTATAACTACATGGTCCCCGGCTATCGCAACGGTCGCGTCAACACGCTGCGACTCTGGAGCGCCAAGGCCACCCAGGCCTTCGACCTGCAGATCTTCAACGAGGGCGACTACGAGGAGGCCGTGCGGTCGCAGACCTTCGCGGAAAACATCTCGAAGGTGCTCTACCCCGAGGACTCCACGCCGCAGGGCAAGGAGCTGCGACTCCAGCAGCAGTACTTCTTTGTGGCCGCCTCGCTGCGCGACTTCCTGGTCAACGTCTTGCCCGAGGACTACCCGCTCGAGAACCTCCCTCAGCGCGTCACCTGGCAGCTCAACGACACCCACCCGGTCATCGCGGTGCCAGAGCTCATGCGCATCCTGATCGACGAGAAGCACTGGGACTGGGACAAGGCCTGGGGCGTGGCGCAGCAGGTGTTCGCCTACACGTGCCACACGCTGCTGCCCGAGGCGCTCGAGGTGTGGCCCACCGAAATGCTCGGCAAGCTGCTCCCCCGCCACCTCGAGATCATCTATCGCATCAACGAGGAATTCGTCGAGCAGGTGCGCGCCGCCTACCCAGGCGACGAGCTGCGCGTGCGGCGCATGTCGATCGTTGCCAACGAACCCGTGCGCGCGATTCGCATGGCGCACCTCGCGACCGTCGCCGGCTCGCACGTCAATGGCGTTGCGGCGCTCCATTCGCAGCTGCTCGCTGACAAGGTACTGGCCGACTTCGCGCACTTGTGGCCGGAGAAGTTCACCAATGTGACCAACGGCGTCACGCCGCGCCGCTTTGTGCGACTTTCGAACCCCAAGTTGTCAGGGCTCATCACCGAGGCGATCGGCGACGAGTGGGTCACCGACCTGTCCCAGCTGAGCCGGCTCGAGCCGCTCGCTGATGACGCCGAGTTCAGGCGCCGCTTCCGCGAGATCAAGGCCGCGAACAAGGTGCGCCTGGGAGAGGTTCTGGCCAAGCGCGACGGCATCGAACTTGCGGGTGACGGCATGGTGGACGCCATGGTTAAGCGCCTTCACGAGTACAAGCGCCAGAGCCTCAAGCTACTGCACATCGTGTCGATTTACGAGGGCATTCACTCGGGGCGCATTCCGCTCGAGTCGGTCACTCCCCGCACGTTCGTCTTCGGCGCCAAGGCGGCACCCGGCTATGTGCGCGCTAAGGAGACCATCGAACTCATCAACGCCGTGGGCCGCACCATCAACGCCGACGCCTCCACTCAAGGGCCGCCTCAAGGTCGCCTTCCCCGCCAACTACAACGTGACGCTCGCGGAGGTACTCATCCCCGCTGCGGACCTGTCCGAGCAGATCTCGCTTGCAGGTAAGGAAGCCTCCGGAACAGGCAACATGAAGTTCGCCCTCAACGGCGCCCTCACGATCGGTACAGACGATGGCGCCAACGTCGAGATTCGCAAGCTGGTGGGAGACGAGAACTTCTTCCTGTTTGGCATGGACGAGCCCGCGGCCGCCGCGCTTCAGGACAGCGGCTACCGTCCCGGGGACTTCTATGAGGCCGATGCCGACCTCAAGGCGGCGCTCAACCTCATTGCGTCGGGGCACTTCACCGACGGCGAGCGCGGCGGCGCCGTGACGTCGCTCTTTGCTAGCCTCACCGAGCGAGACCGCTTCATGGCCCTGGCCGACTTCCGTGCCTATGTGGACGCGCAGGCGCGCGTCGACGCCGCCTACGCCGATCAGGAGGCCTGGAGCCGTTCCGCGGTACTGAATGTGGCCCGTAGTGGCTTCTTCTCCTCCGACAGGTCGATCCAGGACTACCTCGAGCGCATCTGGAAGGCCAAGCCCGTCGACCAAAACGGCTAGCGCAGGGGCGATACTGGAAAGGTGCCCGCCTCCTCCAATCCCGTCTCCCGCATGCGCTCGAACGTGGGCAACGCGCTTTTTGCACGAGTGGCGGGCAAGGACGGTCACGCCGCCAGAGCACGCGTTCACGACACCGAGGGCCCGCGCTGGCATCCCCGTGGGAGCGCCATTAGGCGCGTGCACGGAGACGCCTCGATGTGGGTGGGAGGCCTCCGCGCGCTGCTGCTCCAGTCGCTCCACCCCTTAACGATGGCGGGCGTCGCGGGGCACTCCGGATACCGCGGAGACCCGTGGGGGCGGCTCGAGCGTACGTCGACGTTCATCGCATACACCACGTTTGGCACCGCCGACGATGCCCAGGCGATCGTCGATCGCATCCGTGCCGTCCACGAACGCGTGCAGGGCAAGGCCCCCGATGGGCGCCACTACCGTGCGAGCGATCCCCATCTGCTCACATGGGTGCACATCGCGGAGGTCGATTCTTTCCTCACGGCGCATCAACGCTACGGGAAGCAGCCCCTCAGCCCAGAGCGAGCCGACGAGTACGTGGCTCAGGCTTCAAAGGTCGCGCTTGCGCTCGGGGCGACCGAGGTACCCACCACCACCGCGGAGCTTGCCTCATTCATCGACGCGTACCGACCCGAGCTCGAGGCGACCGACGCCGCACGCGACACCGCTCACTTCCTGCTGCGCGAGCCCCCGCTTCCTTGGACCGCGCGCGGTCCCTATGCCCTGATCGCAGCCGGAGCGGTAGAACTGCTCCCCGCATGGGCTCAGGCGGAACTGGGCATCGGCGGACGCTGGACGCACGCCGTCGGCGGGCCAGGCGGCGCGCTGGCCACGAAGGCGATCCGTTGGGGCTTGAGCGCCGCACTGCCTCACTACCCGACGCCGTAGCGGGCCCTAGTCGATACCGCCCGTCTGGGTCCCCGGCTCATACGTGCCGTCCGCGATAGCCTGCCAGAAGCCGGCGCTCGTGTCGGGGTCGAGTAGCACCGTCGAGCCCGCGCCGCTGACGCGGTAGTCGACAGACGCGATGGGCGGTGTGCCCGAGACCGCTTCGGGCCCCCGCGCGGCGTTGATGACCCTCGCCATCTGGGCAAGGTGAAGCGTATGGGTGCCGTCGCTGACCCTGAAACTCTGGAGACCGGCCTCGGCCAGGCGCTTCGCCTTGAAGGGATTCAGCAAGGTGGACGGGCTCATGGCCTTGTCCGCCACCGCGGCTACCACCTGCTGCTGACGCTGCGTGCGGCCGATATCGCCGAGGAGGTCGGAGTAGCGCATGCGCGAGAAGGCAAGTGCGGTGGCCCCGTCCGTGTTGTGACAACCCGCCTGCCACACCAGCGTGCTGTAGGGGTCGTTCACGTCGGAGTCGTAGCAGAACTCGATGCCCCCGAGGCCGTTGACCACGCCCTCAACGCCGAGGAAGCCGACCTCGAGGTAGCGGTCGATGGTCAGGCCGGTAAGTTGCTCCACGGTCTCAACCAGGAGTTGGGGCCCTCCGAACGCGAAGGCCGCGTTGATCTTATTGGGGTCGTGGCCGGGGATCTCCACATAGGAGTCGCGCGGAATGGAGATGAGTGCGGCGGGCCCGTTTTCTGGCTGGTGCACCACCATGATGGTGTCGGTGCGGGCTCCCTCGGTGCCGTCGTCCATCCATCCTTCGCGCGAGTCGGAACCCACGATCAGATATGTCTGGCCTGGGGTATCAGCAGCGCCGCTCAGCGCATCAACATGCGTGATGCGGTGCTCAACCCAGAAATAGACCAGCACCGCGGCGAGCGCGAGGATCGCAAGGATCGCCGCCAGCACGCGACGCAGCCCACGCCAGCTGAAGCGGCGCGCGGGCCTACGCGGCCGAACGGGAGCCGCGGCACCATGCGGCTGAGGCGTGGGCCGCATCGGCGCTCCATCAGGGGGTCGCGTGTGAGCGGCCCGCGTAGGCCGAGCGCGGTTGGGCGACGCGCTGGGCCCTGCCGGGAGCCTGCTGGGCGCGGCGGGGGTCGCCCTGCGGCAGACGAGGTGGCTCCGCATTGCCGCGGCCGTGGGCGCTGCTTCCGCGCCCGCTCGACAGGGACGACGAAGAAGCCGAGGACCGGTTTGGTCGCGTGAAATCCGGGCGACGCGTCGACTCCCTGGACACGGCTTGCGGCTCCGAGCGTCCGTCACGATACTGCTCGCGAGGCGCCGGTTGCTCGACGCGCGGCGGGACACCGTCGGACGGCACATGATCTGAAGGCTCTCGCCCGGCTCCGAGCGGGCGTTGGCCCGGCCCTGTGCGCGGCGAGATCGAGGGCGGCATTGGCCTTCGGCTACGCGGCGCCTGGGACTCGTCATTGCGGCCCGATCCGCCGCCCGGTGTACTCACCTAGCGAGGCTAACCCTGCAGCACGCGGTTTGCCGTGATGCGCGGCGCAAACCACCCCGAAAGTCTCCGTTCTCTAGGCCTTGGCCGTGAGAGCCTTAGTCCCAAGACGGATCAGAGCCAGTTGTTCCCTGGCAAGCAGTTCATCTCGACGGTGTTGGAAGCACTTGACACCAAGACCGCGATGAGCGGTGGGATAGCCAGGGTGTATCTCATGCGCGCCGCGATGGCCGGTGCCCTCATCGGAGTCATGTACCTCGTGTACTTCGCGGTGCTCGCCGCGTTTGCCGACGTGGGCGACGGCAGCCTCATCGGCGTCGGCCGAATGATCGGCGCTTTGGTGTTCGGCTTCGCCCTCGTCTTCATCTATTACAGCAAGTCCGAGCTGTTGACGTCGAACATGATGATCGTGTCGATCGGCGCGTACTACCGCCGCATCCGGCCCTTCCGAGCGCTCCGCATCCTGGCGATGTGTTACGCCGGCAACTTTATCGGCGGCCTCGCGGTTGCGCTGCTGGTGCTGGGCTCGACGCTCGGTGACGGCGCCGTCGGCGACCAGATGTCTGCGGCGGTGGAGCACAAGGAGGCCTACCTCTCGGCGGGCGCGGCTGGCTGGTCCGATCTCTTCATGCGCGCCATCTTCTGCAATTTCATGATCAACCTGGCAATGATTCTGGTGTACAACGGCATGATCAAGGATGACGTCACCAAGTCGCTGGCGATGGTCATGAGCGTCTTCATCTTCGCATTCGTGGGATTCGAACACTCGGTGGCGAACACCGTCGTCTTCACGATCCTGGGACTCCAGGGTGGCGTGGATATTGGACTTGCCCTCGGCAATATCGGCATCGTGCTGCTTGGCAATTTCGTGGGCGGCGGCCTGCTGATCGGCTTCTACTACGCCTACGCGAACGACGAGCGTAAGCACGTGCCGAAGCAGCGGTCTTCCAGTACAGGCTCCGTAACCCTCCCAGGACCGCTCACCGGAACCCCCGCGTGGTCCCGCTCGTCAGACCTGAGGGAGATTCGGATCCCGTCTACCATCACCACCCAAAGGAAGCCATGTCGCAGATCGCACCGTTCGATGGGCTCGAGGAGGCGGCCGGACCCGGCGCGATGGCGGCATCCCCGCATCAGGTCCGCGAACTGCGCCGCAATATGCAGCGCTTCCTGCTCCAATACGAATTCGGGCTTCGAGAGATCGAAACCAAATTGTCGATCCTGCGCGACGAGTTTCTCGAGTTGCACGATTACAACCCCATCGAGCACGTCTCCAGCAGGGTGAAGTCCCCTGAGAGCCTCGTCGAAAAAATCGACCGTAGGGGCTTGCCCAGGGATCTCGACACGATCCGCGAGCACATCACCGACATCGCGGGGATCAGGGTGACCTGCAGCTTTGTCTCTGACGTGTACCGCCTCTTTGATGTGCTCACCCGTCAAGACGACGTGGTGGTGCGCACCGTCAAGGACTACATCGCTGAGCCCAAGCCCAACGGCTACCAGAGCCTGCACGCGATCGTGGAGATTCCCGTCTTCCTATCCTCGGGGACGGTGACGGTCCCCGTCGAGGTGCAGTTCCGCACCATCGCGATGGATTTTGGGCGAGCCTCGAGCACAAGATCTACTACAAGTTCGAGAGGTGCCCTCAAATCTGGTTGCCGACCTCAAAGAGGCCGCGGCGGCGGCCGCCGCGCTTGACGACCGCATGGAGCGCCTACACCGTCAGGCGCACGGCCCCCACTCCGCCGTCTAGGCGCCTCACGCACCCCAAGCAGTTGAGCGCTAAGGCAGCGGAGGGCACCCCCATCGAGTGCACTCCCCCGCCGTCGTGAGCTAGGCCTTCTGCATCGCGGGCAGTGCCGCGACAATCGCCTCCACCTGAGTCTTCGCGTCACCGAACAGCATGTCGGTGTTCTCCTTGAAGAACAACGGATTCTGCACGCCCGCATAGCCCGTCGCCATGGAGCGCTTGAACACGATGACGTGCTGTGCGTTCCACACCTCGAGCACCGGCATTCCCGCGATCGGCGACGAGGGGTCGTCGTTCGCAGCAGGGTTGACGGTGTCGTTGGCGCCGATGACCAGCACCACGTCGGTGTCGGAGAAGTCGTCGTTGATCTCGTCCATTTCTAGGACGATGTCATACGGCACCTTCGCCTCAGCGAGGAGCACATTCATGTGCCCTGGCAGGCGACCGGCGACCGGGTGCACGCCGAAGCGCACCTTGATGCCCCGCGCCCGCAGGCGCTGAGTCAACTCGGCAACAGGGTATTGAGCCTTAGCGACTGCCATGCCGTAGCCGGGCGTGATCACCACGGACTTGGCGGACATGAGAGCGTCGGCTGCCGCCTCTGCCGAGATCTCGGTGTGCTCGCCTACCGGGCCGTCTGCTCCGGCAGCGGGTGCGCCGTCGTCGGAACCGAAGCCGCCGAGGATGACGGAGATGAACGAGCGGTTCATCGCCCGGCACATGATGTAGCTGAGGTAAGCACCCGACGAGCCGACCAGCGCGCCGGTGATGATGAGCAGGTTGTTGCCAAGCATGAATCCGGCTGCAGCCGCGGCCCAGCCGGAGTAGCTGTTGAGCATCGACACGACAACGGGCATGTCGCCGCCGCCGATCGCGGCGACCATGTGCCACCCGAGACCGAAGCCGATCACGGCCATCACCGCTACGAGCACCACGCCAAGCGTATGGCTGCCGTCGCCGAGAACCACGAGCCAGATCATGAGGGCCAAGAAGGCCGCAAAGGCCGAGATGTTGATGAGGTTGCGACCAGGCAGCACCAGGGGTGCGGACTTCATTTTAGCCGACAGCTTGAGGAACGCCACCACGGAGCCCGTGAAGGTGTACGCACCGATCAGCACGCCGAGGGCGACCTCGACCGTGTGGACGGTGTCGCCGCCGGATTCGGCGAGGTACGAGTTGACGCCCACGAGTACGGCCGCCATACCCACAAAGGAGTGGAAGGCCGCAATCAGTTCGGGCATCTGGGTCATCTCGACCTTGCGGACAATCGGGGCACCCACCGCCAGTCCGATTCCGAGCACCGCGACGATGAGCAAGGCGGTGAGCCACACGGGCTGACGGTCGGGAAGCTCCGCAGATTCGTACAGCGAGTACCAGACCGTCGCGGCAAGCGCCAGGCCCATGCCCGCGATGCCGAAGGTGTTGCCCGCGCGGGCAGTGGCCGGCTTGGAAAGGCCCGCGAGCGACAGGATGAACATGACCCCAGCGATGATGTACAGGCCCTGAATTAGTCCGATGATCGTCACGGTGATCACGCCTCCTTTTGGAACATGCCGAGCATCCGGTACGAGACCAGGAAGCCGCCGAAGATATTGATGGACGCGATGGACGCCGCGATAAACGACATCACCAGGACCGCGATATCGGTCGACCCCAACTGCATCAGCGCCCCGCCCAGGATGATTCCTGAGATCGCGTTGGTCTGCGCCATGAGCGGCGTGTGGAGCGCGTGTGACACTCCGGAGATCACGTAGTAGCCCACGACTACCGCGAGGGCAAAGATCGTGAAGTACGACACGAACGTGAACGGTGAGAACGCGACGGCGAGCACGACGAGCGCCGCGGCCACTGCGGAACCAATCAGGCGCCTCTTGCCCTTCTTGGCGGCAACCTCGGCCGCGAGGCGGGCCTGCTCAACGGGGTCGACGACCGGTGCCGCCTCGACGGGTGCAGTTGTTCCCGCCGACACCTTTACCGGCGGCGGCGGCCACATCACTTCACCCGCGTGTGCGACGGTGACTCCCCGCACCACCTCATCCTCGAAGTTGAGTACCGCCTGGCCATTCTTGCCCGGCGTCAGGGGCTTCATCACGTTGACGATGTTGGTGCCGAATAGTTGCGACGTGTGCTTGGGCATCCGGCTGGTGAGGTCCGTGTATCCCACGATAATCACGCCGTTGTCGGTCACGATGCGCTCGCCGGGAACCGTCGAAACCTCGCAGTTACCCCCGCCGATGGCGGCGAGGTCGACGATGACCGAGCCTGGCTATTCCCGCGACCATGTCGGCCGAGATGGTGCGCACAGCCTTGCCGCGCACGAAGGCGGTCGTGATGACCCACGTCGGCCTTGGCGCTCTCCTCCGCGTACATGATCGCGGTGAGGGCTTCTCTTGTTCCTCCGACAGCGCGCCTTCGCGTAGCCGTCGGATGACACCTCTTGCTGTGCGGCCTCGGCCTGCACGAACGTGGCACCCATCGACTCGATCTGTTCGCCCACCTCGGGTCGCACGTCGAAGGCCCTGACTTCTGCGCCAAGGCTCGCCGCCGTGCCGAGCGCCGACAGACCGGCAACGCCTGCGCCAATCACGAACACATTCGCTGGGGGCGTCTTGCCTGCGGCCGTCATCTGGCCGGTGAACATGCCGCCATAATTCTCGGCGGCCTCGATGACCGCGCGGTAGCCCGCCACATTCGACATCGTGGACAGGACGTCCATCGACTGCGCACGCGAGATACGGGGTACTGCGTCAAGTGCCATGCCCGTGATGCCTCGCTTGGCGAGGTCGGCGATGTAGTCGGGGCTGGACGGTGCGCTCATCATCGAGATGAGCACCGCGCCCTTGCGCATCTTGATCGGAGGTGAGCGGGTGCAGGAGCATTCACCGCCGTGACGATGTCGGCCTTCCACGCGGCGCTTGCGAGGGTGCCGATCGTGGCGCCGGCTGCGGCGTACTCCTCGTCAAAGAACGTGGCCTTGGGACCGGCGCCCTTTTGTACGACGACGTCGTATCCGAGTGCGACTAGTTGACACCCACTGTCTTAGGGCTTGCCGCGACCAAGGCTTTCGCCCTTCTTGGCCTCGGCGGGAATGCCCAGGGTCATGGATGGTGCTGTCTCAACCGAATCGGGTGACTGCACGCTCGATACAGACGTCATTGGTGCCTCTTTGCGTTGACGGGTTGTCTCCAGCGATACCCTACCGGGCATTTGGGACCCCACCCCGGACGTACATCCCCATTGGGGTCCCAAGTTCGAGGCGTAATAGGGGACGAGCGTCCCGTATTGATCCGGGTCGGCCAAGGAGGCCCGAAAAGCGGCATGTGGAGGAGTGGATCGCTGTGCGCGCGCCAGACGCGATACCGGGGCACGAAGCCAGGTGCCCGGCAAGCCGCTGAGCAGGTGCGTCTCGAGCCCAAGATACGTAGGGTCAAGACATGGCCACTCTCCGTACTCGGGACATCCGTCGCGGCGCTCTTCGATCTGCCGCTTTCGCGGCGGCGATGCTCGTCGTCGGCGCATGTAGCGCGGACAGCCCCGGCCCGGCCACGCCGCCTCCCCTCGCCTCTGCCGTCGGCCAATCGCCTGACACGAGCACGCCCAGCCGCACTCCAGAACCGGCACCCCACGAAGTAGGACCCCTTGCGCCCGCCGTCATCACGTGGGCTGATGGTGTCGCGCCAGGAGCCGCTCGTGGGCACTCGCTCAATATCCCTGCGGGGTGGACAGAGCGAGGTCTGGGCAGATGTCCAAGGAGCGCGGCTGGCGGCATGGGGAGCCCCGACGAGGAACCTGGTCGTGTCACAGGGAAAACAGGGTCAAGTCGCCCTCATGCCGCCTGATGAGCAAGGCAGGCCCGCACGCGTGGCCACGCTGGCGGCAGGCCTCACGTCGCCTCAAGGTGTGGGGTTCACGCGGTCCGGAGGCCGCGACGTGCTGGTGATTGCGGAGTCGAACCGGCTCGTGGCATGGTTATGCTCAGAGGGGTCGGTGAGAGACCCACGCGAAATCGTCGGTGCGCTTCCGACCACCGGCCATGGTTCAAAGGGCATCGCGATCGACGACGAGACGGTGTATTTCAGCCTCGGGTCGTCAGGCAATCGCGACCCCGTGTTTTTCACCACCTCACCCGAGCGGGCCGTGATCGTCAGCATCGGACTCGACGGCACGGGGTACGACGTGGTCGCGTCGGGCGTGCTGGCGGCACTGGGCTCGCCTTCGCGCCCGACGGCACCTTGTTCACTGCCGTGAACCAGGCCGATCGCCAGCCGTATCCGTTCCGCGACGGCACCGGCAAATATGGGCAGGTGACGGAGGAGTTCGTCAACAGGAACCCCGTCGATCAGGTCACGAGGGTCACCCTGGGATCGACCTGGGTTGGCCCTACTGCATGCCGGATGGGCGCTCGGGAGCGGACACGCTCGGGCTTGGGTACGTGGCCGACCCATCCCTCAACGCCGATGGCGCGCTGCTCGACTGCACCGCGCCCGAGCCGGTCAGGCGGGGGTTGCCCGCACACAGCGCCCCGCTCGGCCTGTCGTTCACGACGGCGACAGTGCTGCAGCCAGTGTTGGGCGACGGTGCGCTCATCGGCGCTCACGGCTCGTGGAACCGTACCCCGCCTCGCGAGCCATACGTGGCGTTCTCGCCATGGAATGCCGACACCGGCACGCTTGGGGCGCTCGAGCCGTTGGTCACAGGCTTTCAGA
>CALOBA010000031.1:0-62877 GCA_942491465.1 uncultured Gammaproteobacteria bacterium
CAACAAGCGGCATCCGCGTGGGATGGGCGCGGCGGAGGTGGAGGCGTTTCTGTCGCACTTGGCCACGGATCGTGGGGTCTGGGCATCGACGCAGAATCAGAAGCGCTGTGTGCGCTGCTGTTCTTGTACCGGAAGGTGTTGGAGGTTGAGCTGGACTCGCTGGAGAACACCGCGCGGGCCAAGCCGTCGGAGCATGTCCCGAATCGTCTTGACCCGCGACGAGGTGGCGACGGTGTTGGGGCGGATGTCGGGGCGGAACTGGCTGATGGCGAGTCTGATGTACGGCACGGGGATGCGCCTGACGGAGCGCCTGCGGCTGCGCATTCAGGACGTGACTTCGGCTATCGACAGATTACGGTGTTCAGCGGCAAGGGGGCGAAGGATCGGGTGGTGCCGCTGCCGGAGAGCTTGATCCCGTCGCTGAAGGAGCAGATCGCCGAGTCGGCGCGCGTGCTGGAGGCCGGCTAAGACATTCGTACCGTTCAGGATGCAACGACGCCAGCCGACCGGCTCGACGCTTGCTCGCGCACCTTGTTTCATGCCGGATAACCGGACGGCCTGCGTCCAGGGTGCCGGCTAGAACACCAGCTCGTTGGCGCCGAGGATGGCCATCATGATGGAGACGATGATGCCGCCCACGATCATGCCCAGCCCGACGATGAGGACGGGCTCGAGCACCGCGAGGAAGCGCTTGATCGCCGTCTGCACCTCGCGGTCGTAGACGTCGGCGACGCGCGCCAGCATTTCCTCGAGCGCGCCGGCTCTCCTCGCCGACGAGGATCATCTGCGTGGCGAGCCGCGGGTACAGCCCGGTCTCGGCCAGCGGGCGGCCGAAGCCCTTGCCTTCGCGCAGGTTCGCGATGACGCCGTCGAGCGCGCCCGCCAGCACGACGTTGCCCATCGTCTCCTTGACGATGGCGAGCCCGGACAGCAGCGTCACGCCGTTGGCGAGCAGCGTGGCGAGCGTGCGCGCGAAGCGCGCGATCTCCACCTTGGCGATCAGGTCGCCCAGCAGCGGCATGCGCAGCCGCGCGTCGCGCGCGCGGCGCACCGCCGGGTCTTCGAGCCCGCGGCGGCGGAACCACAGCAGCGAGCCACGAGCGCCGAGCAGCGCCCACCACCAGTCGCGCAGGAACGTGCCGATCGACGATGACGACCTGCGTCGGCAGCGGCAAGCGCCTTGCCGGCCTGCGCGAACAGGACTGTCGAACTGCGGCACGACGAAGACCAGCAGCATCACCGACAGCACCGGCGACGACGATCAGGATCGTCGGATAGATGAGCGCCGACTTCACGGACTCGCGCAGCTCCTTGTTGCGCTCCATCGTCTCGGCGAGCCGCTGCATCACCACGCCGAGCGCGCCGCCCGCCTCGCCCGCACGCACGATGTTCACAAAGAAGCGCGAGAAGACTTCCCGCCGCGCGTCGAGCGCCTGCGACAGCGCCTTGCCGCCGCGCACGTCGTCGCGGATCGCCTGCAGCATCACGGCGACATGGGCGTCGGCGCGAGACCGATCAGGATCTCGAGCGCGCGATCGAGCGGCAGGCCGGCGCGCAGCAGCGTCGCGAGCTCGCGGGTGATCGACCGAGAACTGGTCGCGCGTCACGCGCTTCCGCGTCGAACCAGCGACGCTGGCGCAGCGGCTTCGCCGCGCGGCGCCCGTCGCCGGCGCGCCGAGCGCCTGCGCGATCTGCATCGGCATCAGGCCCTGGTCGCGCAGGCGATCGACGATCTCGACTCGTTCGCGGCGTCGAGCTCGCCGTTGGCGACTTCGCCGCCGCCGGCTCACCGCGCGGTAGCGGTAGAGGGGCATCGGCTTGCTCGTCCTCGCGGCGTGACGCGCAGGACTTCCTCGAACGTGGTGACCCGGCGAGCGCCTTGCGCAGGCCGTCCTCGTACATCGTCAGCATGCCCTCGGCGCTGCGCCTCGGCCTGCAGCTCGGTCGAGGTCGCGTGCTTCATCACGAGGCTGCGCAGCGGATCGGTCATCGGCAGCATTTCGAGGATGCAGATCCGGCCGCATGTAGCCGGTGTTGCTGCATCGGCTCGCAGCCCTTCGGGCGTGGTAGAGCGTGATGTCGTTGCCGGCGAGCATCGGCGATGCAGCGATCTGCTCGACGAGCTCGGGCAGCGCCGCGTAAGGGCCTCCTTGCAGTGCGGGCACAGCTTGCGCACGAGGCGCTGCGCGAGGATGCCGACCACGCTCGACGCGAGCAGGTACGACTCGAGTCCCATGTCGAGCAGCCGCGCGATGGTTGCGGCGGCGTCGTTGGTGTGCAGGGTCGACAGCACGAGGTGGCCGGTGAGCGCCGACTGCACGGCGATCTGCGCGGTCTCCAGGTCGCGGATCTCGCCGATCATGATGACGTCGGGGTCCTGCCGCACGATCGAGCGCAGCGCGTTGGCGAACGTCAGGTCGATCTGCGGCTTCACCTGGATCTGGTTGATGCCGACCATCTGGTACTCGACCGGGTCCTCGACGGTGAGGATCTTCACGTCGGGCTGGTTCAGCCGGTCGAGCGCCGTGTAGAGCGTCGTCGTCTTGCCGGAGCCGGTCGGGCCGGTGACGAGCAGGATGCCGTGCGGCTGCATCGAGCACGTCGAGGAAGGGCTTGAGCGTGTCGTCCTCGAAGCCAAGGCGGCGAAAATCGAGCGGCACCCCACCCTTGTCGAGGATCCGCATCACGACCGACTCGCCGTGCATCGTCGGCACCGTCGACACGCGCAGGTCGATCTCCTTGCCCTGCACGCGCAGCCGGATGCGGCCGTCCTGCGGCAGCCGGCGCTCGGCGATGTCGAGGTTCGCCATGATCTTGATCCGCGAGATCATGGCCGGCTCCAGCCGGCGCGGCGGCGATTCGATCTCGTGCAGCACGCCGTCGATGCGGTAGCGCACGGCGAGCCGGTTCTCGAAGCGGCTCGATGTGGATGTTCGGAGGCGCGCAGCTCCACCGTGCTGATGACTGGTTGACCAGGCGGATGGTGGGCCGGCGAGGTCGCCCAGGGGCGATGTCCTCTTCGTCGAAGTTCGCCGTGGTCGGTGCCCTCCAGCGCGTCCGCGTCGTCGGTTCCGGGCGGCTGCTCGTGCTTGAAAAAGTCGCGGGTCACGTTGTCGATCTCGAGCCTGGCGCTGACCACGCGCATGCGACTTCAGCTTGCTGGCGGCCATGTGCGCGAAGATGTCGATCCGCTCGAATGGGTCCAGGGGGTCGCTGATCGCAATTTCCAGCTCGACCTCGGTCCGGCTTTCTTGACCGGCAGCGAAACCGGAACGTTCTTGAGAGCAGCGGGACTTCTCGCCCAGCGAGGGTTCGTCCGGGTAGTCGTCGTCGGGTACCAACTCCAGGTCGAGCACGATTTTGCGAGGGTCGTGGCCTGTCAGCCGAGCTCAGGTCGTAGGCGCACCAGTTGGCGCGTAGCGGGTCGTCTTGTTGTCGGCGAGCTTGTGGCGCTTCTGGCTAGATTTTCGCCGAGTCAGGCGACCGCGCTCGTGCAGGTAGGCGATGACGCGGGTCTCCGGCGCATCGGGCACGGCGTCCGGCGCCGGCCCGTCGGGTGGGACGTCGTCGGCCTCGCCAGCCTCGTCGGCGTCCACCTGCTGTGTGCGCTGCATCGTCCCTCGGCCGGGCCGTGAGCGTAGCGTCGGCCGGCTCCGCCGGCGGGGCGTCGAGTGCGCCGGCCGCCACAGGCGGTTCGACGTCGACGGGTGGTCGCGGTCGGGGGTTCCGTCGAGGCCCATAGGGCTTGGGCTCGGATGCCGGTTGAGCCTCCGCTCCGGGGGGTGTCTGCTTGGCGGGGTGTCGGAAAACTCGGTATCGCCGGAGAAACCCTTGGCGGTTGCGGCGGCTGTGACCGGCTCGGTATCGCTGCGGTCACCAACGCTGCCCGACGGGTGGAGCTTCCTCGAGCGTGTCGAGCTCGGTCCGCCGGGCGCGGGCAATGCTTGTCGGGCGCAAAGCGGGCATGGCCGCCGTCGTCGTTGTCGTTGTCGTTGTCGTTGTCGTTGTCGCTGTCGTTGTCGCTGTCGCTGTCGACGAAGGCGCTCTGATCGCGCGCTCGACGGCATCGGCATCGCCCTCGATGTGGCCCCAGATCGAACGTATCGAGGTGCTCCAGGTCCAGGCGCGGCTCGAGGGCCGCGTCGAATTCGCCGTGGTGCAACGCCGACCAATCCTCCGGCTCGATGGTCTCCAGCGCGGCCAGCCGATCGAACGGGTCATCGTCCGGCGGGCCCCGTGTTTTGTCCAGGCGCGGTGCGTCAGTCATCGATGGGCTCTGGTGGGGCCGCCAAGGCGGGCATTGCCGGTGCCGGCCAGCGCGGCACCAAGCGCTTGAGCACGCGGGCCAGCCGCGCGTCGTCGCAGCCGTCCACACCGGCGCGTAGCTCGCCGAGCGCCGTCTCGATCGCGTCCATCGGCGCGCCGGGCTGGCGGGCGATGCGGATCTTCGGGTGTATGGTCTCGATCAGGTCTTCAGCGGCATAGAACAGCTCCTCGTAGCGCTTCTCGCCCGGGCGCAGGCCGATGTAATCGATGGCGATATCCTGTCCCGGCTCGCGGCCGGCGAGGCGGATCATCTGCTCGGCCAGGTAGCGGATCTTGATCGGCAGCGGCGGCGAGGTGTTCGTCCTCGACATGGGCGAGCCGATCAAGATCCGCTACCTGGCCGAGCAGATGATCCGTCTCGCCGGCCGCGAGCCGGGACAGGATATCGCCATCGATTACATCGGCCTGCGCCCGGGCGAGAAGCGCTACGAGGAGCTGTTCTATGCCGCGGAAGACCTGATCGAGACCGTACACCCGAAGATCCGCATCGCCCGCCAGCCCGGCGCGCCGATGGACGCGATCGAGACGGCGCTCGGCGAGCTACGCGCCGGCGTGGACGACTGCGACGACGCGCGGCTGGCCCGCGTGCTCAAGCGCTTGGTGCCGCGCTGGCCGGCACCGGCAATGCCCGCCTTGGCGGCCCCACCAGAGCCCATCGATGACTGACGCACCGCGCCTGGACAAACACGGGGCCCGCCGGACGATGACCCGTTCGATCGGCTGGCCGCGCTGGAGACCATCGAGCCGGAGGATTGGTCGGCGTTGCACCACGGCGAATTCGACGCGGCCCTCGAGCCGCGCCTGGACCTGGAGCACCTCGATACGTTCGATCTGGGGCCCCTCGAGGGCGATGCCGATGCCGTCGAGCGCGCTGCGATCGGGGGCGCCTTCGTCGACAGCGACAGCGACAACGACAACGACAACGACAACGACAACGACAACGACAACGACAACGACAGCATCCATGCCCGCTTTGCGCCCGACAACGCGCCCCGGCGGACCGAGCCCGACACGCTCGAAGGCTCACACCCGTCGGGCAGCGTTGGTGACCACGGCGATACCGAGCCGGTCACAGCCGCCGCAACCGCCAGGGTTTCACCCGGCGATACCGAGTTTTCCGACACCCCGCCAAGCGACCACCCCCGGAGCGGAGGCTCAACCGGCATCCGAGCCCAAGCCCCTATGGGCCTCGACGGCACCCGCCGACCGCGACCACCCCGTCGACGTCGAACCGCCTGTGGCGGCCGGCGCACTCGACGCCCCGCCGGCGGAGCCGACCGACGCTGCGCTCACGGCCCAGCCGAGGGACGATGCAGCGCACACAAACCAGCAGGTGGACGCCGACGAGGCTGGCGAGGCCGACGACGTCCCACCCGACGGGCCGGCGCCGGACGCCGAGCCCAACGCGCCGGAGACCCGCGTCATCGCCTACCTGCATGAGCGCGGTCGCCTGACCGGCGGCGATCTCGCCCGCGCCCGCAAGCTCGCCGACGACAGCGGCGACCCGCTGCGCGCCATGCTGGTGCGCCTCGGCCTGGTCTCGGAGCGCGACATGGCCGCGGCCCTCGCCGACGTGCTCGACCTGGAGTTGGTAGCCGGCGACGACTACCCGGACGAACCCGCGCTGGACGGGGTTTTCCCGCTGCGCTTTCTCAAGGACGCCCGGGTCTGCCCGCTGCGCGAGGCCGACGGCGAGGTCGAGCTGGCCGTTGCCGACCCCCTCGACCCATTCATCGCCACATCCGCGCACATGGCCGCCGGCCGGCCGGTGCGCCTGCGCGTCGGCCTGCCCAGCGAGATCGAGGCCGCCGTCACCCGCCTGCACGAGCCGCCGCCCGAGGAGCCCGACGACGCCGACGCCCTGGAGAACGCCGACCTGGGCAACTTCGACGAAGAAGACATCGAGCACCTGCGCGACCTCGCCAGCGAGGCCCCCACCATCCGCCTGGTCAACCAGATCATGCAGCGGGCGGTGGAGGCGCGCGCCTCCGACATCCACATCGAGCCCTTCGCCGACGAGCTCAAGGTGCGCCTGCGCGTGGACGGCATTCTCCAGCAGATCGACTCGCCCCCGGTGCGCTCCACCGCGGCGGTCATCTCGCGGGTCAAGATCATGTCCAAGCTCAACATCGCCGAGCGCCGGCTGCCCCAGGACGGGCGCATCCCGCTGCGTATCCAGGGCAAAGAGCTGGACCTGCGCGTCTCCACCGTGCCGACCATGTTCGGCGAGAGCGTGGTCATGCGCCTGCTCGACAAGGAGAGCGTTCGCTTCGACTTCGACGCCCTGGGCTTCGAGGGCACCCCGCGCAAGCGCCTGTTGAAGGTGCTCGACGCCCCGTTCGGCATCTTCCTGGTCACCGGCCCCACCGGCAGCGGCAAGAGCACCACGCTGTACACCGCCATGAGCCGGCTCAATACCGAGACGCGCAAGATCATCACCGTCGAGGACCCGGTGGAATATCAGGTCGCCGGCATCAACCAGATCCCGGTGAAGACCTCCATCGGCATGACCTTCGCCGGCGCCCTGCGCGCCATCGTCCGCCAGGACCCGGACATCATCATGGTCGGCGAGATGCGCGACCTGGAGACCGCCCGCATCGCCGTACAATCCGCCCTCACCGGCCATGTGGTGCTGTCCACCCTACACACCAACGACGCCGCCAGCGGCGTCACCCGGCTGCTCGACATGGGCGTGGACGACTACCTGCTCACCTCCACCATCAACGGCATCCTCGCCCAGCGCCTGGTGCGCCGGCTCTGCCCCGAGTGCCGCGAGCCCTTCCAGCCCATGGCCGAGCTGGCCGCCCGCTTCCTGCACATCGCCGATGCCGAAGGCGGCCCCATCCACCTCTACCGCCCCGGCGGCTGCCACCACTGCAACGGCACCGGCTTCCGCGGCCGGCTGGTCATCGCCGAGGTCCTGGTCATGTCCGACCGCATCCGCAAGGCCGTGCTCGATCACGCCACCTCCACCGAGATCCACCGCATCGCCGTTGAAGAAGACATGCACACCATGTATCAGGACGGCCTGCGCAAGGCCCTGCAAGGGCTGACCACGGTGGACGAGGTCATGCGCGTCGCCGAGGAGGACTAGGCCGATGCCCCGCTACCAGTTCAAGGCCGTCAAGCTCGACGGCGAAGAGATCGAGGGCGAGCGCGAGGCCGACGACGAGGCGGCGCTGGCCATGCAGCTCCAGGCCGAGGGCCTGATCCCGCTCAGCACCCGGCCCGCCGGCGGCCTCATGGCCAGGCTCCAGCGCCGGGCCAAGCGCAGCCTGACCGGCAAGGACGTCGAGATCGTCACCCGCCAGCTCGCCACGCTGCTCGAATCCGGCCTGACCCTGGACCGTTCGCTCACCGTGCTGGGCAACCTCTCCACCGAGGAGCACATCGTCAAGGTCCTCAACGACCTGCAGGAGCGGGTGCGCGGCGGCGCCACCTTCAGCGCCGCCCTGCAGGAGCAGGACGGCCAATTCCCGCGTCTGTACATCAACATGGTCCGCGCCGGCGAGGCCAGCGGCGCCCTCGATCAGGTCCTCACCCGCCTCGCCGACTACCTGGAACGCAGCGCCGAGCTGCGCGGCACCGTCACCTCGGCGCTGGTCTACCCGAGCATCCTGCTGGTGGTCGCCGGGCTGTCGGTGATCATGCTCCTGGTCTTCGTCGTGCCCCAGTTCACCGTCCTGTTCGAGGACATGGGCGCCGCGCTGCCGCTGCCCACACGCATCGTCGTCGGCGCCGGCGACCTGGTGCGCGACTGGTGGTGGATGCTGCTGGTGCTGGTGGCCGGGGTCGCGGTGTTCATGGAGCGCTGGCTGGAAGACCCGGACAACCGCCGCCGCTTCGACTACGGGGTCATGCGCATCCCCCTGTTCGGCGACCTCATCTGGAAGATGGAGACCGCCCGCTTCTGCCACACCCTGTCCACGCTGCTCAAGAACGGCCTGCCCCTGCTCACCGGCCTCAATCTCGCCAAGGAGGTCGTCGGCAACCGCCGCATCGGCGACGGGCTGGACGAGGCCGGCGAGGCCCTCAAGCACGGCCGCGGCCTGGCCGAGCCCCTGGCCAGCCATGAGGTCCTGCCCCAGCTCGCCCTGCAGATGATCCGCGTCGGCGAAGAATCCGGCGCGCTGGACGCCATGCTCACCAAGGTCGCCGACATCTTCGACCGCGAGACCCGCGACAGCGTCCAGCGCATGCTCACCCTGCTCGAGCCCGTCCTCATCATCGGGCTGGGCATCATCGTCGCCGGCATCATCGTCTCCATCATGATGGCCATCCTCGGCGCCAACGAGCTGGTGTTCTAGCCGGCACCCTGGACGCAGTCCATCCGGTTCTCCGGCATGAAGCAAGGTGCGCGAGGAAGCGTCGAGCCGGTCGGCTGGCGTCGTTGATCCTGAACGGTACGAATGTCGTAGCCGGCCTCCAGCACGCGCGCGGACTCGGCGATCTGCTCCTTCAGCGACGGGATCAAGCTCTCCGGCAGCGGCACCACCCGATCCTTCGCCCCCTTGCCGTTGAACACCGTAATCTGTCGATAGCCGAAGTCCACGTCCTGAATGCGCAGCCGCAGGCACTCCGTCAGGCGCATCCCCGTACCGTACATCAGACTCGCCATCAGCCAGTTCCGCCCCGACATCCGCCCCAACACCGTCGCCACCTCGTCGCGGGTCAAGACGATCGGGACATGCTCAGACGGCTTGGCCCGCGTGATGTTCTCAACCCAGTCCAGCTCAACCTCCAACACCCTCCGGTACAAGAACAGCAGCGCACACAGCGCTTGATTCTGCGTCGATGCCGAGACCCCACGATCCGTGGCCAAGTGCGAGAGAAACGCCTCCACCTCCGCCGCGCCCATCTCACGCGGGTGCCGCTTCTTGTGGAACCAGATATAGCGCTTGATCCAGTCCGTCGCCTGCTCCGTACGATGGCTGTAGTGCGCGACTTCCCGCCCCTGTTCCTCAGGCGCTTGGGCTTCTGCGGCGCCGTACCTTGTACCACCGACTCCCGATGCGGCTCGAACTGTCTTTATAGCAGCTCGTTCAGTCTCGCAGCCTTCGTGGACGACGACCCGGGCCGGCTGCCGTGGCGCGGCCCCTCTGACGATGAGCAAATTCTGCCATTATATTCCGACGAATCGCAGTGGGGGGGGACACGCGCGTAGCGCAGAAAACCATCTTCAGTCCTCTGTTTACTGCCCGTTAGGCCGGCCAAATGGCTTCCATATCTGCTTTAGGAAGCCGTACGGGCGCATAACTCACCTAGCAGGAAAGACCGGGGTCAAGGAAAGACCGGGGTCAAGGAAAGACCGGGGTCAGGTCTTGACTTTTGCCTCCGCGAAGACAAAGTCGGGTCTCAACGTAGTGGAAAGACCGGTGAAGACCGGGGTCAGGTCTTGACTTTTGCCTCCGCGAAGACAAAGTCCGGTCTCAGATGTAACACGTAGCCCGGGCCTGCGGGAAGACCGGGGTCAGGTCCGGCAACGGGCGGCGGGCCAGCCTTGACGATGGGCCGATAGCGGTTCTCGTCCGCGCCGAGGGCGACCCGCACCGGCTGTCCGTCGCCGACGCGAAGCTCGGGAACGCCGAATTCCATGCGCTCGATCTCCACCAGGATGTCGTTGGGCACGTCGCGGGGGGCCTTGTCGATCTCGTCGATGAGCACGACCGAGCGGCAGGGCGCGCCGGGATGGCCGAGGCTGCCGGGCGGCAGGCCCAGCGCGGCCTCGATGGCAACCGGCTTGGCGAGCAGGATGGCGCGGCCCAGGGCCTCGAAGCTAATGAAGCGACCGGCGTCGGCGGCCGGCGACTCGGCGGGAGCGCGGGTCTGCGCGGCGTGGAAGCGGCCGACGGTGTCGAAGCGGTAGAACAGGTCGCGCGACTCGGTATCGGACTGGACCGGGAAGCGCAACGGCTCGCCGAGCCCCAGCTCCCAGGCCAGGCTATCGGCGAGGCCGGATTTGCCGGAGCCGGGCTCGCCGGTGAGCAGCAGCGGCATGCCGAGCGTCAGGGCCACATCGACGGCGGCGGCCAGCTCGGGGTCGGTGCAGAGCGGCCCCAAGTCGTCGAGGAGGTGACAACAGCCCCGTGCCATCAGACGCCGACGATGGCGCAGCCGCCACCACAGCGGCCGGCGCCCGGGCTCGCGCACGACGCCGATCAGCAGCAGCACGCGGGTGCCGGGGCCGGGCGCACCGAGCCTAAGCAGGTCGTCTCGGGCACCGGCGACCAGCTCTGCGAGCCGATGGCCATGCAGCTTCAGCGTGACCCGGGCGTAGAGCACCCGCAACGGCGGCCCTCGCAGCATCTCGCGCACCTTGCTGCGTTGTATGTTCTCCTGCGCCATGCTGCGTCTGGGGCGGCAGGTTTACCTCCGTGTAGACGACGGTGGCCTGGGGGCTGTTCTTGGCCATGCCCCGCGTCGCCCCTGAGACATCGATGTCTCGGGCAGTCGTGTTTTCCATCTGCAGCCCTGCGTCGTTCCCGCCGGGGTGGCCGCTGCTCCCCGGCGGGCGGATCAGTTTCCCGTGGGGTCTCCAGCCGCGTTGATATCCGAAAGGCGGACGTTTCTCGCATCCAAATCCTTGAGCACCGCGGCGGTCGCGCCGGCGCCGGTCGCGGTGATCCGCTCGGCGGTCAGGTCGCCGCTCAGGCGGACCCGCTCGAACACGGCGGCAAGGCTTGCGGGCGGGGCGGCGCGCGCCATCTCGGCACGCAGGGCCTCGGCGAGCTTCGCCAGTTCGTCGGCGTGCGCAGCGGCGGCGCCAGTCAGCTCTTCGGCAACGACGGCGCGGCGGGCATTCGAGTCGATGATGCATCTTTGCGCAGTTTCGACGCAACCGGGAGGGTCACCTGCCGAGCCCCGCCTCGTCGACGGATCGATATCCACGGCGTAGGATTGCCGCAGCAGCCGGTACACTTAAGGTCCGGCAGATCAACCAACCGCCCGCGCAGGTGCGCAATGCCCGAGCCGAAACGCATCAACTGGCACCGCTGGTTCGGCGTCGGTCTGACCGACCGCTTCGCCGGCACCGCCTGGCGCGTCGAATTGGAAAAGGAGCTGGCGCTCAAGAGCCAGCGCCTCGACGTGGTCGTCATCGAGCGCGGCAACGCCGAGCAGGGTGCTGGGGCAACAAGGCCGGAACTGCCGGACGGCCTGGACAATCTGCGCGCCCACAACCTGCTGACCTACAAGTCCCACCAGGAGAGCCTCGACGCCTGGGCGCTCGACGAGCTGATCGGCCACTACGTGAACTACCGCAAGCTGCTCGCCGACCGCCGGCCCGGCGACGGCGACCCGGCTGAGGGCGATCCCGCGCCGGACATCAATGAACAGCCCTCGGGTCTTGCATCGACGGGCGAATTCCAGCTCTACGCCGTCGCCACCCGCAAGCCCGTCAAGCTGCTGCGCGGACTCATGAGCGGCGCCGTGCAACCGACCGAGTACCCAGGTGTCCATGACCTGCAGTGGGGCTCCAAACAGGTCCGGCTCATCGTCCTGGACGCCGTCGCCGAAACCCCGCGCAACGCCCTCTGGCAGCTCTTCAGCGCCCGCGTAGAACGCGTGCGGCGCGGTTTGAGCACCTACCAAGGGCGCACGAAGGCCGCCCACGAGCTGCTGTTCCGCCTCTACTCAACCCATCGCTTCGGACTAGCCGCCATGACCTACACCGTCGAAGACTTCGTCCGCGAAACCCATGAGGAGATCATCGCCAACCTCACCCCCGAGGAGTGCGTAGAGATCGTCAAGAAGATGTCCCCCGAGCAGCGTCTGCAGGGCCTGGCCCCCGAGCAGCGTCTGCAGGGCCTGGCCCCCGAGCAGCGTCTGCAGGGCCTGGCCCCCGAGGAGCGCCTGCAGGGTCTGCCACCCGAGCAGCGCTTGCAGGGTCTGCCGCCAGAGGAGCGGCTGCGGGGCCTTCCCCCCGAAACGCTCCTGCGCAGTCTCGATCCCGATCAGCTCAAGACCCTCGACCCGGAAGAGCGCGACACCCTGCGAAGGCTGCTGCGCAAGCTCAACTGAAGCGCAGTGCGCGTTGGCGTTCCCGGCGAACGAGCAACCGCATGAGCAGCGCGTCTCGGGCCGAGGCGCAGGTGGCCGACGCGGCGTTGCGGCGGCCGAGCCGGCTCAAACCGCCCGCCAGACCAGCCGCTCGACTCCGAGCGCCACAACGGCGAAGCCGCGCAGCCCCGCAAGCCCGTGGCGCTCGCGCAGCGAGCGGCCATAGTCCCGCACCTGCGCCTCGGCCTCGTCGAGCTTAGCCGCCACCGCCGGCAGTGCCGCGAGTGCCTCGCGCGATTGTCCCCGCACCTGCTCCCCGCTCAGCCTCAGCTGCTTGATAGGGAGGTACTTGAATTCGAGCAAGAGGTCCAGCGCCTGGAAGCGGCGCATGTCCGGGCGGACGATCAGCGCCAGGTCGGCATAGCCGCGGTCGGTCTCCAGCTCGGAGACGGCCATGTACAGCCGGTCGGTCAGCCAGGCCTCGCGCAGCCGCTCCACATAGAGCCCCCGCGCCGCCAGGTTCGGGATGCGCAGCACGCGCTGGCCGAAGGGGCTCAACCCCGCCAGGGTCAGGATACCGAAGCAGTACAGCAGCGAGTGTAGAAGGTGCGCATGGTGGCCAGCGCCTGCTGCGGCGCCCAGTCCGCCACGCCGCTTAGGCGCTCGCTCGCGAGCCGTTGCAGCACCTGCGCCACCTCCGCCTCGGTGAAGCCGCACAGGTCGGCAAACTCCTGGTCCAAATAGATGTTCTGGCCGACGTTGTAGCCGCTGGTCATATCGCTCATCACCACCGGCCAGACCCCGGTGATGAAGACCCGATCCAACCCCTGCCCCCCGGCGGCGGCCTTGATCGCCTTGAAGACCGTCTTCAGCACCCCCCCTCGCCATAGAGCAGCGCCTGGTAGCGCGACTGGCTGCCGGCGCGATCCGCCATGAGCACCTCATTGGCGAAGTTGTCGTATTCATCCACCAGCAGGGTCAGCCGATGCCGCGTCTGCGCCAGCGCCGACAGCGCCGAGCGCCATGAAGACAAGGCATTGTCGGCATGGATCTCGATCGGCGTCGGCAGCCGGTCGCGATAGCGCAGCGCGAAGTCGGCGATCGCTCACCGCATCCCTACGTGCCGCCGCGTCCGCCAGGCTCTAACGCCGAGCCCGCGAGCAAACGCGCGCGTCCATCGCCGAGCGATCCCGCCGCCGCCCCTGCCGCGCGCCCTGACCTGGCTGATGCGGCAGTTGTCGCGATCCGGCTGGATGCAGCGCGCTGCCCGGCGCGCGCAGTCACAAGCGAGCTGGCCCGATGATCGGTGAGCCGGGGGTTTCTGTGATCGCGCCGAGCGTCTCGTGATCGCGACGACGCTCCAGCGTCGTCGCGCATCCCCGGGCGCTCCAGCGCCCCGTGGACGGGCGCGGCGACGGCGCCGAGCGCTCGCGGGGCCACGCGCCGCTGGAGCGGCGACGGATGCGTCACGACGCTGGAGCGTCGTGACGATCAGGCTACGAGCAGCCGGTAGTCGGATTGAGCCTGCGAAACCCAGCGTCCACCAGCCCGCACGCGGCCATCGCTGAGTTTCGTTCCTCAGCCCAGCCTGCGCGGACCTGTGGCCGATGTGGGAGCGACTTGCAGTCGCGACTGCCGCGACGCTGCCTGCCTGGTCGCGAAGCTGGCGCTTCGCGACCAGGGCGAGCAGCGGCGGCTCGCCGCTGGGGGGCGGCTTTGGCGTCTTGGCGTTGCCGCTGCTCGGGGGCGGGACGCCCCCGCTCCGGCTGGGAGCAGCGGCGGCTCGCCGCTGGGGGGCGGCTTTGGCGTCTTGGCGTTGCCGCTGTTCGGGGGCGGGACGCCCCCGCTCCGGCTGGGAGCAGCGGCGTCTCGCGGCTGGGGGGCGGCTTTGTGATCGCGACGACGCTCCAGCGTTGTCGCGCGTCCCCGGGCGCTCCAGCGCCCCGTGGACGAGCGCGGCGACGGCGCCGAGCGGTCGCGGGGCCACGCACCGCTGGAGCGGCGACGGATGCGTCACGACGCTGGGGCGTCGTGACGATCAGGCTACGAGCAGCCGGTATCTCGTACGCGATAGGGCAGGATGTAGGGCATCCCAGCAGCAACCGCCGCAAGGCGCTGTGGCTGTACGGCCCCGGCGCACCGGACTATGCTGTGGAATCATCAATCCCGCCCCGCCACGACCATGCCTGCACTGCTCGACCCGAAAAACGACGACGTCTTCAAGCGCCTGTTCGCCGACGAGCCCGAGCAGCTGATCGCGCTGATCAACGCGGTGCGCCATTGGGCGGCGCCGATCACCGCCGTCGAGGTGCGCAACCCGGCGATCAACCCCGCCGATCTGCGGGGAGCACAGTATCCTCGACATCCTCGCCGAGGACGGCACGGGCGCGCGCTACAACATCGAGATGCAGGTGCGCCGTCGAGCTGAAGAAGGCCGCGCGACTCGGCAAGCTACCGCCGGTCTTGTCCGCCGGGATCACCCTGTTCGCACACTGGCAGGAGGAGCAACGCATGTCCGCCGTCACCGAAACGCCCGTGCGCCGGGCCTACGACAAGCTCAAGGCCCTGAGCGCCGACGAGAAGGCCCGTCGTCTCGCCTTCGTGCGTGAGCGCGCCCTGCACGACGAGGCGACGCTGCTGGAGGAGGCGCGCGCGGAGGGCCACAAGGCAGGGCACAAGGCAGGCCAGGAGGCAGGCCGCAACGACGCCCTGCGCCGGACCGCAACGGCCATGATCCGCGACGGCGCCCTCGACGATGCGACCATTGCGGCCTATACCGGCCTCGCGGTCGATGAGGTCGCCGCGCTGCGCCGCGGCGGCTGAGCGCCTTCACAGTCGGCAAATTGACCGGAAAGAGCAAGAACCAAGAGACAACCACCGTGACCATCCCCGGCAAGCCCCTCATGATCTCCGTACTGACGAGCGCCGCCCTCGCGCTGGCCTCCGGCCAGGCCCTGGGCGCGCTCAGCTATTTCGGCTTCGACACCTACGGCGGGACCTGGTCGGACGCGGAAAAGAGCCCGACCAACAACGACGACGACCTCATGTGCTGGGCCGCCGGCGCATCGAACATCCTCGACTGGACCGGTTGGGGCCATGTCGGCGGCGGGCTCGACAACGCCGACGCCATCTTCGGCTATTTTCTCGATCACTGGACCGACAACGGCGGCAACCCCTATTTCGGCTGGGACTGGTGGTTCGACGGCAGCAACGAAAGCCCCGATTCAGCCGGCTGGTCCCAGGTCGACGTGCCCGGCGGCGGGTTCTGGACGCCGCCCTACGATAGCGAAGACTATCTCGCCTTCACCTCCCAAGACAACTTGGCCATGCTGGCACTGGACACCCTTCTGCATCAGGGCTACGGGGTCACCTTCAGCATCTCGGGCGGCGGCGGACACTGCATCACCGCCTGGGGCTTCGACTATGAAGACATCGGGGGCGAGCGCTCCTATCTCGGTGTTCATGTCACCGATTCGGACGACAGCAAGACCCTCGCAAATCCGCCGGACGAACTGCGCTATTACGATGTCAGCTACGACGACAACGACGGAGCCTGGTACCTGCAAGACTATTACGGCACCAACAACTGGTTCATCAGCGAGGTCGTCGCCTTGCGCCAGATGCCGACCGCCGTGCCCGTGCCTGCCACGGCCGGGCTGCTGGGCCTCGGCATCGCCCTGCTCGCGGGCATGCGCCGCAGGGACCACCAGCGCCCGGTGAAAGCAAGAAGCCTCAGACCGCCTCCAACCGCGCATAGGCCAGCACCAGCCACTTGGCGCCGACGTCCTCGAAGTTGACCTGGATGCGGGCGCTGGCGCCGCTGCCCTCGCTGGCGAGCACGACGCCGTGGCCAAACTTGGGGTGCGCAACCCGCTGGCCCAGCTGGAAGCCGCCCTGGCCGCCACCGCCGCCGGCACCGGCGGCGAGGGACGACGCCCGCGGCGCCAGCGGCCGGGCGACGCCACCGCCGCGGACCTCTTCGATCAGCTCCCCCGGCAGCTCGCGCAGGAAGCGCGACGGCAGCTGGTAGTCGTCGCGCCCGTGCAGCCGGCGGCCCTCGGCATGGCACAGAAAGAGCTGACGCATGGCGCGGGTCATGCCGACGTAGCAGAGCCTGCGCTCCTCCTGCAACCGCTCCGGGTCTTCGGCGGACATGGCGTGCGGGAACAGCCCCTCCTCCAGGCCGGTGATGAAGACCACCGGAAACTCCAGGCCCTTGGCGCTGTGCAGGGTCATGAGCTGGACGCTGTCGGTGTCGGCGTCGGCCGCCGCGTCACCGGCCTCCAGCGCCGCGTGGGCGAGGAAGCTCGCGAGCAGGTCGCCTTCTTCTGTCCCGGCCTCGGCGGCGTAGCGGCGGACGGCCTCCACCAGCTCCTCCAGGTTCTCCAACCGGTCGACGCCGCGCCCGTCCTTGGACTTCTCGAAGTGCTCGGGCAGGCCGCTGGCCTCGATGACGCGCAGGGCCAGGTCCGGCAGCTCCACGGGCTCGGCGGTCAGCTCGGCATCGATCAGCGCGACGAACCGGGTCAAGGCCGTGGTCGCCCGTGCCGGCAGCCCACCGCTGGCCAGCGCATCGCGGGCCGCCTGCCACAGCGAGCAGCGGGCCTCGCGCGCCCATTGCCTGAGCACATCGACGGTGCGCGGGCCGATGCCGCGGGGGGGCAGGTTGACGATGCGCTCGAAGGCACCGTCGTCGTCGGGGTTGGCGAGCAGGCGCAGATAGGCGAGCGCGTCCTTGATCTCGGCGCGCTCGAAGAAGCGCAGGCCGCCGTAGATGCGATAGGGGATGCCGGCCTGGATCAGCGATTCCTCGAACACCCGCGACTGGGCCGTGGTCCGGTACAGGATCGCGCAATCGTCTCGGCGCATGCCCTCGTCCGCGGCGAAGCGACGGATGCGCTCGACGACGAAGCGCGCCTCGTCGATCTCGTTGAAGGCGCTGTAGAGGCGGATGGGCTCGCCGGCGGCGTCGTCGGTCCACAGGTTCTTGCCGAGCCGGGTCGGGTTGTTGGCGATCAGCCGGTTGGCGGCCTCCAGGATGTTGCCGGTGGAGCGGTAGTTCTGCTCCAGGCGCACGACCTCGGTGTTCGGATAGTCGGCCTGGAAGCTCTGGATGTTCTCGACCTTGGCGCCGCGCCAGCCGTAGATGGACTGGTCGTCGTCGCCCACCAGGAACAGGTTGTCCTTGGCGCCGGACAGCAGCCGCAGCCAGCCGTACTGGATGGCGTTGGTGTCCTGGAATTCGTCCACCAGGATGTGGGCGAAGCGCTCGCGGTAGTGGTGGAGGATGTCCGGGCGATCGCGCAGGACCTCATGGGCGCGCAGCAAGAGCTCGGCGAAGTCGACGCTGCCGGTGCGCTCGCAGGCATCTTGATAGGCCTGGTAGACCTTGACCATCTGCTCCAGGTAGAAGTCGCCGGTGGTGTCGATGTGCTTGGGGCGGCGGCCCTCGTCCTTCTGCTTGTTGATGAAGCCGATGGACTGGCGCGGCGGCCAGCGCGCGTCGTCCAGCTCCAGGGCCTTGTGGATGCGCTTGACCAGGCGCTGCTGATCGTCGCTGTCCAAGATCTGAAAGTGCTGCGGCAGCCTGGCGTCCTGCCAATGGGCGCGCAGGAAGCGATGCGCCAGGCCGTGGAAGGTGCCGACCCACATGCCGCCGACGGGCTCGCCGAGCATCTGCTCGATGCGCGAGCGCATCTCCCGCGCCGCCTTATTGGTAAAGGTCACCGCCAGCAGGGACCAGGGCCGCACCCCCTCGACCTGGATCAGCCAGGCGATGCGATGCACCAGCACGCGGGTCTTGCCGGAGCCGGCCCCGGCCAGCACCAGCCGATTGCCGCCGTCGGCGGTCACCGCCTCGCGCTGCGGGGCGTTTAAGGATTCGAGAATGGAGGAGACGTCATCTTGCATGCGGCGGGATTCTAGCAAGAACCTCGGCGGGGGCGTGGCGATCCAGCGTTCGAGGTCGTGCGATGAACACCTAAACCAGCAACCCGGATCTCGTCGCCGCAACCTCGGAAACGAACGCGCAACGCATCATCGAAGACCGAATACCGGCACAGCGCCGCCGGATCGCCGAGCGCCTCGCCGATGATCCGACGCTGATCGGCCGGGCCAGGTCGAACCTGAATCGGTGGGCCTCAAATCGTCGCGAAGACGTGCCGCCGCCCTGGCTCGTCGAGTGGCAAATCTTCAAGGAGAGCGCTGGTGCGCAGAGATGAGCTGGAGCATCTGCTGCGCGCCGCCGGCGCGATCGCCGACGAGGACACACTGATCGTCGTCATTGCGACGGACTTCCTCATCGCGCGGCACATCCGGGCGGTGGGGACCGAGCGACGCGAATGCGCGGAGGCGGTTGGATTTCTTAAGCCACAGCACCGGGCAGCAGGCGCGCGCCAGCGCCCGGACCTCCGACCCCGATGCCGATTGGGGCCATCACGATACCTGGGATCGATTCAAAAACAAGTGGTGCAGACGCCCGCTCGCTGAGCCTTTGGATTGGCCGTTTCGTCGTTGCGTCTGCACCACTTGTTTCTGAACCTTGACCTATGGTGTCGATGCCCGCACCGTCGAGACCTGGAAGAAGATCAAACCCTGGTTCGGCTACGGGCTGCAATTGATCGCCGATACCCGCTACGAGATCCCCGTGGCGCGAGGAGAAAAGCCTCCCCCACTACGACCCGTCCAAGCCCATCACCCGCCCGCTCGATCTCGAGCGGGCCGACACCATCGTGCATACGGAGAAAGGCACCCTGCACTGCGTCTGTCCGGCCACCAAGGAGCAACGCAACTTGGCGTTTAAGGATTTCGAAGCCGACCGCAACACCCTCCGACCCGACCAGCGTTGACTCAATATCTCCTCGACCGTAGACTTCTGCGGAAAAAATCGATGTAGGCTTTGTGCTTCACCGCCCTGGGACGTGACGGTCTCAGCGGTGAAAGCCAAGAGAAAAGGTCACAGAGAAAAGGACAATGGAACAACAGATACGCACTTGGCTCCCCCTCCTGCTGGCACTCGCCGGCAGCCCCGCCGCCTCCGCGGCGGTGGTCGAACTCTCCCTGTCCGCGCCAACCACCCGCATCGAGGTCGGCCAGCGGTTCAGCATCGACATCCTGGCGGACATCCCCGACCCGGTCTCGGGCTGGGGGCTCGACCTGGGGCTGGATGCCGCCATCCTCCAACTTGTCGGTACTCCGGCCATCGGGTCGGCCTGGACGGCGCTGGCCGCCGCCGATGGCGACGGTCTGGCCGGCCTGGCCCCGTTCCCCGGCTCGGTATCCGGCAGCGACATCCTGCTGGCCCGGCTGGAGCTGGAGGCCATCGGCCCCGGCCTGGCCGCGCTGATGCTGTCGGTCACGCCAGGCGACCTCAGCGAGGGCCTGCCGTTGGGCTTCCCGGCCGCCCCCGGCAGCTTCGCCGAGCTGAGCTTCTCCGATCTGACCGTTGAGGTCGCCGCCGCCCCGGCGGCGCCGACGCTGCTGCTGCTCGGCGGCGGGCTTGCGCTGCTTCGGCTGCGGCGCCGAAGGGCCGGGCCGATCCCGCCGCGGCCGGCTCACAGCCCCAGCCCCACCGACAATGGCTCAACGCCGAGCCGGGCGCCCGACTCGGGCCGGCTGCGGTCGGCGCACCCACGGGTCGCGACGTCGCAGCCCACCGGCGTCGGCTAGGCTCAGCGCCAGCAATCGCCAGCAATCGCCAGCCCCGCGGCGACCCGACCGCGGGCCCCACCCCCACAGAGATCGCCCCTCCCGCCGGCATGTCGGGAGCTATCGAATGGAGCCCCAGCCAATGAAGACAGCCACCGCCCCCCTGCTGCTCGCCGCCCTGCTCGCGTCGGCGGCGCCGACCCCGGTCCTGGCCGAGGACATCGTCGTCGAGCCCGGCCCCGGCACCTTGCAAGCGGCCATCGAGGGCGCTGCGGACGGCGATGTGCTGATCCTCACCGAGGGCGCCTATACCGGCAACCTGCTCATCGACCGCTCGCTGACCATCCGCGCCCAGTCCCGTAGTGAACTCGCCTACGTCGGTCAGGGGACCGCGACGGTCGATGGGGCGGGTATTCATGTGACGCTGCAGGGGCTGACCTTCGACACCACGCTCAACGTCGACAATGGCGCCGAGGTCAACGTCCTCGAAAACCGCTTCCTCTCCGGAAAGAGCCTCGATGTCTCGGACTACGAGACCGCCGGCGGCGACGGCAGCCTGGCCATCATCGGCAACCGGCTCGACGGCGGGTCCATCTCCTCTCTGCGCGCCGATGATGCCTATGTCGCGGGCAATACGCTGCTGAACGGCATGATCCGAGCGGACCGGGGGCCGGCCTGGATCGTCGGCAATGAGGTGCGCTACTCGGGCTCCAGCTTGACACCGGTGCTGGACCTCGCCGGCAGCTATGGCGAGGTCAAGGTGTTGGCGAATCGGGTCTATCACACGAGTAGCACCAATAACTATTACCTTTCTCACGTCTACGCCATCAAGACAACCCATCCGAACGCGCTCATCGCCGGCAACCTGCTGTGGCTCCGGTCAACCAACAGTAACCACTACCAACACGGCATCCACGCCTCCGGCTTCGCCCAGATCCAGAACAACCTGATCTACTGGGGCGGGGGAACAAGCCACAACGCCAGCAACCCCGCCGCCATCTACGCCCCGGTCGGCCGCATCGCCGGCAACATCGTCCACAACTTCTATGGCAAGGCCTTCAGCGGCAACGCCGCCACGACCAACAACCTCTGCTACGGCAGCTATACCGCCAGCACCTGCGGCAGCGCCGACGACGGCAACCTGACCAACACCGACCCGCTGTTCGCCGACACCACGGACTTCCTGCTCGCCGAGGGCTCGCCGGCCATCGATGCCGGACCGGAGGCCCCCTACTTCGCCGACCTCGACCGCACCCGCAACGACCTGGGTCCCTACGGCGGCCCCTGGTCCATCGGCCAGTACGACGCCCAGCGCGCCCAGGACTACCTGGCCCCCTACGTCTACCCGCTGTTCAAGGCCAACGCCAGCATCGCCGGCGGCCAGATGCAGATCCAGGCCCTCGGTGTCGCGCGCCTGCGCTGAGCCCGATCCATCGGGCGACAGGGCGGTTGCATGAAGACCGCAAAGGCGCCGGGGGCGCAACGACGCAAGGCGATAGGGTGGATAAGCGAAGAGACCGTGACCGTATTGGCCGGAGGGCGGATAAGCGCAGCGCATCCGCCGTCCGAGCTTGCACAGTCTCGAAGCGCATCCACCAAAGCCGCCTCGTGGATGCACGGCGCTTCGCAGCGCTTCATAGCCAAAGTGGACATCCGCGCGCCCCAGACTCAAACCCTCAAGCAAGAGCCCGGGCCAACGCCCCGGAGGTAGGGAACCCGTGACCCCTCGCAGCCCGTTTTCCGCCCGCATCCGCCGCGCCGCCCTGGCGCTGGCCCCGGCGCTGGCCCTAGCGCTGAGCCCGGCGACCCAGGCGGCCTCGTCGCTGAGCGCCGCCGAGGCATTCTTCGACGACGACCCCGGCCCCGGGGTGGGCACGCCGCTGGCGACGCTCGACGGCGCCGACCCGTCGGCGACGCTGGAGCGCCTGATGGGCAACCCCGAGGTGACGGAGCTGGAGCCCGGCGTGCACAGCGTCTCGCTGCGCCTGCGCGACGCCGACGGCGCCTGGTCGGCACCACTGACCCAGAGCTTCGTCGTCTTGGAGGGCGACACCGGGGAGGTCGGCGGGGGCCCCCGGATGCTGCGGGCCGAGGCCTTCATCGACACCGACCCCGGCGTCGGCAACGCCACGCCGATCACGCTGCCGGTCGACGGCACCTCGGACGAGGCGCTGGAGACCCTGCTCGGCAACCTACCCCTGAACGGGCTCGACGACGGCGTGCATCGGGTGTTTGTGCGCACCCGGGACCTGGCCGGCAACTGGTCCACGGCCATCGGCCAGAGCTTCTATCTCGATCCCTGGAGCGACCGCGAGCAGACCGCCAACCGGCTGGTGGCGGCCCGCGCCTGGTTCGACGGCGACCCGGAGACGGTGGAGACCTTTGCGCTGGCTATCGACGGCGGCACGGTGTCAGCGCCGCTGGGTCGCATCCAGGGCATGGCGGCGATGGCCGACCTGGCCCCGGGCTGGCATGTGATCTCTCTCAGCCTGCAGGACGGCACCGGCGGCTGGTCGCCGCCGCTGGCGCAGTCGTTCTACCTGGCCCTGGAGCAGATCGACCCCAGCGCCCCGTCGCGCCGGCTGGTGGCCGCCCAAGTCCGCATCGACGATGACGGCTACCAGGCGGTGGCCGCCGCCGACGGCGCCTTCGACGGCATGGTCGAGGCCATCGACGTCGAGGTCCCCGTCAGCCAGGACTACCACCGCGTGCGGGTGCGCTTCCTGGACGACACCGGGCGCTGGAGCGACCCGGACTTCGCCCCCATCGACCCGCTGCTGGACAACGACGGCAACGGCCTGCTCGACAGTTGGGAGCTGGCCTGGTTCGGGGCCATCGGCCAGGACCCGGACGCCGACCCCGACGGCGACACCCTGACCAACCGCGACGAGCTGCGCGACGGCACCAATCCGCTGGTCTCGGAGCTGATCCAGACGCCGTCGCTGTCCGGCCATGTGCGCGACGCCGACGGCCAGGGGGTGCCCCATGTGCTGCTGTGTCTGGACGCGGCCCCGGTCTGCTCGGTGCGCACCGACGCCTACGGCCACTATGTCTTGACCAGCGACCTGAGCCCCGGCGCGCTGACGCTGCGCGCGCTGCCGACCACGGCCAGCGGCCCGCTGGCGTTTGCGCCCGTTGCCCACCAGATCGACTATCAGGGCGAGGCCATCGCCGGGCTGGACTTCCAGCTCGCCCCGATTGCGCTGACGCTGACGGCGCCGCCGGCCGACACCGAGCTGCACCCGGGCGACCCCCTGAACTTGACCTGGACCTCCAACGCCGCCGCCGACCTGAACCTGAGCATCGACCTGCGCCGCGATGCCGCCGCCGACCTCACCGCGCCCAACGGCAGCGACTGGGTGCGGCTGGCGGGCACGACGCCGAACGACGGCGCGGCGCAATTCACCGTCCCGGACGGCCTGACCCTGGCCGACGACTGGCGGCTGCGGCTTCAGGTGCCCGACACCGACGCGATCGCCGAGTCGGCGCCCATGAGCATCGCCGCCCTGCCCGTGCCGACGCCGGTGACCGATCTGGACGTCACGCTGGCGGGCACCGCGCTGCGGCTGACCTGGACCCCGTCCACCAGCCCCTACGCCGCCGGCTATCGGGTCTACGGCAACGGCGGCGCCGGCGCCATCGACTACGCGACGCCGCTGGCGCTGCTGACCCACCCCGCCGATGGACTCAACCGCCCGGTGCTGGCCGCCGGCGACTACCGCTTTGCCGTGCACGCGCTGAACGCCGACGGCGCCGAAGAGCCCGCCGGCGCCGAGGCCGGCTGGCTGGTGCCGGCCTTCTCCATCGCCCCGGAACCCATCGCCGCCATTGTGCCGCGCGCCGGCGAGGTGGAGCTGACCGGGCAGCTGCTCGATGCCGACGGCCTGCCCATCGCCAACGCCGAGCTCAGCATCGACATCAGCAACCAGGGCGTCACCCGCCGCTACCTGGCCTACACCGATGCCGACGGCCGCTATGCCTACCGCTTCCAGCCGCTGGCGGCGGAGACCGGGCTGTTCCAGGTGGTGGTCAGCGGCATCCGGGACGGGCTGCGGGTGGAGGAGCGCCTGAGCTTCGAGGTCCTGGGCCTGGAGCTCTCGCCATCCAGCCCGACGCTGACCCTGCCCATCTCCGAAGACCAGCCGCTGACCGGCCACTTCAGCCTGCACATCGGCAACAGCGGCGACCGCCCGCTGACTGGCCTCACGCTCACCGAGACCGACCAGGCGCCGAGCCTGGGGCTGGCGCTGAGCGCCCTCAACGACCTGCCCGAGACCCTCGCCCCCGGCGAGTACCTCGACCTGGACTACCGGCTCGACGTGCCCGCCGGCCCGGCGCCGGCAAGCGATGGCCTGTATCGGTTCACACTGGGCTCGGCGGAGGGCGCCGAGGTGAGCGCCCAGGTCCGCGTACAGCTGCGCGCCGCCAACGGCGTGCCGGTGCTGGAGCCCTTGCCGCTGCAGGCGGCCCTGGCGCCCGGCGACTGGGTGCAGACCGAGCTGGTCATCGGCAACGACGGCCTCGCCGACCTGGACCAGGTCACGCTGACCCTGCGCGACCCCGACGCCCTGCCCTGGATCTACCTGGTCAACCCGAGCATCGATGCCCTGCCGCCCGGGGCCGAGCACGCCGTCGTGCTCGACCTGGCGCCGCCCGCGGACCTGCCGCTGGGCCGCCATGTGCTGACCCTCGACCTGCACTACGACGACGCGACCCTGCCCATCGAGGGCCTGATCGAGCTCACCAGCGCCACCACCGCCGAGGTCGCGGTGCAAGTGGACGACGACAACGCCGCCTGGGTCGCCGGGGCCGAGGTCAGCCTGGTGGCGGAGCAGCCGTCGGTGGACACCGTCGACGGTGAGACCCGCGAATACTTCCCGGTCTACAGCGGCGGCACCGGTGCCGACGGCCGGCTGTTGCTGGACGCCATCCCACCCGGCGACTACCGCTGGCTGGTCAACAGCGCCGGCCATGTCTCCGCCGAAGGCCAGGTGCGGGTGGCGGTCGGGGTCGAGCCGCAGGCGCTGGCCATCACCCTGGAGGCCCGGGTCATGGACCTGCGCTTCGACGTCGTCCCCACCAGCATCGAGGACGAATACCAGGTCACGCTGGAGCTGACCTATGTCACCAATCTGACCAAGCCGACCCTGGTGGGCAACCCGTCGCCGCTGGCGCTGGACCTGACCGAAGACATCGAGTACCAGGCGGTGCTGACGGTGACCAACACCAGCAACAGCTATCCGGTGGACAACCTGCTGGTGGACGCGAGCGCGCCCACCTTCCACGGTCGGCTTGGGCTCGCGCTGCCCGGCGGCGGACGGCAGATGGTCATCGAGACGCTGGCGCCGCAGGCCTCGGTGGAGATCCCGGTGACGGCCTGGCTGAGGGAATGTGCCGACAACAGCGGCGGTCTCTATGTCGGCGACATCGCGCTCACCGGCAGCTACGAATATGCCAGTGTCGAAGGCGAGCTGCGTCCCGGCACCACGCGCTCGGAGGTGCCGATCTGGCTGCGCATCTACGGCAATCAGTGCCAGCCGCCGGACGACCCGACCGAACCGCCGCCGACGCTGGCGATGCCGGCCCTGTCCTATCTGAACGACGAGCGCGACGCCGACCCGGACGACCTGCGCTTCCTGGGCAACCGCACCCGCGCCGAGGTCTGGGGCCGCGGCGACGGCACCTTCACCCCCGATGGCCTCTGGCTCGATCTGGTCACCAGCGATGGCACGCTGCTGGCACCCAACGCCGCCTGGCTGGTGGACGACGCCCCGCTGATGGGCGATGGCGACGGACGCAGCCTGGATTTCTACGGCCTGGAGCCGATCCTGGAAGACCTGATGGGCGGCAGCCATCGCGCCGACCTGCTCAATGGCCGTGTCGCGCTGCGCCTGCGCGGCTGGTGGGACACCGATCCCAACACCCGGCGCAGCTACTTGGCCCCGGTGCGGGTCGAGTCCATCTGGCCCAGCGAAGGCGGCGGCGGGGACGAGAGACCACCGCTGTGCACCAACTGCAAGGTCCCCGACCTGAGCTGGCCCAACCGACCGACCCTGAACGAGGACGGCCAGGTCATCCTGCAGATCCCGAACCGGATCGGGCTGGAGCGCCAGGCCTTCGATGTCCAGCTGGCGCTGACCGCCACCGCGGCGCCGCTGGTGGATGCCAGCGTCGAGCTGCTGCTCCAGGACAGCGACGACAACGATGTGCGCGACAGCCTGTTCTTCGTGCTGGCGACCGGCGCCGACGGCCTCTCCGAGACGCAGGCCGGCACCATCGAAGACGCCGCCGCCATCGACTGGCAGCTGATCCCGTCGGCCGAGGCCGGCGGCGAATTGGCCGACGGCCGCCAGTACCAAGTGGCCGCCGTGATCCGCTACGGACCGGCCGATGATCGCCGCGAGCTGCGTACCCGGACCGAGACGCTCAGCGTGCTGCCCATGCCCAAGCTCGAGCTGGACTACGGCCTGCCGACGACGGTGATGGCCGGCATCCCCGCCGGCATCTCGGTGCGGGTCAGCAACCAGGGCTTCGGCGCCGCCGAGGCCCTGAGCATCCAGGCCGGCCAGCCGGTGATCCTCGACGACGACGGCATCCCCGTGCATTTTGTGCTGCGCAAGCCCGACGGCGACGCCTGCCCGGACCCCCAGGGGGGTGCGCTGACTCAGCACATCGAACGCCTGGCCGCCGTCGGCGCGCCCGACGGCGACGACAACAGCGCCGAGTGCACCTGGGAGCTGATCGCCTCGCGCGACGGCCACTTCGTCGCCTTCGATGCCGCGCTCAGCCACAGCGACTACAGCGTCGGCGCCGATGCGGTGACCCTCGACGCGCTGATCACCGACGCGCGCACCGACCTGCAGCCGGCCCTGGGCGGGCGCATCGACTTCGGCGGCTGCGGCCTCGCCGAGGGCTTCGAGGTGCGCCTGGAGCAGGAGATCGACGGCGTGGACAGGGTGATCGCCAGCTATCGCGACCCGGCCGACGACGCTGACCCCGGCACCTCGGCGCCCTATTACTTCCAGTATCAGGGCGCGAACCCGAACGTCGAGCGCACGCCGCTGCAACCCGGCCCCTATCGCTGGAAGCTGCATCTGCTCGGCAGCGACGGCACGCCGCGCAGCCTGGCCCGCAACTGGCTGCTGCCACCGACGCTGAACCTGCTCGACGACACGCCGAACCCGCGCTACGACTATGCCCTCGCCGGCGACGGCGGCCAGGACGGCGATGCGGACGGCCTGCCGGACTGCTGGGAGCGCGAATGGTTCGGCAACGCCGATCGCCATCACGGCGACGACGACTACGACCGCGACGGCCTGACCAATGTGGAGGAATGGCAGCTCGGGCTGAACCCGGCCAACAGCGACCAGAACGGCGACGGCATCGTCGACGGCGAGGAGCACGGGCTCGGCCTCGACCCGTCCGACGCCCTCGACGGCATCCAGCCGCCCACCGCAGCCTACTTCCACGGCAAGCTCGATCCGGCGCTGCCGACGGTGGTGCTGGTGCACGGGCTGCAGTCGAGCTGCAAGCGCGAGGCCGAGGACGAGGCGCCGAACTGCACCGAGGCCCCCGACCCCAACGCAATGTGGTCGGGATCGGCACCCCGCGGGGCGGCGACGCTGATCCAAGACCAGCTCGGCGGTCCCGGCAACGTCAATGTGGTGCAGTACATCTGGGAGGGCGCCTTCCACAGCACCAGTATCCCGATGCGCAACGGCTATAAGACCGCCCGCACGCACATCCCGCAGGCCAGCCGCCGGCTCGCCCGGCTGCTGTTCGAGGGACTGGGCCAGACCGACTACGACCAGGACATCCACATCATCGGCCACTCCCTGGGCACCGCCGTGTCCGCCTACAGCATCCGCTACTACCTGGAGCAGCACCCGGACTACGCCGGCACCATCCAGTTCACGGCCCTCGACCGCCCGGATCGGGTGGAGAAGATCCCCGGCAGCTCCGAGGACGGCCTCAACCGCTGGGCCGCGCCGGTGGCCGGCGTCGCCGGGGTTGTCGTCTACGAGGTCATGGAGCAGATGGCCGATATGGCCTGCGATGTGTCGCCGGACCCAAGCGTGACCCAGCTCATCTGCAACGGGCTGGTGGACATCGTCGACCAGTTGGCGAAACCGATCGAGACCGCGGTGCTCAATACCGGCCTGGAGCAGGTGGTGGAGGCATCGACCTGGCGCGACGGCCAGCGCAAGGTCGGCTTCAATCGCGACTTCTTCGCCATCGTGCTCGACAACGCCTTCCAGCAGGGCGCCGACCTGCGACTGGAGAACTACTACGCCTGGGACGACCTGAGCCTCAGCGATGACGACCCCATCGGCCTGCTGCGCACCGGCGTCGGCGCCCCGGCCAACCGTCACCCCATGGGCGAGGTCTACAACCACGCCCTGTTCGACCCCTACTACGTCGGTCGCTCGTTCTTCCCCGAGGAGGAACAGGCCGGCTTCGTCAACAACAACCACTCGGCGGTCACCCAGTGGTACCGCTGGACCATCGACCCCGACTCGTCGGTGTTCGGCGATCCCTCCTGCCCCGGCGGGGCATTATGGATGCGCGCCGAATGGGACATCGACAACCCCGCCACGGAGCCCCCGGAGCATGCCTACGAGGAGCCGCTGCCCTACCCGTTCGCCTGGCAGGCATCACTCGACCCCTGCGGCGATGTCGGCTGGAAGCTCTCGGTGCTCAATCACGCCAGCCCGCCGGCGTCGGATGCCGACACCGCCGCCGTCGGCCGCAGCGCCTTCCCGGAGGGCCTGGCGGTCATGGACCCCGGCAGCTTCGAGGCCTTCGGCGATTGCCGTCTCGGCGTCGATCCGGACACCGGCAGCACGCTGATCAGCTGCCGGGAGCAGCCGCTGCCGGCGCCGGTCACCCCACAATCGCTGTCGCTCGCCGCCGTTGCCGATCAGCCGGATGCGGGCAGCCGCGTGGCCTCCGCTACCCTGAGCCTTGCAGCCGCCGACGCCGCCGACGGCACCACCTCGCCGCTGATGCTGATTGAAATCGCGCTATCGGCCGACGCCGCCTTTCTGGACTTCGAGTACCGCTTTGCAGACATCGGCGATGGCGACTTCGCGGCGCTGTTACTCGACCGCGAGGAGGTCTGGAAACTCTCCACCGACGTCGATGAGCCCGACGTCTGGACCCCTACGGGGCCGATTCCAATCGCCGTGGAGGCTGGCGGCAGCCACGAGCTGATGCTGCGGCTGTTCGGCGAAGGCGAGGCCAACGCCAGCGTGGAGCTGCGCAATCTCAAGGTCATCGAGGCGGTCGCCGATGCCGCGCAGCCGCCGACTGCCGACGCCGGCGGCGACCGCATCGCGCGCACCGGAGCCGCCGTTCGGCTCGACGGCACCGGCAGCACCGGCGTTGGCACGCTGAACTTCCACTGGCAGCAGACATCGGGGCCAAGCGTCGATCTCAGCGACGCAGCCGGGCCAAGCCCGGCCTTCACGCCGTCCGAGCCCGGCATCTATGCCTTCGAGCTCATGGTGCAGGACGACCAGACCGACAGCGATCCAGCCACGGTGCAGATAGAGGTCCGGGCAGCCGGCGACCTCGACGGCGACGCCGACCTGGACGCGGACGACTACGGTCGCTTCATCACGACCTTCGGGCGCTGCACCGGGGCAACCGGATTCGACCCGCTCGCGGACCTGGACGCCGACGGCTGCATCACCTTCGTCGACTACCAGCATTGGATGGCGCTGTACATGGGCGCGCGCTGAGCCGTTTCAGCCTGAGCAACGAAGCCGGATGCCTACTCAGTACACATGCGTCATCGATCCGGCTTCCAACCGATGACGTAACCAGGACCGCGACATGCTCATCATCAGATCCGAACAGATGGCAGCACTGGAACAAGCGACCCAAGATATCTTCGAGCAACGTCTGCTCGCCTTTCTCAGGAAGCAGTTCCCACCGCTGGCGACGCAGGACACGACCGCATTACGGCCGATCATCCGAGAACAAGTGGCGCGCGCCAGAGGCTACAAACTGACCAGCGAGCGCCAAATCGCCACTTACGTCTCGGCAAGATTGGCCGCACCGGCTACATCAATGGGATACATCTGCATTTTCACGCCGGCACGGGCATCTCCGACTGGAATGAAGCGGTCATTGCCGACGCATCCAAGGGCAAGACAGTGGAATTCTGCGGTCTCCCCGACGGCCGACCTTACCCAAAGCAGGGCAGCACCTATCAGGGTAGCCACTTCAAGTGGTTCGCCGCAAACTACTGGGCACAAGGGAGCTATGTCACCCTGGAGGCTGGGGGCGAAGCCAAAGAATGGTGGATCGAATTCAGAAACACCGGCAGAGCGGCCTGGGAAAATCACAATTACAACAATCACATTACCAAGCTTGCGTTGGGTAGCTATGACGAGCCCGATATGCAGGCAGGACGGGAGTTCAATGATGGATGGGAGAGCCCGACACGCCTAGCCATCATGGATCAAGATGCCGTCTACCCCGGCGGTGTCGGGCGATTTACCTTTCGCGTCCGGGCAAGCGCAGATCGGCAGCCTGGAACCTACCGGCTGGTGGTAACGCCGAAGACCCCATACGGATGGGTCAAGCAGGACGACTGCAGCCCCTCCTACTGCTTCCTCGAGATCACTGTCGTCAAACCCGAAGTGAAACAGGAGGTGCAGTCGACGAATAAACAATCAGCCGCAACAAACGACCAACAGCTGTTCCCTTCCAGCAATATTGACGCCCTCTTCTCCGACCAGGAAGCGGGAACCACCTCATTAAGCTGTGATACCTTCACACCCCGCCGCCAGATCAAGTTCCTAATCGATATGGGGACAAAGAACGGCGAGCTTCCATTCCTGGCCGATGTCAACGAAAAGGGCGACGAAGCCTTGCCGTACATGTCGGAATACGACTACTGGCTGGCCGGGAACCAATATGACGGCGCGGTGCGCCTGACGGTCGACGGCAAGCAACGCACACTCATCCCCGACCTTTCCCTGTTCCCGCCGGACGAGGACGACCTCTGCCGCGTCTTCGTCGGCAGCCCCGGAGAGACGCAGGGCTCCGCGGTGTGGAGCGCGAATCAGGCGATCCCGGAAGAGATATCGAAGGAGCCGACGACGACGCAAGAACTCGACAGCGAGACGGTGGTGATGTGGGAGGCGAGTGAAGCGCCACCATCCGGTATCAGCGAGGGCAAGCACGACATCGAGTCCGTGGACAATCGACTGCTGATCTGGTTGGCCAACCAGATGGCCGGGACCAACCTTCCGCCGCTTTTCAAGGATCTCGCGACAATGGGCGCGAGGGCCAATGAACGCGCATTCCTGCGTGATCTCTTCTTTGGTGGAAGTTTCTACATCAAGCAGACCAACGGGCGCTTTTACATCATCTTCAAAGGTTATCCAGGGCTGCGCACGTTCATCAACTCGGCGCGGTACAGTGTCGACAACGCCAAGGTCTCGATTGTTTCCATGTACGCGCAGGCGGCGACAAAAACCCCTTCGGGCATTAGCAGCGCGGTTAGGTCCGCATCGAAGGGAAATCTGATCTCCTTCGTCATTGTCGGTGCGGTGGACGTCTTCGAGTACTACAGCTTGCCCGAGAACGAGCGTGTCTTTTCCGATCTCTTGGTCGATTTAGCGGTCGATTTCGGCAAGGTCTTCGTGGCCGGTTACGCCGCGCTGCTTGGCGGGGCTGCCGTGATTGCCTTGGCTGGTACCGCGCCAGTGTGGGTCGTCATCGCCGGGGCCATCGCCGTCGGTGTCGCCGTCGGCTTCGGGCTGGATTGGCTGGACGAGAAGCTGGGCTTTACGGCAGGCCTCAAGCAGGTCGCCGCCCGCGCCAGTGAGTTCATTGTCGATCTGCACCTGCCGCAAGCAGTCACGGCAGCGGCCCAGGAAATGCGAGAGGTCTGGTCGGCATTGACTTTGCCAGAGGCGAAGATTATCCAACTAGCGCCCTATATTCGGGAGGCACCAAGCCGAATGATTCGCAATAGTCCCGCCGTGCAACCCAATCTCATCGCCGCGATCATGTTGGATGTGATGCGTTGCCATTCTGATCTGCGACTTATCGAGAAGGCGCTAATCGACAGCGAGGCCAAGTTTATTGAATTCTACGAAGGGGACGCAGAGACCTTCGAACTCTGGGCACTAAAGAAGACCACCGGCCACGCCATGGAGGACCTCGGCGTCGGCATTGGCCACATGAACGCGATCACCGTGAAGGATCTGGTGGAGAACCGATATCTGCGCCAGGAAAAGAACTGGGATGGCGACTGGCTCGATATCTCGCTGAATTGGTTGGCCGATCACGCCCGCGTGCCTGTGCTGATTGGTGCGCGGCTGGCCAGGATCAGCCAATACTGGTACACCATGAGCGACGGCGAAGTGAATATTTCGGAGAATCAGGCCGTCTTGGCCTCTCTTTACTACATGGGCCTGGCTGGGCCAAAGGGTGTTCATGCCAATCCGACAGCAAATGAGGATGGTGCGCGTATTGTCGCCTTGATAACCGAAGCGGAAAAGCTGCTTGAGGTCGGGCAATGACCGCGGCGCAAGGGCCGCCCGACCCTGTCCGCGGATTCTTTTGGTTTGTGCTTCCCGTTGTGACACTGCTGATTATTCCGGCATTCGGACTGATCATCGTCGCCGTGGTCGATGGCTTCACAGGGCTTATCCTGAGCATTTATGCCTTAGGCGTGGTCGGTATCGCTGCGCTCAGTCCCGGCGCATCGCGCTTCGCCCTGCCGTTTTACCGGCTCAAATTCGCGCTGCTCGCCCTCATCGCAACCACCGTCATCGCGGCCTATCTGGCAGTTTGGCTTAGCCTTATGCCGCTCTGGCTGTCTCTACCCTGCGCAGTCGCCTCGCTGCTGGCGCTGGCCTGGTACGCGGCACGCAAGGCTCAGCAGGCACGCCCCGACGACCTGCTGCGTCGATTGCGCGCAAAGCGCGTCGTCAATGCGGCCTTGGGCACCTTTGACGTGGCGCGGGCAGCCCAGGGTGCGCTCGACTACCAGCCATTGGGGTCGGCTCGTCAACCTCACGCCACTGCCCGCTTCGCTCAAGGCGCCGGCTATCTCGTACCGATCGCCCTGGGTGCATCCTTCGCGCTCGCGCGCCTCGGCTGGGAAGATGCCAGGCTGGTCCTGGTCTCGATGGGCGCTTACGGTTTCGCCTTTGCCTCGATCTATCTCGCCGTGCTGCCAGGTCGGCTTGTCGGGGCCTTGAGGCAGCTCGAAAGGTCTAAACAGATTCGTTTTCGGATTGACGGCGCCTGAACCGCCTTACCGAATGCAGGCGTCGGGCAGGCCCTACAGCACCTTCGACACCAGCTTCAGACTCGGATCATTGCGATCGCTCTCGACGCGGAAACCCAGCGACTTGACCAGCGCCAGCATCCGCGTGTTGGCGCTCAGGACCTCGCCCTCCATGATGCGCAGCCCCTTGTCGCGGGCGTTCTGCATCAGCGAGCGCATCAGCCGGGCGCCGATGCCGCGGTTGCGCTGGTCGTCGGCGACGACGATGGCGAACTCGCAGGTATCGCCGCCGGGGTTGGTCATGTAGCGGCCGACGCCGACCTCGATCTCATGGCCGTCCTGCTCCACCACGCCGATCAGGGCCATCTCGCGGTCGTAGTCGATCTGGGTGAAGCGCACCAGCATCTCGGGGCTCAGCTCCTTGATCGCCTGCATGAAGCGGTAGTACTTGGTCTGCTCGGACAGGCCGCGGATGAACTTCTGCTCCATCTCGGCGTCCTCCGGGCGGATCGGGCGGATGGTCAGATCGGTGCCGTCGGGCAGCGGCACGCGCTCGATCATGTGCTGCGGGTAGGGGTGGATGGCCATGTGGCCGTAGAGCTGCTGCTGCGGCGGGCGGTAGGCGACCTGGATGCGGGCGTCCACGGCGATGACGTCCAGATCGTTGCCGATCAGCGGGTTGATCTCCATGCCGATGATCTCCGGCAGCTCGCAGACCATCTCGGAGACGCGCTGGAGGATGCGCGAGAGGGCCTGGCGGTTCATCGCCGGGATGTTGCCGATGGCGCCCATCAGCCGCGCCACGCGCGTGTGCTCGATCATGGTCTGGATGATGAACGCATTCAGCGGCGGCAGGCCGAGCGCGCGGTCCTCCAGCGCCTCGTAGTCGACGCCGCCGGCGCCGAAGCTGATCACCGGGCCGAAGATCGGGTCGCGGCCGACGCCGATCATCAGCTCGCGGGCGGCGCGGGTGGGGATCATGTGCTCGACGGTGCAGCCGTCGATGCGCGCCTCCGGCGAGAGCTTGCCGGCGCGCTCGGTCAGCTCGGTGTAGGCACGGCGCACGGCCTGGGCGTCGACAATGTTCAGGCGCACGCCGTCCACGTCGGACTTGCGCTTGATGTCCGGCGAGCTGATCTTCAGCACCACCGGGAAGCCCAGGGTCTCGGCGGCGATCAGGGCCTCGTTCGGCGAGCGCGCCAGCACCGCCGGCGTGGTCGGGATGCGGAACGCGGAGAGCACCGCCTTGGCCTCGATGGCATTCAGCGCCCGTCGCCCCTCGGCCATCACGCCCTCGATGATCAGCCGCGAGCCGTCCAGGTCCGGCGGCAGCTGGCGCGACAACGGCCCCGGCGACTGCATCAACAGCTTCTGGTTGCGCTGCTGTTCGCCGAGGAACGACATGGCCGCCACCGCCACCTCCGGCGACTCGAAGTGCGGCACCCTGTGCTCCGAGAACAAGGCTTGGGCATCGGCAACCCGGGTCGCGCCCATCCATGAGGTCAGCACCGGCTTGCGGGTCTTCGCCGCCGCGGCGACCACCTCTTCAGCGACGGCGGTGGGATCCGACGTGGCCAATGGGGCCAGGATGCAGAGCACGCCGTCGACGCCTTCGTCGGCGATCACGGCGTCGAGCGCGGCGCGGTAGCGCTCCGCCGTGGTATCGCCGATGACGTCCACCGGATTGCCGTGGGACCAGTGCGCCGGCAAGGCCGCCTCCAGCGACGCCCGGGTCGCGTCGGTGAACTTCGCGAGCTTGAGCCCCAACTCGACGGTGCGGTCCGCCGCCATCACGCCGGGGCCACCGCCGTTGGTGACGATGGCGATGCGGTTGCCCGCCAACCGGCGCCCGGCACCGAAGACCTGGGCGGCGGCGAACAGGTACGCGAGGCGCTCCACCTGCACCGCCCCGCCCCGCTCCAGCACCGCCCGGAAGACCTCTGAGGAGCCCACCCAGGCCCCGGTGTGGGACTTGGCCGCCCGCGACCCCGCCGGATAGAGCCCGGTCTTGACCACGATGACGGGCTTTAGGCGCGCCGCCGCCCGCAGCCCGCTCATGAACCGGCGCGCATCGCGCACGCCCTCCACGTAGAGCAATATGCTCTGGGTCTTCGGGTCCAGGGCCAGCCAATCGAGCACATCGCCGAAGTCCACGTCCGCCGCCGCCCCCAGCGAGACCACCGCCGAGAAGCCGACCCGGCGCGGCCCGGACCAATCCAGCATGGCCGTGCAGATGGCGCCGGACTGGGACACCAGCGCCACGTTGCCCGGCGGCACCTGATCATTGCCGAAACTCGCATTCAGCCCATGGGACGGCCGCAGCAGGCCGATGCAGTTCGGCCCCAACACCCGGATGCGGTTGCGCCGGGCCGCCTCCACCAGCCGCTCCTGCAGCTGCACGCCGCGATCACCGTTCTCGGCGAAGCCGGCGGAGTGCACCACCGCCGCCTTCACCCCCCAATCGCCGCACTGGTCAAGGATGCCCGGCACCTTCTCGGCCGGGGTTGCGATCAGCACCAGGTCCACGTGCTTGTCCAGCGCCGCCAGCGTCGGCCAGCAGGGACGCTCGGCTACCCGCTCGTATTTCGGGTTGATGGCATAGCAGGGCCCTTTGAAGCCCCCGGCCAACAGGTTCCGATAGACCATGCCGCCGACGGAGCCGGGACGGTCCGAGGCGCCGAACACGGCCACCGCACTGGGCTCGAAAAGCTGGTCCATATCGGTCAAACGCATAGGGGGCCCCCTCAAAAGCAAGCATTACAGGCTAAGATTGTGACTTCGGGATGACGGTCGAGAAACGCGCCCTGTGGCGACTGCCCTAACCGCAGAGACGCAAGCGCGCAGAGATTTCGCAGGGCCGCCGCCCCTCCCGTTGCCGGATAGTAGGTCGATCGAAGCGAAACCCATCGGATCGGGATCGGGATCGGGATCGGGATCGGGATCGGGATCGGGATCGGGATCGGGATCGGGATCGGGATGGTAGTCTATTTCGATACCGATCCCGACACCGATAGCGAACCCGACGAACCCTCAGCCAAACCACCGGCGCCCGTATCTGGGGGTCGGCGCAAGAGCCGGAGCACACGCAGCCACGACGATGAACCTTGCATACATCACCCACCACGACTGCCAGGACCACCAGATGGGCGCCCATCATGTCGAAGTGCCGGAGCGGCTGCACGCCATCGGCGATCGGCTGATCGCCTCCGGCATGGAGATGCTGATGACCCACTATGATGCCCCGCTGGCGGACCGGCAACAATTGCTGCGCGTGCATGACGCCGCCTACGTGGACATGATCTACGAGAGCGCGCCCAAGGCCGCCGACACGCTCACCTGGGTCGACGGCGACACCGCCATGTGCAGCGGCACCCTGAAGGCGGCCCTGCGCGCCGCCGGTGCCGCCTGCCTAGGCGTCGATCTGGTCATGAGCGACAAGCACCACGCCGCCTTTTGCGCCGTGCGCCCACCGGGTCACCATGCCGAGCGCCATCGCGCCATGGGCTTCTGCTTCTTCAACAACGTCGCCGTCGGCGCCGCCCATGCCATGGCCGAGCATGGTCTGACGCGCATCGCCATCGTCGACTTCGACGTCCACCACGGCAACGGCACCGAAGACATCTTCGCCAATGATGAGCGCATCCTGTTCTGCTCCAGCTTCCAGCACCCGTTCTATCCGGGCACCGGGGCGCACAGCACCACCCCCAACGTCGCCAACATCCCGTTGCCGGCACGCACCGACGGTGCCGCCTTCCGCGCCGCCGCCGAGGAGCACTGGCTGCCCCGCCTGGACGCCTTCGCCCCCGAGCTGATCATGATCTCCGCCGGCTTCGACGGCCACGCCGAGGACGACATGGCCCACTTCAACCTGCGCGAGCCCGACTACGCCTGGATCACCAAAGCGCTGCACGACCTGGCCGTCCGCCACGCCCACGAGCGCGTCGTCTCCTGCCTGGAAGGGGGCTACCACCTCTCCGCCCTGGGCCGCAGCGTCAGTACCCACATCGACGAGCTGATCGGCCACGGCTGAGGCCCCCGGGGGTTCCGCATTGGTGATCGCAGGCATCGATCTGGCGTGGCAAAGCGAGCGCAACACCACCGCCGTCGCGGTCGGGGAGATCCGCGCCGGCAGCCTGCATCTGGTTGCCGCCGACGACAACCTGGCGTCCCTTGCAGCGGTGCAGGCGGCCCTGTCCTCCCATGGGGGCATCCGCGGCATCGCCATCGATGCGCCGTTGATCATCCCCAACCAGACCGGTCAGCGCCCCTGCGAGCGGCTGCTCAGCCGTGCCTACGGCGCGCGCAAGGCCGGCTGCCATCCGGCCAACCTGTCGCTGTATCCGGATGCCGCCAGCGTGCGTCTCGCCCGCCACCTGGGCAGCCTGGGCTTCGCGCACCTTGCCGCACCCGAGGCGCGCTGGCAGCTTGAATGCTATCCGCATCCGGCGCTGATCGAGATCTTCGGTCTCCCGGAGCGCCTGTACTACAAAAAGGGCAAGGTTGCGCAGCGCCGCGCCGGCCAATCTCGACTCTCGAGACTCATCGCCAGCCTACAGCGCAGCGAGGTCCTGCCCCTGCGCATCAATGCGGCGCTGCTGCCGCGGCTCCACCCGGACCGCCCGTCGAGCCTTAGGGGGCATGCGTTGAAGCGCAACGAGGACCTACTCGATGCCATCATCTGCCTCTACGTCGCCGGACTCTACGCCCTGGGCATCCGCGAGCGAATCTACGGCGATACCGCATCGGGCTACATCTACGTGCCCGAGCGGCGATGCGTATCCACCGAATAGACCCACCCGATGTATCCCACGGAGCCCATGCCCCTGCCCACCGATCCGACCCACCCCTTGCGCTACCACCCTTTCTACTGCGAAGAGAACGCCTGGTGGCTCTGCGCCGAGCCGGCCTTGGGGCTCGGTCCGCATCAGGCGCTGTTCATCTCCGGCCTGGCCGGGCACTGCCCGTTCCTGCACCAACGCGCCGTTGCCCGCGGCGAGGTGCTTTGGTGGGACTACCACTGCGTGGTGCTCGACGGCAGCAAACGCATCTGGGACCTGGACAGCCGGCTGCCGTTGCCCTGCCCCGGGCTCGACTGGCTGGACCGGACCTTTGCGTTTGCCGAGGCGCAGCCGGAGCCTTGGCGACCGCGGTTTCGGTTGGTCGCGGCAGGCGCATTCCGCGCACATTTCGCCAGCGATCGGCGGCACATGCGCAACGAGGACGGTAGCTGGGGCAGACCGCCCCCACCCTGGCCCGCCATCGGCGAGGGCTGGAACCTGGATGCCTATCGCGATGTGGAGGCCGCGGGGCCGGGGGAGCTGCTGGATTGCGATGGGTTGCGGACGCGGTTGCGCCTGGGCTGATCGGCTGTTGCATTGCGCCGTTGCGGTGCTCTTTTCATCTTGAACAAACTGTCGAAGAAATTTCGATATCGTTGTCCTCTGTCGCTGCGTTGTCGTTGTCGTTGTCGTTGTCGTTGTCGTTGTCGTTGTCGTTGTCGTTGTCGGCGAGTATCCGTACGACAACGACAACGAGCACAGCCCTCGAGCAGGTTCTTCGGTTCAGGCTGCGCCGGGCTAGGCTTGAGGCATTGCGGCGGTCTGTCGCGGCCACGGCGATATGAGCCCGGCCGCGCGGGCCAATCCGTTCGCTTCGACGCCCGCGAGCCGGCGTAGTATGCTCGCCGCATTACCGTCGGGTTGCACTGGTCCAGACCCGGCCGGACTTGCAACCTTCGGTTCAATCACCCAATCGATCGCGAGATGTCCACCACACCATGGCCCTGCAACCTGTTCCCCGGGCCGTCCGCGCGGTCGGGCTTGCGCTGCTGCTCTGCGCCCTGCCCTGGCTCGACGCGCACGCTCGGGAGGCGTCGGCCATGAGCCACGACCCAACGACCATGCAGGCGGCGCGCGCGCGCCTGATCGCTGAGGTCGAGCGCGAGGTCAAATCGACCCGCGACTACCTGGGCACCGATCGGCTCGATCCCGCAGTGATCCAAGCCCTGGGCACGGTGCCGCGGCACCGCTTCGTGCCGTCGGGGCTGTGGGCGCAGGCCTATGCCAACCATCCGCTGCCCATCGGTCGCGGGCAGACCATCTCCCAGCCCTACATCGTCGCCATCATGAGCCAGCTGCTCGGGGTCGACCCCGGGGATCGGGTGTTCGAGCTGGGCACCGGTTCCGGCTATCAGGCGGCGGTGCTGGCGGCCATGGGGGTGGAGGTCTACAGCGTCGAGATCGTCCCCGAACTGGCGGAGCAGGCGGCGGCAACGCTGGCCGAGCTGGGCTACGACAAGGTGCGGGTTCGCGCCGGCGACGGCTACGCCGGCTGGCCCGAGGCGGCCCCCTTCGACGGCATCATCGTCACCGCCGCCGGCCCGGAGATCCCGCCGGCGCTGGCCGCGCAGCTCGCCGTCGGCGGCCGCATGTTGATCCCCCTCGGCGCCGAACACGAGGTCCAAACCCTGACCGTGGTGACCAAGCAGGCCGACGGCAGCCTGCGCACCCGCGAGGCGCTGCCGGTGCGCTTCGTGCCCATCACCGGGTCCATGGTGCCGGACGAGCGCTGACCATCCCGGCCGCGGCCCCCCGCCCGAACAGAGATCCCGACATGCCCGCTGTGCACCCCCCGTCCGGACCGATCGAGGTCATCGACCACGCCATCGCCGACCTCGCCCGCCACCCGAGGGCGGTGCCGCTGCAATGCCGCATCCAGCACTACGCCTGGGGCGACCCGAACTTCATCCCGACGCTGATCGGCGACCCGAACCTGGCACGACGCCCCTTCGCCGAGCTGTGGATCGGCGCCCACCCCCAGCTACCCGCCACGGCGCTGATCGATGGCATCCCGGTGGCCCTCGACCGCCTCATCGCCGCCGCCCCGGAGGCAATCCTCGGCGCCGAGGGCATGGCCGCCTTCGGCCCGCAGCTGCCGTTCCTGCTCAAGGTGCTGGCCGCGGCCCACCCGCTATCGATCCAGGTCCATCCAGACCTGGCGCAGGCGCGCGCCGGCTTTGCGCGCGAAGACGCCGCCGGCATCCCCCGCGACGCCCCCCAGCGCAACTATCGCGACCCCATGCACAAGCCCGAGCTGCTGGTGGCGCTGACCGATTTCTACGCCCTGTGCGGCTTCCGCCCCCTCGACGCCATCGCGCGCACCCTGGAGGAGACGCCCGAGCTTGCCGAGGAGTCGGCCGGCTTCGATGCCACGGAGGCCGGGCTGCGAACGCTCTACCGCCACCTGATGCGGCTGCCGCAGCACCGCGTCGATGCGGTGCTGGTCCCGCTGATCGCGCGCTTGAAGCACGCGGCGCGCCGCCAGGCATTCACACTCGACGATTATCGCCACTGGCTGCTGCGCGCGGACCGGGAGTTCTCGATCCCGCCCCGGCGCGACCGCGGGCTGTTCTCGCTGCTGCTGTTGAACCTGGTGCACCTGCACCCCGGCCAAGGGATGTTTCTTGAGTCCGGCGCGCTGCATGCCTACCTCGGCGGCGCCGGGGTCGAGCTGATGGCGAACTCCAACAACGTGCTGCGCGGGGGGCTGACGCCGAAGCACATCGACGTGGAGGAGCTGCTCGCGGTCATCCGCACCGATGCCGGCCCGGCGCCCATCATCGAACCCGATGCGCCACCGCAGACCGATGAGCGCAACCCGAGCCCGCTCTGCTATCGGGCCGCGGCACCGGAGTTCGCCCTGCAGCGCTGGGACCTGCACCCCGGCCGACCGGTGGAGCTGGCGCCGCGGCGGGTTACCCTGGGGCTGGTGACCGAAGGCCAGGTCAGCGCCCGTTGTCCCGACCACAGCCCGCTGCGGCTGCCGCGGGGGGGCAGCTTCCTGCTGCCCGCTGCCGCAAGCATCGAGCTTAGCTGCGACGCCGACGCGACGCTGTATATCGCCCGCGAGCCAGAGCTTTAGTCAAGGTTCAGAAACAAGTGGTGCAGACGCAACCACGAAATGGCCAATCAAAAGGTTCAGCGAGCGGGCGTCTGCGCCACTTGTTTCTGAACCGATCCTTAGAATAGCTCGTCCATCACCCGCGGCGCGGTCCGGCGCGGCTTGGCCCGGGGCTTGCTGCTGCCGCCGCCACCGCCGCCGCCAGCGCCCGCGTACTTCACCGGATCGGGGCCGTTGAGCTGACTCTGGTACTCCTCGCGGATGTATTCCAGGATGCCGCTCCTGGACTTGGTGCGGCGGCCGGATTGGGTCACGCGCATGGCGACCATGCCGTCGGGGACGATGACCTTGGCCTCCGGGGCATCCTCCAGCGCGACCTTCATGAAGTCGATCCACATGTCGAGGGCCGCGGAACCGCCCCATTCGCCGCGACCCAGCGGACGGTTGTCGTCCATGCCGACCCAGGCGATGGTGACGACCTCGGGCTGGTAGCCGACGAACCAGGAGTCGCGGGCGTCGTTGGTGGTGCCGGTCTTGCCCGCCAGATCCGGGCGCTTGAGCTTGAGCGCCTTGCGGCCGGTGCCGCGGGTGATGACGTTCTGCATCATGGAGCGGATGTTGTAGGCGATGCGCGGGTCGATGACCTGCTCGGCCAACGGGTCGTCTTCCTCGCCGAGGGCGAAGGTCTGCGGCTGGTCTTCCTTCTTACCCTTGTACTCGAACCAGCAGCCGCCGCAGGCCCGCGGCGGCTCGGCCTCGAACAGCAGGTTGCCCTGGCCGTCCTCGATACGGCGGATGAAGTAGGGCTCGACGTGATAGCCGCCGTTGGCGAATACCGCCATCCCCTCGGCCATCTCCAGCGGCGTGAAGGACCCGGAGCCCAGGGCCAGCGACAGGTCCGGCGGGATGTCGTCCTTGTCGAAGCCGAAGCGGGGGATGAAGTCGCGGACATGATCGACGCCCATCCGGTCGATCAGGTTGATGATGGCCAGGTTGCGCGACTTGGTGAGCGCGACGCGCATGCGGATGGTGCCCATGTGCTTGCCGTCGGCGTTCTTCGGCGTCCAGCTGCCGCGCTTGAACGGCTGGTCCTGGACGAGACTGGCCGGCGTGTAGCCCTTCTCCAGCGCCGCCGCATAGACAAAGGGCTTGAAGCTGGAGCCGGGCTGGCGCTCGGCGTCGACCACGCGGTTGAACTTGCTCCAGCGGAAGGCATAACCGCCGCTCAGGGCCTTGATGGCGCCGTCCTGGGGTGAGATCGACACCAGCGCGCCGCCGACCGTGGGCACCTGACTCAGCACCCAGTTGTCCGGCTTGGTCTCGCGCAGACGGACCACATCGCCCACGGCCACCGCATCGGTGACCTGTCGTGGCTGCGGGCCGCGCCAGTTCGGATTGCGATAGCGGCGTGCGCCGCGGACCTGGTTGCGGTTCAGCGCCATGGTCTCCCCATCACCGAGGTAGACCGTCGCCTCTGCGCTGTCGGCGGCAATGACCACGCCCACCGGCAGCCCGGGCACCTTCGCTCGGTCGGCCAGGTAGGCGTCGAGCTCGGCGGCGGTCATGCGCTCGGCGTCCGGCAGTTGATCCTCCGGGCCGTGGTAGCCGTGGCGGCCGTTGTAGGCCATCAGCGAATCGCGCAGGGCCTGGTCGGCGGCGCTCTGCCAGGTCTCGTCGATGGTGGTGGTGACCTTCAGCCCGCGGCCGTAGGCCTGCTCGATGCCGAAGCGCTCGACGATCGCCTGGCGGACCATCTCGGCCACATAGTCGGCCTCGAACTCGATGGGCGCCACATAGCCGGTGGCCGTGATCGGCGCCGCCACCGCCGTGCGGTAGTCCTCCTCGGTGATGTAGCCGAGCCCCCGCATGCGCTTGAGGATGTAGTCGCGCCGCTGCTTGGCCCGCTCGGGCTTGATCAGTGGGTTGTTCGCCGACGGCGCCTTGGGCAGGCCCGCGAGCATGGCGGACTCCGACAGCGTCAACTCATCGAGCGACTTGCTGTAGTAGAGCTCCGCCGCCGCCGAGATGCCGTAGGCGCGGTGGCCAAAGAAGATCTTGTTCAGGTACAGCTCCATGATCTGCTCTTTCGAGAGCTGCCTCTCCACCTGCATGGACAGCAGCAGCTCGGAGAGCTTGCGGCGGATGGTCTTGTCCCGGGTCAGGAAGAAGTTCCGCGCCACCTGCATGGTGATGGTGCTGCCGCCCTGGCTGGCGCTTCCGGTCCGCGCCACGTCGGCCGCCGCGCGCAGCAGACCGATGGGGTCGATGCCGATGTGCTCGAAGAAACGGCTGTCCTCGGTGGCGATGAAGGCCTCGATGAGCTGGGGCGGGAGCTCATCGAACTCCACGGCGCGACGCCGCTGGACACCGAACTCGGCCATCAGCGAGCCCTGCGCGCTGTAGATGCGCAGCGGCTCCTCGAACTTCACCTCCATCAGCTGGTCCACGTCGGGCAGCTCCGGCAGCGTGACGTAGACCACGGTGGCGCCGCCGAGCAGCCCGAGCAGGGCCAGGTCCAGCGGGATCGCCAGGCCGCCGGCGATGATGCGGGCAAACCAGCCGAACAGGGTCCGGGGGCGTCGCCGGGGTCGCGGCGGCGGTGGCCGGCGGGTCTGGCCGGGTGCGACCCGCGGCGACGCGCCATCTCGGGATGCGCTCCGGGGCCGCCGTTGCGGGGGCTCGGAGGGGGTCGGCGCGTCGGCCGGGTGATCAATATGGTTTTCCACGGCTTATGCTGGGTCCGCTGGGTCTCGGGTGGGCGAGCGCATGACGCCACCAACGGCTGCGCGAGACGCTCGAATCCGGATCATTGCCGGTACGGCAGTCAACGCGCCCAGGGTCGGTGCTCGCAACGCTGAGGAAGAAGCTGGCGGCTGATTCTACTCCAGTTTGCGGCGGTGAAGCGCGCCGCGCCGTCGCGCGGGCAAGCATTGCAGGGAAACCACGCCGTTTCAGGATGATGCTTGGAATCTGCTACCCTGAGGGTCGCGCAGCCCGAGGAATCATCCATGTCGCATCGAGCAATGATCTCCGCCCTGTCCCTAATGCTGCTCGCGCTCGGCAACCCGCCCCTTGCGGGTGCCGACGAGCCGGCACTGGCCACCGCCCGGCCGGCCCTGCGAGCGGTGACACTGACCGGCTTCACCCGCGCGCGCGCGCGCCTGCCGCTGGTCGCCGAGTCCGAGGGTCGCGTGCTGGAGGTGAGCGCGGACATCGGCGATACGCTGCCGGCGGACGGGACTTTCGCGCGCATCGACGATACCTACATCGCCTTGGAGCTCGAAGAGATCGCCGTCGAGCAAACGCGGCTGGGCGAGCAGATCGCCTACGACGAGCGCGAGGCGCAACGCTACCGGGCGCTGGCGAAAAAGAACAACGCCGCGGCGGCGCAGCTCGACACCGCGGAGCAGACGCTGCGCAACAACCGTCATGCCCTCAACGCCCTCGATGTCAAGCGTCGCATCCTCGACGAGCGACAGGCGCGCACCGTGGTCAAGGCGCCGCCGCTCTGGCGTATCACCGCCCGCAACATCGAGCCCGGCCAATGGGTCAGCGTCGGCCAGCAGCTGGGCGAGGCGGCGAGCTTCGACCCGGTACTGGTGCCCTTCGCGCTGACCCCGCAGGAACTCAACGCCCTGCAGGCATCCGATCCGATTCGTCTGCAGTTGCCGGATCTCGACCTGACCGTCGAGGCGGCGATCTACCGCATCAACCCGGGCTTCGACGCCGAGACCCGCAAGATCGCCGTCGACCTGGCCCTGTCGGGCACGCCGTCCCCCGGCCGCGGCGGCCTGCGCGCGCTGCTGGACCTGCGCCTGCCGGAGCGCAGCGGCGCGGTGGAGCTGCCGGCGGAGGCGGTGCGCAGCACCTTCGAGGAGCACTGGGTCCAGCCCGAGGACGGCGAGCCGGTGCGCGTGCTGCTGCTCGGCTCGGCGGACGGACCGGATGGCGGGCAGCGGCTGCGGATCAGCGCCCCGGGCCTCGATCCCGGGGATCGGTTCCGGCTGTGGCCGTCGGGGGACTAAGGCGATTTCTGTTTCCGGCAATCGCCTAAGACCGCAGCCTTTCTCAGGGCCCCGAAGGCCGCACGGCATCGAACCGAAACGGCGCGGAGCGCACGCCGGCATCGGTGTAGACCAGCACCCGCGCCTCCCAGGTCATGCGCGCACGCACGCACACCGGCAGCATGGCCTGCCCGATCCACCGATCCTCACCGGCCCCCGGCGCGAGGTCGAAGCGGTTGTAGCCCATGTCCATGTCGACGCCGGCCAGGTCCAGCGCGACGCCTCGGGTTGCATTCATCCCGGCAATCTCGACCTCGATGCGCAGCGGATGCACCACCGGGATGCCGCGGGGGCGGACATCCAACCGGACTTGCGCGCCATCGGCGAACACCGCGGCACAGGGACCGCGGAGCAGGTCGCAACCCGCCGCCGGCGGCGCGCGCTCGACGATGGGCGGATTCAGCAGCGCCCGCAGTCGGGCCGGGGCGACCACGGCAATGCCGACGGCCAGCAGTCCGACCAGCAGCCAAAGCAGGTACACCAGCCGCAGCCGCCAGGCCCCGGCCGAAGACGGCTCAGTCATCGCCCTCGCTCCAGGTCTGGCGTTTGCGGTAGATGGTCGACGGGCTGACGCCAAGCGCGGCGGCGGCCTGGGGGATGTTGCCGGCGCACAGCTCAATGGCCTGCTCGATGACCTCCCGCTCGACCTCCTTCAGCGCCCGGATCTCGGAGCGCGAGCCCACCACGGCAACGGGCTGCGCGGACGCGATCGGATCGGCCGGGCCGGCAGCGACCTCCACGCTGTCCAATGGCGGGGGCAGCATCGCCCGGGTGACCAATTCGCCGTCGTGCAGGACGACCACGTTCTGGATGATGTTCTGCAGCTGTCGCACATTGCCCGGCCAGCGGTAGCCGATAAACACGGACTCGACCTCCGACGAGAACCCGCGCAATGACTTGCCTTCGGCTGCGGCTTGGCGCAGCAGGAAATGGGTCGCGAGATCCAGGATGTCGCCCTGGCGCTCACGCAGCGTCGGCAGATGGATCGGGATGACGTGCAGCCGGTAGTAGAGATCCTCGCGAAAACGCCCCTCGGCCACATCCTTCAACGGGTCGCGGTTGGTGGCGCAGACGAAACGGACATTCACCTCCTTCAGCCGCGTGTCCCCCACACGCTGAAAGCTCCCGCTCTGGATGAAGCGCAGCAGCTTGGTCTGCAGGTCGAGGTCCATCTCGCCAATCTCATCGAGAAACAAGGTGCCGCCGTCGGCCTGGGTGGCGGCGCCGTCGCGGTCGCGCAGCGCACCGGTAAAGGCGCCGCGCACATGGCCGAATATCTCGCTTTCCATGAGATCCCGCGGGATGGCAGCGCAGTTCAGCGGCACGAAGGGCTTGCCCGCACGTTCGCTGCGGGCATGGATCGCCTGGGCACAGACCTCCTTGCCGGTGCCGCTCTCCCCGGTGATAAAGATGGTGGCATCGCTGGACGCGGCGCTGTCGATGATGCGATAGACCGCCTGCATCGGCAGCGATGAGCCGATGAAGCCCTGGTAGTGGTCGCGCTGGAAATCGTCGCGGATGCGCTCGACGAAGCTGCGCATCTTCTGACGGTCGACGGCGTTGCGCAGCGTCACCAGCATGCGCTTCTGACTCAACGGCTTCTCGATGAAGTCGAAGGCACCGAAGCGCATGGCATCGACGGCCTTGTCGACGGAGGCATGGCCGGTGATGATCACCACGGCCGTGGGCATCTGTTGCTCGTGGATGTGCTTGAGGATCTCCATGCCGTTCATGTCCGGCAGCAGCAGGTCCAACAGCATGGCATTCGGCGGATCGGCCCGCAGGCGGGCCATGGCGCTGGCGCCGTCGGGCACATGATTGACCTCATAGGGCTCGTCGCGCAGGAAGGCGCGGTAGACCGCCCCCTGGGACAGGCTGTCCTCGACGATGAGGATGCTCGCGGCTTCGTCGCCGCCGTCGGCATGCCGTGGGGGATTGGTGGATCGATCATCGTACATGGTGATCAGACTCCGGGCTTGGGGCTTAAGGAACGGCGAGACCGCGGCAGGCGCCGTTGCGGCGATGCGGTGCCGATCCGAAAAGGTTGCATGATCCCATGGGCTCAGCCCGACGGGGGCGAAAACACCATGGGGGCGAGCTGTGCGTTCCGGATATCTTATGAGCAGGAGAAGCCCAGGGGATCGGGCGCGCGGCCTCAAGACTCGGGCTGCGGGTAGCGTGCCTTCAGGGCGCTGATCGCGGCCCCGGAGCGGGCTCGAAGCAGACCGAGACGACGTCGCACCCCTTCCAGATCGCCGGCGCGACCGGCGAATTCAATCTCTTGGGCGAGCGCGCGCAGGGCCGCGGTACCAAAAGTCGCCGCGCTGCCCTTCAGCCCGTGGCCCTCATCGCCGACCGCGCTGGCATCGCCGTCGGCACTGAGTCGCTCGACCTCGGCGACCCGCTGCTGTACCTCGTCGATATAGGTCGCAATGACCGTCGGCATCAGCTGTGCCGACAGACCCGCCTCCAGCTCCTCGATGGCCGGCAGATCGAGCACCGGTGGCGCGCCGTCGCTGTCGGCGTCGTCGACCGCACCGTCGGTGGCGGGGTCCGCCGCCGACGCGGCGGCTGCGGCGAGGCCGGGCGCAACCTGCGCACCACCACGCGCCGCCCGCGGGGCCTCCGGCCTCCCGGCCGCGGCCGCCGGCAGCCCGCGATGCGACGCCAGCCCGCCGAGCCAATGCAACACCGCCTTGTAGAGCGAGCCGCGCTCGATCGGCTTGATCAGGAAATCGTCCATACCGGCATCGAAACAGCGCTGCCGATCTTCGGCGAAGACGTTGGCGGTCATGGCGACGATGGGCACCCGACCGCGCTTGCCGGGCATGTCGCGGATGCAGCCGGTGGCCTCCAGCCCGTCCATCTCCGGCATCGCCAGATCCATCAGCACCAGGCCGTAGTCGCCGCGATTGACGGCGGCGACCGCCTGCAGGCCGTTCTCGGCCACGTCGATGCGCAATCCCGCATTCGCCAGCAAGGTCGTCGCCACCAGCTGGTTGGCGTGACTGTCATCCACCAGCAGGATGGTCTTGGCCGTGGCCGAGACCTGCCGCAACCGGTCCATCAGGTCATCTTTTGGCACCGCCTCGTCGATGACCGCACGCCCTTCGATCGCCGCGTTCAACGCCGACACCAGCTGGCTGGAGACCGCGGGCAGACGCAGCATCGGCACCGGCTGCCCGGCCGGCTGCGCGCAATGGCTACCGAGCTGGTAGAGCCGGAGCAGCCGCTTTTCGCCGACCTGTCCGCCGGCGCCGGCTGCGACACGACGCAACCTAAGCTCACCGCAACAGGCCTCCGGCAAACCGGCGCGCGCCAATGTGGGCTCCAACGCGACCTCGACCCCGAAGGCCTCCAGCTGCGCCCTCAGATCTGCGGCAACCAGCGCATCCTCCACCACCAGCGTCACCGACAAGCGATGCAGCGCCTGCGCGGCATCCCCCCGCGGCACCGCATCCGGCTCCATCACCACGGGCAGGCTCAGCTCGAAGCGGCTGCCCTCGCCCTGCTGACTGAGCAGCCGGATGTCGCCGCCGAGCAGACGCGCCAGCCGGCGGCTTATCGCCAGCCCCAGCCCGCTGCCCGACGAGCGTCGGTCACCGGAACTGTCGGCCTGGACAAACTCATCGAACAGGTTCGGCTGCTCCGCCTCGGGGATACCGATGCCGGTATCGATGACCTGCAAGCTCAACCAGAGCGAGTCCGCATCCGCCGGATCGGCGCCGGCAGCGTCGCTGAGCACATCCAGGCGCACCCGCACACCGCCGGAATCGGTGAACTTGATGGCATTGCCGATCAGGTTGAGCAGGATCTGGCGGACCAGCCCCGGGTCCATCTTCAGCTTGGCGGGCACCACCGGCGCAGTGAAGGTCGTGAGCTGGATTCCCTTCGCGTAGGCGCGCGCGGCGAGCAGATCGACCACGCTGCGCAGTACCTCCTCCGGGTCGCACACCTCGGGGGTCGGCTCAAGGCGTCCGGCCTCCAGCTTGGAAAAGTCGAGCACGCCGTTGACGATGGACAGGAGCGATCGGGCGGCCTCGTTGGCGGTTGTGGCATAGCCGCGCTGTTCCTGGCCGAGATCCGTCTCCAACAGCAGGTCGTTCATGTTCAAGATTGCGTTCAGCGGCGTGCGGATCTCGTGGCTCATGGAGGCCAGGAAGCGGGACTTGGCGGCGCCGGCCTGCTCGGCCCGCCGCTCCGCATCCTCGAGCATGCGCCGATAATGCTCCCGCTCACCGATGTCGCGCAAGAACGCAATCAGGGACCCCGTCGCCCCACCCGGCATCTCGGTGACCAGCACCTCGAGCTGAAGCCGAGCCCCCTGCCGGCAGGAGAGGACCAGCTGGCGGCGGCACCCGAGCGCCGGCGCCTCGTCGGTCCCCTGAAACAGCAGGCACGATGGCGGCCCGGCATCTTCGGTGATGAAGCCCTCCAGACAGCGGTCGAGCGGCTGCCCGGCGGCGGCATCGCGGCGCACGTCGAACAGTCGCGACGCCGCCGGATTGAAGTCGCGGATCAGTCCGTGCTCGTCGATGCCGACGATCGCATCGGGGCAGGTGTCGATGAGATGGCGCCGCTGCACATCGCCCGCGCGGACCTGGGCGGCAAGCGCGCGGCACTCCTTGAGCGCCTCGCGCAGCTCGGCATCGGCATCCGCCAGCTCGCGGATGATCAGGTTGAACGCGGCGCTGGCCTGCGCCAACGGTCCGTGGCCGCGCTCCGGCAGCATCGGACCGGGGCCATTGCGGTGGACCTGCTCGGCGGCATCGGACAAGCGGCGAAACGACCGCGCGATGGCGTGGGCCACCAGCAGCGACAGCACAGCAACCAATACCAGCGCCAGTGCGGCCCAGCGCAGGGCCCGCTGCGCCAGCGCCTCGATGGGCCCATCATGCAGATCAGCGGGATGGGTCCGCGACAACGACTCGGCCGCCGCGGCGAGACCGTCCTCCCCGCGCCCGGCCAAGGCCACCGCCAATGCCTGCGCCGCCTGCCCTGCCGACTGCTCGGTCGCAGTTCCCGACAGCACGCGCATATCGGCTGCCAATCCGACAGCCAACAGACCGAGGATCAGCGCCGAGACCAAGACGACTGCGGCCAGCCATTTCAGATAAAACCCCATACCAGTCGGACACCCACCGGAGATGCGCCCGATGCGCACCTAGCGGCAACATTATGCCGCGATCCGAGCGTCGGTCCTGCACACGAATTTGCGTTCGCGGCGCAGACCGCGCCGCCATCAGGCCGCTCGCGGGCGCCGCATCCAATCCGTCGAGCAGACGATAGCGGGGAAGGCCGGGGAAAACCGGCGACCGGTCAGCGCTCAGGCATCCTCCATAAACGCCAACCGCAACGCGCTTTGCGTTGCAATCTGCAAACGACATTATTGGCCGCTGAGGCCGTAGGCGGCGAGCAATTGCGCCATCGCGGTCTGCGTCGAAAATCCCTCGGCGATGCTGCGCCGCGCCGCATCCGACAGCGCTCGCCGACCGGACTCATCCATACCCTCCCAGCGATTGATCAACCGGGTCACACCGGGCAGGTTGTCGCACCGGACCAGCCAGCCGTTGACGCCATCGTCCACCACTTGCGACAGCAGCCCCGTGTCGTAGGCCACCACGGGCACGCCGTGGGCCATCGCATCCAGCGCCCGGCCCAAGGCAGCATCGCTCGACGATAAGACACACAACAGGCCGACGTCTTGCCAGGGAACGCTGTTGTCGGGCGGGGTTCGCCGCAGCCGAACCTGTCCGAGGGCCGCTGGAGCCGGCACGGGGCCCTGGGCATCGAGATAGAGATCAAGCGCGATCGGGGGCAGCAGCCGGGCCAACCGCAAGAACCGGTCGACGGTCTTGTCATGGCCGGGGCTGGCCACGTAGGCGGTCGTCTTGGCAAGTGTCTGCGGGCGTTGGCCCAGGGGCACGAACGGGGCGATGGGCCGAGGGCCGGTCAACGCGCTGCCGGTAACCACGGACTGACCCCAGGCCCTGCTAAGGTGGTCGAGCGCCGCGTAGAGACACCCCTGGGGTCCGTTCAGGGCCTGCGATGCGATGGTGGAGACCACCGGGACGCCGGTCATCAGGCCCGCCAAACGGCCGAGCGGCCCGGCCTTGGGCCCATGGGTGTGCAACAGCGCCGGCCGCTCACCCAGCAGGGCGGCGATCAGGCCCATCAGCCCGCCGGAAAGGCGGCGGGTGGGGATGCCCCTGGCGTTGGCAACGGCCACGGCAAGCGCGGCTCGGGCGAGCCAGCCGCTGCCGAGGACGAGAATGCGGGTATTGACGCCCAGATCGCGCAAGCCCAGGGCAAGCCAGACTACGCGCAGGCCGAGGTCGCTATCCCTTTCCGCATCCAGCAGCAGCCAAATTTCGTTGGCGCGAACACGCATGGTGGTGCCTGGTCGAACGATCGCCGTGGCTGGGAAGGGCGCCCCGGCGGAGGTGGAAATGCATGGTCGATCATATCGATGGTCCTGCATCCAAGCCACGCAGCAATATTTGAGCCACTCTCAAAACCGCGCGCTTCCGCCGCGTTCGATTTCCGGCCAGGTCAAGGCGACCGCCAGGATCATCTGCTCCCTTCCCGGGTGCGCCACGGGCCCAGGCACAGACCCGCGGCACTCCAGACGGGGCGGTGCGCAAACCGCCCCGATGATGCTGATGCGCTCCTCAGTTCTTCGCCTTGTCCACGAGCTTCGACTCGCGGATCCAGGGCATCATCTCGCGCAGCCGCTCGCCCACCTGCTCGATCTGATGCTCGGCACCGAGACGGCGCATGGCCTTCATCCCCGCGGCACCGGCCTGGTTCTCGAGGATGAACTCGCGGGCGAACTCGCCGGACTGGATCTCGCCGAGGATGCGGCGCATCTCGGCGCGGGTGCGATCGTCGACGATCCGCGGACCGCGGGTCAGGTCGCCGTACTCGGCGGTGTTCGAGATCGAGTAGCGCATGTTGGCGATGCCGCCCTCGTAGATCAGGTCGACGATCAGCTTGACCTCGTGCAGACACTCGAAGTAGGCCATCTCGGGCGCGTAGCCGGCCTCGACCAGGGTGTCGAAGCCGGCCTGGATCAGCGAGGTCAGGCCGCCGCAGAGGACCACCTGCTCGCCGAACAGGTCGGTCTCGCACTCCTCGCGGAAGGTCGTCTCAATGATGCCGGCGCGCCCGCCGCCGTTGGCGGAGGCGTAGGCCATGGCGATGTCGCGGGCCTTGCCGGTGGCGTCCTGATGCACGGCGATCAGGCTCGGCACGCCGCCACCCTGGGTGTAGGTGGAGCGCACCAAGTGGCCCGGCCCCTTGGGCGCGATCATGATGACATCCAGGTCCGCGCGCGGCTCGATCTGACCGAAGTGGATGTTGAAGCCGTGGGCGAAGGCCAGCGCCGCGCCCTGTTTGATGTTCGGCAGGACCTGCTCCTTGTACAGCGCGGCCTGATGCTCGTCGGGGGCCAGGATCATGACCACGTCGGCGCCGGCGACGGCGCTCGGGATGTCTTTGACGGTCAGACCGGCGTTCTCGGCCTTGGCCGCCGAGGCCGAGCCCGGGCGCAGACCGACGACGACGGAGACGCCGGACTCCTTGAGGTTGTTGGCATGGGCGTGGCCTTGAGAGCCGTAGCCGATGATGGCGACCTGCTTGCCTTGGATCAGCGAGAGGTCGGCGTCTTTGTCGTAGTAAACGTTGATGGCCATTTGATGTCCTGAAGTTTGATTGCCGTCATCCGATGTCCAATGCCATGCGGAATCCGGGATGGGTAAAACGGGCGGCACGGGGGCGTTGCGAGTCACAGCCCAACAGGCCGATCAACCCGCGTACGCGGGCACCGCCGTGAATCGCTCAAAGGTCTTTGGGCCGCCGCGTCGGTTGCGGCGAAAAGACCCGGTGTGCGGATGGTCTTAGAGCGTCAAGCCCTTCTCGCCGCGGGCGATGCCGGACGGCCCGGAGCGGACCACCTCGGTGATCAGCCCCTCGGGCACGGCCGCCATGAAGGCATCGAGCTTCTTCGACACGCCGGTGAGCTCGACGACATAGCTGACCTCGGTCACGTCGACGATCTTGGCGCGGAAGATCTCGGTCAGCCGTTTGAGCTCCTCGCGGTCGGGGCGCGCCGCCTTGAGCTTGATCAGCATCATCTCGCGCTCGATGTGCGGACCGTCGGACAGGTCCTGCAGCTTGACCACGTCGATCAGCTTGTTCAGCTGTTTCTTGATCTGCTCCACCACGTCGTTGTTGCCGGAGGTGACCAGCGTCATGCGCGACAGCGACGGGTCGTCGGTGGGGGCCACCGTCAGCGATTCGATGTTGTAACCGCGGGCGGAGAACAGTCCGGCGATGCGCGACAGGGCACCGGATTCGTTCTCTACCAGCATCGAAAGGATGTGTCTCATGTTGGTTCAGACTCTTCGGGGACCGGCCCCGGCTCAAAGGCTTGGCGTTGGTTGCCGACGTGGATCAGGCCAGCTCCCGCTCGGACAGGGTCGGCGGCAGGTGCATCTCGTGCTGGCCCTTGCCGGCGGCGATCATCGGGTAGACGTTCTCGGTGGGATCGACGACCACATCGAGGAAGACGAAGCGATCCTTCATCGCGAAGGCCTCGCGCATGGCGCCCTCCAGCTCATCGGGCTTGTCGATGCGCATGCCGACATGGCCGAAGCTGTCGGCCAGGGCAACGAAATCCGGCAGCGCGTCGACATAGGAATGGGCGTAGCGGCTCTCGTAGAAGAACTCCTGCCACTGGCGCACCATGCCCATGTAGCCGTTGTTGAGCAGGATCACCTTAACGGGCAGGTTGTACTGCTTGCAGGTGGCCATCTCCTGGATGCACATCAGGATGCTGGCCTCGCCGGAGATGCAGGCCACTTGGGCGTCCGGATGGGCCAGCTGCACGCCCATGGCCGCCGGCAGACCGAAGCCCATGGTGCCCAGGCCGCCGGAGTTGATCCAGCGCCGGGGCTTGTCGAACGGATGGAACTGGGCGGCGAACATCTGGTGCTGGCCCACGTCCGAGGTCAGGAACAACTCGCCGTTGGTGACCTTGTACAGGGTCTCCACGGCGAACTGCGGCTTGATCATCGGACTGTTGCGGTCGTAGCACAGGCAATCCACGCGCCGCCAGTCGTCGATCTGCCGCCACCAAGCCGCCAAGGCATCGCCATCCGGCGTGCCGCCGCCCTCCCCCTGCATCTCGTCCAGGCAGGCGAGCATGTCGGCGAGCACCGAGTCCACGGGACCGACGATGGGCACGTCGACGCGGACGTTCTTCGAGATCGACGACGGGTCCACATCCACATGGATGATCTTGGCATGCGGGCAGAAGTGCTCGATCTTGCCGGTGACCCGATCGTCGAAGCGCGCGCCGATGGCGACCAGACAATCGGTCTCGTGCATGGCCATGTTGGCCTCGTAGGTGCCGTGCATGCCGAGCATGCCGATGAACTGCCGGTCGGTCATCGGATAGGCGCCCAAGCCCATCAGCGTGCTGGTGATCGGGTAGCCCAACCGCCGCACCAATTCGGTCAGCTTCGCCGACGACTCGCCGAGCACGACGCCGCCGCCGGTGTAGAGCACCGGCCGCTTGGCCTGCAGCATGGCCTCCACCGCCCGCCGAATCTGGCCCGGATGCCCCTTCACGGCCGGATTGTAGGAGCGCATCCGCACCTCGCGCGGATAGACGTAGGGCACGCGGATCGACGGATCGGTCACGTCCTTGGGGATGTCGACGACCACCGGACCCGGGCGACCGGACTGGGCGATATAGAACGCCTTGCGGATGGTCTCGGCGAGCTGGCGCACATCCTTGACCAGGAAGTTGTGCTTGACGCAGGGACGGGTGATGCCGACCGTATCGACCTCCTGGAAGGCATCGCTGCCGATCACCGGGGTCGGAACCTGCCCGGTCAACACCACCAGGGGAATCGAATCCAAATGGGCGGTCGCGATCCCGGTGACGGCGTTGGTGGCACCGGGACCGGAGGTGACCAGACACACACCGCACTTGCCGGTGGCGCGGGCGTAGCCATCGGCGGCATGCACCGCGCCCTGCTCGTGGCGGACCAGGACATGCTTGAGGTGATCGGCCTGTTTGAACAGGGCGTCGTAGATATGCAGCACGGCGCCGCCGGGATAGCCGAAGACGAATTCCACGCCCTCGTCGATCAGGGCCTGGACCGTGATCTCGGCCCCGCTCAGCTGCGGTATCGGCTGCTCCGCCCCATCCGGGGCGGCATCGTTTGCGGGCGGCATGGCCGGGGCCAGTGCCTGGGGGTCGGTTGCCATCACGGGAGCTCCGTCGGAACGACGACGCGCAGTTGGCGCAGGGGCTGCCGAGCGCCGATCACGGACGGTAAAAACACCGTCGGGACCGTCGGAGGCGCTGAACAGGGCCCGCCCGTCGTCTGAAGATAGGTCGTTCAAGGTAAACGATCGAAAATACTCGACTGCAATGCCTCGGGTCAAGATCGATGCGCAAGGGGTTATCGCCGCCGGGCGCTCGACCAGCACATCCGCGCCCGGCATTGACGCCCGCGATGACTGGCTCGATACTTTTCCGAAGGGGGCCGAGGTGACCCGGAATGCTTCCGCCTCCCGTTGCCCGGCCTGCCGGCCGACAACCCACCGCAAAGCGCCCGCGACAACGATGAACCATCCCATTTGCCTGCTGCTCTGCTTGCTTCTGCTCGCGCCGGGCGCCGGTGCAGAGATGTACCGCTATGTCGACGAAAACGGCGTGACCGTCTACTCGCAAACGCCACCGCCCCATGGCGACGCGCAGGTGCTTGAGCCGCAGACCGGCCCGCCCTCGGCGACGCGCGATGCCGCCCGAGCGGCCCTGCAGGGGCGCCTGGAGGCGGCCCAGGATCGCCGTGACGACGAGACCATGACGGCGGAGGAGCAGGCCGAAACCGCCGCCGAGGCCGCCGCGCGCCGCGCCGGCTGCGACGCGGCACGCCAGAACCTCAAGACCCTGCAACGCGCCGGACAACATCTCACGCGCGATGAAGAGGGCAAGCTGCGCTACATCAACGCCAAAGAGCGTCAGCGTCGACTGCAGGAGGCCCGAGAACAGATCGACGAACGCTGCAAGTAGCGGTTCCGATGAGCGGTGCTTGCGGTAGTCCGCGATCGGTCACCATCACCGCGCAGTCTTCTCGCGAAACCCGCCCAACCCCACCAGCCGGAGCCACCGATGCCGACACTGAAGATCCAGACCAACGCCCCGATCGCCCCGGCCGCAGCCCAGGCCCTGATCCAGCGCGCATCCACCGAGGTCGCCGCACTGCTCGGCAAGCCCGAACGCTACGTCATGGTCATCATCGAGCCGGTCATCGCCATGAGCTTCGCCGGCGACACCGCACCCGCGGCCTACCTGGAGCTGAAGAGCCTGGGCCTGGACGAAGGCCGCACGCCCCAGCTATCGGCGGCCCTGTGCACGCTCATCGAGGTCAGCCTGGGCGTCCCCCAAGACCGGATCTATATCGAGTTCAGCGCACCGCCACGCCACATGTTCGGCTTCGACGGCCGGACCTTCTGAGACGGCAGCCTCCAGGCACGGCGAACCTGCTCGGGTCGTGGTCGTGGTCGTGGTCGTGGTCGTGTTGTCGTTGTCGTTGTCGTTGTCGTTGTCGTTGTCGTTGTCGTTGTCGTTGTCGTTGTCGTTGTCGTTGTCGTTGTCGTTGTCGCGAGCATCCCGGCAATACGCGCGCCGCCACAACATCCGCAGCCCATGTTGTTTCCGCCGCGGTTGGAGCCAACTTTGCGGACAGATCGGCACGCTGTCGCGCGCACCGCCCCCAAGGCGCCTTGACCGCCCATCCCCGACGCCCGCTTCACCGCAACCCTCCGGAGACCGCCCACCATGCGCAAGACCAGTCCCGTCATCGCCGCCGCCGCCCTGCTGCTGCCCGGCCTGGCCCTGGCCGAGGTCCAGACCCAGGCCGTCACCTACCAAGACGGCGATCAGACCCTCACCGGCTACCTGGCCTACGACGATGCCGTCGAGGGCAAGCGCCCGGGCGTCCTCGTCGTCCACGAGTGGTGGGGCCTGAACGACTACGCCAAGCGCCGGGCCGAGATGCTCGCCGAACTCGGCTACGTCGCCTTCGCCGCCGACATGTACGGCGACGACCGCGTCACCAGCCATGCCGCGGACGCCAAGGGCTGGATGCAGCAGATCACTGCCAATGTCGACGGCTGGCGTGCCCGCGCCCAGGCCGGGCTCGACGTGCTCAAGCAACAGGCACAGACCGACGCCGAGCGGCTGGCCGCCGTCGGCTACTGCTTCGGCGGCGCCACGGTCATGCAGATGGCCTATGCCGGCGCCGACCTGGACGGCGTGGTCAGCTTCCACGGCTCGCTGCCGGCACCGCCCGAAGACTTGAGCGCGATCGCCCCGAGCATCCTCGCCGCCCACGGCAGCGCCGACGACTTCGTGCCGCCGAAGAACGTCCAAGCCTTCGAAGACGGCCTCGAGCGCGTCGGCGCCGACTGGCAGCTGGTGGCCTACGGCGGCGCCCGCCACGGCTTCACCAACCCCACCGCCGCCGACTACGGCATCGACAACGTCGCCTACAACCCGCAGGCCGACCAGCGCTCCTGGGCGCTGATGCAGGGCTTCCTCGACGAGGTGCTTGCCGACTGAGGACAAGCCAGCGCAGCCCCGCGTCTCCTGCCGACAGCCACCAACCGCCGAGGCACGCAGACGCAGGGCATGCGCAGCGCGCGCCCCCACCGGCCCATCGCCAATGCCCACCACCCTCCTCTGGCTGCGCCGCGACCTGCGCCTGGCCGACAACCCCGCCCTGTGCGCCGCCATTGCCGGCGCCGACCGGCTGCTGCCGGTCTACATCCACGCCCCGGACGAAGAGGCCCCCTGGCAGCCCGGCGCCGCATCGCGCTGGTGGCTGCATCACAGCCTGACGGCACTGGCCGCCGACCTCGAAGCCCGCGGCTCCGGCCTGATCATCCTCCGCGGTGAGACCCTGCCCACGCTGCGCCGGCTCATTGCGGACAGCGGTGCCCGCGACTGCCACTGGAACCGCTGCTACGACCCGGCCCTGATCGCGCGTGACACCGCCATCAAGCAGGCCCTGCGCGCCGACGGCATCACCTGCCACAGCCACAACGCCGCGCTGCTGTTCGAGCCTTGGCAGATCAAGACCGGCGGCGGCGAGCCCTACCGTGTCTTCACCCCCTACTGGCGCCGCTGCCAGGGCCAACTGGCGACACTGCCCGAGCCGCTGCCGGCACCGACCCAACTACCGCCCCTACCCGAGGGCCTCGACAGCCTGCCCCCCGACGCCCTCGACCTGCTGCCGCAGATCCCCTGGGACAGTGGACTGCGGGCCACCTGGCAGCCTGGCGAGGCCGGCGCCCAAGACCGACTGGCGCATCTCATCGACGGCGCCCTGCGCGGCTACGCGGACGCTCGCGACCTGCCCGCACAGGCCGGCACATCCAGGCTCTCGCCCCACCTGCACTTCGGCGAGATCGGGCCGCGCCAGATCCTCGCCCGCCTCAGGGGCAGCGCCGGTGCCGACACCGACGCCTTCGTCCGCGAACTCGGCTGGCGCGAATTCAGCCACCAGCTCCTCTACCACTTCCCGCAGACCCCGGACCACCCCCTCAACCCGCGCTTTGCCGATTTCCCTTGGCGCGACAACGACACCGACAACGACAACGACGCCCTGCTCGCCGCCTGGCAGCACGGGCGCACCGGCATCCCCATCGTCGACGCCGGCATGCGCGAACTCTGGCACACCGGCTGGATGCACAACCGGGTGCGCATGATCGTCGCCTCGCTGCTGACCAAGAACCTGCGCCTACCCTGGCAGCACGGCGCACACTGGTTCTGGGACACCCTGGTCGACGCCGACCTACCCAACAACACCCAAGGCTGGCAATGGAGCGCCGGCAGCGGCGCCGATGCCGCCCCCTACTTCCGCATCTTCAACCCGGTCCGCCAAGGCGAGCGCTTCGACCCCGACGGCGCCTACGTCCGCCGCTGGTGCCCGGAGCTGGCCCGGCTCCCGAGCAAGTGGCTGCACCAGCCCTGGGCCGCCCCTGCCAACCTGCTGCAAGGCAGCGGCGTCCACCTCGGTCGTGACTACCCAAGACCGATCGTCGACCTGGCCAAGACCCGCACCGAGGCCCTCGCCGCCTACGATCGGATCAAGGGGCCGCGCTGACCGCGGCGCTTGCGCGCAACGGAATCTATTGCAGAGGAGCTTTCGGCCGGTGGATCATTCGGCCGCGCCGCCGGCTAAGCGGGGGTCAATCCGCCATCTCCAATGACTCCACCCAAAGGTAGATGATCCCGGCTGCATTGCGATCGACTTCAGCAACCAACCGGACCTTGTCATCCGGTCCGACCTTCCGATTTCGCCAGACCGATGGCTCAATCTCCACCCGAACCTCGCCCGTCTGATCCCGAAAGGTATAATAATCCTCTCTGAGCCGGGCAACGATGTTCCCGGTCACCGTCACGTAGGTATCAACCGGCGCCTTTCGCGCCTCCTCCACCGTGCTCACCCGACCTGCCGCCGACGGCCCGGTGAATTGAGCGAAGGACGTCGACGCCCCCATCAGGAGGCCAATCAACAACAGCACCCAAAGCTTCATTTTGCCACCTCTTATCTTGCTACTTACTGAGAAAGAAAAAACCCGCACCGCAACCCGCTCTGCACGGATCCCCCGAGACCTAATAAGCACTTTGATGATCGATGCGCTCTTCAATTATCTCGATGACCGCTTGCGCCGGCGTCTGCCCGGCTAGCGTTGCAAACCTATCGATCTTTCTTTCCAGGTCTTCGGGAATATCAATACTTAGCATTCTGGTGAAGACGATATCGCTGTATAGATCCAGCGCTTGATGTGGAACCACCCCGTTCTCCCGCTCCGGCGAGCCGGGCTGAGCGGGCGCAAGCGATCGCGGCCTAGTCCTTCATGACCCGATCGAGGGCCGCCACCGTCACGCAGCGGTGGCCCCCGCCATCGGCAACGGCAACGGCGGCCTCGGCCGCCGCCGCATCGGCGCCGAACAGGGCATCGTCGATGTCCAGACGGCAGATGGACGAGGCGCCGTTCGTCGACGCCTCGATCAGGATGGTGTCCTCGGCAACGGTGACATAGCCTACGCTGTCTTCCATCAACGCCTGCAGACGGCCCGCCGCGTTGTCCAGCATCTTCAGCGGGATGCATTGCACGGAGCTGTCGCCCACGCTCGGGTCTTCCCTCGCGAAGGCCGCGTCGCTGATCCTGATCCTGCACACGGCGATCCAGCCCTCCCCCTCGATCAGGATCTTGCCGGGCGAGAGATTCAGATAGCCCACCGAGTTGTCGACCATGGCGGACAACGACTTCGGCGCCCCTTTCACCCCCGCCATCTCGCCGAGCCCGCCTTCCACCTTTTCCAGCAAGTCGTCCAACGGACCGGCAACACCGATACCGGGCAACCAAGTCATCAGCACAACGAGCGTCAATGCGGGCAACCGAACAGATAACATGTTTGAGACCTCGATAAGTAGGAACGAAACCGCGCGGCGCAGCCCACCCGTCGAAGACGGGCCGACGACCCGACGGCACCAAAGATCATCCTTCAGGCGGCAATCATCCCCGGGCCGCAGACCCAGTGCAAGTCTTCGTCGAGCTCGCGCAAACCCAAGCCGCCGTAGATGGGCAGAGGGAGAGTAGACCGGCACCTCCCCGCGCTGCGTTCTCGCGGCATCGATGGGGATGCGACCGCTGGCTTGGCCAGTTGTGCTGCCTAGCTGTATTCCTTCTTCTCCATGGCCTCGCCGGTGGCGGCCACACCCATCAGCGGCACGATGCGCTGGGCCTCGGCAGGGCGGTCAGGGGCCTTGACGATAGCGCGCGACCAGAACGGAGGCGGCACCCAATGCCGTTAAGTTAAGCCGTGGGAGCGGCTTCCAGCCGCGACGCTCTGCGCGCGGGCCGAGTCGCGGCTTGAAGCCGCTCCCACAAAGCGTTGCAATGGCTCGCTAACTTAATGGCATTGAGGCGGCACCTCCCTCTATCTATAAAGATATGATAAGATAAATAGACAAACACGAAATCATGAAGAGGGCTTTGCAAGGAGGCCGAATCAAGGCTTGGGGAGCGACTGATCGAGACCGGAGAATCACTCAAGCAAGAGTAAATGCGGCCATTCAGCGTAGCCTCGCTTTCGCGGCTGAAAGATGTAAATCCGGCATTTTTCGGCCAGATTTTAAAGCGAGCCGGGGCGCTTGGTCTTCGATGTGCCGGACTCGAGCGTTGCCCGGTTGAGCACCGAGATCACCTTGACGTCGATGCCCGCCGAGCGCGCCATGCGGACCTTGCTCGCCCAGAGTGCGTCCTAGCGCTAAGGCGATTGCCGGAAACTTTCTGCGGTAGAGGTTCGGATGGTCAGTGCACCGATCCCACGGGCGTCCATGTGCTCCAGCACCTTATCGACGATCAGCCCAAGGCGTTCGATGCTCAGGTGGTCGCGGGTCTTGTCTGCCAAGCAGTACTCGCACGCCGCGTTGCATTGGTTGGTCGCCTTCTCGAATCCCGGCTCCACCGGCAGCAAGACCCGCACCGGATGGTTGTCGAGCAGCTTGGCGTACTCGTAGCGCCGGTCAGCGTCTGTTGATCCAGCTGCCGCCCCAACCGCCGCCGCGACGGTTGATCCAGCTGCCGCCACCGCCGCCGCCGCCGCGTCCGTTGACCCAGCCGCCTCCCCCGCCACCGCGGCGGTTTATCCAGCCTGCCTGTGCGGGGTTATTGGCCAGCAGCGCGCCGCCGGCAACGGCACCGACGATGACTGCCCGCGACCAATTGCCAAGGCCGATGAGAAAGTCGCGGCGGCTCTGAAGCGCCTGCTCCTCGCCGCTGCCGGAGTCCACTGCGGGGCCATCCAAGGTCTTCGAAGGTTCGTGTTTGTCAGTCATGAGATGGTTCTCTCTTGTTCGCTATTCTGAAGCGCCTTGCGAAGGCTAGCTGCCACCGCCCAGGAGTTGGGAATAATGCATGGTGTGGAACCGCCAGGCATCCCCCTGTTTGACCAGGACTGCGGAGATATTGAGGATGAAATGGCGCGACCCGCCTCCCTTCTTGTCCTTGAAGTCGCAGACCGCGGTGAGCCAGGCCACATTGCCCTTGGAGGTGCCGGCACCCTCGCCGCATTTGACCTCCTTGGTATTCGGGTCGAAGTCCTTCATGAAGTGGGCATAGGCATCCTTGACATCCTCCTTGCCGACCCAGTGTTCGCCAGGGCCGGTGCCCATGAGCATGATGTCGTCGCTGTCGGCGAATGTGCCCATCACCCCCGCGATGTCGTGTGCATCGAGCGCCTTGTGCTGGTCCTGCCATAAGGCTCTAACCGCCGCCGCCGCCTTCGGCGTGTTCGCCTCCGTATGAGCGACTTGCGCGCACGACGCTAACGTAACAATGCCTGTCGCCAGCGCCAGACCCGTCAACACAATTCTTCTCATCACAGCTACCTCTCTGGTCGGATTGATCGAAACGGAACGCGCCGCCACCGACCGACGGCGCTTGCCAGGACCATCGCCGCCACTCGCCCGGCAGCCAGGGTCACCAATGAAACTTCCGTGATTTTCCCCACTCAGGGCTCGCCGCCGGACAATGCACGGGTTGTGGAGCCGCCGCATCAAAGACTCCCGCTGTAAGCGACACGATTGGCCCCCT